>MWCO01000060.1 GCA_002070115.1 Deltaproteobacteria bacterium ADurb.Bin207
GGGTGGCGTTGGCGCAACCGGAGGCAGCGGGGGATTCAGCGGTTCTGAGGCAGACCAAACCTGTGGAGAATTGGGTAACGCCAAAGGATGGGGCAACTTGTATTGCGAGAGGAACGGCAATGGCGCATGCCAAGGCAAAGGGCCCGCTACCTCGGATTGCGATCATTGCTGTACCGGAACCCCCTGCGTCAAGGTTGTCGAAGCCAACGGATGGACTTCCCTGCGTTGCGAAGTCAATGGCAATGGGGTTTGTGGCGGCACCGGCGTTCCTACCTTCGATTGCGATTATTGTTGTGGAAGCACATGCACGTACGACGATGATTGTGATGGAAAGATATGTGCCTGGGATGGATTCAAATACTGCTGTCGTTCGCCGGGAGCCCAGGGAAAGACATGTTTCTCCGATGGGGAATGCGGTGCCGACGAGGTTTGCGCCTGGAATGGAGAGAAGTTCGTCTGCTCTACACCCGAATGCACGGATTCTTGATCCGGGAGGGGATTCACGCCTGGAAGCAGCGAAAACAGATATTTCCCGGCTCGAACCGGGGATATTCCGCCCCATCCCTTCGCGCCGAACCTATCATGTCATGGCGTCACGCGAGCACGCAAGGCTACTCATGCTCGTTGATTCTTTCGGTATTTAATAGCCCTCGTAATTACATGGTAATTACTTGTCGTGCCAGCTCGGAGGAGCGAAGAACCGCCTTCTTTCTATTCCCTTCCATGACCCATGCCCGTGAATACCATCCGCGCCACCCGTGCCAAGGCATCCTCGCGATTTTCTTGGGATTTTTCGGATTCCGTCAAGAATACCGCCGCCACGATGGGTGCCCGGCCCATCGGCCAGTAAACGCCTACGTCATTGGTCGTACCATAAGGACCCGTGCCAGTTTTGCTTCCCAATTTCCATCCCGTGGGCAGTCCAGCCGCCAGCCGATGGGTATTGGTCTTCGTGCTCCGCAGCCACTGCACCAATCGCTCCCGAGAGCCATCCGATAGCGTTGGTTCCAGCACCCACCGACGCAACAACGTTGCCATCGCGCGCGGGCTGCTCGTATCACGCCCATCACCCGGAATCGATGTGTTGACGTCGGGTTCCCACCGATCCAGCCGTGTGACCGTATCCCCCTGCGTTCGAAGGAAATGTGTCAGGGCAGACGGGCCGCCCAAGGCTTTCAAAATCAGATTGGCGGCCGTGTTGTCGCTCATCGCAATCGCGGCTTCACATAGCTCCGCGACGGTCATCCCGCTGCCATCGGCATGTTTTTCCGTTTCCGGCGACCAAGGCAACAACGCGTCGCTGCCGTAGCGGATTCGACGATCCAGCTTCTCCTGCCCCCGATCCACCCGATGAAGCACATAGGCGGCCGCCAACCACTTGAAGGTGCTGCACATCGGAAATCGTTCGTCAATGCGATGCCCCGTCCAGGCCCCGTTTGCCGAATCGAAAATCGCCACTCCCAGACGCCCGCCGCTTGTCGTTTCAATGCTTTCCCACGCTGCCTCCCTTTCTTCCGTCGGAATCGGTGAGCGCGCGGACTGAAAACAAGCCTCGACTCCAACCAAGGATGCCAATGGCAGGAGAGCAAGTTGATGAAAATGACGGCGATTCAACATTAATAATGTGTAAAATCCAATGGTTATGTAAATTCGGGGGCTTGTTCACCCAAGGGATTGGCTTTCCTACACTCCCTTTATTTTGTTGATCAAGCTCTTTCTCATGGCCGAAGTTGGTATAGCATTCGATGGCAGCGAAAGACAAGCTCACAGCGTTTGGAATTCGCCCTCGAAAGCGCCGTAAACTCTTTCTATTTCGCACCATCACGGTAGACTCATGGCGGCTACTTGCTCTGCGATGGTCCCGGGAATCATTCAAATTGCTGAATTTCAAGGAGAAATCGTTCAATGGCACAACCCTTTTTTGGCTTGGATGACTCATCGTCGTTTTCCGAAACGATGGAACAAGTTTCCGACAAGGATGCCGGCACCGCTTTTCTTCTTTCCTATTTGGGCGGCACGTTTGGACTGGACCGCTTCTATATGGGCCAAATCGGCTTGGGGATTCTCAAACTCCTGACCTTGGGAGGATTGGGAATTTGGTCCCTCATCGATGTCATCCTATTCGGTATGGGAAAAATTCGCGATTCGCAAGGACGCCCGCTGCGACGTCCCCCTCCTGTCGGAAATCCCACTGTCGACGGCCCGACTCTGTTGATAGTATCTATGTTTCTCGGTAGTTGGGGTGTGGATCGTTTCATGTTGGGGCAGTCGGGACTGGCGGTTGCCAAAATGTTGACGTGTGGTGGGTTTGGCGTTTGGTCCGTCGTGGACCTGATCATGATTGGGACCGGATCCATGAAAGATGCGCAGGGAAATTCCCTTCGCTGGCCGTGACCCCTCTTTTGCCGTTGGGATGTCCGGGGTTTCCGGTCGGATAGCGGGTAAGAAAGGGCAGGGGGGTGAAAGTAGGGTGGGAATCGAGAAACGGTTACCTGCTAGCAGGGAGCTTCAAGTGATTTCTGGCTTAGTAAAAGTCCCCCCACGCCGTTCCGTTCTCCCTGCCTACCAGGTAGCGATCGTAACCGCTATACGAGACATAATGCAGCCACACATACCAGCCATCGTTGTAGTAGGAATCATAATTGACTGATTCGCCAGCGTTGTAGGTGGCTACCACGCTCGACGACGTGCTCGGGCCGGTGCGCACATTGATGGGGAAGTACGGAACGAACGTGCCATATTCCGTCACCCAGCCTTTCGACCCTCCGCTACTGGCGCTGCCTGAAGAGCCGGAACTGCTCGAGGAACTGGAGCTGCTCGCGGCTCCCCCCGACGAAAAGCTTCCCCAGGCTGTTCCGTTTTCGCGGCATACCATATATCGATCGTAGCCAGAATAAGATACGTAGTGAATCCAGACATACCGGCCATCATTGTAGTAAGAATCATAATTTACGGATTGGCCGGGCCCGTAGGTGGCTACGATACTCGCGGACGTATTCGGAGCGGTGCGTACGTTGATTTCGAAATACGGGCTGAACGTGCCGTATTCTTGGACCCATCCCGCCGAGGGCTTGGTGGTGGACCCGCTCGAACCGCTGCTACCGCTGGAACTGGAACCTTTCCCAGCGAGCATGTCGTGGGTGGGTTTGTAATAGTAGTGGAATCCCCAGTAAAAAGGACGATTATACGCCCCATTTCCACTTCCACTGTTGTCCCAGATGCGATGTTGCCCATTGCTGACTCCGGCATAAAGCCCGCCGTGCCAGGTATCGCCCCAGGCGTGCCCCTGGTGTGTGGAAAGAACATCGCCAGGCAACAAAACGCTGGGGTCCGAGAAATAGACCCAGTTGCTGCTGGGATAATCAGCTACCGGAAGCCCCCCGGACACCCCGAGCCAGCGTGACTTGTTGTAGCTGTTCGGATAGAAATCCTCGCTATGCATCGAGCCATCGTATAAAATGGCATTCCATACCTGACGCACATAACCGTAGCAGTCTTGCACTCCGTTGAACACATACGGGCGATTGTGGGGGGCAATCCCTTCCGCGCGCGCCAGGACCGTCTGCGACGATACCTTGGAAACGGCTTGTTCCCCAGTGCTTGTCCCTTCTCCGTACGACTCGGGTTCCCCAACCGCGCCCACGCATCCCGCTAGCGAAACAAGGGCGATCAACAAGGCGAATCCCAGAGTGGCGGTGCTACGCCCCTGCTTTCGCAAACTCTCCCATCTTGTCATCGCTGCCTCCATCTGTTGGCCCAAAACTCTATGTGGAAGTCCACTGCCGAGCACGGGAAAACAAGCCCTCGCTCTCAACCCTACCCAACCTTCTCCAAGGCGATAAGCAAGTGGTCTCGTCTTCGGGGTTCTCATTCCTCACACACCGGAGCATTCTTCATGCCATGGTGACTTCCAGGCTTTTTATCGAGCTATCGCCACGTTCCGAGTCCGACAATGGGGATCTGCCGGATCCCAGAGGAGAAATACACCGTGTTCAATGGCAGCACGGTGTCAATATCGCGCCACATCTTCTTTTATAGGGTTTTGTGATCTCTTTGCCTACATGAAAGAAGGGAATGACCGCCTGCCAAACCCCGAACAATACCGCGCCTCACCGCACCGTAATCCGCAAGGGTATCGCCCTTCCCATACCCTTTTTCCGCACTGGTCTTTTCCACGCTACGACGGTTCGCCCTACGAATCCACCACATCCATCAACACATTCCCATCCCCGGCATCAGCCGCCCCTTCATCCGCCGCGTCGCCTGCCTCCTCCTCTTCCGCGTCGCCTGCCTCATCGGCATCTCCCCCCCCGACGACATCCACGCCCTCGTCATCACTATCCCCTAGCTCATTGCCATCATCAGTGTTCAACACGTCTTCGAAAAGAGTCGCGTCGACCGTTGGCGCAATGGCCCCATCCCCTGGGCCGGAATCACCGACTCCCGCGCCCACATCGGCCCCGCCGGACCCTCCCATGCCACCCTTATCGTCCGCGACTCCCGGCGGCTCTGGCTGCGGATTGATCGCACACGCTCCCGCGGCAATCATGCCCGCCACACAAAAACAAGCCAACCATCGCAGTGCCGAAGACATGCCACGAGTGTAGCATCGAATCGCAATCCCGCGAGGTTGCGATGACAAAATGACTCGCCGCTGCTTTCGAATGTGTTATAACTACTGGTATTTACTGGCGTTTTAGATATTTCGACGCTAGGCTTGCCGCCCTCGGTTCGCGCCATGACCGATCCCAAACCCATCTTGAACCTCGTTCTTCCCCCCGAAACCACCCGCTGGCGGTGTCAGGTTTGCGGCATCGAGCATCGAGGTTCCAGCCCTCCTGCGGTATGCCCCGTTTGCGGAGTAGGCCCGGACTTTTGGGATCCCCTGAGCGAGCCAACAGACTCGTAAACAAGGATCACTCGCGATCTTGGGTCGGTGTTGCCAATTCGGCAGGGGGCTTCAAGGGCCTAAGGGCTCGAACGCCGAAGCGCAGCGCGTACGGCCTCGGAACCCCTAAGCAATACGCGTTGTGAATGCATTGTGAACATGCCTCGGCCTTGACCCACGCTCGCTGTTGATCGAGGAGCCCCGTTTCGTGTTCGAGAACTTGCGGACGATGGAATGGTTGTTCTTGCCATTCGGGGGGTAAAAAACAAGCAGGTACGGACGCATGGGTCGAAGCGCGCACGGACTGAACCACGATTCCCTGCTGGTGGGCGATGGCTGCCGCTCGTTGCAGTTGTTCGACGAACGTTGGATAAGGCACCAGAACCTCGGCAGCTTCCGGTCGTCCGGATGGGCAAATCAAAGCGGAAAGATGCCAGTCGATCGCATCGCTTACCGGCAACGCGCGCGGCCATTGTTTTGCGAAATCCACCAGATGCTCGACGTTGATTGCGCTCACCACCGTATTGATGGTGACTCGATGACCCCCATCCACCAGCCTGCGTATTCCTTTCAACGCGAAGGCGAGCTGACCCCGCGTATGGGTGCAGCGATCGTAACGCTCCGGATCCAAATCATGCAGCGATACGAAAAACGATAGATGAGGTCGAACGGGGATGAGTTGCGGATCGAGCTTGGAGCCCAAAAGCACGGCGTTGGTTTGCACCTGCACGCTGGCAATTCCTTCACGGGAACTGGCCGAGACAACCTCTCGCAGAAACGATGGACGAAGTGTTGGCTCGCCGCCCGTCAAGCTGAGCATGGCATGAGGAAAAGCCTCCGGTAGTTCGTCCAATAAAGCGTAAATATCGGATTCTAAAGGTGTTTCGTGGATTGGGGCCGTGCAAAAAAGGCAGTCTTGGTTGCATCGCGAGGTGGTACGAACCAATACTTCCGTAAGCCAGCTTTCCCCAACCTGGGAGCGCTCTACCGTACAGAACGGGAAAGTTCGAAGGAAACGTTCGGACCGCGGAGTCGAAGGGAGAAAGACACCCGCGGTGCCCTGCCATTTCTCGGGAAGACGGTTTTCGATGCGCTGCAAAACGGAAACCAGGCGCTCCAAACCGCTTTGCTCGCTTCGATCGAGCGGCCCTTGGCCATCGTAGCCAATCGAATAGCGACGGGTCTGTGAAAAACACTGGGATGCGGCATCGCGGGGGCGAATGTCCACCGTGAGATTCCGATCCGTGCGAAAACCAAAGTCGATGCGTAATCTTCCTTGCGTGAGCACCATCTCTCGGACGGGAAGATGAACCCGCAACAGCACCTGATGGAGCTGTTCGAGCCAAGTGATCTTCGCGGATGATTCGTTCACGACAATGCTGCAAGCCTAGCATGGACCGTGGCTATTTCGTGTCGTTCTTCGCAACTCCCCCTCTGCCTTTGGGAAGGCTTTGCCCTTAGCTTTTCGTTCTACGCTCCGGCTTTCGTAATTCCGATCGACAGGCTCAATCGAGGCATCTACACTGCCGACCGTGGTTCCACCGCGCGTGGTGCTCGTCACCAAGCACACCAGTTACCATGAACTCGTGGCGCAACAGCGCAACGACGAAGCAAGGCGTTTGTTGCTCGAGCGAAATATCGCTGTATCGGATAGCAAGACGTCCCGCGACGAGCACGAATGCACGCTCGAACAAGTGCAAGCCGCTCTGCGAGAACTGGGGGCGCAAGTCCAGGTCGTGGGAATTCCCCACCAACCCTTTTCGGTGCGCGGAGTATCGCTGGTGGTCACCGTCGGTGGCGATGGGACGTTGCTCGCAGCTTCCCATCAATGCGATGCCCACACGCCCGTGCTTGGCATCAACAGCGCGCCATCCACTTCCGTTGGCTTTTTCTGTGGGTTGAAGCCAGGACGACGTCTTTGCGCGAACCTTCGACAAGCGTTGGAAGGAAATATGCCGAGCGTGGCTCTGGCAAGGATGGAAGTACGTTTGAATCGACGGTTGATCTCTCGTCGCGTGTTGAATGAAGCCTTGTTTTGCCACGCTTCTCCGGCCGCCACGTCGCGGTATATCGTGCAGATCGGCAAAGGCTTGGAGAACCACAAGTCCAGTGGGTTTTGGATTGGTCCCGCGGCAGGCTCGACGGCGGCCCAGCATTCCGCGGGTGGAAAAATCCTTCCGATGACTTCGAAACGACTGCAATTCGTGGTGCGCGAGCCTTATACCTTGACGGGGCGATTGCGCTTTTCCCGAGTCCTCGTACGGGAAGGCGATTCGTTGGTCGTGTACAACAAAATGAGCGAGGCCAAGCTTTTTCTCGATGGTCCCCATTACGTGGTGGATATCGGACCAGGGGCCAGACTTCGCTTTTCCTTGTCGTCAGAACCCTTGCATGTGCTGGGTATCAAAGCGAATCGGGGCCGCTCTCGCAGTGGACGAGTCCCGTTCGGATCGTGCAAAGGATTGGCGAATCGACCATGAATTCACGGCCCGGATTGTATGTAACTAATTGAATTTGCATATAAAATATTCTGTTTGCCCCCTTGGGCGCGAGCCTTCATCCCTTCGAGGGCGCATGGACTCCATGCTAGCCTGCCGCCCCGACATCCGCTATGCGTGCTGGCATGCTTTCGGCCCGGCGCCTATCTATTCTCACAGCCGCTGTTTGGCTGGCCACTGCGCCCGCTTGTTCCTCTTCCAGTGGACACAGCGAGGAACCCTCTCCCACGTTGGTCACGGTATCGCCCTACACGTTCGGTCAAGGCGTCGTCTGCGGTGACTTTCCAGGAGCATGGAAATCCTATGTCGCCACGCTCACCGATGTCACTGACCCGTCGCGGCCTTTCATATTGGCTTCCTCCAATCCCGTGCCTTGCAGCATGCCCGTGTCGTTTTCCTGGGTCGTTCCAGGTCACGAGTATGTCGCAGAAATCGATGGGTATGAGCAAAGGGACCTGGTGTCCTTCGGGGGTGAGTCTTCGGGAAGCCGTCATGTGATCGATCCTGCGACGGGTCTGGAAATGAGCCCCCGCTGGCAAACGACCTGCGGAAAAACGACGGAACACGCGGAAGCAGAAACGACGATGGCCTACTTGCAGCGAAATGTCGTCGTTGGGGATTGTCGCCCCCTTTCGGAAATCAAACCAGGAACGAGTCCAACGAGCCTCGTGCTCGACCTATCCACGGTTCGGGGAGCGCTGGTTTGCGGTCAACAACCCGGCCAGGTGAGTCGGTTTCGTGTCTCCCCCGACGACCCGGCCTTGTCTGCCCTCGATGCGGATTGTGACGAACAACTGACGTTCTCACCCCTCGACCCCAAAAAACGATATCGATTCCATATCGAAGGCTTCGAATCGGAAGCCTCTTCCCCCACATGGGGTACATGGTGCGAAGGGCGTACGGAAGCTGGGGTTTCGCTGCCCACCGCATGCGATCCGTTGGTGACTCAAGGCGCTTTGCAAGTCGATATGCCCCAATTGCTCGCCTCCTCTCCCTATGCTTGCTCCCCGGAGGATATCGTTTCCTATCGCGCCCTTTTGCTCGGCTACTCCCTTGCCTCGGAAAAACGAAATTGCTCGTCTCCCGTCGTTTTTCCCGGACTAGAACCCACGACATACCAGGTGCTCATCGACGCTTTCGACTCTTCCGGGCGTGAGCGATTGAACGCCTTTTGTGAAGGTCAGGTCCAACCAGGCCAAATCGTCGATGTTCATTGTCAGATCAAAGCTGCTGAGGGCGTGGAATAGAAAAGAGCAATAATATCACTGTATTACGCTTGTGTCGGCGATCCTATGCCCTGTTTCGAATGCGGCATTCCTTTTGGCTTCGTGCTACCACCGCAACGTCATGCGTTTATGGTGCCGTTCGTCGATGGCATGCCTTGGCCTGTGGCTGACTTGGTCTGCCGTCGCATGGGCCGACCCTTCGGTGGAAGCGTCGGTGGACCCGCCGGATAGCGCTCAGCCATCGGAATCCACCGAACCGAGGGAGCCTGCGTGGTGTGCGTCTGAACTCGAGGTGTGGCAAGACGAGATCTGCTCGTATATCCCCGAGAATTTGCCGCAGGACAGGCCGACTACCCTGGTTATTTATCTTCACGGTGTCATTCAACCTGGCACCACGTGGCAGTACGGACCGCAACGGGGCATGGTACGAGCCGCCAACAAACATGGTTTCGCAGTCATCATGCCGCGTGGACGAAGGGGAATCGGTCCCGGTTCGATGCGGGATTGGTGGACCTGGCCCACGTCCGCGCGCGCGCAAACACAGGTGGAGCAGGCAATTTTGCAGCAGTGGGCGCAAGCCCGTGCGTGGCTCGAACAGCGCCTCGGCAAGCCTTTCGAAAAAGTATATGTGGTTGGTTTTTCCAACGGTGCCTACTACGCCGCTTCTCTGGCTCTTCGCGGCGTATTGTCCGTAAACGGATATGTCATTGTGGCGGGGAGCGCAGGCCACCCACCGCCCACCCATCTACATCGGATATGGTCATCGCGACTCGGTGGGACAGGATTGTAGAAGCCTGGGACAGGCTCTTGCACGCCTTCGATGGAAACATCGTATCGTCGGACGACCACGAGTGGGTCATCTCATGACCGACTCGCAGATCGAAGAAGCCATGGAGTTTTTTCGAACCATCCCATGAATACCGCCAAGGTTTTTCTTCGACGCGTTTGCGCGGCTGAGTCGCCTGAACAATGGGGCCAGGCGGCCCAGGATGTGCTAGAAGCCTCACAAACCCTTGAATTCATTAGAAAACGGGATTTAATTGCCGTCAAACTCCACGTGGGGGAGCCGGGAACGACGACCTTTCTTCCTGCCGAGGTCGCGGCTGGCGTCGTCCGCTGCATTCGCGCCCGGGAGGCTCGTCCCTTTCTGACCGATTCCTGCGTGTTGTACAGCGGGCCCCGTTCCAACGGTGCCGAGCATGCGGAAGTTGCCGCTCGACATGGCTTCTGCTTGGAACGCACCGGTGCCGTTTTTGTCCCCGCCGACGGGTTGGAAGGAAATCAAGAACGAATCGTTGGCATCGATGGCAATCACTTCCGCGAAGTCGGTGTAGCCGCCCTCATTGCCGATGCCGATGGGCTTGTCGTCCTTTCCCATGCAACCGGCCATCTTTCCGCTGGATATGGCGGAACCATCAAAAATCTGGGCATGGGCTGCGCCTCTCGAAAAGGCAAGCTCCTACAGCATAGCGATACCAAACCGCGTATTCGTCGTGATGCCTGCACGGCCTGTGGCGCTTGTGTCGAGGCCTGTCCCGAACGAGCCATTATGCAAGATGCGCAGGGAATTGCTGCCATTGACGATCCGCTTTGTATCGGTTGCGGAGAATGCATCGCGCAGTGTCGAAGCGATGCCGTTCGATTTCGTTGGGATAGTGCATCCCATGCCATGCAGGAAAAAATGGCCGAACATGCCCTTGGCGTGGTGCGTCACGCCAAAGGTCGTCTGACCTTCTTGCTCGGCTTGGTGAACTTGACCCAGGATTGTGATTGCATGGGATGCCGATCCCCCATCGTGGCAAGGGACATTGGCTTTGCCGTTTCTTCCGACCCCGTCGCGCTCGATCAAGCTGCTTTCGAATTGGTCCGTGCAGCGGAGAACCAAACCTTGGACAAGCTTTCCTACCCGTTGCTCGATGGTGCGCATCAAGTGGAATATGCGGAGAGGCTTGGTTTGGGAACACGTCGATTCGAGCTGATCGAAGTATGATCGAGGATGCGGCCCGTTTGGTAATCATCGGACTCGGTCGCAGCTTCGGGTGCGACACGATGGGATCGCGAAAAGCTCGATACGGCATTGGAGAGGACATGAATGACGCAGATTGGTAGCGGCAATGCGTAAATTCATGCGTTTTCGAGGGTGACGGATTTGGCCTGAGATATGCTGGGGTAGCTGTCATCGAACGCCCATTGTGGAAGGAACCAACATGCGAACACGGCTCATCCTCATCTCATCTTTTGGTATCGCGTTACTATCCTCGCGCGGCGTCCTGGCGGCGGATATCAACGCGGATCCGAGCAATTACAAGGCCGCCTTGCCGACACTGAAACCTGGCGACACGCTTCACCTTGCGGGCGGCACCTATCCCAAATTGCTCGTGATCAACAATCTCAAAGGAACGGAAAGCCAGCCGATCGTCATTCAAGGTCCGTCCTCTGGCGCTCCCGCCGTGTTCACCGCGGACCCGGGGCCCTGCTGCAACACCATCGAAATCACCAACTCCGAATACGTCGTTTTGCGCTATCTTACCGTCGACGGCAAAGGAGTGGACGGCGCTTTTGGACTGAGCGCCAAAGGGGGCGACAACAATCTCGTCCATCATATCACCGTGGAAGGATGCACCTTCATCGGTCATGACAACGGGCAACAGACGGTGGCGATTTCCACGAAAGCGCCGACCTGGGGATGGGTCATTCGCGGAAATATCGTTTCGGGTGCGGGCACCGGGCTATACCTCGGCAATTCCAACGGCGAATCCGCGTTTGTGGCCGGCATCATCGAAAACAACCTCATCGAGGATACGGTCGGCTACAACATGCAAATCAAGCATCAAAAGCCGCGTCCTTCCATCGCTGGCATGCCCACGGGTCCCAACTCCACCATCATTCGACACAACGTTTTCATCAAAAACGATCGCCCGAGCCCCGACGGGGACCGTCCCAACTTATTGGTGGGTGGCTTCCCAGATACAGGTCCAGGGTCGGAGGACCTTTACGAAATTTACGGTAACGTGCTCATTGGCAATCACCGCGAATCATTGCTCCAGGCTTCTGGGCGCGTTTCGATTCACGACAACGTATTCATCGATGTGACTGACACCGCCATCTTGCTGCGGAACCATGACCTGCCTCTCAAGCTCGCACGCGTCTACAATAACACGATTTTTAGTGCGAAGCGAGGAATCAACGTGGGTAGCAACGCTGCTCAAGGTTCTGCGATTTTTGGCAATCTCATTTTTGCCGACACCGGAGTGTCGGGTGGTAGCGATGTTCGCGACAACTTGATCGACACCGTCGCAAACGCCGCTCAATACGTAAAAAACCCATCCACCAAACTCGGCAACATGGATTTTTATCCTTTGACGGGCAAGTGCGAAGGCGCTGCCATCGATATGGCCGTCGCCAAAAGCGATATCGATTATGACGTGGATTTCAACGGCACTTCCAAAGCGGGCTTCACCTTTCGAGGTGCCTACGCTGGCTCGGGAACCAACCCCGGTTGGCCCATCAGCAATACCATCAAAGATACGGAAGGCTCCACGCCTGACCCGGACGCGGGTACCGGCGGCAGCGGAGGGGCGAATACCGGCGGCAGCGGAGGGGCGAATACCGGCGGCAGCGGAGGGGCGAATACTGGGGGAAGCGCGGGGGCAAACGAAGGCGGTTCGGCAGGAACAGGCACGGGGGGAAGCAGCGGATCCAGCGCTGGTAACGCGGGCAACACCAACACCGGTGGAAAATCTGGCTCGGGCGGTAGTTCTGCGGGCGCCTCTGGAAAACCCGCTAATCCCTCCGCCGCAGGGGAAGACGACGACAGCGGTTGCTCTTGCACAACGGCTCGTTCCACGGGCAACTCGGCTTGGCTCGCACTTCTAACCCTCGGCCTTGCTGCCCTTGGGAGGCGTCACCGCAGCGCTTCCGACACAAATCCAAGCGATCCCTCGTAAGGCGTTTTGCTCTCCGGCTGCACGAGCACCGCCGTAACCACCGCTCCCGCAACCAACGCTGCCCCCGTGGCCCAAAACCACCACTGCTTCGTGATCGGACGACTGCTTTGGGTGAGCGCAATGGTGACTTGTTGGCGAGAACCCGGCTTCACGTTTACCGTCCTTTCCGCAGGCTCATGCCCAGGCGCCACGATCCGCAAACGCCTCGTACCCAGCGGTATTTGCCCGTGATAATGCCCACGACCCACGAGCTTGCCGTCCAACCATATCTCGGCCTGCGCTGGAGAAGCCTCGATCGAAATCCTCGATGACTTGGGATGGCTTTTCGCATCGAGAATCACTTCAGCATGCTCCCCCGCCTTGAACTCGATGCGCCGCACCGCTGGTTCATAACCTTCACGAACCGCTTCAAAAACATGAGTTCCCGGATCCAGCACCGCGGAATGAACCCCGTCTCGTTGGCCTGTCGGCTTGCCATCGATACGCACAGATGTCGCCCCGCCCGATACACGCACCTTCACGTGAATCAACCCCGCTTGCAACTCATCGATCAATGTGGTGGCCATCTCCGCCATCTTCTTATGTTTCGCATGATCCCGAACCTCGAGGAATTGCCTGAAACAATCGAGCGCTTCGAGGTACCGGCCCACCCCACGATAAGCCAACCCAAGGTTGAAAAGCACAGGTGCCGTCTCTCGAATCGAACGCGATTTTTCTAGCTCCACGAGGGCTTGCGCGAACTGCGAATCATCGAGCAAAGCAACCCCTCGCTCGAAGTGAGAGCGTGCAAGCTGGGCATCATCCGCAAAGGCAACCGAAGAACCCAGGCTCAAGGCCATTGTGAGCAGAACGGTTCGAATCTTCATTCGTATTCTCGAATCGGTACGACAGGTGGGCGCTGCGAACCCGTCGGCAACGCTCGGCTCCCTTTGACAGGTGGCGCAACCACGCCAGGAACAACCACGGTAGGAATATGTATCCTCGTGGGAATGGGAGAAACCGAAGCCGCACTCGACGTTGCACTAGCTGATCCCATCGTGGGAGCTGCGGAGTTTGACGCGACGGGTACCGTAGGCTGGGAAATAGTGGCTGTCGCTGCCGATGCCGATGGCTGTTCGCGCTGCATGGCAGGTCGAAACCACAGAAATGCGAGGATGACAACGAGAAAAACCGCGACGGCCAATGCTCCCGCCATCCTTTTCCTTTGCTGTTTTCGCTGAAGAGCGAGGATCGACGAGGGGACGGCCTGAATCGTTTTTTCTATCGATGGGGATTCGACGAGGTTTGGTTCGACTCGACGTACGTAGGAGGCTGAAAGCTGCTCGGGGGTCATGGTAGCCACGGCCCCTGAGACGCTGGCACGAGCTTGCATCAAGGCTTCGCGCATCGCCTGTGCGCTCGGCCATCGATGGGCTGGGTCCCGGGCCAGCGACTTGTCGATCACCGAAATCAACTCCATCGGCAAATCCGGTCGAAACTCCGCAAGGCTCGGAGCCGTATCCCGGATGATACAGGCCAATAGTAGACTCGGATTTCGCTCCGCAAACGGAGGACGCTCCGCCAGACCCCGAAATAGCACGGCCCCCACGGACCAAATATCCGTTCGTGGGTCCACCGACTGCCCAGAGGCTTGCTCCGGACTCATATACGCCGGCGTTCCAATGACCGTTCCAAAGGTCGTCAGCGATTCCTCCACACTGACTTTCTGGCGCTTCGCGGCACCAAAATCCAACACGCGAACAGAAAAGCTGCCGTGTTCTCCCGGAAGGAGAAAAATATTGGGAGGCTTGATATCTCGATGGATGATTCCCGCCTGGTGGGCCGCCGCCAAGGCGTCGAGGACCCCGTCTCCCACATCGAGTATCTGGCGGATCGAAAGCAATTTGCGACGATAGGCGTCGGCTAGATCCATTCCTTCGAGGAAATCGAAGGCAACGTACACCCCCACGGCCTCGTCTACACCGGCATCAACGACTTCGACGATATTCGGATGGCCTATTTCCGCTGCTGCTTTCGCTTCGCGGAGGAACCGTTCCGACATGATTTTATCGCGGGTATACTGTTCGTTGAGAAGCTTCAGAGCTACTTGGCGCCCCGTAAATCGATGGCGCGCACGATATACCGTCCCCACTCCCCCCGCGGCAACACGCTGGCAAATGTCGTACTTGCCGTCGACAATCATCCCGATCGGATCAGGCTCATCGTTGGACGGTTGGTTGGAGGGAATTGCCACAGGGATAGATTACACGGATGTGGCTGGCATTCCAATGTGCGAGCGGAATTGCGGAGGAAGCGATCAGTCTTCTTTTCCAGATTGTGTCTTGTCTGACCAGCCGATTCGCTTCATGGTCCGCTGAAGAAAACGTCGACCCACGCCAGCCTCCCTTGCGGCCGCGGAGACATTTCCCCCTGTCTTTCGAAGAAGTGCGCGAAGATACACTTCATCGAATTGTTCCATCCACGCCACCCGGGCCTCCTTCAAAGGCATATGCGTGGGAACGAGATCGTCCAGGGCGGTTGAAATCGGCTTTGGATCCGCGGGGATACGCTCTCCTGCCCAGCCCAGGGACAGACCTCGCTCCAAAAAATTGCGTAGCTCGCGGACGTTGCCAGGCCAGCCCCGCGAACCCAATGATGCAAGGATTTCCGCAGGAAGCGATACGGGTTGATCCGACAGACGCGCCAACAAATGACGTGCGAGAATGGGAATATCACCACGACGCTGCCGCAAGGGAGGAAGCTCGACCATCACCACGGCAAGGCGGAAAAATAAGTCTTCTCGAAAGTATCCAGCGTTCACCGCGGCAGAGAGGGGCTGGTTGGTCGCCGCGATGAGACGGACGTCCACACGCTTGGAGCGGTTCGAACCGACACGTCGTATCTCTCGGTTTTCGAGGACCCGCAACAGCTTTCGTTGCAACCCCAGCGGCAGTTCCCCGATCTCATCGAGAAATAGCGTTCCCCCATCCGCCTCTTCGATGACTCCCGTACGGTCCGAAATCGCACCGCTGAACGCTCCCCGCACATGCCCGAATAACTCGCTTTCAAAAAGCGTCTCGGCAATCGCCCCGCAATCGACCGCCACGAACGAACCCTCCGCTCGACGGGAGTTTTCGTGGATGGCTCTTGCCGCCAAGTCCTTTCCAGTTCCTGTCTCCCCCTGAATCAACACCGTGGCGTCGGTCGGAGCGACCCGCTCGAGCACGGAAAATACCGCGCGCATCGCTGGACTCCGCCCCACCATCTCTCCAAAACTGTCGTTCGCCGAAAGCTCCGCAATCAGCATCTCCCCCGACCGCTCCACCCGCATCACCGTCGAACCCACGCGAATCCGATTGCCCTCACGAACATCCGCATCGCGAATCCGTACTTCTTCGATGAACGTACCGTTGGTGCTTTCACAATCCCGAAGCACCACCCGATCGTGCTGCACCGAGATTTCCGCATGAACCCGCGAAACCGTCGGATCTTGCAGACAAATCTGACTCGACGTCGCACTGCCAATCACACTCGACCCCACCGGACAGCCAAACGTTACCCCCCGTTGTGCCCCCTCCATCACCGTGAGACGATAGCTCGGTACCTCCCACCGCGATGGCACCGCCGCTTTCAACTGGACCGTCTCGAACTCCGGATCTTGCACCGCTCCCGTCCGTCCCGTTCCAGAAGGCTTGTTCATCATCCTGTCCTACTGCAACCCGTCGAGCATGCCAACGTCACCCGAGAATAGACCGACGGTTCCCTCGGTCAAGGATTGCCTTCCCACGCCGCAGTTCCCGTCGATGAACCCGTCGCCCGTGTCAGCACCAAGGTTCGTACGTTCGTGTCCAACTCGATCTGAGGCACCGTCACCGAACCGTCGTCATTCGCCAATACCGTCCCCGTTTTCCCCTCCCATTGCCATCGAATCGGCTCTCCCGCAAGACAGCGGAAACGACGTATCCGTCGTGCCGTAACGTCCACCGTCACCGGCCATGAGCCGTCAAATCGATCCCCCCGCGTAGGATAGCCCGCCTTCGGCGCCGCGCTGCCTTTCCCATCCACCACAAAGAGCGGAATCTCAAACCGCTCCCATTCATCCACCACACCGTTCGTATCCCAGCGTAAAAATCGATTGAGCGCTCCCGCTATCTCACCAGACCAGCCCGTATCTCCGGCCGTACCCACCTGCCCCGCATACCCACTGTTGTCGTTCCACGCTCGCTTGCCATTGCCCGTCCCATCGCCTGGATCGCGGTCGTGGCTCGCTCGCGAAAACGCGGGAAATGCCCGATCCCTTCGAAGATAACTCCGTTCGTCGAACAGTAGACTGAATCCATCATCCCACCAGCCCTCACCCATCACCGGATCCGCCGAACCATGACCTCCCTCATCCCATACCGCGATATGACCGATCCCCTCCTTTTGCACCGTCTGATAATACGATAACCCCGTCAGTGCGCTGGCATGGGTGACCGCGCCAAAGTGGATCGTCGCATCGTCCTTGCCATGCTTCGTAAACAAGAATTGATCCCTGGCCTCCGGCATGTCCAACAAAACACGAGTGATATCCTGCCGATCCCATACCCCCAACGCCGTCCCATCCTCCAACGAGGTACCATCTTGCCAATTGTCCTGCACCTTTCCCCAGAGTTCTTCGAGTTGCTTGATCCGCGCGGGACGATGGTTGCGAGGGATCATTTGCCCGATCGTGGCTTCGACAAACGCAAAATGACGACCGTAGAGCAGCCCAAAGGCGCTCGCTCCCGCCCCACCCATGGACCCGCCTGTCACATAGACCCGCTCCGGGTCCGCACCAGGATACGTACGAAGCACCCATTCCAACAAATGAAGGATCCGACGTTGCGTATAATTCGGTACTGTCGTTGAACTTCCCCCCGGAGAGCCATCCCCATATCCCCACCAATACGAATTCATCGAATCGTGTGGGTAGATGCGGAACTGGCCTCCAGAACTCGTCCCATTGTACGGGGCGCCTCCGAAACCGTGGAGATAGATCCGAACCGGCATGCGCTCCGAGGCAGTCGCACCATTGGGGACGTACACTCGTGCAACAAACTTGCGCCCCGCATGTCCAGGACTATCCAGGTAAGCATCCGTCGTTTGGGATAGTGTCAGCTTCGAGTATCCCGATTCGGTGGATGTAGCCGTGATCGTTGGAAACGATGGTGTGATACTGTCTATAATCGTGATGGAAAACGATGCGGTAGTCGATCCGGCCTCATTCGATGCGTGAACCGTAACCGGATAGCTATTGCCTCCCTGAATGAAGTCCGGTGTGAACGTGAGTTGTCGCGAATCCTCATCGAATCTCGCTCCGGGCGGAAGCCCGTCCAGCCATATCCGTGTCTGTTTTGCCGAGGAAATGACCTCGATCGATAGCCGTAAGGTTTCATCCTCCATCACGGTCTGATCCGCGGGCGCGACAATCTCCGGAGCGGAAAGCTCCGTTTCCCCACCACCACTACCGCTGCTTCCACTGCTGCCGCTGCTAGCGCCACTTCCCCCACTACCGCTGCTGCCAGCGCTGCCGCTGCTTCCACTACTGCCGCTGCTGCCGCTGCTTCCAGTGCTGCCGGCGCTTCCACCGCTTCCGCCGCGCGCATCGTCGAAGCCCGCATCCTCCGAGCCACAACCCCCCAGGCAAAAGGCCAAGGGAAGGAAAACCAAAGCCAATACGATGCGTGACCGTGAACATCCGATGCTCGCCATGCTCCTAGTCTACCGATAACCAGCCCCGGATGCCCAGGTCCCGATGCCCCTCGGAAAGCAAGTCGTCGGACGCACGGGGCAAGTCGTTAGAACGCCTGTCCGACCGCCAGAGAAAAAGCAATCGGTTGGCCGAAGATTTGTCCTGGATCTCGCTCCTCGCGGTCGAGATCTCCGCCGATTTTTTGCATGCCAGGAACGCGATATCCGACATCGAGACGAATGGGTCCCACAGGCGTATCGTAGCGGAAGCCCATCCCCGTGGATAAATGTAAGTATTCGAAATGAAAAGTAGTTTTATCTCTCGTGACGTCGGAGGCGTCAGCAAAAACCGCCCCCGTCAAGGGTCCCAGAATGGGATACCGAACCTCCGCGGATGCCTCCCATAACGTAAGGCCCCCCAACGGAATACGACAAGCGTCCTCCGAATACCCGGCACCACATCGATCGCGAAATTCCCTGGCCGAAACGTTCGGAGCCAAAAACGCTCCGGGACCGTGGGGCCCTACCGCGCGGTACGGATAGCCACGATTCGAGGAAGGACCGCCCGAGTAAAACGCACGGAAGTACAAGAGCTGCTGGTCCCGCGTATCGCCCTCGTCGAACTGGTCTTTGAGCGCTTGCCCATAATCGCGAGGAAATAAAAAACCCACCGTCGAACGAACGGCGAACGTGACCGTTGAGGAAATCGGGGCATATAAACGCACTTCCGGCTGCACTTTCACGTCCGATACGCTGCCTCCCAATATTCCCCCCGCCAGTTGTAACGAGTTGCTCAGGAAGGCTCCTCGATGGGGACGCAACGAATCATCTCGAAAGTCCAAATAGGACGATAGCTCCACGTAGCGAACCAGCACCCTGCGCAGGCTATCGTCGAGAATTCCTACATAGGTGAAAGGATAGTAGGCCTGCCCGTGAAAGAAGGTTCCCACATGAAGGTGATGGTTCCAAAACATACGTTCGATTCCCACCGCGCCTTTGAGTTCTCGATAGCCGAGAATGACGTCATCCGAATAGCTCTGCAGAAGCACTGGGAAAATACTTGCATTTCCACGTAAAACCCCTGTCGACCGCGGTTCGAGGAACCCTGGTTGTCGAAGCGATGCGAGCAGTTTGCCTTCCGGCAACAATCGGTCGGGGGACTCGAACTGCCCAACTTTCGTGGGGAAAAACACGATCCCGGGCATGGCCGTTACGGTGAATCGTCGTAATCCTCCCAAAAAATTGCGGCTTTCCCACCCAGCCACGCCGTGAACGTCGGCCCGAATCGTATCAAGTTCCGTTCCCACTCCCAACTTGATCGTACGAAGCGGGGCGGGGGTGCATCGGACCACCACGTCAACCGCCGGTTGCCCTGCCTTGTTTCGCGGGATGTTCGTGGGCGCTTGCGGATCGCCCGAAGGCCAGGAAACCTGCACGTCCGCCAATACCCCGAGATCCAGAAGCGCGTTTTTCCCCGTTTCGAGATCCTTGGCCGAAAAACTATCCCCAGGATTCACGTTGAATACGCGTCGAATCGGCTCCCGTGGCAGATCCTGAATCCCGAGAAATGTCACCGAACGAACGAGAAATAACGGTCCCGCCTTGATCTCATATTGAATCGTCGCACTCAAATCGAGAAGGTTCACCTGCACCCGCCCCTCGACCTCAGCCCAGGCAAATCCACGGTTTTTCAGCTCCGCACGAATCCGGTCTTTCGTCTGCTCATAGATCGTCTCATCGAATCGATCGCCAGGTTTCAGCCCTTTTTCCACCGCGTTGAGAATGGCGGCCTGATGCTCGAACGGCACGGTATTCAACCCCGAAGGCAAAGCGGAACGCACGATGGTGGGGGGACCCTCATGGACCGCGATCTCGACCCGCACATGCCCTTGTTTACCCGTGGGAATGACGCGCGCTGCGCGCACTCGCGAATGGTAATAGCCTTTGGAACGATAATACCGCTCGATGCGAGCCAGATCCTGCTGCAACACGAAACGGTCGAAATACGCGTACTCAAACGCTACCCCATCCCAGATTCCAAGAAAACGCGGACTCGATCCTGTCGCGATTTTCCCTTTGATCTCGTCATCACGCAGTTGCGTGTTTTCTTGAATGTCGATCCGATCGACCGCCTGACGCCCCGGCGCGAGCGAATAACACCCGGTGAGCAAAGCCATGCCCCACAGCCAAAGCCAAGCCAACCACCTCTTGTCTGCTGTCAGGCTTCGTCTCATGATCGATGTTGTCGAGACAACCACGTTCTCGTGCGGCCACCATTCCAGGCTCGGCCCAGGAGGTCTAGCCTAGACAGATACCCTTTGCCGTTGGTTTCCGCAATGCCGCGACCCGTTGCAATTGTTCCCCCATGAACGTACGACCAGTCGCGATGCATAACGTACGACATTGCCCAGAACTCGACCGGCTCGCTGGTTGGTGCGTCCACGAAATCCAGGCCTCGGCAAGCGCCGTGGTGGCTTGCGCGTTTCGCCGTGAGCATGGATGGCAAGTGGATGAAGGTTTCGCCCGCATCGATGACCCGAATCAGCCGGAGGCGGGAACCGATACCCTCTTCGATCTTGCCTCTTTGACCAAAAGCTTCGTGGCTCTCGCGTTCGCAAGGCTCGTTCGTGATGGTCTTGTGGATTGGCTCATGCCGCTGGGCGTTCCGTTGCGCGATGCGCATGGTACGCAGGTCGCCAGCGTTCCGCTGTTGTGGTTGGTGGCCCATCGTGCGGGATTGGAAGGGCACCGCCCCTTGTACGCGCCGCTTCAAGAGGGAAAAATCGTGGATCGATGCCTCGCCCTGCGGCAAGCCGCCATGGCTCTTCGCCCGGAATGCCTCGCTATCACCCCGAAAGAAGATGGATTTCCCCCATGTTATAGCGATCTCGGGTATCTGCTCTTCGGAGAAGCCATGAGCCGAGCGTCGGGATTGCCCCTCGACGAAATCATCCGTGCGCAAATATCACAACCCCTTGGTATCCAAGCTCGTTCCGCCCGACAATGGCGCGAGGGGGAGCCCGCTTTCGTTCAGCGAACCGCACCCACCGAAGTCGTAGCCTGGAGGGGAGGGCTGGTGCGCGGCGCCGTTCATGACGAAAACGCCTGGGCCCTTGGTGGCGATGGACTATGCGGTCATGCTGGGCTCTTTGCGACGGCCAGGGATGTGGCCATGCTCGGCGCGGCCATCCTCGATGCTTTGCAAGGCACGCGCGACGATTGGCTCACGGTCGAACAACTCGAACCGCTCGTTCGCCGTCGGCCCGAAAGCACCTTGCGCGCGGGATTCGACGGAAAAAACGATCATGGCTCTAGCTCCGCGGGCGAACGCTGTAGCCCTGACACATTCGGTCACCTCGGATTTACCGGAACCTCGTTCTGGATCGACCCGCATGCGCAAGTCGTCGCGGTTCTGCTCACCAATCGTGTCTATCCGAAAAGGGATAATTTGACGATTCAAATGGCACGACCCACCATCCACGACGAACTATTCGCTTGGGGATTGCGCCATGCCCATCGCGATGGCCGGAAAGACGCGGACGCCCGCCGAATGTAAATTTTTCAACAAAATATTGTGAAGATGGAGCCATTCCGAGCTTTCTGCTAACCTTGCCCCAGGGCCATGAAAACGTTCACACCTGTCGTGCGGATGCTTTTCCTTGGAGCGTGGATGGGTACCCGCGTACCGGTGGGTTGTCTTGTTAATACGGAAACGGATAGCAGCCGTTTCGAGCCAACCCAAGGAGAGGATGCTTCCCCTGGCGATGTTGCCGATGCCAGCGGCGATGCCGTCGATGATGGAAACGAGGGACAGGGGCACGATGGTTCCGGGCACGATGTCGCCAACGATCATGCCGCGGATGGCCCCGCACCTATGGCGGAAGCCGGCCCAACACCCTTGCCATGGTACGAAGGAACGTTTCGATACTTGCCTGCGGTACAAGCCAACCTCGTTGCCTTCGTGGGCGATCTTTCTCATCCTAACCAAGGCGGCTATGGCAAGGTTAGTTCCTCACGGGCCGGCAAGTTCGACACCATGTTGAAAGCCTTGTTCGAAGCCATCGAACGAGCGCATGTCGATGGCGCCTTGCCGGATTGGTGCGGCGTGCGCGAACTCGCGGCCCAGGCAGGCTACGAACTGCAACGCTTTCGAGAGGAAGCCACAGGACGATGGCTCTTGTATGGCTGGGATACCACAACCTACGGACAGGCCTACTTCTTCATCAACCCCGAACCTCAACGCAACGTCATCGTAGAAGCTCCTCACGATCCTTTCGATTGGGCCACGGGAAAACAAGGCGCCAGAATTTTCATGGCTCTCGCCGCTCGCGCTTTCCTTCTCAACAAAGAACACCGCTGCTCAGACCCAGATGCCACCCCCTGCAGCGGAACCACCTCCGCGTGTCACGGATACTACCGAGAATCGGATGTCGCTCACCATACCGCCAACACCTTTCACCTTCTTCATCGCTATCTATCCGATAACGACCCAGACACCCGCTTCGTGCAATTGCACGGCTTTGCCGGCAACGAAAACGACTACGTCGAAGCCAGCGATGGAAGCCGGAACAAAAACAACCCCTCGTCGGTTTCCATCGCTTTCATCAACGCCCTGAAAAAGCTGGTGCCAACACCCAATGCCGTGTTCTCTTGCCAAGACCCGAAAGACCCGCCCCCCCTGGGACTGTGCGCAACCACGAACGTGCAGGCAAGAGCAACTCACGACCCTTTCATCGATGCCTGCACGGAAGGAACGAAAAAATCATCCGGCCGTTTCCTTCATATCGAACAAGCCAAAGCTTTGCGACAGGATAGCCCGTCGAAGGGATGGTCCTGGACCCAGGTTCGCGACGCGTTGCACGAGACATGGCCCGATTGTCGGCAGCCAGGCTGTGCTCTTGGCCCCCCGTTACCCAACGCCGAAGGCTGCACGTGCGGAATGCCTTGCGACCCTTGACCGCTCCCGTGGCCAGACCTGACGTTTCACTTCCTCCCTGAACTCGCCGACACCCAATCCCAGGAGTCCATCGATGACTGCCGTCCGAACATGGTTCTCGGCCGACGCTCTCCAATCCTTCGGCATCCACAACGCAAGCATGGACTCATGGCATCGTCCGCGTATGCGTCATGGTTTCCGACGATCGGAACCGCTGGGTAAGCCAAAAAAAGACAATAAATTCAATATGTTAAATGGACACAGCCCAACGATGGCGAGGAAGTGTCGGAAGACTCGCTACATGGGGGAAACGAGGTGCTTTCGTGGAAGTCGGATCTCTTGCTTGTCGACGAGAAGCGCCAGTCGGTGACTGAGTTGCCGTCGAAGGTCGGAAGGGGGAACCACGGCATCGACCACCAGATCATCGGCCAATTTATAAAGATCGATGTCTTCTTCGTACTCTTGCCTTTTTTGTTCGATGAAGCTTTGTCTTTCCTCGCCTTCCGCGAGAGCCTGGATTTTGTTGTAATACACGGCGTTGACGGCGGCGGCGGGCCCCATGACGCCGATGGCTGCCGAGGGTAGCGCAAGGCAGGTGTCGGGTTCGAAGGCGGGGCCGCACATGGCATAAAGACCGGCACCATAAGCTTTTCGGACGATGACCGAGATTTTGGGCACCGTGGCCGATGACACCGCGGCGATCATTTTCGCGCCCGCTCGGATAATCCCTTGCTGCTCGACCTTGACGCCAATCATGAACCCCGGAACGTCGGTCAGAAACACCAAAGGAATGCCGAATGCATCGCAAAGTTGAATGAATCTTGCCACTTTGTTGGCGCTTTCCACGAAGAGCACGCCGCCAAGGTGGTTGGGTTGGTTAGCCACGATGCCAACCGAACGGCCTTCGATTCTGCACAAGCCTGTCAATACCTCCTTGGCGTACAACGGTTTGATCTCCAGCCAGGAGCCTTCATCCACAAGGGCTTTCACCACCTCCATCATGTCGAAAGGCAATCCCTCATCCTTGGGAACGACCTGTTCGATGATTTGCCAAGGTAAGGCGGGTGGTCTTGGGGCCGCCATGGGGATGGCGGCTCCCGCTCGGGACGGCAAGTACGATAGGTAGCGCTGAGCCCACGCAATGGCTTCTTTTTCCGAATACACCAGCACGTCGCCGCATCCCGACACGCTGCAATGCATGTGAGCGCCCCCCATCTGCTCGAGCGTGCTCTGCTCGCCGATGACGACTTCCGCCATTCGCGGGGAGCCGAGATACATGCTGGCGTTTTTGTCCACCATCACCACAACGTCACAAAACGCGGGGATATAGGCTCCCCCCGCGGCCGACGGCCCGAACAACAGACAAATCTGCGGGACGTATCCGGACATCTCCACCTGGTTGAAGAAGATGCGTCCGGCTCCACGACGGCCGGGGAACATCTTGACTTGATCGGTGATTCGCGCTCCCGCCGAATCCACGAGATACAAAAGCGGACAGCGAAGATCCCGTGCTGTCTCCTGAATTCGCAGGATCTTCTCCACCGTCCCCGGACCCCAAGAGCCGGCTTTCACCGTCGAATCATTCGCCATCACCGCCACGACCCGACCGTCGACTCGAGCCGTGCCCGTGATCACACCATCGGCCGGAAACGCTTCCGAAAGGCAACGAGCCAGCGAGCCGTCTTCCACGAACGTTCCCGCATCCACGAGCATGGATATGCGTTCTCGAGCGAAGTTTTTGCCTTGTTCTTCGTTTTTGCGGTGAGAGGCCTCGGGACCTCCGCGCTCGATGCGCTCGAGCAATTCAACCAGCGACAAGCTTGCAACCATGATGACCGTGTTCTAGCTGCCTTATGACAAGGCGTCATGTGGTGGTTGAGTGAAGGTTCGTGCAGAATTTCTCCACGAGCCATTCACGGATGGTGCCATGACAACGAAGGACCCCCATCGGCCCATGGATAGCAGCAGATGCGAGCCATGACAAACCGCAGGCATTCGCCGTTTTTTGTGCCCAGGCAACAATTAGGGGTTCGGTTCCCTAAGGAGACGTTGGATCAGCGTTTCGAGCTGGTGCATGCGCTCAGGCGCATACCCTGTCGCCACATCGCGTATGATTCCCTTACGATCGATGATCACGACGGAGGGCAATTCTTGGACACGGTAGGAGGCGGTGGTGGTCATATCGGGGTCGGCATAAGCTTGGTACCGCATGGCGAAGCGACGGGAGGCTTGCTCCACGACCTCGGGAGGTTCCGCGGCGATTCCCACGATCTCGAGCCCCTGGCCCGCATAGCGCTGATGCCAACCGTTCATCGAAACCGTGCTGACGCGACAAGCGATACAGAAGGAAGCCCAAAAGTCCAAGACAAGGACTTTGCCTCGAAATGAATCGAGAATAGGACCCGGACTGCCATCGGTGGCGAGCAATCCTTGTAAGGCCGGTGCGGGTCTGCCAAGCCATTGCAAACGCAGCAGTTGCTCGTTGGATGGATAGGGCTCGAGACGAGGCATGACCGTCAGGGGCGTTCCTTTTCGCAGAAACTGCACGCGAACCACGGCTCCGGCTCCAAAACGACCGACCTGTTGCGCCATCTGTTTCGGCGAATGCACCGCGACGCCTTCCACCTGCTCGATGAGGTCGCCGCGCTGAATTTTGGCCCTTTCCGCCGGTGAGCCGCGTATCACCTCATCGACAAGCACTCTGCCGTCGGGACTTTCTTGCATCAGGACCCCAAGCCATCCACGATGGGAGCGGATTCCCGCCTGCTGAGCATGCGCCGACGGGATAGCCAGGCCCCAAGCGAGGGTCAGACAAATCGCCAGTGCCACACGGACCAGGACGCCCTTCCGTAGCCTGTGGTATGTAAAAGAAATCACGATATTGGTCATGACTCACTTGCCCCTAGATGTCGAGCGAACTGTACGACAGCACGTCCACCTCATTGTCGCATTGTCTGTCCTCACTGCATGGGCCTGCCACCCGAACCCGTCGTTCATACCTGGTTTTTCCGACGCTTCACGCCCTTCGGAGGTACCACCATCGGCCGTTACCACCCACCAGCCCGCCGTCTGGGAACACTTTCATGGCTTGCATGACATGCAAGTCATAGGGACGTTTTGGTCCCGGGGGCACGGTACGGGACATTGGCAAAGCGAAGCACGCGTCAACGGGGGGACTGAACAGGCGATGGCTTCCCTGGTGCGACCTACTGACAGCATGCCGGTGGGCTCGCTGCTCGTGCAAAGCCACTCGCAAAACGGCACAAAACTAGGTTATTTCGCGATGAAAAAACGCGAGCCGGGATACTTTTCGGAAGGGGGGGATTGGGAGTATGTCGTGGTGAGCCGTGATGGCAGGGTGGAAAGCCGAGGCAAAATCGAAAGCTGCGCCCGTTGCCACGCACAAGCTCCCGTCGATTATCTATTTCGCCTGACTCCTTGATGAACGATCGGCAGGGGCGGTAAGGCGACACACCGCGGCATGCGTGCCGCCGTGGCCGTTTCATCGAGGCAAAACCGTTGAGGTGGGGAAAGAAGAAGGGATAAGTCAGACAAAAGCAGCGACTAGGAATAAGGATTCGTGAACAAGCGTGTAATAAGCGATGTCAAGGGAAGAAATTGAAAACAAGTTAAGAAGACTAAGGAAAAAAAGAAAAGGATTAAGGAAGAGAACTCGGCAATCTGGGAGGCAAGAAGAAGATAAGTGAGATTACCGAGGTGCAACCACCAAGACGTTGCGGCTGTCTTAGCAGCATCCGCGCCAACTGTTGTAATATGTGTAAATTCAAATACTTACGTTGGTGACGCGCGAGTGAAGCGCTCGCGGTCCCGACAGCGGTGTCATAGCGACCAATAAGGTGTGCATTATTTGCGGGCCTGATTGTCTTGAACACGAATCCGTTCTCGATGAAAGCCGATTTCATGCTCGTCGGTTTTCCCTGTCGGCCCTTCGAAATGTCGCTTGACATCTCTACCCCCCACAAGCTATCTCCCGCGTCCGTTCGTCGGCGCCCGTAGCTCAGTTGGATAGAGCATTGGTCTACGGAACCAAGGGTCGCAGGTTCGAATCCTGCTGGGCGCGCTAGTGACCGCACACGTGTCAGTCTGACGGGATTGAGGGGCCGATCTTGACGACATCGCGTACGAAGGTATTGACCTCGAGCCGCAGATGCTGCTTGGAAATGATTGGCCCCACATCCGTTTCCAAGACAAAACGTACGGGTTCGCCCAGTTCGAGCCCCAGCATATCCACATCCAATACGATGCTTCCATGGATGATTTCCGACGTGGTCATCGGGCGATGGGGAATGAGGATTTCGAATGCGACTGCATCCATCGCAATGGGATGTTTTCCTTGTCGGACGACAGCCGGGGTGGCTTGCATTCGAAAAGAAATTCTTGGGTTCGTGAGCATGCTCGAGGGGGGCCAAGCCGCGGAAGATGATTCTCCCAACTCGAGTTGGAGGCCTGACGGTGAATGACGAACCGTGGCGCCTTGGATGACGCGAGACAAATCGTATTCCCGCTCGCCGAGCAAACCGCCATCGCTAAGATCGGCCATGCGAACAGTGGCTCGGGTGCCCAGTTGCGGACGCTCGATGTTGTCGGGGAGAAACGTCTTCCATCGCTGCGCTTTGCGTGCGCACCGGGCGTCTTGTCCGCACGCCGATGGCTCCCGCGATAAAATGGCGCGACACGTGACCCGATCGGTCGATGCCACGGACACACAAAGCCGATCGTCGCGTCGGGCGAGCGCGATACACAACGGATCGTGATTGGCGCCTACCATCGGACAAAGCAAGGGATTGGCGAGGGTGACAGCGACGGTGCTTTGGCAATGATGTCGTAAGGAAGAAGAGAGGATGGGTTCACATAAGGCAGCGTTTTTCTCGCGGGCGGCTTGCAGTACGCGACAGGAGTCTCGCTGGAGCGTATCGTAACCGAGAGCGTCGATGGCATCACCCACCACCGAGTCGAAGGGGGCGCGATCGGCCACGCAAGCATCCAGGGACGTGAAAGCGGCTAGTTCGCGTTTGAAGTCCCCGGCCGGAGCAGGGGGATCGACCGGCGTTTCGCTGGCGTCGATACCAAAAATCTTCGAAAGACTCGCATCCTCTTGCAGGTCCGTCCGGGCTGGGGGAGGAGGCGGCCAGGAAGGTTTCGGGGGTTTGTCGTCGCAGCCTGCCAGCAGCGACCCAAATAGCACGAAGAAAACAGGAAAATGACGAGCTAGCACCCATCCACTGTGCCACAGCCAGGGCACCGTGGGGAAAGGGAGCGCGGGGTCGGACGCTGCCATTATTCTTGCCATCTGAACAAAAGAGCAGTATTTACCCATACGATGAGCAAGATATGAGGCTCGTGCAGCGACGGCCCCGAGGCTGTTGCGCTTCAAGACCGTGGACAGGATCCACGTGCGTGGAGGAAATGATCATGCTCGACCAAAAAGACCGGCAAAAGGCGCTGGAAGTCGCGATCGCAGGCGTGGAAAAAGAATTTGGCAAGGGCGCGATCATGCGGTTGCAAGACGGTCAAACGCTTCAACCTGATTTGCCTGTGGTGTCTACAGGTTCGATCGGTTTGGATGTTGCTCTGGGAATTGGTGGCTACCCCCGAGGCCGGATCGTTGAGATTTTCGGGCCGGAGTCGAGTGGAAAAACCTCGCTCACGCTGCATGCCATCGCGAGCGCCCAAGCGCAGGGGGGGGTGGCCGCCTTCATCGATGCGGAACATGCCCTCGACCTGAATTATGCAAAACGGCTGGGCGTGAAAACCGACGAACTACTGATCAGCCAGCCGGACTTCGGCGAACAAGCTTTGGAAATCGCCGATATGCTGGTCCGCTCCAGTGCCGTGGACGTCATCGTCGTGGATTCGGTCGCCGCTCTCGTTCCGAAAGCGGAGATTGAAGGGGATATGGGCGATTCCCATATGGGCGTTCAGGCCCGGTTGATGAGTCAAGCGTTGCGAAAGCTCACAGGCACGGTGGCAAGATCGCAAACCCTACTCATGTTCATCAACCAGATCAGGATGAAAATCGGAGTGACTTTTGGCAGTCCCGAAACGACCACCGGCGGCAACGCGCTGAAGTTTTACTCGAGCGTGCGGCTCGATATTCGTCGCATTGGCTCGATCAAAGAAACCTCCCCCGATCGAAGAGAGCCCGTGGTCGTGGGCAACCGCACCAGGGTCAAGGTCGTGAAAAATAAGATGGCTCCCCCTTTCCGGGAGGTGGAATTCGACATCCTTTACGGCAAGGGAATCAATCAAATCGGCGACCTCGTGGACCTCGGTGTCGAAGAGCAGATCGTCGAGAAAAGTGGTGCCTGGTACTCCTACGGTGGGGAGCGACTCGGACAAGGTAGGGAAGCCGCCATCAAGTTCATTTCGGAACATCCCGAAATTCAATCGAAAATTCGTAGTCAGGTCCTGGGCAAGCATGGTCTCGAGCGACGGATACAGACCGAGGAGCCTTCCAAGGTTGCCACCGCCGAAGAGGACAAAACCAAAAAGACCAAACGGTCATGAAAGGCGTGTGAGCGAATCATCGATTCACGGTACCATCCGGTCGTTGGGTTTGCTGGCAACTGCGGTGGTACGAATCATCGTAGTGATTCGCTTTGGGCTTTTTGCCCGGTCATGGGATTTGGTATCTGCGCTGACGCTCACCCTTTCTTTTCTTAGGATCTCCAATGATGAAACTGTTTATGATGCGGCATGGAACTGCTGAAGACGCGGACCACGTGGGGGAGGTTCAGGACTTCGACCGGGCGTTGAGCATGAGAGGGCGCAAGCGGATACGCCAGATGGGTCGGGCCCTTCGTGAAAACTGGCTTTTGCCCGACCTCATCGCTTCCAGTCCTCTGGTGCGGGCGCTGCAAACCGCGGAGATCCTCGCGGCCTCGTTGGATCCAAACGAACCGGTGATCGTTCGCCGAGAACTGGCGCCGCAGGGGGATATCTTTGCTCTTGTCAAGGAGTTGATGGACTCGGAGATCGAGTCTGCCTTGCTGGTCGGCCATGAACCGTCTCTTTCTGAATTCGTGACCTCGCTTTTGGGCGACGAGTCTTGGGGTGGAGGTTTCACGAAAGGAATGATTGTGGCGCTCCGTGTGGGAAGAGACGGCGTTGCCAAAGCTTTATTTTTGATGGATACCAAACGGTTGGAGCCAATACCCCTGTGAAGACAGGGGGGACGCATGGTGGGTGTGGTTGCGGATGATTCCCTTGGCTCTCACCGCACGGCAGGGTAGGCTGGCTGTGGGTCGAGGTAGCAGCCTCCCCATAACCGTAATTACCTCCCCAGGAGCAAGTCATGCTGGATGCGATGATGCTTCCCCCGCCGCCGGTCAATGAACCTGTCACAGCTTTCGAACCCGGGAGCAAGGCCCGTGAACAACTCAAGGCCGAGCTTGCGCGACTGTCGTCTTCCCCGGTCGAGTTCGGTCACTTCATCGCAGGACGTGAAGTGCGAACGGGCAAGATCGTGGAGGTGCATGCACCCCACAACCATTCGTTGCTTCTTGCCAAACGATTCAAAGGCGATGAGTCGGAAGTCAAGCTTGCGATCGATGCCGCATTGAAGGCAAAGCATGATTGGGCGCGCATGCCCTTTTCGGCCCGTGCGGCGATCTTTCTCAAGGCCGCGGATTTGTTGGCAACCAAGTACCGCAACCTGACCAATGCCACCACGATGCTCGGCCAAAGCAAAACGGCCCATCAAGCGGAAATCGATTCGGCTTGCGAACTCATCGATTTCTGGCGCTTCAACGTCCATTTCGCCGCTCGTTTGATGCAAGACCAGCCCCTGTCGAGTCCCGGAACCTGGAACATCTCCGAACAGCGTCCGCTCGATGGCTTCGTGCTTGCCATCACACCCTTCAACTTCACCTCCATCGCGGGCAACTTGCCAACCGCTCCCGCGATCATGGGCAATACGGTGGTGTGGAAACCAGCGGAAACAGCCGTTCTTTCCGCCTGGGCCATCATGCAATGCCTGAACGAAGCGGGCTTGCCCGCAGGGGTCGTCAATTTGGTCATGGGGCCCGGGCGAGTGGTTGGACCTCTATGTCTGCCTCATCCACAGCTCGCGGGTGTCCACTTCACCGGTTCCACCGCCGTGTTCCAGGATATTTGGAGGACGATCGGCAACAACATCGCGAACTACAAAAGCTACCCGCGTATCGTCGGCGAAACCGGCGGCAAGGACTTCATTTTCGTTCATCCCACGGCTGATGTGGCAGCGGTGGCCACGGCCATCGTTCGCGGTGGTTTCGAATTCCAAGGACAGAAATGCTCCGCGGCATCGCGGGTCTACGCACCGAAATCTCTGTGGTCCGAGATCAAAGACCGCGTGATTGCCATGGTTCGTGAGATCGGGGTGGGCGATGTGACCGACTTCCGCAACTTCATGGGCGCAGTCATCGACGCTGCTGCCTTCCGCGATCACAAGGCCTATATCGACCTCGCCAATTCCGACTCTTCGTGTACCGTTCTGACGGGCGGCACCTACGATGACAAGGTGGGATACTTCATTCAGCCCACGTTCATCGAAACGTCCAACCCCAAGCACAAACTCATGCAAGAGGAAATCTTCGGGCCCGTGGTGACAGCGTGGGTGTACGATGATGCCAAGGTCGATGAGGCGTTGGACCTGCTCGACGATACGAGCCCGTACGCGTTGACGGGTGCGGTATTTGCCCAGGATCGCGCCGCCATCGAATACGTGATGCAGCGATTGCGATTTTCCGCCGGTAACTTCTACATCAACGACAAACCCACCGGTGCGGTGGTGGGCCAACAGCCTTTCGGAGGAAGTCGCGCCTCCGGAACCAATGACAAGGCAGGAAGCTTGCTCAACATGATGCGATGGGCTTCCCCGCGATCCATCAAAGAAACCTTCGTTCCGCCTACCTCGCATCGCTATCCGTTTATGGATGCAGAATAACGGCAATACCGCGTTATTCCACAATAAATCGTCTTAGCTAGATCGTTGTATCCCTGTACATTCAAGGATTCATGGTGCCTTCGTTCGCGCCCTCCCCATCCGTTACGCCTTTCGCTCGTGCAATCCCTATCCGTACCAGGGATGTGGCTTCGAACGGTGGCGTTCGTACAAGACGGCCGTAGGGGCCAGCCCTTGGGCTCAACGGCTTGGAGGACGGCCCTGCGGCTGAAAATCGAAGGGGTACCGAACCGTCGAGTCCATGCCTCGTCGCGAAGGCGGGAAGGTCAACGTTTTGACCGCGCCCACCATGCATGCTTCGAGGAACTCGTCGTAGAAATCCGAGGCGTTCGGATCGATATGGGGCTTGTGATCATCGGCGGTTCGAACGGCGCCGGCGGGGTCGAGGACCCATACCAACGTTACCCGTCCTTTGATGTCTTTTCGTTTGGCCAAGGCGGCATCGTAACAGCTTCGAAACTTCTCCCGGTCGTTCTGGATGATCTTTTGGTAATCGGCGATGCCCCGATCCGCTTTTCCTGGTTGGCCATCGCTCTGTCCGGTGTTCCATGCCGAAGCGGTGGAAGCAGGGAGGTGGAGCGAACCGGAAGCCGGTTCCGCGGCCGGTTCGGGGGATGCGGACGATGGCTGTTGCGGTTCCTCGGACGGCGTAGGTTGCGCCGTGCCGTGTTCGGCGGGGCTGGGGGCGCCGGGTTCGGAAGGGGGAGATTGGGAGGGGGTACAAGCCAGCGGTAGTGTCAACAGGCTGATCAGTAAAAAAGTGGAACGCATTGCTGAAGACTACGACGATTCTTGGTCGTTGGTCGAGAAGCTTGGCGGTCCGTTCTCGACCTGCATCCCGATATCGGCTATCTCCTGGCCTCGGCCCGCTTCCGTGGGTTCGGGATATATCGTCTCGACACGGTACGCGCGCTGCTCAGATTCCCGTGAACACCCATATCGTTTTGACTTCTATGGCGCACCGTGGTGGTTGGTTCCGACGCCTTTCGGTCGCATGGCTCGTCGTTGGTCTTATCGCATGTGCCGCGTGCCAACCGGCCAAGGACCCCAGTTCGCTTCGGTCGCCCCACGCCCAAAAGTGGTTCGATCGAGCGCGAAACTCTTTCCAACAAATGGACGTGGAGGATGCCCAAGACGCCATCGGTCAAGCGTTACGTCTGGCCCCCCAGGATCCCGAAATCCGCTTGTTGGCAGCCAATCTCGCGATCGCCAAGCTCGATTATGCAGAGGTTCTACGGTTGACCGAGGGGGTTTCGGACTCCAAGGCGCTTGCCATCCGGGGACGCGCACAATGGTATCTCGGCGACATCCAAGCGACCAGCGCTACCCTCGAAGCGCTGCTGCGCGACCCGGACACTCACGATCCTTGGGCAAAAGCTATCTCCAAACTCGCGAACCACGGAACAGGACGCAAACCCTATCGCATGGAAGGGGATATTGTGGCGTCGGTGGAGATGCCGCGCGTGCGTGGAACGGCGATGGTCGTGCCTGTCGAAATCGATGGTGAACAGGCGCTCGCGCTGCTGTCCACGGGCACCGCCGAGGTGGTGTTGGACAAAACCCAGCGAGCGGAGCCCTCCTGGATTTCCGTGCGGATCGACGGACGAGTGGAGTTTCAAGATGTTCCCGCGGTGACGCAAGACCTGTCCGGGGTTTCCCGCCAACTCGGAGCGCCGATCAAAGCCATGTTCGGCGTCAACTTCCTTCGTAACGCCAATGTCACCTTCGACTTCCAAGGCCGTCAATTCGTCGTTCGTCAGTTTTCTCCTCCGCGTCCGCCCCGTGCCACCGACATCCCGGTTCATTATATCCGTGGTGGAGGAATGATGGTGCGAAGCGCTTTGGCATCTGACGGCTCCGCCTCTCTTTATGTCGATTCATCGCAAATGTTTCCGTTGGCCCTCGATACCGACGGATGGCGCAAAGCTGGGGTGGACCCCAAAACGCTTACCCCCTTCGAGGGAGACCCAAAACTTCGCCATGGCATTGTCCCGCTGGTGCGCCTGGGTGCTTTCGATATCCCGCAGGTGGCGGCAGTATTAAGTAATGAAATCGAAGGGTTAGAGCAAGTTCTGGGCCTGAATGTCGACGGGGTGGTCGGCTCCGGATTGCTCGGGGGATTTCGTGTGACCCTTGGAGATTCCGGCAAAGTCCTATGGGTCGAAGAAGACCTCGTGACTGAGTCCGGACTGAATCCGGCACCATCCCCAAAACCCGCCGATGACGACACTGCAAACCCGCCCGTGGCACCGGGCCCCTGAGGGGTGGAAGGTCCGATGGTTAACGACAAGAGCAAACCGAACGCTGGCAAACTCGTTGTCTATGGTGGAAGTTTCGATCCCGTGACCATCGGTCATTTGGATATCATTCACCGTGCTGTCAGCTTGTTCGACCGAGTCGTGGTGGCGATAGGCCAGCATCCCACGCGTCAACCATTCTTTAGCGTGGAAGAACGTCTTGCTTTGCTTCGCGGAGTGACCGCCGATCTTCCCAGCGTGGAGGTGACTTCTTTCGAAGGATTGTTGGTCGACTTTTGTTTGCAGCGCAAAGCCGATGCCATTGTCCGGGGGCTGCGGGCGGTCACGGACTTCGAAAACGAGTTGCAAATCGCGCATGCCAACGCCGACCTCGAGCCATGCATCGACACCATCTTTCTACCGACACGAACCAATTATGGCTTCATCTCCGCGTCGCTGGTCCGTGAGATCGCGAGCCATGGTGGCGACGTTTCCAGGTATGCACCGCCCTTGGTTTGCGAGGCATTGGCCCGCAAATACGCGTCGCGCTAAGTACCCCTTCTTTTCATTGGGCAAACAGCGAGACCGTAAAGCCTCGTGGCGTGTACGGGTGATTGTCAGGATCGAAAGCGATATCTTGCAGCACGGAGCCGGTGTTGGTGGCTACGACGAGAATGCCTTTGGCGCCTGTCAACGTTTCGATGTTGGCTTCGACGCTAGTGCCTCGTTCTTCGGTCATGGGGTTGAAACGCGACAAGGTTTGGCCTTGTTCATCGACGAGCACCAGGGCAAATCGGAATCGGTCGGGTTGTTCCCAATCGGCGCGAAATCCAAGGCCCGCATGAGGCGAAGGCGAATCCAAAGAGAGCCATAGATAGGATGAACCCGTGGGTTCTACGGGGTATCGAGGGGCAAAGCGTCGAGGAAGCGACGAGAACGAAACGCTCCATTCGAAGCGCACCGCGCCGGCGGAGCCCACAAAACGGGTGTCTGGCAAGTAGGCTCCGTTGTCCCGATTTCCTACGAAAGCGCGAGCTACGGCGAAATCGAGCCATAGGTCCGATGGGGAGCGACGTGTGTCCGCGGCAAGTGTGCTCATCGTATCGAGAAAGTCGGGTTCGTTCAGCAGGATGCCACTGTCTTTCGGATAGGGTTGGCTCGACAGCGCCCACAACGCATGAAGCAAATCCGCAGGATTTCCGCTACCGTACGTTGTTTGAATGAACCATGGAAATAGAAGCGCTCCCCGCCCTTGGTCGTGGATCGGATTGCTCACGGCCAGGTAGGGAGATGCCTGAAAGTCGTCCAAACCAGCTATGAACGCGCTTGGGCAAGATACGACGAGAGAGGCAATATACGTGGCGGTAGCGTTCGCCAATTCGTCGTTGGCCGCGGCATCGATGGCATAGATCCCGGCGCGTGCCACCGCGGCAGCCAGCGCAAACTCCGTCGCGCAGGTATCGAGCGCATCATATCGAAGTAACCCGAATGCAGTGCTTCGAGCGAGTGTCGTGTTGTCTTTGGGCGGGTCGGGGCGAACGGACCAAGTGGGTCCTTCACCAACGAGATAGACGTCGAACCCAGAGGCCGCGGGCAAGCCTTCTTTCATCGGGGCACGCCAATTGAGGACGAAAACCACGTTTTGGTATGCCTTTTCGAGAATCGAAAGGGTATGGGGGAGGGGCTTGGCAAAGCTGGGCTCGGTGGCGTGTACGCAAACGGCAAGACGATCGGAGCAGAGCCTGGCGTGGTAAGAACCGCCAGGTCGTTCGTTGAGCATCGGGGCGGGTTGTGCCGGTTCCACCCACTGATTTTGGGCCAAAGCCGGACCTGCCAGGCCGTACAAGGATAGGCAAAGTGCAGCTTGGAAGACGGTTCGATGGCTCTGCATTTGACACGGTTGGCTACAACGCTTTACAACGCTTGATAAACCTTGTGCGGTGGGAGTGCCCATGGCCGACGCCCCGTTTGATCCTTCCGGAGCCATCACCTTCGACCTTCCTTCCGGTTGCGTGAACCTTGCCCACGCTTCCGCGCGGGTTCTCGTCCCAGCAGATGGGGTGGCAACCCTTTGCCACGCCGCGGGAGAGCATGCCACACGCGAGTTCGGATATTCCATCGGAACTGCGATGGGAAAACGTCTCGCGCAACGCCTCGGCCAGGGCGCTGCCAACGTCTCGATGCAGACGTTCCTTCAACACCTACGAGGCGAATTCGCCTTGGTGGGCTTTGGCGTTGTGGGTATGCAGCAGTGGGCAGACGCGTTGCTTCTCATCGTGGAGCACACAAGCCTACCCTCTGATCTCATTGCCGCCACATTGGAAAGCGCTCTGGCGGGCTCTACCAACCGCACGGTCGTATGCGTAAAACTGGTGGAAGAAGACGGCAAAACGCGCTTTTTGCTCGGGGGGCCCCAAGGAGCGAAACGTGTGACCGAATGGCTTGAAAAGGGCATGTTTTGGGGAGAAGTGCTCGTACGATTGCACTCCCGACATGATCCCGATGCGCGAGGTGACGCATGAACCGTCAGGAAAAAATAGCGAAACTGCAGTCTCTCCTGACCAGGGTTCAACAGAGGGCCAGTCGCGAGCGTGCCCCGATGGTCCCTCCACAAAGTCCCTTCGTCTTGGATTCTGCGGCTCGAGCTACGCGGTCATCCATCTCCATGCCAACCACGGACGGTTTCGATCTCGACGAGACACGACCCTTTGCCAACGTCCCGTGGGAGGCACCGGCAACAGAACCGCAACCGGTCGTTGTCATGCATGCTCATGATGACGTTATGGTCGAGATGGGGGAGACTGAACTGGATCTCGACGATGTCGGCTTGGGAGGGCTCGAGATCGTAGTCGAAGACGATGTGTTCAAAGCGGAACCGCCTTCGTCCTCGAGGCGTGTGCTGGAGCCCGAGTTTGATTTGTCCGATGATTCGCGGGTGACGCCACCTCCGGAATCTGGCCCACAACGGGTGGTTCCGAAGATCGAGGTCGACGACAGTCCCCGAACGCCGACGCCCGTCGAACACCCATCGATCGAGATGCTGGGACAGACGGTCGACCTTCCTGAAAGCGGCAAAGACAAGCTCGAGCTAGACCATACGCCGAAAGCCAGTCCGGTCCGCGAAGTGACGACCACCGAGATGGAAGCGGTGATTCCTGGAGCATCGCCTCCCGGAATCTTCCCTCCTGCCGAACCATCCACCAAAGATTGGGATTTGCCTGACGATTTTGCTTCGGCTCCTGAAAAGCCCACCGAGCCACTTCGAAAGAAGCCCATGCCTATTGCGATGGATGCGCCGTTCGCTGAGGGAATCATATCCCCCATCGACGATGTTGCCGTCAAAGAGCGCGAAGTGGCCGAAAAGGCGGCGCAAGAGGCCAAAAAGCGTGAAGAAGCTGAAAGGGCAGCGCAAGAGGCCAAAGAGCGTCAAGAGGCCGAAAAGGCGGTGCAAGAAGCCAAAAAGCGTCAAGAAGCCGAAAAGGCGGCGCAAGAGGCCAAAGAGCGTGAAGAAGCCGAAAGGGCGGCGCAACAGGCCAAAGAGCGTCAAGAAGCCGAAAGGGCGGCGCAAGAGGCGCAAAGACGTGCTCTTGAAGCTCGCCCGGTGGTGGTGGAGGTTGCTGGAAAAACCGTGGAATGTGCCGACCTGTCCGCGGCTGAGGTGGCTACCTTCGTGGGAGCGATTCAGGCTGAATCGACGAAAACGTTCGTTCAGGCTCTTGATGCAAGCCTGGCGCTAGGGCAATGACCTGTCGCTCTGGCGGATGTCACATACCTGATAGCGGTCGAAAATCCGCTGAGGCGTTTTCTGTAACATATTGATTTTGCACTATAAATAGCAGAAGCGCCTGTGGCTTCCCAGGTGGGATTTGGCCCACGGGACGGCAGGAAGCATCGCATTGACCGGTTCAAGGATCCGCGCTAACACTTCCGACAGAATGTGTTCGTCGGAATGAATTCGCGGCGAACCAAACCGTCGGTCTTACACCTGATGGGTGAGATGAACGGGCGATCGAAAACCTGCGGCAGCGCGATGATAGCTGTCTTCCTGCTTTGGCAGGTGATCGCCGTACTGCATCTGGCGTTTGCCATACACACGGTGTGTCCCGAGCACCATGTGGTGGCTCATGCGGACCGGGAGACGGGCGAAGTCGAGCACCATCCGGATGTTCCGTTCTCGGATGATGATGAATGTTTCGTGCTCGTCGCTTTGGCAGCGCATGGCGGCATGCCGTGTCTCGATGCTCCCCAGGTGCCGGTGGCTCCGAGTTATTTGCTCGAGACGGAACCGCAAATCATTAGGAGCATCATCCTCGCTCAACGTTATCGTTTCCGTCTTTCTCCTTCTCACTCTCCTCCCGCTGCTGGTGGCTAGTACTACAGCCACGAAGCACGTTCCGCTTATTTATGGAAATAAATTGGTACCCTCAA
>MWCO01000061.1 GCA_002070115.1 Deltaproteobacteria bacterium ADurb.Bin207
GTTTTTCTGTCCCGGTAAGTATACTCGATCCGTTTCCGTTTCCCCCGTGACGGTTTCTCTCTCTTTCGCCAACCCTACGATGGGCAGATCATGAAGCCCCAAATCCCTGGCGGCTGCTAATGCCACATTGAGCTGACCCCGCCCGCCATCCACCACCAACAAGTCCGGACTCTCCCAGGGCATACGCTTACTCGGATCATCGTGCCGCGACTCCTCATCCGATCGCTCTTGCTCCTGCTGCATGGCCCGACGAAACCGTCGCGACAACACGTCGTAAATCGCTGCATAATCATCGCCTTCGGCCGCGTGATGCACGTGATAGGAACGGTATCCCGTCGTATCGAACTGCCCGTCGACCATGCGCACCAAGCCCCCCGAGGTATCTTTTCCTGCATGGTGGGAGATATCCAAACACTCCACCACACGCGGAATCGTGGGTAATCGAAGGCGACGCTGCAAATCCAACAGACGCTCCTGCACGTCATCCTTTGCACGACGTTTTTCGGCAAACGCATGCGCAGCATTGTCCATGGCAAGCGCTAGCAATTGAGAGCGGGGGCCTCGTTGCGGGTGGAGCAATTGAACTTTTCTTCCTCGACGCTCCGTCAACCATTCTTGAACGCCCTTTGGACTTTCGGGCAGCACGGGAACGATGACCTCATCCGGGATCGCAAATGCCGCGGGCCCCTGCTCACCGTAGTAGTGCAAGAGGAAGGCTCCGATGACTTCCTCATCCCCGACTTCCACCTTGTGCATCGGAATGGTCGCCGTATCCACCACGCGGCCCTTTCGTATGAACAGCAGCGCAAGTTCACATAGATCCGCGTCACGGTGCAAACCGATCACATCCTGATCGACATCTTTGATCGCCACCACGCGTTGTGTTTCACGAACCGTCTGCACGGCGCGAAGCTGATCTCGATACACGGCTGCCAATTCGAAGTCCATCCTCCTGGATGCCTCCCGCATTCGCTGCTCGACCTGCGCGGATACTTCATCGTGCCTTCCTTCCAAAAACAACATCACCGCGCTGACGTTCGAAGCGTAATGCTCTCGGTCGATGTCGATGACGCAAGGAGCAGGGCAGCGTTTGATGTGGTACTGCAAACAAGGCCGCTTGCGAGACACGAGTTCGGCATCCGAGCACGTGCGAAGATGAAAGTGTTTGTTGATGAAATGCAGGGTTCGTCGCGCTGCCGTCGCCGAATGATGCGGGCCGAAGTATCGCGCTCCATCGGCGGATGGACGACGAACCAACTCTAGGCGTGGGTACTCGTGCCGCTCATCCAGCCGCAACGACAAGTAGCTTTTGTCATCGCGAAGTTTGACATTGTACTTTGGCTTGTGTTGTTTGATGAGCGAGTCTTCGAGAATGGTCGCTTCCTTCTCACTGGCGGTAATGATCGTCTCGACATCGACGACAGAACGAATGAGAAAGGGCAGTTGAGCGCGTGAATCCGTGGAGCGTTGTTGGAAGTAGGAACGAACACGGGAGCGCAAGCTTGTCGCTTTTCCGACGTAAATCACCGTTCCTTCGGCGTTTTTGAATAGGTAACAACCGGGTTTGGAAGGTAAGGATTCGAGCTTGGAAACGAGTGTCTCCGGGATCACGGCTTTGGCATAGCACAACGCACGTTGCTACAAAGAGCTTCGCGTCGCCCAGACGCCGATTCGCGGATCGATGCAAGACGGACCTGTGGTTTGCATGTTAGGGGTCAGCAACGGCATCGTGAGGGGAATCAGGGAGCGGGGGCTTGCTGCTTCATTCGCTGCAGGACTTCTTGCGCCTCGATCATTTCGGAAGACTCACCGAACATGGCTTTCCAATCGGAAATCAACGCCGTGGCTTCCTCGGCTCGACCGGTGGCCAGAAGGCAAGAGAGACATAGATGTCGCCCCTGGACATTGCCCGGTCTGGTTCGAGCAAAATGGCAGGCCAGGGGGACGGCTTCCTCGGCTCTTCCCTTCAAATACAAATAACCGGCGATACATAGACTGGCGCGCTCGGCCTGGGGAGCAGCGTTGCGATAGGCTACGCAGAGCGGATAGGCAGCCTCGTAATCGCCCTGATCAATGAGTCGCAGGGCCTCGGCGTATTGGGACTCGGGGTCGTGAGGGCGATCTCGCCACATCGCAATCTGTAATGTGGTATCGCTCTTCCAATCCTGGTCCCGCGCCCATGTCAGCGGAAGCAAGGATAGAGGCGTCGCAAGCAGTATCCACGGAACAAGGGGGCGCAACAAGGATGGTTTCGCCCGCGCAGGCAAGCGGAAACGCTGATGGACGTGTTCCGTGAGCGAAGCTGCAAACAGAAGGGCGCCGACTAAAAAAGAGTAGGTATATCGGTCACTTATGACTCCGTAGCGCGCCCCGTGAAAGCCGTGGATAACGGCACCGGAAGCCATGATGAAGACACCCGCGCAAGCAAGCACGGCTTTGGTGCGAGCGTTGGTCTTCGCAAGCCAAACGACAGGGGCGAGCAGGACAAGCGCTCCCCCCCCGAGCAGCAGCCATGCGGTGGTATCAGCAAGCGGGGTGCATGAGACGTTGAGAGCCAGATCGGTGGGTGCCACCGTGTTGTGAATGAGGCGCAATGCCGTACTCCCCACGCAGCCCATCACCATGGTGCTGTCATTCCATTCGTTGACGAGCTGTCCGATCCCAAGAACGTTTCGAATCCCCAAGGATACAAGGACGGCCAGGATTCCAGCCACCAAGACCCAGGCTCTTTGTTTATTCCCCCTCCGAGCCTCTTTGGTCGACGAATCGCTCGATGCCTGTCGTTCGCCAGAAATAAGCTCGAAAATTCCAAAGAAAAGAAGAGGAGCTATCCAGAAGTATTCGCGAAAAAAACCGGCACATAGCGAACCGAAGAAAGCCACCGAAGCTTGCGCCCAAAAGTTTTTGCAGCGGAGAATCAGGATCGCACTGACAAAAATGGTTACCCAACCGAGAAGGTCTTGTCGTCCGCCAAGGTACGCAACGATATCGGCAGTCGCTGGATGAATGGCAAACAGGCTCGCCGCGAGCATCGATGTGTAGATGCGCAGGCCCGAACGAATCATGAAATGGGTGAAGCACCCCACGACGACGGCGTGCAATCCCAGGTTGAAGACGTGGTGCAGTGTGGGGTTGTCACCGAAAGCCTGCCACGTCACCCAATAAGACAGCCCTGACAGGGGCCGATAATAAGAAAACGCGCGAGGTTCGGCTGAAGCGACGAACAGATCCGAACGTAGGATAACGAATAATCCTCGCAAAGTTCTGACGTGGGGATTGTGGACCAACAATGGAAAGTCATCGATGACGAAGCCGTTCGTGATCGATGGCAGGTGCCCAAGGATAGCCAGAACCGAGGTCAACAGGACTGCCAGCATCGATCTGGGTATGCGAGGTCGAGCTTCTCCTTGTGGTTCCGACTCTGAAGCCATGACGAGAGCTTCGCGCCAAAAGAATTCCGAAGCTAATGAAAAGGAGAGTCAAGACTTGTTTCCCCTCCGCGGCCACCGGCGTGTTGTGAACAGATCTCATCGTCGTGGTAGCGCAGGGAGATGCTGGGAGTTCACGTTGGTCATCGCATACTTTCACCAGCAGTCCCTATACAGGCGGGACGCGATCTTGTTCCCTTACCATTTGCCTCGTACCATGGGATGGAATCTTAGTGGCTCCTGTCGGCCGATGGCAGCTTCGTTGTTGGTCGAGATCATTGGGACGATGGGCCCGCCAAAGGAGAGCATCATGAAAACCATTCCCTTGCTTGTTGGCCTGATAACCCTGGGACTGCTGAGCGCTTGCTCGGATGATGACGCCGATCAGTCCATGGGCCAGGAACACAACGGACTTTATCAGATCACCAAGTACCAATCGAAAGACGGCTGTAGCGAACAGCAGCCGTGGGTGGATCAAGCGCCGAAGTCGCAGTACTTCAAGCTCAACGCAGCTTCCCTCATGGGGACCCGTATTCTCGAATGGCATTGGTGTTCGGGGCCAAGTGAAAACACGTGCGACGAGGCCATCGATTTGGTGGGCTCATTTGTTTGGGATCAAGGACAATGGAAGAGTTCGATAACCTGGGCGATGGGGTCCGCTCCCGACTGCTCGCTGGGGTCGACGCAGGGTATCCCTGTCTTTTCCAGTACGGGTATGGAATTGACCATCCGCACCTCGGAAGGGCAGGTGCAACTGCAAGGCAGCGAGAAGTGCAAGACCGAATTGGTCGATAAGTACCGCGATTCGCTTACCTGTGAGCGCATGGAATTGCTCGAAGCCAATCGCTTGTGACCCACCATGGAAGGCTCGTCGATGCGATGGCTGGCAAAGCGCGGATCGCTTGTTTCGGTTGATGTGTAACTTACTGTATTTGCTAATAAAATATCGCTCATGAGCCAAAGATGGCAGGCGAGGACACGGCCCAAGGTATCGCCTTTTCACGGGCCGAGGCGCGATGAGTCATGTCCAGGCGCATCCGCTGTCGAGATCACGGCTCTGGCATCGCATAAGGCAGGTTGCTACAGAGAGCTTTGCGCCATCGGAGCGCAGGTTCGAAGAACGGATGAAACTGTCGCTGCACATTGATAATGACCTTGTTCGCGGTTTGTGGATGGCCGGGATATTCGCCGTGGCCGGTGCCATCATTGGTCTTCTCGCCCTTCCGCCCGGACCGCGACGAATCGATCCGGATGCTCCTGGCCCCAACTTTACGCTGCTCGGGCAACGAATTCCTTCCAGTGCGGATGCGGATGAACGAGCTTTGCAATTGGTTCGACGCTACGCCAACGCCAACATCACGGTGAAGATTCCTGGAGGTGGTGAACACCTCATTGCGCGGTCGGCTCTTGGCGCGCAGGTGCAACGCTCTCGGCTCATGGCTCTGCTCGAGCAAATGCGCGATCCCGCCAGTCCTCTTAGGCAACATGCATCCACCCAAGATACGGAAGGGATTGCTCTTCCCGTTCCGCTTGCTTTGAGCGATGAGCGGGCCCTCGCCACGTTGCTCGAACTCAAGGATCACGTGGACCGGCCAGCGATCGATGCACGTCTCGATCTGGAAAGTCGCAAACTCCTTCCGGAGCAATACGGGATCCAGCTCGAAGTGTATGGAACGCTTGCACGCTTGCACCATGCGGCGCGTACGGGACAGGACGAGATCGAGGCGGTGGTGAGCCAGCTCGAACCTCGACTTCGTTCGGAGCAGCTTGGCAATGTCACTTTCGAAAACGTGTTAGGGTACTTCGAAACGGCGTATGCGAGGGGCGCCAAACACGAGCTTCGGACGTATAATTTACGGCTTGCGGCTTCGCGTCTCGATGGTCATGTGATTTTGCCCGGCGAGGTATTTGATTTCAACGAGGTGGTGGGACCTCGCGACGAGGCTCATGGGTACAAAATTGCGCCGGTCATTGCCGAGGGGGAATTGGTGGATGGTATTGGTGGCGGGACTTGCCAGATCTCGGGAACACTGCATGCGGCAGCTTATTTTGCCGGTCTAGAAATCGTGGCTCGTCGCGCCCATACCCGTCCCAGTTCCTACATCAAGATGGGTCTCGACGCCGCGGTTTCGTATCCAACCATCACCCTCAAATTGAAAAACAACTTCAGCTTCCCTGTCGTGCTGCACGAAACCGTTCGGGATGGCGTGGTTCGCGCCGAAATTCTCGGTCCCAAGCGTGATCTCACCGTCACTTTCGTGCGAAAGATCATGAGCGTGCAAGCTTATCAAGAAGTCGAACGCAACGATCCGAAGCTGCCCGCCGGCGTTCGAAAACTATCCCAGCGAGGCGTGCCCGGATTCAAAGTGCAAAAGCATCGCATCTTGCGTGATGGCCCCTTTGCCGTTCGCGAACGCTCCCAGGATACCTACCCGCCCACCACCCAAATCGTGCGCGTTGGGACTGGAGACATGCCGCGCGAGGCTGTCGATGTACAAGATGATCCTCACCCCGAATATACCGCCGACGAATACCTCGTGATCACACAAGGCCCTGGGATATTGACGCGAGGAGTGGATAGGGACACGCCGGGGGGGCCGATGGTGGAGAATCGAACTCCCGGGAAAACGGGGCGCGCGGGATGGATGAAAGAATCTGGCTTTCCTGTGTTCAAAGCCGAGCCGGCGCAAGAATCAAACGAAGATGGCGATGGAAAAAAGGATCGGAAACGGGATAAGAAGGGAGAAAAAAAGGCGGAGAAAAAAGGATAACAAGCGATGATCGCAACCTTTTTTGCCCCCTTCTTTCGCAATGCTACGAAGCGGTTCCCATGAAATCTTCGCGTGCCTGGATGGTCGTCCTTCTGACCGTGGGTGCGAGCGGTTGCCAACAAGATTCGCACCCCGCCTGTTCGCTATCCGAAACGTGGCAGGCCTTTGCTGCGTTCCATCAGCATTGTGTCGATGAGGCCAACAAAACACCGCCCAAACCTGTCGAACCTCCTTGGACCGAACAAGATGATGCTTTGCCCGATACGCTCGAGGGGCAACGCGAGGAGATTCTTCGAAAGCTCCGAGAGCGAATGGGCGTATCGGAAGAAGCCATCACCAAGCTTCGTGACGCATTTGGCACCTATCGAACCGGCCAAGGCAATCCCAAAGTCACGAAGCATCCGATGACACGCGCCGAATGCCGCGCCATCCGCGAAAGCGCCGAGACGTTTCCCGCCAGTGAGGTTTGCGGTGAGAAAAACATGGTCGCGTTGTTCAATCCATCGAAACACGAGACAGAAAAAGATGCGACCGTGTGCATCGATCAATTCGAATTCCCAAACATCGCTTGTGAGTATCCGATGACATGGGTCCAGGCGCAGCAAGCACAACGTATCTGCAAAGCTCTCGGCAAAAGGCTATGCGATGCTCATGAATGGGAAGGCGCCTGTTATGGCGAACTGAGGAGCCCCGAAGAAGAATACGCATTCACACTCGACCGCGAAAACATGTCCGGGCTCCACAACTTCAACAACAAGAAAAACGGATGGATTCGCTGGGCGTACGGCGAACAAAAAAATCACAAACTATGTGCCACGACGAGCCGTAAGTCCGACAAATGCGTCGCGAGCGAATGGGAATATTGCGGATCCAATACGTTTCCCGCTGGCGCATTCCCCAAGTGCGTGAGCCGGTTTGGAGTGTACGATCAGCATGGCAATGCGGCCGAGCATATGAGCCTACCGATGAAGCCCGAACAGCTAGGAAGCCGAGGAGGGATTGGCCGCACGGAAATGAAAGGAAGCTGGTTCATTTTCGATTTTTATGAGGCCCATATCGATGATTGCCGTTGGCGCGCGCCTGATTGGCACGGCAGCGAGGTCATGCACCACAACAGCCACGCCAACTACCACTTGGGATTCCGATGCTGTAAAGATATTGCTCCGAGCCCCTCGACCCAAACCACCAAAGACTGAACGATTGCCCTGCCGAAGCCGACGTTTCACCGCCAACGAGCGTGAGCAACTCGCAAGGTGCGAGCATTCGTCGAAGCATTGCCCTCGTGGGATTCGGTGAGGAATCGTGGTCTACCGCTTATGTCTCCCTATCGCCCTTTTTACGGAAAACAGCAACGAAAACCAATACTTGGAGATGTGTCGAACGGGTTGAACGCCAAGTCGTAGTCACAGCGAAGCTCATCCTGCTCGCTGTTGAGCGCCCCTCCACGCACCCGGCATAGCGACGATTCGTTCTCCGTTTTGCAGCAATCCTCCCACTCCCAAACATTGCCGCTCAGGTCAAAAACGCCCTCATAACCAGTCTCGGAAGACTGACAACCCAAATAACTCCCGACCGGAGCGAGTTCCTCCTCGCCGATGTCCCTACCGAAACACGCCGTTGCCTCATAATCGTTTCCGTAGGGATACACGTTTTTCCCTCCCGACGAACACGCCGCGTACCACTGACTCGATGACTCATCCTTCAGAGCGTTCCACGGGTTCTGCCCCCCGCCAATACGACCACATAGCCGTTTTCCGACTCCCTTGCAGTAGGCATACGCATCACACCAATCCACGTGTGTCACTGGATAATCATCAAGTACGGGATACACAGGCTCATAACTATCATTCTCTTGGCAAATCGGAGGCTGATCGGCCATCGATGGTTGATGAGCTAGCCAACTCATATACTGTCGATAGGTGACTTGCGTAGCGTCGATGCTCCATCCTCCAGGCATCGTGACCAGTTTGGCTACACAATAACCTTCAGGGCCCACCCGCTCGAGTTCCGTACACTCCACGGGTGTCAGATCACAATGCAAATCGAAGGCCCCTTCTTCTCCTTCGCCGTTGCCATCCACGAAAAGGTAGTAGGTTTCACTGGCCTGCACGGGAAATGTCACCCCTTGCTGCTGCTCATCGTAAGCATCATTACACGCAAGCTCAGAGGAGGCATCGTCGCAACTCGAGCGAACATACAATACGGAAGACCATGTCGTAACCTGTGAATGGAGATAGCAACTCATCATGCCGCTCTTGCCCGGAGTCATTCTCAGGATGTACTGCTTGCCGTCGGCCGTGCCTTGCGCGGCGCATGCCGACGAAACATAGGTGGAAGCATTGGTTTGAGAAAGAGCGGCCGTGGTTCCCGCAAAGGAACCTTGATCTTGTTGATTCAAAACGAAAGCGGTTCCAGGACACAAATCGCTGGGCTCTGCTTCGACGTCGGAGGGGACGTCGAGGGTCACGTCTGCCTCGGCTTCCGGGCTGGCATCCACGTCGGCTTCCGGTTCCGCATCCCCATCTGGCTGAGGATCCGCATCCACCAACTTCGCGACATCTGGCGGTCCCGCGTCGAATTGCCCAGGATTGGTCGTTACCGATGACCAAGGGCCACAGGTTGGAATGCTCTCGGTTTTTGTCTCACAAGACGTTGTCAATGCCACCGCCACGACCGGCGTCTTCTCCGGGTCCTGCTCGAGTCGGTCGCATACGGCGCGAGGAACCATGATGAGCCCATCTTGTTCATACCAGCCGCTGTCTGCCGCGGCATCAAGAGGGATCAAACAAGCTTCTGGACCGCAGATCCCATCCGACCCCTTTTTTAGTACGAGCGCCACATTGATGTTCTCGGCACCCAAGGGTTTTTCGAATCCGCATCGGCCATCGGCATGCAAGCGGACATCCACTCCCACACCGTCGGAGAAACACGAGACCGTGTCAAAACACGTACCGTCCCCTTTGCCAGAACCTCCCCCGAAGATGTCTCGAGAATCGTAGGTCTTCAATGATGCGGAATCGACATTCGCCGACTCACATCGACCAGCAACACAGGTTTGCCCTTCCGGACAGGTGGACTCGGGGTTGCCGGAGTCCGTATCCCGCGCGTGACCGTCACAAAGCCATTGAATGGGCATGCGCAAGGTGGCAATTCGGTCTCTGGGAATCGTGGTAATCGCCTCTCGCAAGGTTCGAAGCTTGCCTTTTTGCCTTGCGCTCACCTGGATTCGAACAGGTGGGGACTCCTCCCCGGCCACCAAGGCCAAGGTGGCAGGGATGAGCAATGCCGATGGCCCCACATCGTAACGATTCTCGAAGAGTGTATTTCCGTACACCGAGACTTGGATCTGAATCGAGTCCACGTCCTTGGGGATGGACATGTCGGTCTGTAGGGCCACCATGAGCTGACCCTTGGGAAGGCTCTCGCTCGAACAACTCATTCCCATCGCGACGCAGCCAAGCAAAATTCCCATCGTACAGACATGGGTTCGAAGGTAGCCTCCAGTCGTGATTCCACTCATTTCGAAGACCTTTTTCTTAAGATCGAGCGTTTGGCGTGTTGCGCGTTTGATGCAACCTCGACGATTCGCAATCGGGTAGCCAATTCCCCTTGTAGCTCCCCAATCCACTCCGTGACCAGTTCCAACGACAAGAACCTGTATGCGTTCCCAAGGATTGCTGGTCGATGCACCGTCGTTCTCTCTTACTTGATGTTCATATCCAGCGGATTCTTTTTTGTCGTCGAAGTCGGCGCAGTCGGCGCAGTCGTCGAAGTCGGCGCAACAGGTGCCGCAGTATCGGAAGTGGCGTCACGCTTCGCGTTTTTATCTCGATTTTTTTGTGAGGGGGGAGCCGGAGTCGACGGTTGTCGCGAAGCCATTGTCGATGATGATGTCGTGGGCGCAGGCGTTTCAACAGGAGAAGAGGAAGTGCTTGCGGTTGCTACGACCTGCACGGAAGGCCCAGTGCTGGCAGCGGGAGGTTGTGGTGTTGGTGGCTCCCGTGGTTTGGTTTCTTCCACGATCGGCTCGCTCGGTTCCGTCCCTGCACCCGCGGTCGAAGCTTCCTTCCGCCCCATCATCCAGGCGCTTGCCCCCACCACCAACGCTAGGACGAGAACAATGGCGGCTCCGATGAGGGTTCCCTTGTTGCTTTCCCGCGATAACGGCGTTTTCTCCTCCGAAGAAGTGGACGTCACCGCAACATCCGTTGTCGAACCCGCGTGCATCGCCCCACTCGGCTTGCCCTCCAACATCGTTTTGGACTCGGCGATGATATCCCATCGACTGATGCTCTCGAATGCCCGTCGCGCACCAGCCGACTCCACGAAAGGTTGTAGCGTCTTGGCAAGCTCCGTCACGGAAGAAAACCGCTTTTCAGGGTCTTTCTCGAGACATCGCAACACCGCAGCTTCGAGTTCGGCAGGGATGTCAGGCCGTCGCGTGGAAAGGTCGGGCGGCGGCTCCAACAGCACTTGTGACAACACTTCGTGATACCCCTCCCCGTCGAAAGGAGGTTGACCTGTCAAAAGCTCATACAGCACCACCCCCAACGCCCAAACATCCACACGAGTATCGACATTTTTTGAGTTTTTGATCTGCTCCGGCGCCATATACGTTGGCGAACCCATCATCGCCCCGTCGCGCGTAAGAGCCATGCTCCCCGTTTTGGAATGCACTTTGGAAATACCAAAGTCCAGTACCTTCACGATGGACGTACCGTCTTTTCGTGTGGCAAGAAATAGATTCGACGGCTTCAGGTCACGGTGGACGATTCCCGCGCGATGCGCCTCGGCAATCGCTTCGCAACCCTGGATCACGTACTCGACAGCGTCTTGTACGGATAGAGGACCACGCTCTTGTACCAACGTGGCCAAGTCCATCCCCGACAGCAGCTCCATCACCATAAAAGGGCTGCCGTCGGGCAACTCCCCGACATCAATGACTTTCGCGACATGCTCGCTTTCCAGCATCGCCGCCGCTCGCGCCTCACGAAGGAAACGCGCTACCACCTCCTCATTTTCCAACATCCCCGGCAGCAAAAACTTGATGGCGACCCGTCGTTGCAAATGCATGTGCAACGCAGCCACCACCACCCCCATCCCTCCCTCGCCAATTACCTTTTCGACTTGATACTTGTCGACCAAGATTTGGCCCGGGGCATAGGACGTTGTCATCGTTTCCTCGACCATTCACCAAAACGACAGGACTGCAAACAGAGCATAGAGTAGCGCCAATCCCGTGTCTTGGACAGCGGCCCCCTTCATCCACCTACGATATTCATCGAGGATTGAGCACGAAAACTACTTCGCCGTCGTATCGGGGTTGCGTTGTCCCGCGAACCGTCCGCAGGGATTGCGCAAAGCGCGGACACGGTAAATAATATTGTAATTTCAATTGGTTACGTCACGGTAGACATTCTTGTGACGCCTGGCTTTCCGTCTTCCTGGCGAAACACCTGACGCTTCGTCATCCAATGCCCTTCGCGCATCTCGCGGGCACCAGCCCATCGGTTTACCATGGCATCTGTGGCGGTGATGGACATGGCGGGTGGTTGTACCATCACCAATCTGCCTCGATTTCATCACGACACTATCCCGTTGCCCCCACCCAAAAGCCAAGGGGCAGGCTGCTTGATGAAAAGAGGCCACAAGAACGAACCTTTCCCTCGCCATCCTCTCCCGCTCTCGATGCAGTCGCGGGGCCGCAGAAAACGCGGGTGGCACAAAGACGTCGAGCAGGCGTTTTTTGCGGACGCCGCAACAGATGGCTGCCCTTGGCAGCGGCACGAACGTCGAGGGCCCGCTCGGACGTCATGAAATCCTTCCACTGCCATCGATTTCGGTAGCATCGGTCAGGGGGTTGGCGTGTCGCGATAGAAGCCATCGAACCATGGCTTGGATGCATTTACCGAATAGTTCCCAGATTTTGTTCCCATGAAACTGTTTGTTCTTGCGCAACCTACGTTCTTCCGTTAGCTTGCGCGGCCCGTTGGTCTTCCACAAGGAGATCAGCCCGTCCCCATCGTCTAGAGGCCCAGGACACAGGGTTTTCATCCCTGGTACGGGGGTTCGAATCCCCCTGGGGACGCCGCTAGGGGCGCCATGAAAACGATATGCCCTTGCTGTGTGCGCATCGTCTTTCGCCAACGCCCGTGTAGCTCGCGGCTGGTTTGCAGGCAGTCCATCCGAAGTCCTTGGGGATACTCGCGGCGCGCATCGTCCTCGACTCGCCCTGGGTGGCTCTGTCCGTTGCGCTCTGCCCTGGTTACGAAACGGTCCACAGACGGTCGATGGGTCTGTAGTGCGGAAGAATCGACCGCACGTCGACGGCCTAGCCGAGCCATGGTCGTCAAGCTTACGCGACCGCAAGTCGCGCGCCTTTGGGCTCGAGTCGATGAGAAGAGTATTGATGTAATATATTGAATTTATTGAATTATGTTGCTGTGCGGGACGGGTGGCCCTTGCGGTTCGATCACCAGGTTTTGATTATTTCGTAGATGGCAAACTGCGGGCGAATGTCCACGGGGATGCCGGAACCGAGACTGTCCAGGGCTTTTTTCATTTCCGGCGAGACGTTTGCATACTTGGCAAGAAACTGTTTCGCCCCTTCATAGTCCCCATCCACCTCGAGGGTGAGATAGACCTCGGCGAGCTTTCGGACGGCTGCTTTGACTTTTTTGAAGTCGATGCCGAATCGCTCCGCCTGGTTGTCATAGGTGATGGCGCCTTGTTCACGCAAGAAATTGAAGGAGGCCACCGCTCCTCGCCCATGCGCCTCGCCCACGCCAAATCGCACTTGTCGAAATACCGTGGCCAGGTACGCGACATAGATGGGCTTGTCGTAGGCGCGAGGGAGCAGTCCACGATCGATGAGGTATTGCGCGCTGACGAGGCCGGCGATATCGGCCTTGGCTTCTTCGATCGCCCCATATTGTTCGCGCAACATCTTGTTGACCTCGGCTTTGGAACCATCGGCCAACGTGATGATGCCAGGCCCAAGGCCGTGGGCGACTTCGTGCATCAAGATATAAGAAAACATGGCTTCGAAGTCGAGCAGCTCCCGTTGGTCCGCCACCAACACGCGTTCGGTGATCGGGATCACGATGTGGTCGAACTTGCCGCGAAGCACATTCTTCATCATGACCTTTTTCGAGCCTTTCTCCTTTCGCACGTGCTCGTCGTTGGGAAGATTGTACGCCACGGTCTGCACCCCGGCTTGACCGGCATTGCAAAGAAGCTGCACCACGTCGATTGGTGAGCCTTGATGTCGCTCGGCCATGCGTGCGCGCTGCTTGGTGGTCATGGGAAGATTGCGCTCGAGCGCGTTCATCTGCTTGCCGATCGTTTCGAGTTTCCTGGACTCCTCGACATCGCGAAGAGAAACGAATGCCTCGAAACTCGCCTTCAAACCCAGTAGTTGATCCGCATAGGTTTCATACGGACCAATGGTGACCTCGATGGGCCCCTTGACATCCATCCAGGCGCGATCACTTTCGCGGTACTCATTGGATAGAAACGCATCCGCGCGTTTTTCGAGGAAGGCTCGAAGCGTCGGCTCGTTCGTCAAAGAAGCCGCTCGTCGAAGCGCTTGGGCCGCCGGTCCGAGCTTGTCCGCATAGGCTTTCGAATAAGGTAAGGCTTCGAGCGCCCCGTCGTGACGCCGAATCACCGTAAAGTATCCCAGAAAATCGTCTTTCTGATCGGGATGGGCCTTCACGAACGCTTCGAACTCATCTTTGGTCATGTCCGCGGGATGAAAAGCGCCTCCTGGCAAACGAGCTTTCGTACCCACGAAGGGCTCGTCGTGGTTCAACGTATCCCACGGTCCAGCCATCACGTCGAAGTACGCCAACGCCGTGGGGTGAGAGAGGAGTTGAGATCGAATCGATGGAATCTGCGGATCGATCTGGTCCATGAATAACTCGTGCATCATGCGAGATGCGTCGACGAGAGCCGCAAGCACCTTCTTGTCATCGCTGGAGATCGTGGAGTCATCGAAGTCCATGACGACGGTAGCGAATTTCGCGAGCCGAGCATCGATGTCCGGCGCGATGGTCAACGCGGGTGGTTCCGGGGGCAACGGCGGTGGGGGTTGTTGTTGTTTTTCGGGCATCATGGGCGCAGGAGGAACGCTGGGTTGTGGAGATGGGCCGCCACAAGCGGCTATCACGAGAGAAAGAACGGGAAGAAAACGTCGCATCGGGTTTCCTTATGGGTTGGAAAGGTTGCGAGGTAGGGACCTTCGCACGGGGCAAAGGTCCTCGATGATCACGCCAGATCGGCCAGGACTTTCTTGTAAAAGTCCCAGAACTTCACCACGGTGGAGATTTTTACTTTTTCACCGGGGGCATGCACCCCTTGAAGCTCCGGACCAAACGAGATCATATCGGCGTCGCTGCCGATCTTTTCGCCGATGATGCCGCACTCGAGCCCCGCGTGGATGGCAGCCACTTTCGGTTCTTTTCCAAACAATTGCTTGTAAACACGTTGGCAGACCCCAAGCAGTTTCGAGTCCATATTCGGCTGCCACGCCGGATACGCGCCCACCTCCGTATATACACCGCCCGCCAAGGCCACCACGGCTTTTGCCTCGTCCAGCACACCACGGAGCGCCGATGCTACACTCGATCGACTCGATGTCGTGATCGCTATCTTGTCGCCGTCGGTGCTCGCGATGGCAAGATTGCTCGATGTTTCCACCAAACCCGCGATGTCACGGCTCATGGCAGATACTCCATCGGGTAAAGCCGTGAGCATGGCCACCAGCCGTCGTGATGCCTCCGCGCTGGCCACCTTCTTCACCTCTGCCTTATCAGCTCGGATGGTAAGCCCGCCATCGATCGTCTTGAATTCCGTAAGGATATACGCTTGCTCCTCGGCCGCGATCGTCTTGGCAGACTCGACGAAATGCGAAGGAATCGCCACCACCGCCGTAGCTTCCCGAGGAATCGCATTGTGCTTGTTACCACCATCGATGGATTCGATGAATACATCGTGTTGGTCGAGCCAGCGACCCAGCACCCGGCAAAGCACCTTGATGGAGTTGGCTCGGTTGTCGATGATGTTCAGACCGCTGTGGCCCCCCTTCAAGCCGGTCACTTCGAGCTTCATGCCGACGTAGCCCGAAGGAAGCGAAACGCGAGGCAGATCGAATTGGATTTCCGAGGTGCATCCTCCCGCGCATCCGACGAACAACACGCCATCTTCCTCGGAATCGAGGTTGAGCATGATTTTGCCCTTCAAGATGGAACCATCCAGGTTCGTGGCGCCCGTCAACCCCGTTTCCTCATCAATCGTAAACAACAATTCGAGAGGCCCATGCACGACATCCGGATCGTCGGCCGCTGCCATGGCCGCCGCTATACCAATGCCGTTGTCGGCCCCCAGAGTCGTCTTATCCGCCACCACCCAATCGCCGTCCACGCGGCAAGCAATGGGGTCCTTCGTAAAATCGAATTCGAAGTCGCTGTCTTTCTCGGGAACCATGTCCAAGTGGCCTTGGATAATGACGACGCTCGCGTTTTCGTGACCTTGGGTACCCGGCACACGCACGCAAACATTGCCGACTTCATCCTCCACCCACTCGAATTTTCGACGTTCAGCCCACGCTTTGACGTGGGTGCGAATGGCCTCCTCATGCCGTGAAGGACGTGGAATCTGGCGAATTTGATCGAAATGTTGCCACAGATGCTTGGGTTCGAGGTTCGCAAGCGGACTGGTCATAATGCCTCCTGAAAACCGGCGCCGACCGGTAAGCCTCGCCGGATGAGATCGTGTGGGGTCAATCGCACCGTAAGACGCGCGATGCAAGCCTAGAACTCCCACGGCAATGTCCAGCCCTGGTAATGGTTCGATTTTTCAAGCCAATGACTCGTACGAACGCTTCGCCCCTCACGCTTGGTCGTTGCCCTCGTCATCGTCTTCGTCGTGACCGAAATCATGCCCTTCATCACGCACTCGCCGCTGCACGATCGAGGAACGGCGCCCGTACGCGATGGAATGCACCGATTTGACTTCGCGCAGGCGAGTCAAAAGGTCGAGGACCTGTTGTTGGGTATCGGCGAGCAAGGTGAGTTCCACGACATCGAGATCGCTGCCCCGCGCATGGTCGAATTGCAGGGAACGAAGGCGAACGGGAGTCTCGGCGGTGGCGAAATGAATGCCTTCCAACGCGTCGACACCATGGTCTACGGTAAGTAAAATTCTGTGTTGTTTCGCGTACTTAGCGAATATTTTCCGTTCGATGGGTTTCAGGCCCGCTTGTACGAGAAGCATGAACGCCGTTCCTACCAACGCGGCCACGTACAAACCGCCTCCCGCGGCTAGTCCCACGCCAGCCACCGCCCATACCGTGGCAGCGGTTGTCAAACCTCGCACCGTATTGTCTCGAAAGATGATGACCCCCGCACCGAGAAAACCGACACCGCTCACGACTTGTGCGGCGATTCGGCTCGGGTCCAGCGAACCCGAGGAGCCCGCGGGAGGCAGCGGAAATCCGTAGGTGGATACGATCATCGCCAATGCCGCGCCCACGGATACGAGAGCATGGGTGCGCAATCCTGCCGCCCGATCCCGCCTTTCACGCTCGAAACCGATGGCACCGCCCAGAATCGTGGCCGCCGCCAAACGAAGGGTCACCTCCCAATAGGCCAACTCGCCCCAATCGGCGCTCGTGGCCCACGTTGTTGTTCGTAACCAATCGAAAAAAAAGTCCATTGCGCTGATAACATCCTATTTCACGATTCCAGCCCAAGCGCCAAGGGTTTTTGGTGAGAAGGTACGATCTTTCCCACCCTTGGATTGGCCATTGCTCGTTGTCCGAGCCTATCGAGCCGCTTTGCAGCAACGAAAACCCGTTTGCGCGCCGGCATAGGTCTCGTTATGGGAAGAGGTGGCGGCGCGGCAGCGGTTTCGGCCCATTAGCCACCAGCCTCCTCGCAAAATCGAGCGATTCGGCGGTTTGTTACCCGGTCGTTGCGTCCATTCGTCCACATTGCCTACGAGGTTGAATACACCGAAGGGACTTTTGCATCCCGGCAGGGAATCGGCGGCAACCCGCTGGTCGAATAGCTCATTGCCTCGCACGAATAAGTTACTTTTATCGTGATTGCAGCGAGCGCCGTCGCGCACATACCCATACGGATAGGGCCATGCCTCCGGTCCTTCGCAAGCGAATTCCCATTCCTGTTCGAAGCACATCCTTTTATCCATCTTGCGGCATAAGTATTCCGCCTCGGGAAATGCAACGTTCACAAGCGGGAGCCGTTCGCCCGGAGAAGTAAATTCGTAGCGGTCGATGCAAAACCGCATCTGGCGTCGCGGCCCTTTGCATACCGTCTTTTCGAATTGTCCGCAGGCTCGCTCCGGCATTCCCGCAGGGTCGATGAAGCCCTGGCAGACCTGTTCGACGACGGCACAACGCTCGCCTTGCACCAATACCATATCGACGGGGCACGGGGCTTTTCTCGACTCATAGGGCGGAGGGGAAACGTGGGGCAAAAAGCCAAAGGCGTTGTGAAAGGAACGGGGCTCGTCGCGACGGGTCGATCGGGCGGGGGGTTGAACGGCAGGTGGATTCACGGATTCGGAAGCGGGGGGGGTAGGCGGTGGGGACGGAGCCGTCTTTGCGGTTTTGCAGCAGCGAAATCCGGTAGTAAAGTCGTGATAATGCTCTTTATGGTCGGGGGTTACATAATGACACCCCTGCCCGTTGACCACCGAATCCACATAATGTCCTCCCATGAGCAGCGGTCGGGTCGGCCCCTTGGTCCATTCGAGCAGGTTGCCCACCAGGTCGAAAACGCCCTCGGGGGTTTTGCACTCGGGATAAGCCCCTGTTTTCGCAAGGGTATCCGGTTGCTGGTTGAGACGGGCGTCGTTGAGCGTGACGGCATCGTGCCGGCGCCGTCCTGGAAATACCAGACTCACTGGATGAATTCGGGTTCTGTCGTTGCACGCGCGGGCGCGGTGTTTCTGGCCGTATGGATAGGTGCGCTTGGGTTTTTCCACGCCCTGGCAAGCGTCGAGCCACTCCTGGGTCGTGCAAATCCGTTTTCCCGCGGCTTCACAGGCGCGCGTCGCCTGAAAAAGGGAGATATGCGCTTGCGGCACGACATCCGGACGGCTTACGGCTACGACCTTTTTGGTACCGACAGGCAAGTAAGGGCTGATCGGTGAGCCGTGTTCATCGACCAACGAAGCTTCCCATTGGTCGACACAGAGCTGCGGTCCGACAAGGGCCATGCCTTGAGGGCAGGGCTCGAAGGCTGAAGGTTCGGGCGTGGTCGTGGAAAGGGTCGGGCGAACCGAAGATACGGCAGGGGGCGGCACCGAGGCAGCGACAGGGGTTGCTTGGGCACTGGACGCCTCGCCCACGATCTCGGAGCCCTGCGTCGGCTGCTTACAGGCGCAAACGCCCAACCCCATCGAAAGGACGGTCAAGGTTGCGATCGAGCGCATGGTTCCCCCGCTGACGTTCATGAAAGCCGTAGGAATCGAAGGCAAGGAAGCCAGCCAAATATAGCGAAACCCTGGCGGATAACCAAGAATCCGGTCGGATTTCGGGTGCTTAGGCATGCACGACCACCACGGTGGCGGCTCCCGTTTCCGTCGTGACGGTCATGCCATGCCAACCTTCCGGAATCGAGGGTTCCGCCCATAAGAACAGCCATCGCGCATCGATGGGGGCCACGTTGACGCATCCCAAGCTGACTTTTTCTCCCCAGGCATCATGCCAATAGGCGGCATGCATGGCGTAAGCGCCGAAATAGGGCATGACGAAAGGCACGTCGAAGTGCATGGTGCTGTTGACGGCGAGGGTTGATGTCCAGTATTTTCCGAGAATCGAGAAAATGCCAGGTGGGGTGGCGGATTGGAGTACGTTGGAGCCTTTTTCGATCGGTTCTCCCCGGCCAGTGGCGACCAGGGTGGCGAAAACGGGACGATTTCCCTCATAAGCGATCAGCCATCCTTCATGCACGCTTACTTCGACCCAGGTTCGCCGTGGTGGAGGCGGCGGCGCTTTGGTTCCAAGGGACCAGCGCACTTTATCGTACAAACCTGGTCCCTGGGTGGGGTCCCCCCATGGGTTGACGGGCGACGCTTTGATTTCGACGATATCGCTGGCGCGCGCCCAGAGATTATCTTTGGTTTCCATGTAGTTCGTGCCGTTTTGCTCCACGGTTTGACCCGTCAATCCGAACGAAGCATGCTTCGGCCAGTCTGCTCCACGAGGAACGATCGTTCCGTCTGCCTGACGAAGGAATTAATTGTGTACGATCTTTCACAAATCCAATCGGCAAGGTGTCATTTTCCTCCAAATTGCGCCCTTGAAACGTGGATGGGTGGTAGGGGGCCAGGCGGTCCCGAGGCACGAAAACACCGTCGCCCGTCACCACCCACGCTCGTCCTTCGGCATCGAAAACGTGGGAATAACTCATGGCGGAGCCCGCCTTCACCATCGGCACATGCTCGTGGACCCTGGGCAGGGAGTCGACAAAAGAAGGGATGGCCTGGCCGGACAGCGATACATCCACGTCTCGCAACAAAAACGGTATTTCCCCGACATGATCCCCCGTACGAAGGGCTGTGACCATCGCAAAGTGCGAGTCGAACTGAAACTCCCGCTGCCTTTGCTGCTCTACCGTGGGCAGCTTTTCGTAGCGCGGGGCTTGCCGGGATTCGGCATAGTCGTGAAGCCAAGGCCGGTCGCGACTAGGTGCGATATGTTGGACCGCCACCACGGCCGGATCGGTGGGGTCCAAAGAAACACGACGATCGGCGCAAACGTAGCCCCTGGGTTCGATGGCATAAAACGCATCGCAGCCCACTCCCCGAACCGGCTCCGGCTCCCGAAGAACCACGCGGCTGCCAAGTCCCAAAAAGCCAATCCAAGGCGCTTGCGTCGACGGACGCGTTCGGATCCACACATGCCGATGAAGAGCGTATAATACGGGGATATTTCCCGTCTGCTCCAGGTCCTCGGCAGACGCGGCAGCAGGCAAATCCTCCTCCGCTTCCCCTCCCGCCTGCCCGTGCGGTATCGCTGGCGTGCTCGACAACAAGGATTGCACGGGAGTGTCACGGTCAGGAGCGCAGCCGAAAAACATGGTAGCGCTAAAAAACAGGCGAGAATAAAGGATCTGGCGGGACATGTCGTGCAAGGTATCCATCTTCCTTACCTTGGCCAAAGAAACCGATCGACCGCCGCGACGATATCCGGCACCGATCTTGGCTAGTCCCGGAGCTGCCAGCGGTCTGCCGTAGGTAATGCGTCATTCCTCGCCGCGCAGTCCCAAGGCTTTGCACTTTTTATAAAAATGGCTTCGTTCCAATTCGAGACCGCGGGCGGTGGCGGCCATCTGCCCGCCGAAATGCGCAAGGGCTTCTTGGACAATCATGCGCTCGGCTTCCTCCGCGAGCACCCGAAACGGAACTCCGGGCCGGTACAATCCCCCCGCCGAGGCCTGTGGTCCTGCCCCAAGGCATACCCGAACATCTTCCCCTCCAATCCTGTCGTCGTGAGATAAAATCACCAATCTTTCTATAATGTTACGCAACTCCCGCACGTTGCCCGGCCAGCTATGCTGGCAAAGCGCCTCCATGCCTCCGTCGTCGATACTCGCTTCGGGTCGGTCATTGTTGCGCGCCGCCAGCGCCAAAAAGTGGCGAGCCAGTTCCGGAATATCCTCCCGTCGGGCGCGTAACGGGGGAATCACAAGGGGAACGACGTTCAATCGATCGTATAAATCGGGGCGGAATGATCCTTGTTGGCAAGCTTCGACGAGATCCCGGTTGGTGGCGGCCACCACACGCACGTCGATGGGTAAGGTTTCATTGCCCCCGACCCTTTCGATTTCATGTTCTTGCAGCACACGCAGCAGCTTGGCTTGCATATCGAGGGGCATATCTCCCACCTCATCGAGAAAGATCGTTCCTCCTGAAGCCCTTTCGAACTTACCCCTTCGCTGCCGCGTAGCCCCGGTGAACGCGCCCGCCTCGTGCCCGAAGAGTTCACTTTCAATGAGTTCTTTGGGAATTGCGGCGCAATTGAGTTTTTCGAGGGGTTGTCGGGCCCGAGAGGAAGCCTGGTGGATGGCTCGCGCCACGAGTTCTTTGCCGGTTCCCCGCTCTCCCAACACAAGCACGCTAGCTTGGGATTTGGCCGCCCGCCCCATCTGGTCGCGCAATACCTGCATCGCGCGAGAACTCCCCACCATATCCCCCCCCCACCCCGTCGCTCGTCGAAGCTCCCGGCTTTCTGCTTCCGCTTTCACCAATCGCAGCGTATTTTCGACCACCAACAGCAACCGGTCGGTCGACAACGGTTTTTCAAGAAAATCGATCGCGCCCAGACGCGTGGCACGAACCGCCGCGTCGACGGTAGCGTGTCCACTCATCATGACCACCGGAATGTCGTTTTTCGCCTTTCGTAGCCGCTCGAGCAAACTTACGCCATCGCCATCGGGCAGAGCTACGTCGAACAAGGCAATGTCGTAACTTCGTTTCGCAAGGTGTTCTTCGGCAATTCCGACCGCACCCGCCACATCCACCGCATAGCCTTCGAGCGACAACGTTTTTTTGAGCGCCGTCAGAATCGGAATATCATCGTCGACAACGAGAACATGAGCCTTCGACATAGGCTGAAACTAAGGTCTTCCACCTCGAAGAAACAAGTGCATTTACGGATTGCCTCGCGGATGGACTGTCGAAACATTAAAGCGCTGGTATGATGCCCCCCTTGATGGACCGAACGTCCGAATTGATTCCGACAGCCCAAGGGGACTTGGTCAAGACCCCGTTGGCGCATCTCATCGTATTCATAGCGGACAAGAAGTTGACTGGCTCTCTTGTGCTGCATGGTGACGATGGCAGCACCAGCACGCTGTACTTTTCGACAGGCGCCCCCGCCAAAGTCAAGACGACTTATCCGGGAACGTATCTTGGACGTGTCCTTTTGCAGCTTGGCTACATCGATGACGAGTTGTTGGAGTCGACGGTCCTGGAGATGCAACAAACGGGGACGTTGCACGGACAATTGCTTCGCTCGATGGGTGCCATCGACGAAGCGCAGCTCGTGGCGGGTCTTCGTGAGCAAATGATGCGCCGGATCTTGAAGATTTTCGAAAAAGTAGGCGACGTTACGACCTATGCTTTCTACGGCGACATTAATTTGCTCGATGATTTCGGTGGGCGCGAGCTGACGCCGATGGACCCATACCGGGTGGTGTGGGAGGGAATGCATGTGCGGCCCAATGACCCCAGCATCGATCCGACCCTGGCCCGTCTCGCCGCGGCGCCCATTGGCATCAACACCAACGCGGATTTTCGTCGATTTGGGTTTGGCCCTCCCGAAGGAAAGGTGATCGAACTGCTCGCCCTTCGACCCATGTCCGTCGCGCAAGTGCTCGACCTGAACATCATGCCCATAAGGCAGCTCAAGCTTCTGTTGTACGTGCTGATGATCACCAGGGGAATCGTGGTGGTGCCGGTGCAAACCAGCGCACCAGCGCGGAAACCACAAGCCTCGGAACCGGCAGTGGTTGCCCCCAACGCGCCCCCGGACTCCAGTCGCACCGGTTCCGAAGCCGCCCAGGCATCGCGACAAGCGGTCCCCATGGCGCGGGTCAAGTTGAAGAAAGTCGCCGCTTCTTCGACCGTTACACCCATGGCGCTTTCCCCGCAGGACATTCAACAGCGCGCTTCCCAAGTCGACGCAGAAAGCTATTTCGAGGTTTTGGGCGTCGATCAGAACGCTTCCCCCGACGTGGTGCGTTCCGCATACTTTTCTTTGGCGAAGCAGTGGCATCCCGACCGACTTCCCGACTCGTACCATGAGGTCCGGGATGATGCGGCAAAGGTATTCGCACGAATGTCCGATGCGTTCCAAACGCTGAGCGACCCGGACAAAAGAGCCCAATACGTCGAGGCTCTCGAAAAAGGTGGAACCAACAAGGACGAACAGGCCAAAGTTCAGCAAGTCATCGAAGCCACCATCGAGTATCAGAAAGCGGAAGTCTACCTTCGAAAACACGACCTCGGTAAAGCCCTTCGCTCCGCACAAAAAGCCTACGAGGGCGATCCGGAACAGTCGCACCATCTAGCGCTTTACGCCTGGGTTCTGTCCCAACAACCAGAGGCCCAGCAATCCAAAGACTTCGAAACCTCCCTGCGTTTGCTCGACCAAGCCATCAAACTCGACGCCCGTTGTGAACAGGCATTTTTCTATCGGGCCATGTTGAACAAACAATTGGGAAAGCACGCCTCCGCATTGCGTGACTTCAAACAAGTCGTTGAACTCAACCCCCGCAATATCGAAGCAAGCCGAGAGGTCCGTCTCGCCACCATGCGAGGAGGAGCCAAAGCCCTCGCCGACGAAAAACCCACGTCTTCCGAACGCACCAAAACCAAACCCGGTGCATCCGAATCCATCAATTGGACACAAGACAGCGTCAGCGACATCTTCGGAAAGCTGTTCAAAAAAAAGTAGCTGGGCATCCAGCAGAATCGTCACCTACGCCCTGCGTAACCCCCATTGCCCCTGATTCAACGACATTTCCCGTGACTTCCCAACCACAGTCGCGACAGAGCTGTCAGGGGTCGAACGCCTCGTCGTCTCTCGACAAATCCATAACTATTCAAAATCAATATATATTTCCTTGTGGCACCGCCTTTGCCTTCTTGCTCACAGCACAGCCGCCGACTTCATCCAAGGCGTCGTGCTGGTTCCTTTCTTACTTAGTCTGAAATCACTTGCTTGGATTACCATGGCTTACCGTCGTTTCCCCGACGGGCTCGCGACCGCGGGCGAATACTCCTCGAATTCGGATCGGTCACCCATCGCTATCGCGATCATCCTTACGCTCTGTTGCCGGTCCGAATTCGGGGATGTTCTATTTTGTCAGGGACGAATTCCACGAACCACCCGATCCCGTTGGCCCAAATCCCGTACGATTTGCACGTCTTGCCACCCATTGCGGGTCATCATCTCCACCACCCGCGAGCCTTGGTCGCAAGCCATCTCCAATGCCAATTCGCCTCCTTGTTCCAACCATGACGGAGCATCGTGGATAAGCCGACGAATCAAGTCCAGACCGTCTTGGCCTCCATCGAGCGCCAACCGTGGTTCATGATTGCGAATGCTGGGTGAAAGCTGGTCCACCTGTTCACTCGGAATATACGGCGGGTTTGCCGTAATGAGATGGAACCTTGGCTGACCTTTCACGGGGTCGAAAAGGTCTCCAGCGAAAAACGATACATTCCAGGCAACACCGAGCCGTACGGCATTGCGCGACGCCACCGCGATGGCGTCCGACGATAGATCCGTGGCCAATACTTGCCATGTCGGTCGCTCTTTCGCAAACGAGAGCGCGACATTGCCCGAACCCGTACACACGTCGAGCAATCGCCCGAACAAGTAACGCTCCTGGCTGCGTTTCAAGGCAACCTCCACCAGCGTTTCGGTGTCCGGCCGAGGAATCAGAACACGCGCGTCCACCTCGAAGTCGTGCCCATAAAACTCGCGCTCTTTTCGAAGATACGCGACCGGTTCGTGGTTTCGACGTCGGGTTACCAAGGCTCGATAGGCTCCCAATTCGTGTGCGGTCAGGGGCCGGTCGCGGTCGACGATGAGCTGGATTCGGTTGGCACCGAGCACGTGGGCCAACAGAAGCTCGGCTTCCAAACGCGGCGTTTCAACACCACGAGACGCAAAATCCTCCGTGACCCACGCCAGTACCCGTCGAACGGTCCATGGTTCGGTACGCGGCGAAACAGTGGCGGGCGAATCCTGGGAAGTCATGATGAGCGAAGGACTCTCCATCCGATTCGAGGTTCATTGACCATGGAGTACCGTCTGTTGGATTCGTGGCATGAAGTCAATGGCACGGATCTCACTGGCAAAGAAACTGCGCTTGGACGGCAGTTTCTTTTGCGGCGAGGGTGAAGACTTTGGTGGCTTGGCAGTTTTGGGACGTAGAGCTGGGAGATGCGCCTACCAGGATATTGGGGTGCTCGCTGATGGGTTGTCCGCCTTGGGCGTCCGTGAATCCACGCAAGGAAAGGGTGTATTGGCCCGCGGTGATTGGCCAGCTTTCCGCACACTGGCAAGAGACGGAATCATTGCAGGAGTTCATCACGAAATGGATGGGAATCCAGCTAATTTGAAGCGATTCGCCCGGCAATAGCTTACGAACGCGATTGGATTTCGTGCATGGAGCGCACACACAGCCATTGCCACAGAAGGGGATGCAGGTTCGATGCACCACGAGTTCGGTCTGTCCATGAGCGAGTTCGAAGGCGGGCTGCGTATCCTGCCACGGAACATACAGGTCTTCCGTCAAGGGGTTGAGAAACGACAGGGTCATGGTTTCGACGGGGCCCGCGGTGACATTGGGTTTGCTTGCCGGGCTTTCATTTCCACCGCAACCGAGCCATCCCATCATGCACAGCAATACCCAAGACGAGCGGCGAGTTCGAACGGCCATGGTGGCTTGGTATTGTGGCAGAAAGCTCATGGAAAGGTGCGTTTTCAGCTCAAGCTGGTTCGGGGGAATCGTCGTGTTGGTTCCACAGGGATGGGTCTGCCTCCCGCGCGGCGGCTTCGAAGGGTTCGTTGCCTACTTCGCCAGAATCCGCGGCACGCCACAACAAGGTGAATCCCGCGGATGCCATGAGGATGGATGCCCACTGCGCAGGCGTCAGCATGACATAGCGAGGGTCGGCGCCGGCGACTTGTCCAGGCTCCGCGCGAAGAAAGTCCAGCGCGAATCGCACGGGGGCGTACACGAGCATGGTGAATCCAAGGAAAAAACCCGGTGGTCGTGGATGACGGGCGAGCAGCAAGCAGACGATGGCTACCCCTGCCGCGAATACCATCTCGTACAGTCCCAGGTCGAAACGGGCCCCCTTTTCGAAAGCTACGGCGAACCACAGGTCCGAGCGCATGCCCGGGTGGTCATGAACGACGGCGCAACCCATTCGTCCGAATGTCCAACCGACCGGAAACGCCGCGGCCATCGTATCGGCAAAAGGCAGCACGTGTTTCACTTTGAAATGCCGCTTGAACGCAAATACGCCGATGGCAGCACCCACGAAGCCTCCAAAACTCGATAAGCCATCCCAAAGCCGCACGACCATCCATGGATCCGAAACAACCCGTTGTGGATGATAAAAAAGCGCGTCGAGCACATGCCCGAAGACGAAAGCGGATACGAGAACCCAAAGCATGAAACGGGACATCGCGATCTGAGGAATACCTCGTGATTTCGCGAACTTACCAGCGATGAAAACCCCAGCGTACACTCCGATCGCCACCAAAACGCCAAAAGGCTTGAGGGTCCAGGGCCCGACCTCCATCGTCCGACCCAATACGTCGAGCGTATGCTGGTTCGGCAGGATCGGGATTTCAGGAAGGTGAATGGCTGGAATCAACGGCTTCGACACGTAAACCCTTTCGTTGGCGTTGCTGCGCCAGTGCTAGCACGGCTCGATGCTTGCCGCGCGACTTGGCATCGTCTTTTTTCCCAAAAAGCACCATGGGCTTGCGCGTGCCCGACGAACACGCAACGCTGGTAGATGTGGCCAGACCTTCTGTCACCGTGACCATCCTTTGGTTGACGATCGTTGCGATACTGCTCGGATGCGGTGTGGGTAAAGAACGAAAACCGCCGGGAGTTCCCCCATCTCCTGAATCCATCAGCCGGGAGGAACCGGGAGGCGATGCGAGCGATCCTCACCAGGCGGCTTTGCTTCGCCTTGGCTCCGAACCTTGGGGTTGGCGCAACGACCGTCAGGATGTTTTCCACTTCCCGCTGACCGATTGGCCTCATTGGCGACGGGTTCGGTTTTGGGGATTGCCCGCTTTCGTTGGTTTTCGCTACGGCGATGCCCATCGAGCCATCGCTGGACTTTGGGTTCGCCGTTTGCGCCCCGAAGACCCGGAAAGCCTCGAAGTATGCTTCGATCGGATGCATGCGTGGAGCCAACCCATCGCTTCCGATTATCAAACCAAACTCACCCTTGGCCCCAGATCCTACGCTTCATGGAAATCCAAAGATGATGTGCTCGTCCAATCGGTGGACGCACAAGTGTCAGCGCTATTCGCCCATCGCGCCTACCGCGCCGTGGTCGGTGTTTCTTTTGCCTGGCCGAGAGTCTGCGTGCTCTATGGCTATGCCTTTCGTGTCGATGGCGATGAGAAAGCGGCCGAGCGAGCACGCGACCGCTACGCCCTGGAAGCGTTTTCACGCTTGACCGTCAATGATCCCCATCGTTCTCCCGACGGTGTGCAGGAACTGCCTGTCCTTGATTTTGGCGACGATGGGGAGGTCAATCGTTGAGATCGGCCCAAGCGTTGGATAGGACGACTTCGTTTCGCTCTTGCGTTTTGGTTTGAAAGACTACGCGGTCTGGTAGTCGCCAGATTTCGGTGACAAGGGTGTCACCGGGCCATACAGGCCGACGAAATTGACCGTGCAGGAACGCCAACCGCTGGGCATTTCCGTGGCATACGGTGGCCACGATGGCGCGGGTGGCGAAGCCGAATGTTGCTAACCCATGGAGAATAGGACCTTTTTCGAAACCCGCCCGCGCGGCTACCTCCGGGTCGGCGTGGAGCGGATTGATATCCCCGCTCAAGCGATAAAGAAGGGCTTGTTCTGGAAGTGTCTTTTGCTCGAACCGATGGTCGGGTTCTCGACCGGCGGGAACCTTGCCATGCTCGATTCTCGGAGGAGGTTCTCCACCAAAACCCCCAGCACCCCGCACGATAATCGCCCACTCCGTTTCCACCACCGGTGTCCCATCCTGCAGTTCACTCGTCGTGCGAATCATGACTTGCGCAAATTTTTTCAAATCATGAATCGCCACAATCTGTCCGTGGGTTCGTAAGGTTCCACGAGAAGGTAGCTCGGCCAGGACCCGCACGGCTTGACCACCATGAACGACCGACGAAAGCGATACTCCCGCGCGTTCGATACATGCGAACGCTTGGGATATCGCGGGAACCACAGCAAACGTCGGATACGCTCGGGGGCCCTTTCCCTCATACAGATACTCCAGCTCCCTTGCCTGCGCACCAATACCCAGTGCATACAACACGAGCTGCTGCCACCCATATTGCATGGTGGTGGGCTCGCTTTTCCAACCCACCGCGGAAATATCGATTGTCATGGTCATCTCCCCAGCCAAACGTTTGCCCTACGCGTATCGAACCCGATGGATCACGTCAACGTGCCTGTGGGTTCTGCTCATGGGTTGTGAAAAACGGCACCCGCCCCCTTCTTCCCACGCTGTCGCCAGCGCCTCCACCAGCGGCTCCCCAAGCGTTTCCGTGGCACCGCCCCCATCGTCATCCTCCCCAACCACCGCTCCTTCATCGTCGGCGTCCTCAGCGTCGCCGGCCAGCTCCTCCGCCTTCACGGCTTTCGACACACCCGATATCGATCTCGGAATTCCCGCCCCGGTGGCGTTGTCGAGTCGGTTCATGGTGGCTAAAACCAAAACCGAGGAACTGATAATATCTCGTTATAAATCAAATAGTTATGAACCAATTGTCAGGGACTATGCCGACGTCTCTCCGTGGCCCGTGAGTTTGGCGGTGGGAACCCAAACCCATGCCTATTGGATTTCAGCAGGGCAACTGGTTCGACGGGAGGTGATGTCCGATGGTACGCAAGGATCCCGAACGGTGGTGGCTTCGGATGCGGCTCCGAGTTCGCCGGTGGTAGCCGCTCGGACCACGGGTCATGTGGAGCAGGATGTCGTGCTTTATTTGGGCGGAAAGGTTAGCGCGCAAGGGGAGCGGTCCGCGCGGTTATTTGTGCAGGGGCATGGAACACGAGCCATCAGCGATGAAGCTGGGGGCGCCACATCCATCGCTCTGGTGCATCTCGGAGCGACAAGATTTGCGATACTCACGCTCGACGGTCGGCTATCGATGAGCCCGATGCATGCGATATCGTTGGAGTTCGACGAAGAAGGCAAGCCCGAGTTGGGGGAAGACCGTGTGGTTCATGTGGCGGGACCCGCGGAACGTCGATCTGCGCTCACGGGCATCATGGTGGGAAGGGGACCTGTAGCCTTGTTGCCCCTCTCGCGAACGTCGTTGGAATTCGGCCTGCTCACGCTGCGAATCGGCTATGAGGACGAAACTCCCCGATGGGTTGATTACCCCAATGGACTCGACCCCGCACCAGTGGTTGCGGCAACGATATGCGGAAAACCCATGGTAGCTTTCGTGCGTCCGAAAGATGCGTCCGTGGGTTCTTCTCAGGTTCTCGAAGTAGGAGAATTGAGTGCAAGCGCCGAGCTTCGAGATCACAAGGTCATCGCAACTTCGAAGGTTATTCCACATGTTTCTCTATGGGGAGATGCGGCATCGGGTTGGATTGTGTACGTGACCGAGCAAGGTCTTCGTGGTCGACGGTGGGAATGCTTGTAAGATGGAGGATAGTGGGCTCATTGCGGCGCTGGTAGCGGAGTTGGAGCGAAGCGGTCTGGACTTGCGGGCGCTTGGACTTGGTTGGGCACGCGTGGCTCCCGTGGTTGCCATCGTTCCCGCTTTTGGACTTCGGGCGTTGCCGACGGTGGTGCGCGCGTTCATGGGCCTTTGTTTGGCAGCCTGTATCGCCCCTGCCATTCGTGCGGATGCAACGCAATTGCCTTGGGCCTGGGCAATCGTTGTGGCGTTCCTGCACGGACTTCCGGTCGCCATTGCCGCGGCAGTTCCGCTTTGGGCTGCCACCATGATAGGTGGTGCCGTCGATGCCGTCCGAGGCGCAAGTGATACCGTCGCCATGCCCGTGATCGAGGGCAAACCCACGCTTTTTGGAGTTCCCCTGGCGCTGCTTGCATCGACGATCTTTTTGACGACGGGAGGCCCGGCCCGTGTCGTGCAAGCGCTCGCAAGTCCTTCCCTTTCCCCAGATTTATCCCTGCTGCGAGTGGCGTGGAACCTCTCCGCGGGTATCCAAATAGCCATTTCCGTGGCCGCCCCCGTGCTTGCCGCCTCCATCGTCGTGGAAAGCTCCACTGCCCTGTTGGCCCGATCCGCTGCACCAGCACAGATTCAATCTCTTGTTGCTCCTTTACGCTCCTTCGGAATCCTTGCCGTCGCCGCCTTCGCCCTCGACCGAATGATCCGTCTCATCGCCCTATGGATTGGAAATACCCCAGGATGATTCACCCTTGCCCCCTCGATCCATGGGTCCGTCCCGATGAACAATGCGTTGCGCTCACAAGCGATTACCGATTGATACAGCGCTATCGTGGGCATCGATATTCCGTCGACGATATGCTCGTGGCGCGACTTGCCGCGAGCCATGCGGCTCATCCTCGGCGCATTCTCGATCTTGGATGCGGCTTGGGGTCCGTACTGCTCATGCTGGCTTGGCGATTCCCGCGAGCCACCCTCGTTGGTATCGAAGCTCAACCCGAGCATGTGTCCTTGGCGCGACGCAATGTCTTGATCAACGGTTGTGAAGATCGCGTTACCGTGCTGCAGGGGGATCTTCGATACGATGAGGTTTTTGGTGTTGAGCAGGATGGCTTCGATCTCGTCACCGCAACGCCGCCATATTTCGATCCTCGGGCGTCGACGGTTTGCTCCGATCCCCAACGTGCCCATGCCCAATGGGAATTGCGTGGCGGCATCGAAGATTATGCTTTGGCCGCTTCGAAGTCATTATCCCAATATGGATTGTTCGTGACATGCGCGGCACCGACGCCGGAACATCGAGCACCGCGAGCCTTTGAACGGGCAGGGCTTCATCCCCTCTGGCATCGCGACGTGTTGCCAAAACCGGATAAACCACCATTTCTATCCCTTTGGGTCGCGGTCCGTGACTCCGCTCGGTGTGTCACGGAACCGCCGCTTATGCTTCGGCGAGCCGACGGCTCCCGAACGCTCGAACATATCGAAATCCGGCAGTGGTTTGGGATTCCTTGCTCGCCGCGATAACGCAAGTCACAGTAGTATCTCATGAAACCCCTCATCGATTGGACCGTGCTTTCCTGCATCGCTGCCATGAGCGGAATGAGCGCATCCGGCTTGGACGTCGATGTGCCACTCAGGGGGCAACAAGGCTGGCAAGAAGCCAAAAACGCCGACGAAGACAGCAAGGACGAAGACAGCAAGGACGAAGACAGCAAGGACGAAGACAGCAAGGACGAAGACAGCAAGGACGGGGAACGGGCAGACGAGGATGAGGGGGATAGTGATAACTAGGTGATATTATTAGTTATTTTATGGCATCGGGAAGCCGGTGCATGACGGTTTTCACGGCAGCTCGGAGGGCGGCGAGTTCGTTATCGGGTATGGCATGCAGTCCATCTTCGGCGCGGGCCCGGCCACGTAGTACGGCGACGAGCGCACCATTGGGTTTTCGTAGCATGGCGGATACGACACAGAGCGAATGCGCGCGGTGACCGTCGCGACGTGTTTCAAGCTGGAGTAAGGAAGCGGACAAAACGAGTTCGTTCATGTCCGGGTGGTTGGTTCGGAGGCCTTGGATTCGCTGCAAGATCTCAGAGCGAAAAACAGATGGGATATCGATTCCTTTGCGAGCGACCTTGGTGCTTACCTCGACTTTCTTGAAGGGGGACTCGGCATGACCGCGGGGCGCAACGGCGAGCATGGCGACGGCCAACAGGGTTCGGACATACCAGCGCAAAAAGGGACCCATTCTGTCAGCGATAACGAAGCGACTCGATGTGGCCAACTTTGCGGATATAGGATCGTGCGGGGAAAGGCGGCCCGTGGGAAATAGCCTGGAAGAGTCGCGGGCTATTGACGGAAGGCCGTGGTGGCAGAAAGGCACTTACTTCGGTTTGACATCGGATGGATTCGGCGGTCGTCCTCCTGGTGCGCCTCCCGTGCCGCCCACGGTCTTTTTTCCTGCATCGATGAGTTCGAAGCGGGGAATGCGAATCCTCGAAGCGTCGGACTTAGTTGCCGCATCGGTGGGGGCGACATCCTTGACGGCTGCATCTTTGGGCGCTTCGGCGTCTTTGGTGACCGAAGCATCGACGCCTGCATCCGCGACGGGTTCCTTCCGTTTGGAGTAGCGAGCTTCGATCCAACCGGGGCAGAGTTTTCCGACGCCGCAGGGGTAATCGATGCACAGCCAGGTACCTTTGGCACCGAGCAAGTTCACCCAGGTTCCTGGGGTGATGGTGCTTTCTCTGTTCGAATCGGTATTGGGCTCCTTGTAGATATGCAGACTGCGCAACACGGTGACGGTTCCAGATTCGGGGCGCTCTGCCTGCGGACACTTGGTTTTCCATTCGGGGTCATTGGAGGGCGCCGGAGCTTCGGTGGTCTCCGTGGGAGCGGTCGTTTCCACGGTTGGAGTAGGGTCGACCGTGGGCTCCTCCGTCTTGTCTTTGCAGCAGCCGGCCATGGCAAGGAGGGTCAAAGCGGCCACCGAGCCGACCATCCTTCGCATCCAGGTTTGGGGTAGAGTCATCGAGCTTCCTCCTTCAGAGGTGCCGACCGTACCACGACCCGCATCGGCTTGGCATCTTTCCCGTACGATTCTGTGAGACTGGGGGAATTTTGTTCCGAACGCTTCCCGGGTTTTTGCGTTGGGTCGTGCAGAAGTCTCGGACCCGGCTGGCTTGCCATTGAATGAGGCAAGGGCAGCCCAAGACAGAACCTCAGAGGGTTGGAGGTGTGGCTGCCGCCAGCCCAGGATGATTTCGGATGCATTCGGCCAGGCGAGCACCCAGATTATCCTGGAATTCAGTGGGTAGTTTGGGCATTCCCATGACGGATATCCCGATGCGATCCCATGCGACGCTTCCCCCCGACGTGAAACTCATCCACACCCACAGCGCGCTACCACGAATATTTGCGAAAGGTACTCCGCCGCCTCTACCGTCGAACCAGCTTCTCGAGTCGTGGCTGTTCATTCGGTTGTCTCCCATCATGAAAGTTTCCCCTTCTTTCACGATGAATGGACCTTGCAATTCGCCACATACCCCCTCCGCGCATCCTTGACCGGGCGCGCAGTCCGCATCGAGGCGGCAAGCAGCACGTTCTCCACGACTCATCATCGTTCGATCCACAAAGACCGGGTATGCACGCTCGCCAAGATATTCCACGAATAGCTCGCCGTGATGGCGAGCCAGCTCCCCCTCTCCTTCCAAATATGCGAATTCCCCTACACGACAACGGGGCGCAAGCCATCCATTGATCCGGGGCCGACCATCAATCGCCTCGATCCGGTCTCCAGGAAGCCCGATCACGCGTTTGATGAAGTCCTGATCCGGTTGTTCCGGAAACTGAAACACGATGACTTCTCCCCGGCCGGGCGGAAGACGGTTGAACAACCGGGATTTTGTAAAGGGAATCATCGGACCGTAGGCGAATTTGTTGACGAAGATATGGTCTCCCACCGCAAGGGTAGGCACCATCGAACGGCTTGGGATTTTGAAGGCTTCGACGACGAACGCTCGCAACAGCAGCGCAACGACGACCGCGATGAGGATCGATTCGCCATACTCGCGGATCTCGCCTTTTCGCCAGCGCGACAGGGTAGAATCCACGGCGCGCTCGGCGTTGCTCAACGATTCCTCGAAACGTTTTCGATCGAACGTCTCCGCCTCCATCGATTCGCGCAATGCGGTCAAACTCGCCTCCAGACGCGATCGCTGCTCGGCAGAAACCGTCGATTGCAACGCTTTATGATGTCGACGCTCGAGTCTTGCGGCTTCTTCGAGCAGTCCCTGGGCTTGCTCGAAACGTTTGCGGACAGCGATCGGAATGTCACGACGCCCACCCACACCCACCTGGGCTGCAAGCGGTAGGCTATGGCGTTGGCTCCATACCAACATCTCGAAAAGGGTGAACAAGACGATGGCGGCGGGGACGGGCTGATCGGCGACAATCGATTGAAGCAACCGAAAGGGACCGACAGCGGCAGCCGCGTCATTGGGGGACAAGAGCCAGACGGCCAGGCCGGCGAGCAAAGCGGGAACGAGGAAAAACCAGGTTACCCAAAAAACGAAACGGAGGGCAGGATTGACGGTCACGATGATGTGCTCGAAATAGAAGGCCTTCCTTGTATACCTGGGCCACGGTTCGAGGCAACCGCGTGGCGAGGATTTCGCGGCGGCTCGAACCTGGTCCGAGGATGAGCACCCGCCCGGTCTCAAGCCTCATGGCCGGTCGCCCGTTTGCACCAAGTAGCTCACCTTGGCTCCGACGGCTCGGCTAGGATCGACCGGGGTGGGAATCTTCAAGGGCGGCTGAACGGAACCTGCGGAAATCGAGTTGTCGAGCACGACATAATACGCGCCGGGAGCTACAGGGACCCATCCCTCGAAATAACCAGAAGGGGGCGTTTGCCCCGATTGAATGATGGATGCGCCCGCAGGGGGCGGCGTAGGCGGCGAGATCGTCTGATACTGCATCCTCCATTGGTATCCAGCGTCCTTGGACACAACAAATACATCGATCGGAGGCCCTTGTACTTGCATCCTGAGGAAAAGGGCCCGGTCTTTGCCTTCAATCTCAAAGGGGCCCAAAAAGTCCTGCTGGAGCCCCCGAATCTCCGTGGTCTCGTTGGCAAACGTGAACCGATCCTTGCCTACTACTTGCCATGGATGCACCGGACGTTGTCCCACGGCCAACCGACCGAGCGAAAAATCATCCTGATCGTCTTGCCGAATGACCGTAAATCCTTTGGCAAGTTGCTCTTTGACGAACGACTGGGCCATCTGCCCGGCAAACCATTCCATCGGATACAGACTCAACGCCACGTTCGTCACCGCTTGCTCCACATGGACGATCCGAAACTGCGGCGACGGCGTGTCTACCGCATCAAACCATACGTAAATCGTATCCCCGCTTTTGTGAAAATCGGGTTTGTACTCTACGGCCACGGAACACTCGAAACCCATTTTTTGTGTGACCGGAGTCCATGCATATCCATTTCCGGTCATCCAAATGCTAAGAGTTTTTCGATCCTCGTTGAGCGCCGATTGGCACGTCTGCGGGTAAAACCGTCCCACCGCGGGAGGAAACCCCGCTATGGGCACGGGAACACTCAACAAAGCACCTCTTTTTGTCATTTCGCTGCAGACGTTGTTCGCTCCGAAATTCGCGAAAATCTGCCAGCGAAGCCAGGGACTGCTGTTGATGACACTATCCGTACACGGACACCCGATCGTTGTCGATACCACCCATGCGACAATCGGAATCCATAGAGCACGAAGTCGAAGGTTCACGGTGCATCACCGACTTGTACGACAACATTGGCGAGCGCCGCCGCGGGCAGGGAACCCGTGGCCACAGGAGCGGCCAATCCAACCACCGAGGAATTGTCTAATACCACGTAATAATAGCCTTTTTTTAGCGGTAGGGTCTTCTGCCACCGCATTCCCTGGCGGACGATTTCGGACACCAAGGGCGGTAGCGAAGGTTGGGGCACGCCCGGCTGCGCGACGAACCGATCCAACCATTGATCTCCCACGTTTTTATCGACGACCATGACATCCAAGGCGGAAGTGCCGTCGATCATCATGGTGAGAAATAGGGCACCATTCGACCCATCCACATGAAAAGGTCCCAAAAAGTCTAGTTGATTTCCTCGAACCTCCGTACGCTCGTTCATCAGCGTTACACGATCGTCGTCGCGTACCTCGAAAGGCTTGACAGGTCGCTTTCCTTTTTCCACGACCCCGACAGCGAAATCCACGGTGCCGTTCGTGTCGCGAATGACGGTAAATCCTCGTTGGAGCTGTTGTTCCAAGATACCGGGAGCGGCCGTGTTGGCTAACGCCGATACGGCCGTGCCGATCATTCCTCCTTGCTCGACCATGGTGACTCTCGTGTCTTTGGACACGAGCGTTCGCGTTCGGAAATAGGCGTACATGGTCGAGCCATGCATCAAGAAGTCCTGGTTGTATTGAATCGCCGCGCTTGCCGTAAAAGCCATGCGCAGAGTCGCGTTCGTCCAACCGTATCCGACGCCATCGAGCTGAACGAAAACGTCACCGCTTTCGAGTTCATGATGATTGCACGACCGGGCGAAAAATCGCCCCACCACCGGACCGTCGTCGTGCATCCGCAACGGCGCTCCCCGCGATGTCAGCTCCTTACAAAACTCTTCCAGCCCAAAACGCAGAATAGCGCGACGCAACGAGCGGTTTCCCGTATCGTTCATCACACCAGGCATCACGCCAATCGATGCCTGGCCGCCTCGAACACAGCCCAAACACGCTAGCCATGACCAGGCCGCCACCAGAAATAAAATACGGAATTGAATCATTGCGCGTACCATGAACCCTACGATACTTCGAACTGCCGGTGCGACGTTGCCTGAACCAGGTTTGTTCACTAGCCGAACCAGCCCCGCTTGCGATAGCCTCGATGAACCGTGACGCCCGTCCACGAATTGCCCCCGACGAGCCATTGATGCGAAAGATTTGCTTTTTTCGTTCGTCCAACGGCACATCCTGGTCTTGGAGTCAAACCATGCATATACGTTCCGTTGCCACCATAATCACCTTTTCCACCCTTACGATTACCCAGACGGCCCATGCGCAGACCGGCGGGTCTTG
>MWCO01000062.1 GCA_002070115.1 Deltaproteobacteria bacterium ADurb.Bin207
CTTCATTCATTTCGTAGGTCATACGCAAGCGCTTATCGAAGTATTTTCAGGTGGGCCAAATTTCCGGCAGCAGTAATAAATTATCCTGGTGCCCATATTTTTCCTTTCTCGTTTATGATCTACCCGTATATCACGAATTGTTCGCTGATACCGAGGTCGGAAGCCCGGGCCGCGGAACCATGGGTACGACTCACGCCCATGCCCTTTCCTCGCTCCGAAACCGCCTGCCCGCCCATGGGCGCCAAGGCTTCGGGCTGGTCCAGTTCAGATCGTCGAGCACGGCTTTTTGCCTCGGGCCTCCCCAGTTCCGCTGTCCGAAAACGCAATCAAAAACGTTGTCGTCGTGCGTGAATCCCAATAGGCGACCGACGCTGGCATGCTACACTGCACCCATCGAAACAAAAGCAAACGGTTCAAAAGGCGATAGGCCATCTCGTTTCCGAAAAATTCATCGACCGCACCTAAGATATGACGAAAACTTTTTGCTTCGCCCCACGCCGCTCGAGCCGACAGAACCGGGAGAATTCAATCGTGTGTGCATGGAAAAGTCTTTGCTTGGTAACCAGCATCGCCATGGCGGGATGCTCGGGCTCCGTCGTCGAAAATGACCACGCCCAGCAGGAGGCTGGTTCGGCAGGCGCCGGACCTTCCGATGCGGCGGTCGACGTGTTGCCATCGGATTCCCCCCTGCCCACCGATGGGCCATTGCCATCCGATGCCCCATCTCCCACTGACTCGCCCTTACCTACCGATGCTCCCGTACCGCCCGATTCATCTGCTCCTGATGCCCACTGCCTCGAGCCGGAAGCGGACTTTGATGGGGATGGGTATACCATCTTGCAAGGGGATTGCGACGACTGCAATCCACATATCAATCCGGGAGCTTATGACTACTTGGGAGATGGCTTGGACAACGATTGCAACGGCACCATCGACGACGGGCCTCACCTTTGTGACCAGGGATTGGCGATGAAAAGCAGTGAGTCGGTAGATGGGGCACGGGCCATCGGCCTTTGCCGATCCACCTCGCTTGGCGCCGAAGGCAAAGACAAGACCTGGGGAGTCATCCGCACTCGTTATGTCAAAGCGGACGGTACGGAAGGAATGAATCCCTTATCCCATGGTCTGCTTGCGAACTTTGGCCCGGAGACTCCACCCGAGGGGGTGACGATGTTGGCATTGTCCACGGGAACAGCCCGCGCGCCCAATCACCCCGACTACAGTTCCAACGATGGCGCCAACATGGGCACGACGAGCAACCCTCCACCGGGTTATCCAAAACCGATTGCTTCTTGTCCAGGCGTTATCCTAGGCTCCTGCAACGATCCGGCAGCGTTCGAAATCGACCTTCGCGTGCCCACGAACGCTCATTCGTTCTCCTTCAAATTCAATTTCTATTCTTCCGAATTCCCTGTTTACGTCTGTAGTCAGTACAATGACATTTTTGTCACGATGATGGCGCCAATTCCGTCGGGAATACCGGATGGCAACATCTGCTTCGGGCCCAATCTGGACCCCATCAGCCCCAACACGACACTCCTTCAGGTTTGCAAGGCCCAGACTGCCGGCGGCAATCAGTATGATTGTCCGTTGGGGCCCGCGGGGTTAGAAGGCACAGGGTTCGAAGGAAAAGGCGCCACGGGATGGCTCCAAACCACAGCGCCCGTGGAACCTGGATCCATCATCAATCTTCGGTTTGCGACCTGGGATTCTGGCGACGCCATCCTGGACTCGCTCGTTCTTATCGATGACTTTCAATGGTCGATAGAATTGGTACCCAAAGTGGTCACAACCCCCGTCCTTTGAATCCCGACTTGGATGACTTGATAGGGTGATCACGGATAACAAGCGGGATCCCTCCACGACTCGGCCAACGCGCCCGGGGGGATGGTTTTCGCCCCTGCCTGTCGGCATCGCTGTCCCCAACAGGTTCTAACCATTGGATATTACATATTAATTTCTATTATCCCCAAGGACCGTATCGCTCTCCGAGTCTTGAGAATCCAACCTCGCGCTTCGCGCTACCTGCGTCGACGTTATCGGGATTCGCACGAAAAAGGTGGATCCTTGTCCGAGTTCGCTCGTGGCCCAGATCTCCCCCTGGTGCGCCCTCACGATGCGTCGCACGAGCGCTAGGCCGAGTCCCGTACCCGCAACTTTGGTTCGCACCGAAGGCGCACGGAAGAAATCCTCGAACAATCGTTCCAAGTCTTCGCCACGGATGCCTATTCCCTTGTCGAGAACCGAAACGAGCAGATCGTCACCTTCTCGACCTGCTTCGACGCGCACTTTTCCCCCATCTTGGGAGTATTTCACCGCATTGGAGACCAAGTTTTCGAATACCTGGTTCATGCGTTCGGGCGAGCAATCTACTTTCGGCAAGGGATGGGGCACGACCAAGCGAATATCGATATCGCGAGCCAGGGCAGTGTCTCTATGGTCTTCTATCACGCGCTGAAGAAGCTTCTCGATGTCCACGGGTCGAATCTCCTGGCGGAGCATCCCTTGCTCGATCGATGACCACGCAAGAACGTCGTCGATGAACCCCCTCAGCCGAGATAGTCGGTCCAACGAACGTTGCACCACGTGCTTTTGTTCGTCGGTGAGCGGTCCCAAGTACCCATCGCGCATGCCCGCAAGGTAGCTGGAGACAGCGCCGAGCGGAGATTTCAAGTCGTGGGACGCCACCGCGAGAAGCTGCTTTCGCATCTGATCGATACGAAGCAATTCGCGATTCTTCAGGTCCAGCGCGCGGCTCAATTCGACCATCTGATTTCGACGTCGGGCCCGCTCATTCATGATCGAAATCGTTAGGAATGTAAGAGCCAAAAAGGTGATCGTCATGACGCCTGGAAGTCCGAGCGCGAAAAGCCAACTCTGCAATGGGTCGGTCGAACCGAGGATTTCCACGGATCGATAATGCGAGAGCCATCCCATTCTTTCGAACAAACCAAGGCAAAAAATCAGGGCGCACGTTAAGCAAGCCACCGCAATGGCCCGTGAGGGTTCGAGCAAAATGCCGGCTACGACCACATGAAATAGAAAGAAAAGAACGAAGGGATTCGTCAGCCCTCCGGAGAAGTGCAACAAGCCGAAAAGCGCAATCAAATCGAATAGGATTTGGATGAGCGCCCCGAGCCGTCCTCTGCGATAAAGCAAATCGTCCTGCGATTCTCCGCCCTGCGCTTTCGCAGGGGGCAGGCGCAGCACCACGAAAAACAAGCTATTATAGACAAGAATCGAGGCTACGATCGAGTAAAGCCACGGATAGGCAAAGCTATCCAAGCGCAGAGCGAATTGGGCCAGAAAAACGACCAAGCCCGCGCAGGCTGCCGCAATCCAGCGAAGTTGCACAAATAGGTTGAGGAAATAGGAAAAATCGAGGGTTCGCGGTAGATGTGTCCGCGCAAGACCCTCGACGATTGCCTTCTCCTCCCGCATGTCGACGTTATTTTACCCCTGACCGGACTCGCCGTTCAAGCCTGCCATGTCCGGTTCCGACTGGTTCCGTCTCTTCGCGGCCACCCGTGACATTGGCTCGAATAGCCCTGGCTATCCACCGCCACTTCCATCACGCGCCCCTGCGACTCGGCCTTGACCCGTTTTGGTCCCGAAGGCAAGGTCCGCCGCAACTCGCGATACCCATCGAAAACGATAGAAAGGCTGTCCCATGGGCAGGACCATCGTCGAAAAAATCCTCGGTACCAAAAGCAATTGCGATGCTCGCGCCGGCGATATCGTCGATATCCACATCGACGCTCGCGTGGCACGCGACTTCGGCGGCGCCAACGTCGTCAAACACATCCAATCCACAGGATTGCGTGTCCACGACCCCGCGCGCACTTACTTCACCTTCGATTGCAATCCCACCGGCAGCGATCAGAAATACGCCACCAACCAACAAACCTGCCGCATGTTCGCGCGCGATCATGGCATCCGCGTCTTCGACATCGACCAAGGCATCGGTACGCATCTCGCCATGGACCGTGGCCTGATCGGTCCTGGAGACACCTTCGTTTCCACCGATTCGCACGCCAACATCCTCGGCGCCATCTGTGCCTTTGGACAGGGCATGGGCGATCAAGATATCGCACACGCCTTCGCTCACGGCACCGTCTGGTTCCGTGTTCCGCCTTCCGTTCGCATCGAGTTGCGTGGCACGCCCGCGCCCGATGCCACCCCCAAGGATATCACGCTCGCCTTGCTCCGACGTTTCGGCGCCAATGGGCTGCTCGGTGTCGCCGCCGAGATGTACGGCACCTATATCGACAACCTCGATCTTCCGGGACGGATCACCATGGCGTCCATGTTTACGGAAATGGGTGCAATCATTGGACTTTTCCCTGTCACGGACACCATCGCCCAACAGCTTTCCACCATCTCGAAACGTCCTTTCACCATCATGCATGCCGACCCGGACGCCGAGTATGTCGAACGGTATGTCGTCGATATCGAAGGCATCGGCCCGATGATCTCGCGTCCAGGTCATCCCGAAGACGTGGTTCCCGTCACCGAAGTCGAAGGCATTCCGATCGATTCGGCGCTCGTTGGCTCTTGCACCAATGGTCGCATCGACGATATTCGCGCGGCGGCGCGCGTGCTTTCCGGAAGGCATGTAGCCGAAAGTGTCGTATTCAAGATCGTGCCTTCCACCGATGCGGTGTGGAATCTTGCCTTGCAAGACGGACTGCTGCGCGAACTCAAGCAGGCGGGCGTGCTCGTGGGCAACGCGGGATGCGCGGGTTGCGCCGCGGGTCAAGTGGGTCAAAACGGTCCTGGGGAGGTGACGGTCACGACGGGAAATCGAAATTTTGCTGGTAAACAAGGCAAAGGGGACGTGTATCTTGCCTCTCCGGAAACGGTGGCGGCCTCTGCCGTGGCCGGATGCATCACGACTGCAAAGCGCCTGGCCGCGGGCGCTTACACACGAAAAGCTAGAAAAACACATCTCGAAGCGGCTCAAAAAGAGGCTGCGACTCGACGGCAAGTCCCCACCGAGGTCACGGGAAGGGTGTGGCGAATCCCTGTCGATAACATCGATACCGATATGATTTTTCATAATAGGCATCTCGCCATCACCGCCCGGCAGGAGATGGGACAATACGCCTTTGGCAACTTGCAGGGGTTTGAACACTTTGCGAAGCAAGCCAAACCCGGCGACATCATCGTGACGGGAAAAAACTTCGGTGCGGGTAGTTCTCGTCAACAAGCCGTGGATTGCTTTCTGGCGCTGGGAATCAGCGTCATTGTCGCCGAGTCTTTCGGCGCCATCTACGAACGCAACGCGATCAACGTGGGCATGCCGATTTTACGCGCCCCTGCCCTTGCCGAAGTGCAAGACGGCGACACGGTCCATGTGGATTTCCGAACGGGTGTCGTGAGCATCCCTTCCCGCGGAATATCCGTAAAGGGACAGCCGTTTTCCGATGTTCAACTTCGTATTTATGAGCGAGGAGGCCTTCTGGTCGCGGGTTGAACCCCGATCCATGGGCTCTGATTCACAGCAGGAGAACAAACATGACGAGACAAGGTCAGGCCGGAAGGCAAGGCGCGGACGTTCGATCCGATTGTCATGTCGCCTGTACACTGCGCGACGAAGGGGGCATCGATCTCGAGATCGAATCGAAAGTCGCCACGATGTTCGGCCACAAGATCCGCAAGCAGGTGCTTGATATTTTGGCGGACATGAATGTGGCTCATGCCACGGTGCAGGTGCAGGACGGGGGGGCTTTGCCCTTCACGTTGGATGCGCGGGTGGAGGCGGCCCTCCGAGCCGCCGACCCTTCGTTGAAGCGAAACCGATGGATCGAGGCAAAAGCCGGTTGGGACACGCCGACACGACGTGATCGGTTTCGTCGATCACGCTTGTATCTACCCGGAAATGAACCGAAATTCATGATCAACGCGGGGCTCTACGGAGCGGATGGTCTCATCCTCGATCTCGAAGATTCCGTCGCGCCCATGCATAAGTTCGCCGCGCGTTATCTCGTTCGAAACGCGCTGCGCATCCTGGACTTCGGCACCGCGGAACGCATGGTCCGCATCAACCAGGGGGACCTGGGACTCGAGGACCTCGATGTCATCCTGCCGCATCACGTTCATCTCGTGCTGATTCCTAAGGTCGAGACCGCGGAACAAGTTCGGCAGGTCGATGACCGGGTGGCAATGCATCTTGGCAAAGACCACGGCGTGCTGTTGATGCCGATTATCGAGAGCGCCAAAGGCGGATGGTTTGCCTACGATATCGCGATGGCGTCGCCATCGGTAGTAGCGCTCGCCATTGGCTTGGAGGACTATACGGCGGACATTGGCACGCAGCGAACCAACGAGGGTCGCGAGAGTCTCTGGCTTCGTCAGCAGGTGATCAATGCCGCCCGTGCGGCAGGGGTGCAGCCCATCGATACGGTTTTTTCCGATGTGGCGGATTCGGAAGGTCTTCGCGGCAGCGTCATCGAAGCCAAACAACTCGGTTTCGATGGCAAAGGATGCATTCATCCTCGTCAGATTCCGATCATCCACGAGGCTTTCGCGCCCACGCGCCAAGAGATCGACAAAGCGCAAAAAATCGTGCGTGCTTTCGACGTGGCGCAGCAACAAGGGCTCGCGGCCGTGTCGTTGGGAAGCAAAATGATCGACCCACCGGTGGTGAAACGAGCCATGCATACCGTAACGCTTGCGATTGCCTGTGGGTTGTTGTCGGAGGACTGGAAAACGAAGGAGGTGTCTTCATGAGCGCGCTCGTTAAAAACGCCGCGGGACGCCTCGTCCCCACGGAAATCAACGGAAAACCTGCCGTCCCCTACCAGGGCGTCCACCAGTTTCGACCCTCGGGACGCAAGGCCGCTCCGCCCATTCGTTCCTGCGCCGACTACCCGGCCGACGGCAACAAAATCGTGGGCAGCCTTCGCGAAGCCTTGGAACGCTGTGGCGTGAAAAACGGAATGACCGTGGGCACGCACCATCACTTCCGCAATGGCGATTTCGTGGCCAATGCCGTGATGGATACCCTGGCGGACATGGGCGTACGCGATGTGGTTTGGGCACCTTCCGCCTCGTTTCCATGCCACGCTCCGATGGTTCGCCACCTCGAATCCGGGGTCATGCACCATATCGAAGGAAGCATGAATGGCCCGCTTGGCGAGTATTGCTCCGCCGGAAAAATGCGAGGTCTCGGCGTATTGCGCTCCCACGGCGGAAGATTCCAAGCCATCCAAGACGATGAATTGCACATCGACCTGGCGGTCATCGCCGCTCCCACCGCCGACCCCTTCGGCAACGCCAACGGCGTTCAAGGTCCGAGCGCTTGTGGCCCCCTCGGCTTCGCCCTCGCCGACTCCCTGTACGCGGATCGCGTCGTCGTCGTCACCGATAACCTCGTCCCCTTCCCTTGTGTACCTTGGCAAATTCACGGACAAAACGTCGATTATGTCGTCGTTCACGACCGCATCGGAGACCCAAGCAAAATCGTCAGCGGCACCACCCAGGTAACCCGAAGCCCCGACCGATTGCTCATCGCCGAATATATCGCTCGCTTCGTCGCCGAAGTCGGAATCATGGCGGACGGCTTCTCCTTTCAGGCCGGCGCCGGCGGAATCACCCTCGCCTTCGCCTTGTACCTGAAAGAACTCATGCGAAAGGCAAACGTCAAAGCTCGCTTCATTCGCGGCGGCTCCACCAAATATCTCGTCGATATGCTCCAAGAAGGATTCACCGACTATATCCTCGACGGACAAACCTTCGATCTCGATGGTGTGAGGTCCATGCGCGAGGACCCCAAACGGCACCTCGATACCAGCCCGTTCACCAGCTACAATTTCCACGGCAAAGGCAATTTCGCCTCGATCCTCGACTGCGTCGTGCTCGGCGCCACCGAAGTCGACAGAGCTTTCAACGCCAATGTCGTCACCCACTCCGACGGCGTTTTGCTCCATGGCATTGGCGGCTGGCAAAATTGCCTCACCGCAAAGTGTACGATCCTGGCCGTTCCCAGCTTCCGCGACCGCATCCCCGTCATCCTCGATCGCGTCACGACGCTCTGCGGTCCTGGAGAACTCATCGATGTAATTGCCACCGAACGCGGGATTGCCATCAATCCCCGGCGACAGGATCTCATCGATGCCGCAAAACGCTGCACGGTCCCCATCCGCTCGATCGATGATATCGCCGATGAAGTGAATCGTCTCACGGGCGGCCCCCCTGATGCTCCCACCTTGGGAGACAAGGTCGTTGCCGCCATCAAATGGGTCGATGGAACCGTCATCGATAGCGTGCGCCAATCCCTGAATTGTTGATAGACTATCCGTAAACGGATAGTCGTGAATCGTCTCTCTCCCGTCCTCTTTCGAGACCACCGCCATGCCAAACAACACCGATGGGCTCGCCGCCTGCTCGATATCCTGCCCGCATCACCCACGTTGCCCAGGATGTCCCTTGCTCGACCTGCCCTACCCCGAGCAATGCCAACGCAAGCATAATACCGTGGTCGACGCCTTCCGTGCCTATCCTTCCCTTCGAAATATCGAGGTTTCCGATCTACGCGCCGCGCCAACCATCCATTCTTATCGCATCCGCGCCAAGCTCGTCGTCAGCGACGACGGCATCGGTTTGTTCGCCGCCGGTACCCACGATATCGTCGATACCCCCTCGTGCCCCGTCCTTCATCCGCTCGTACGACAAACCGTGCAGCGATTGCGCCTTTTGCCTCTTGTCCGACTCGGTGTGAGCAGCGTGGATGTGCGGCACGTCGACGACGGCGTGCTGATCACGCTTGCCACAAGCCAGCGCCACAATCCCGCGCTGCTCGCGTCGATCGATGAGATGATGCTGTCGATTCCCCACCTCGTCTGTGTGGCGGTCAGCGAGCGCGACCGTTCCGATCCGCAAGTGCTCGGCAGCCAACCCACCGTCGTTCGGGGCCCCGACGCCGCGCGCTACACCCCCGATCGGCATGCGCCTTATCACTATGCTGGACCAGGAGCTTTCACCCAGGCCCACCCGGAATCCATGACGCAATTGCACCGAGACCTGGAAGAACAAATCATTCGTTCTTTCGGTCGTATCGAAGGATGTCGGGTGCTCGAACTTTACGCGGGAACAGGAGCGTTTAGCCTTCGACTGGCGCACGCCGGCGCCCACGTCACACTCGTCGAAAGCTTTGCGCCTTCCGTTCAACTGGCGGCTCGAGCTGCCACGGAACAAAATCTCGCCCTCGAGACCCGCATCGGCGACGCCGCGGTCGTGACCCAGCAACTCCTTCGAAACCATGCTTTTTTCGACCTCATCATCGTCAATCCGCCGCGACGAGGACTCGCTCCCGCCGTACGAACGGCCGTGATTTCTCTTCAACCGCGCATGGCGCTTTACGTGTCTTGCAACCCAATCACATTGGCGCGCGACGTAGCCGTGTGGACATACCATGGCCTACGCCCACGGATGATTCGCCCCTACGACATGATCCCCCTGTCCGAAGTGGTGGAAACAATGGCCGTGCTGACTCCGGCTGTACCAACCCAGCCAACCCTGCTGTATTCCGACCCCCAACTGCTCGTGGTCGATAAACCAGCCCACGAAAAACTCCTCGCTTCCCCAGGCGCTCCAGGCTCCTTGCTCGAACGGGTCCGGCAAACGTTAGGCGCACCCGACGCCCAACCTCTTCATCCGATGGACGTGGGACAGAGCGGCGTTTGTTTGCTGGCCCGTACGGCTGCAGCGAAAAATGCGCTACTTCAAGACGTTCTCCCACGCCAAAGCAGTTGGACCGTCCTCGCCAAAGGCATCCCGCACGCCAAAGGCTCCCTGGGAAAAACCAAAGCAGCACACCCCGGTCCGCCCATGCGCTACGTTCGACAACAAGTCATCGCGGGCCACGGATGGCTCCAGGTTTTTACGCAAGGAGACGATGCTCAGGGGATGGCTCGCGGCCTGTCACGAATCGGTCATCCCATCGTGGGTGACGAAAAATTCGGCGACCGGCGCACCAACCAATACTTCATCCACCGTCACGGCCTCGATCGGCCGTTCATGCATCTGGATACGGTGACGGTATTTCACCAGGGCAGGACGCTTCAGTTTCGAAGCGAACTTGCAGCGGATCTGCAGGCCGTTGCCGACGACCTGCGTGCGTCGGCAGAAGAATAAATATTGTTATTTCAAATAGTTATAACGATTCCGCCATCCTAGGTTGCGCTCGTTGTTGGCAATCGGCTCGAACCGGACAGCTTTCACACCGTGTGGGATCGGGGCGGGTCGAACAGCCAAGCGTCATCCCGAGATGGCATAAAGCAAAGTCGAAACGCACGGGATCGTCGGGGTCAATTTGACGCAATACCGCGGTGATATCCTCCGCTGCCAACCAGCTTGGGTTGGACCGTTGGGTCATGCCAAGGAGTTTTCCCAGGCGATGAATATGCGTATCGACGGGGATCAACAGCGCACTGGGCGGGACCGTGGTCCACAATCCCAAGTCGACACCATCGTTCGGACGCACCATCCAGCGTAGAAAAAGCAGGAGTCGCTTATTTGGGCTTGCCCCGGCCGGGTCGGGCAGCACATGACCATAACCGCGTCGCCCCTGATCCTCATGGTCGAAAGCACCGGCGGCATCGCGCAACTGTCGCGTCCACGCTACGAGGGCGGGTCGTAACGCTCCCGCCAGGTGGAATTCTTTGCAAAATGCTTCGCCCAACGAGCCCTGCCGACGTTGTACGAACCTGGCGCCCACTAGCAAACGGCCGATGTCCCGCCCTCGAACCATCCGGTACTGGAACCCCTCCAAACGACACAACGTTTCGTGCCGATCCTCGAGCACACCCATCCAATCGCTGCCCATTCGCGAAAGCACCTGTTCGATCGCGCGTCGCAGGGCTTTCACCTGACCGAAGGCGAGAGATGCGGAAAGCAATCCCGCCAATTCCTGCTGGGCGGGATGACGATACGTTCGCACGACGCCTACGGGGTCGAGAGCCAGACGGGCCGGCACGTCACAGGTGGCGACGATCGATTCGAGTATTTCAGCCAGTTGCACGCAAGAGCGCATGGGAATGATTCATCGGGCGGGGGGAGGTGATTGGCAAGCGGAAGGAGCGATAGGGAGAATACCAACGCTGGCGAATTCAAATTAAATCTTGTTAAATCAATATGTTGCGACTGATCTGGAAGGGGCCCCTCGTCCATCGGAAAATGGCCGAAAGGCTTACCCGCGCCAAATCTCCAAGCGTTCGTCGGACGGGTTGGCTCCGGGGCGGCAAATCAAGCATAACCATAGAAATGATAAGGATATTTTATCGTTATGGCTATGCGGGGCCGTGCTCCGCGTGCGGCTATTGGATGGCTACCCGCGCCGATCAGAAAACGAACGGCAAATCAAGCTGGACATACTTGTACTCGGCGTCGCTGAGAGGCTCGTCGAGAGCTTGATGATAGCTCAACCCTGGTCGCAGCGATATGGAGTCGCCGAGTTTGAAGTAACCGCGAACACCCCCTGCCGAAAGGTTATTGCGCGCGACACTGTTTTTTTCGACGGCGGCTGGCGTGCTCAACCAATGGCCGTAGCGAAGTTCGGCACCCACGGATAGTTCGGGGATGAGAAAATAACCGGCGAACAACCCGGTTGTCAGCAAACTGCGGAGTTCGTCCTTCTGAACGTTGTCGCCGCGAATTCGAATGAATTGCAGATACGTAGCTTCCGCTTGCACGGTCAGCCCGCCAGCCACATACGCGAGATCCGCACCACCGATGAGGACCGAATCATTGTTGGCGAAAATGGCACCATCCCAGGCGTATCGGGCAGGACTCGCCGATGCTACGGCGCTGGCATTCTCCGCATTGGGATCGTTGCCCGCCCCAGTACCCGTCGGCAGCGTGACCAGGACTATGAATCCCGCTTTGAAATCCGTGCTGACCGGAGTTCCCAGCAAGCCTCCGACACCGAGGTTGGAAATGGCTGTCCCCGAAGAGCCGTCCAACGAATTATGCACGAGACCAAGACGGGCGATGGGGGCCAACCAGGGAGCTACTTTGTAGCTTGCGGTCAATACGGACGTCAGCGTGTTGCCGGACTCATCCACGGGAGCCGGGAGTTTGTACATGGCATAGGTGGATTCGAGGCGAGCGACCGTACCGGGAACGACGCCACGCAAGTAAAAAGGCAGCGCATAGGCAGCGGGTGCCGACGGCGAAGCGGAATTGTCAGCGGCTGGTTGTTCCGGCGTGGATACGGCCTGCGCGACGCTTGTTTCGGGTGCGGTGGAGACGGCCGCCGGCCTTTCATCGGTGGTGACAGCCGAAGCACCAGGCTCAGACAAAGGTTCTTCAGCACCGACGCTGCCGACCCACCCACAATAACCGCCCACAATCGCGATGATGCACGATAAAAATCGATTCATGGTGTCTCGCTCCGGACATGAACCGAGGCCCTTGGAGCACGAAACCCAGAGTGCTGTCCACGAATATTTGATGACATGACATCGATCCATGGCTTCTTCTTTGCGTGACCTCGTCCGCCCCAAGGCAACAGGCGAAGACCATTGGCTTTCTCCACTTTTTCAACCCTCATCGCTATACTTCCCAGGTGGTTTCGACACCGAGGCAACGCCGCTTCCCTCCCCCAACTCTAGCCGCGATGATTCCCATCGAGGGAATCGCATGCTCCGATCCCATGAAAACACTTGAAATACATGAACTTACTGCCCTTGGGCCCAGCCGGAATGCGCTCGATGCATGATGCAACTGCCATCGTTCTCGCGGGAGGACGCAGCAAACGAATGGGCATAAACAAGGCTTTTCTCGATTTCGACGGCAAGCCTCTCATCGCCCGTTTGGTGGACATGCTGCGTCAAGCGTTCGCCGAGGTGCTCCTAAGCGCCAATACGCCACAGCCGTACGCATTTCTGGGGGTCGAGATCGTTGCGGACGAGCCAAAGGATGCGGGACCGCTTGGGGCCATCATATCGTGTCTAGCGAAATCCAGTCGGGAACTGAACTTCGTGATGGGATGCGATATGCCCTTCGTTCGCCTCGACCTCGTGCATAGCCTGGTATCGATGGCGGCACAGCAGCATTGCGATGCGGTGATTCCCCAATCCTCCGAAGGGCTGTACGAACCGCTGCTGGCGGTCTACAAACGCAGCGCCTTGGAACCTGCCCGAGCTTTGCTGGCGCGGGGAAATCGCCGCGTGCTCGACCTTGCCCAGGAGATTCGCGCGCTACATCCCATGATCGACCGGCAGTCGGCCATCAACATCAATACGCCTGAGGATTATGCGGCTGCTTTGGCCGCCTGGCGACAATGGCATGATCCAGCGCTTTGACCGGAAGCTGAGGCAGGCCCAGCGGGAAGGAATAAAAATATTCATAAAATCAATATGTTATGCTCCCACAACGCACACTTATCCCTTTGAGCACGGGCTTTGGTCCCATCTACGAGCCAGGGCCGAAGCCCCACCTACCCCGGCCCAAATTGCTCCCACCACGACCGGAGCCGAGCCCCATGATGCCCTCGCACCAACAATAGATGATTGCCCAAAGGGCGAAGCAACAACTCCGTCGCGGCTCCCTCGCGCAACACCACTTTCGCTTGCGTTCTACAAAGCCCTTCCTCCGTGCTCGTTGCCACCAACTCGCCTTCCTCGAACCAGGCTTTGTCGAGCTGGCGTCCTCCCACACGCAACAGCGTCACGGGGCCTCTGGCAAACCGTCCCGCCAACGCTACGCCAATCCCGGACTCGAAATGCACACGAAGCGTGCAGTCTCCCACCATCGAACGAGGCACCGTGCAATGGGCAAGCACCACATGGCTCGAATACTCATCAATCGCGGCGGGATTGGCCATCCATGAAGGCTCATCGAGCAACGCTCGAACCCACATCATCCCGACCACGCTTGCCACATCCCCTTCACAGCCCGCCGTGATACCCGCATCGTTGAGACGGGAAAGCGCATGGCAAGCCGTTGTTTTTCGTTCCATGACCAGATCGAAACAGCGCATGGTGATCGCATCGAGCCGATGGGTTTTGATAACGGTTTCGAGGGCCAAGGCCACCCTGCCAGCATTTCGCACCGCTTCGTGGCTCACCTCCCCTTGCGAAACACCAAGGGGATACGGCTCGGAGGGCGTCGGAGGCCGACGCCGCGCTTCGTCGAATACCGCGAAAAACTGCTGCATTTCGATAGGTACCCAGGTCGGGCCCCAGCCAGCACGAACGACCTGGGGATCGACCGTGCTGGCTACCAACCAATCGGATGGACGACCGATGACGCCAAGTCGGCTTTGTCGCATCTTTCGCCATGCCTCAAGATCGTGAATTCCTTGTGCTAGCCGTTCGAACCCTTCGGCGTCGGAAGGGGAAGAAACGAATAGTACCCTTCCTTTTCGGCCTTCCTGCTGCAACCGCGCAAGCGTTTCGAGGGCAGCCGGCAAGGAGTTCTGACCCCCATGGGCAAGAAGCATCACGGGGCCAGGACCCACGCGACGCTCATGGTCTGCCATGGCATCGAGCAAGCGCTGCTCGGTCCCCCCTGTCAATACGAACCAGATCACGGGAGTCCAAGGGTCCGAAGGGTCTTCCCAGCACGCTCCTCCCATCCGTTCGAGAGCGGGCGAAAACTCGGCCTGAAGCGCGGTGATCGCACGGGTATCATGCAACGACGAAGCTATCGGAACGAACCGAAACGCGGGTTTCATGCTCTTCTCCACGACGGCTCATAGCATATCGCACCGAAAGCCACAGCGATCAAGGTCGACAACCGTTGGGGGGACAACCTTCGCAAGCGGTCGCGTGCCCGGCCGCGCGAAGCTTCGTCCTGGCTTGCTCGAAATGTCCTTGTCGCGCCAGCGCCTCACAATCGCGCGCGGCGTGCAGGACATTCGAATTCGGAGGGTCCGAATTCCACGCTTCATGGGCCAAGGCCTGACAACACTGCACAAGACGCGCTCTTTCTTCTTTTTCGTCGCTTTCCACGACCCCCGGCGACGATTCGCATGCCACCATGGTCATCCCAACGCTTACGGTGAATAAGATCACCCCCACACGTATGGAGGCCTTGCCCACGGTCCGACGTTGTAACCAGCGTTGTCTCACGGCCACAATTATTCTAACCTGTTATCGACCGATAACGCTATCCTCCGGCGGCTCAACCTTCGAATTCAGAGCTGGATGACGAAAAACCCGATCCGTCAAGCCAAAGGTCCCCATGGAACAAAACCGCCGATGAGGCTTTCAACCATTCAGATCGCCGCCAACCCGCTGCTGGAGCAGTCCCCCTATTCCGTGGTAGTCTATACGTAGAACTCATCACTCGCAACAGCCCCCATGCCCGTCATCCACCACGCCACCAAAGAAATCCAACTCAAGATCGTGTATTACGGGCCTGGTCTGGGAGGCAAAACCACCAACCTGAAGTACCTGCACGCCGCCAGCCGCCCCGATCTTCGCGGAAAACTCCTCTCGTTTACCACCGAATCCGACCGTACCTACTTTTTCGACCTGCTGCCCGTCGAACTTGGACTCTTTCGCGAATACCAAATTCGCCTGCACTTATGCACCGTCCCAGGCCAGATCGCCCTGGATTCCACCCGAAGACTCGTCCTGCGTAACGTCGATGGCATCGTCTTCGTCGTGGATAGCCAGATAGAAGCGCTGAATGCCAATATCGAAAGCATCCGCAACCTCGAGACCAACCTGCGTCTGCAAGGCGATGACCCGGACCGTATGCCCCTGGTGGTTCAATACAACAAAAGGGACCTTCCCAACATCATCCCTGTCGAAGACCTATCCGTCGCCCTAAAAGTCCCCAACGAAGTCAAGGAATTCGAAGCCTGCGCCAAAACCGGCATGGGAGTCAGCGATACCCTCAAAGCCATCGTCAAAGACTGCCTCCGGCTCGTGGCCGACCCACGGCGCGCCAAAGAAGGAAGAACACCATCCATTCTGCCAGGCATTCGAGCCTCGATGTACCCCGACTCCCTTCCCGCATCGTTGTCCGAACCGCCGATTCCAGCACCCCCCAAAGTGCCCCTGATGTTCGAAGATGATCTTGTATTCTCGCCCGACGACCCTTCGAAGTCATGATGGGCTATCGAAAACCACAAGGGATGTCATGCGATTAACTGGTTGATTTTATTATTTAATTCTACGACCCCATCCTTTTTTCCCCGAGGTGACTCCCATTCCGACAGATTGTCGGGCTCATGAACACCTGGTGCCCTGTATTGCGCCCAATCACTGCTTTTTCTGCTCCGGCATGGCCTGTGCATCCTACGCCTTCACCATGAAAAAGGTGTTCGCTATTCTGACAATCCTGGTGGTGACGCTGTCGGTTGCGCTCGGCTACCGTATTCATCAACAACAAGCGTATCGGCAGGCTCCGTCGGGCGGCTCGGGTGTGATTGAAGCCACGCAGATTGACCTGGGCACCCGTCTTTCATCACGAATCCGCACCATCCACGTGCGCGAGGGCCAGCCTGTTCAAAAGGGACAGCCCCTTGTCGAGTTCGACTGTGAGGAGCCTTTGGCAAGCGTGGATGAGGCTAAGGCGCGATTGGCCATGGCCCGCGCGGGAGTGCAAGCCGCCGAAGCTTCGGAGCGGGTCGCGCGGGGCAATACGCAAGCGGCATGGCAAACGGCGCGAGCCTCGGCCGCCCAGGTCAAAGCCCTGCAAGCCGAACGCAACCATGCCGAAAAAGAGGCGTTTCGGCTCGCTTCCTTGCACACGCAAGGCGCTATCTCCGATTCCGCCTTCGATACCACCGAAACACGGGTCGCAAGCGTTCAGCAGCAACAGTTGGCGCTCGAAGCCAATACCGCCGCCGCAGGCGCCCGCGCCGATGCCGCCTATCGCTCGCAACAAGCCGCAGCCGTGCAAATCACCTCGGCCGAATATGCCGTCGCCGCCGCCGAAGCGACCCTTCGACGAGCCTCCACGATGCTCGACGAATGCATCCTCAAAAGCCCCATCGACGGAGTCGTACTTCATCGCAACTACGAGCCCGGAGAACTCGTTTTGCCCGGCTCTCGCATCCTCAGCCTCGTCGACCTGACCCACGCCAAGGTCACGTTTTACTTACCCAATGCGGAATTGGGGACCGCCGTCGCCGGCGGCAGCGTCGAAGTCGTTGCCGACGCCTGGCCCGGCCAACGCTTCGAAGGAACCATCCTGTCGGTCGCCGTACAAGCCGAATTCACCCCACGCAACGTGCAAACCCGGGAAGATCGCGACCGCCTCGTGTATGCCGTCGAAGTATCCATTCCCAACGCCGACCAACGGCTGCGCCCCGGCATGCCCGTCGATGTCTCCATCGTGGGAACAGGGCGATGAACACCATAACCCCAAGGGCCGAAGCCACGAAACTGCTTGAAGCCGTCGATATTTGGCGTCGCTTCGGACAGACCTGGGCCGTGCAGGGAGCCGGGCTGCAAGTCCAAAAAGGAGAAGTCTTTGGCCTGCTGGGGCCGGATGCGGCGGGAAAAACGACGTTAATCCGCATTCTTGTGGGACTTTTGGACCCGGACCGAGGCCAGGCGCGTTTGCTCGGCCATCCCGCCACCGCCGAATCCGCCGAAGTGCGGGCTTCCATCGGTTATATGCCCCAGCAATATAGCCTGTACGGGGACCTGACCGTGGGTGAAAACCTCGCGTTTTTCGCGTCGATGTTCGGTCTGCGCCAGGCCGAGTATTCGGAACGTCGAAAAAAACTGCTCCAGTTGACCCGATTGGAGCGATTCCACGACCGACGAGCCGATGCCCTGTCGGGAGGCATGTACAAAAAACTCGCGCTGGCCTGCGCCTTGTTGCATCAACCACAGGTGTTGGTTCTCGACGAGCCGACCAACGGCGTTGATCCGGTAAGTCGTCGGGAATTCTGGGACTTGATTGCCTCTTTCGTTCGCGAAGGCATGGGAGTTCTCATCTCCACTCCCTATATGGACGAGGCTTCGCGCTGCTCGCGGGTCGCCCTCATGCATCAAGGACGGATTTTGGAACAGGGCGTGCCCCATGACATGCTCAAGCGATTCGAAGGGGCCGCCTTTCGTGTGGAAGGTCCCCACCGCGACCTTCTCGCACAACACCTCGACCACCATCCCGCCGTCATCGCTTTATCGCCCTCGGGAGGCAGTCTGCGGGTGGTGGTTTCCCCCTCTGGCCTCGAAGATATCCGCCAACTCGCCGCCCGCCACGAGGCAACCCTCGTTCCCGTTCCTCCCATTTTCGAGGACGTATTCCTCGACCGGCTTCGAAATACGTCCGTCCAACCCCACGAGCAAAACCCATGAATATTATGGAAATACGCGGACTTACACGACGATTCGGGAACTTCGTGGCGGTCGATGCGGTCGACTTCGACGTTCGAAAAGGCGAAATTTTTGGATATCTAGGCGCCAACGGTGCCGGCAAATCCACCACCATTCGTATGCTCTGCGGCCTGCTCACCCCTTCCTCCGGAACCGCCCTTGTGGCCGGTATCGACGTGGGAAAAAAACCCGAGCAGGTCAAACGCGTCATTGGCTATATGTCACAGAAGTTTTCTCTGTACCATGACTTGCAAGTCATTGAAAATTTAGAGTTTTTTGCTGGCATGTACGGTCTTGGGGGCAAGCGTTTCCGAAAGCGGGCCGACGAGCTTCTCTCGGTCATGTCACTGCAGTCGTTGAGAAACGTGCAGACCGCGCAACTTCCGGCCGGTTTTCGACAGCGCCTGGCCCTTGCTTGTTCGATCCTGCACGAGCCTAGCATCCTTTTTCTGGATGAACCCACGGCAGGCGTCGATCCGCACGCTCGACGGGACTTCTGGCGTCTGGTCCGGTCCCTTTCCGCACAAGGGACCACGATTTTGGTGACGACCCACTACATGGATGAAGCGGAGTATTGTGATCGTGTGGGATTGATGGTGGATGGTCGGTTGGCCGCCCTGGGCACGCCTGCTGCGTTGAAAGCCCAATTCGTTCATGACCCGGTGGTCGAAGTACAATCAGGTTACGATGCGTTGCGCGCTTCGATGCAAAGCCTATCCGGCGTACGTTCGGTGGAGCCTTTCGGGTCTGCCTGGCATCTGCGTGTCGAGCGGAGGGAATCGGTGGCCGAGGTCATCGAAGCACTGGTTTCGATGGGGATTGACCGAGCGGATGTCGGGGTCACGGAGCCCACGCTTGAGGACGTATTTCTCGAGGTGGTGGGGGGTGCGCGATGAAAGCGCTCGTTCGTGCTTCGGCCATTGGTTCTTCGATTCGCCGGGTGGTTGCGCTGGCCCATAAGGAGACATTGCACGTTCTTCGCGACATGCGCGTGGTGTATTTGGCTTTCGGTATGCCGATTTTGCTCCTTTTGCTCTTCGGCTACGCGGTGAGTTTCGACCTGGACCGGCTTTCGATCGGACTCATCGATCAAGACCAGACCCCCTCGTCGCGAAGCTATGCCGCGTCGCTCGTGTCGAGTGGGGCTTTTGTGGTGACCCATCAGCTTAACGACGTAAGCGAAATCGAGTCTCTTTTTCGAAAAGGGACACTAAAAGTTGGGGTATTGATACCGAAGGGCTTCGAACGAAGCCTGAAACGAGAAGAAACCGCCGAAGTGCAGGTGCTTCTCGATGGGGCGGATGGCACCACGACGAGTATCGCGCTGGGTCATGTGGTGGGGGTCACCCAAGCCCAGACGATGTCGCTGGTGGCCTCGAAAACACCGCAGCATCGACTCGCATTGCAGGCGCAAACAAGGATGCTTTTCAATCCGGGGATGCGGTCGTCGCTTTTCGTGGTTCCCGGATTGATCGCGTTGATTTTGGCCATCATGGCGGTGCTTCTCACGGCGTTGACGGTAGCGCGGGAATGGGAGCGGGGCAGCATGGAGCAGCTCTTTTCCACGCCAGTCCGCAGAGTAGAGGTGGTCGTGGGCAAACTCCTACCTTACTTGGCAGTGGGGGTGATCCAAGTTCTTCTCGTGACGGCTTTGGGAGCCTGGCTCTTCGACGTTCCCCTGCGAGGGTCGGTGGCGCTCCTATTTGCGAGTTCCATCTTGTTTTTGACAGGGATGCTGGGACAAGGTCTCCTGATAAGCGTATTGACTCGTAACCAACAGGTCGCCACCCAAGTGGGCATTATCACATCGCTGCTTCCCACGTTATTGCTCAGTGGCTTTCTATCTCCGGTGGAAAACATGCCGCTTGCGCTACAAGCCATTGCCATGATCCTGCCGTCCACCCACTTCATCGTCATTTTGCGAGGTATTCTGCTGAAAGGCAACGGCGCGGAGGTTCTTTGGCCGCATATCGCCGCCTTGGCGGCCTTCGCAAGCGTCATGATTGGCGTGTCCACAGCCCGTTTTCGTCGTCGATTGGCATAAAAAAGGACATGATTCCATGGGACGAACACTCCTACTCATGCTCTATTCCGTGATGCGCAAAGAGGTTCTCCAAGCCTTTCGGGACAAGCGGATGGCCACACTGTTGCTCATCGCGCCTCTCATGCAGCTCGTGGTGCTGGGCTACGCCGTCGACCTCGAAGTCGACCACATCCCCACCGTCGTATGCGACCAAGACCGCACGCCCGCAAGCCGTGCGTTGTTGGAGGCCACCTTCGCGGAAGGCACGTTTCAACGGGTGGCGACGGTGACACGGCCAGCAGAGGCGGTTGCCCAAGTAACCGATGGGAAGGCAGCCAGCGCTTGGATCATACCCCGTGGCTATGAACAGGCATTGGCGCGGGGTACGGGTGCCGCCGTGCAGGTGCTCATCGACGGAACCGATACGAATCGCGCCCAAGTGGCTTCCGCCGCTGCCCAGCAGATGGCCCTCTTTCGCTCGGTGGAAATCAGCACACAATCGCTGGCGTCCTCGTCGGCCCTGGCGCAACGACAAGCCTCCACGGCGCAGATCTCCCCCGTCGCCAGGGTGCTCTACAACCCGAACCTGCGTTCTGCCACCTATATGGTTCCCGGGCTCGCCGCCACCGTGGTGCTGATCGTGACCACCATCGTAACGGCCATGGGAATTGCCCGAGAAAAAGAGATGGGAACCATGGAACAGCTTCTGGTCACCCCGCTTCGACCCTGGATATTGCTCGTGGGAAAGTGCCTTCCTTTCGCGGCCGTGGGGCTGCTCGATGTCGCGGGCGTGATCGCCATCGGCGCCTGGCTTTTCGACGTTCCTCTTCGAGGTTCGCTGCTCGTGGTTTTCGTCGGCGCCGCGTTTTACGTCTTATCAACCTTGGGCATGGGCGTTTTCATCAGTACCGTGAGTTCCTCTCAACAACAAGCGATCCTCGGAGGGTTTCTGTTCTTGTTGCCGGCCATCTTGCTATCCGGATTCATGACCCCCATCGACAATATGCCGCAACCGATTCAATGGCTGACCTACGCCAACCCCGTTCGCTATTTCATCGAAGTGATGCGAAGCGTGCTGCTCAAAGGGGCAGGATTTGCGGAATTGGGCTTTCAGCTCGTGGCGTTGGCGAGTTTCGGCGTGCTCATCCTTGCCCTCAGCGCCTTTCGGTTCAAAAAACAGCTAGACTAATGAATTTACAAAGGAATTCAGCCGGTCGATCCCACCGTGATCCCGCATAGGCGCTCCAGATTTTCGACCGTTTGCTTGAGGGTGACCACGATCTCGTTGGACCAACCGTCCCGCAACGCCTCCACGCACGATCGCAAGTACCAGCATTGTCTTTCTTTGGAGGCATTGAAGCGCGCCCAATGGGAGTCACCCAACATGCGGGCATCGCGCAACAACGACGATGCATTGTGGAGTTTGTCGGCGGCAGCGACGAGTTTGACGTCCGCGCTTTCACGGTGGAGGCGTTCGAGGAAGACGGTTTTTCGCTGTTCCCAGGGCAGTTTGGGTAGCTGATGGGAATCGGTGCAGCCATGGACGACGTGGCCGACGCGCCAGCCGAAGCGGGCTATGATCTGCGGAAGTGTGATGCGATCCGGCCTGTCTTCGAGCGTATCGTGCAAGAGGGCGGCAATCATGAGGTCTTCGTCGCCCCCATACTCGGCCACCAGGGAGCTGACGGCCATCAAATGCGTGAGATAGGGCACGCCCGTACCTTTTCGAACGTGATCGCCATGGACTTGCACGGCAAGAGTAAAAGCGGAAACCAAGCGTGCGGAAACCATCATGGCGCGGCAGTGTAGCATCATTCGAGCCGAGGGAGGAATCGATTGAGATCCATGGGCCCGAAATCAACCGGGAATAGGGGGTTCGTTATGCAAGCAGGGGATGGGAAAAGCGCAGGAGGCTTGCGCTTTTTCGTATTTCGGGCTCAGGCAGGGGGGCGGGTTTGAAACCCGCCCCTACGGTACCGGATTTGACTATACGCCAGACGCGTCATTTCCAGCCCAGCCAGGATGCTTCGCGGCTCGGCTGGAACGGTATTCCGCAGATGGTCGGGCGTGTCCTGTGTAGAAAGGCTGCAGGAAACCGAGATGTTTTCGATGCGTCGGCATCTTACGATACGTTGAGCGTAGTTGCCGACTTTGACACCAGAATTAGTAAATCCGAGTAATTTCCATAACTTATGTGCGCCTTGCGGCGAACAAAATGGAATGGGATGACCGTGACCGTTTCGCGTGTGCCGTGACCGTGACCGTGACCGTGACCGTTTTGCGTGTGCCGTGACGATGATGGCAGGTACTTGTTTCCAGCAGTCGAAGATGAAGGAAAGGCTCGGGAAAAATGAGGGGTTGGCTCAGCCGTGGATCGGGGGGCCAGGATAAGAAAAAGCGCTATAGGCTACTTTCCCTTGCCCTTGGGGACCGGGAAGCCGCGTTTTTTCATCAGCGCATCGATGGTGGCATCACGCCCGCGGAACCGACGATATCCCTGTTCCGGATCGATGGTATTGCCCACGGAAAAGACGTTATCTCGCAGGCGTTTCGCCACCGCTTTGTCGTACGGCCCCCCCGCTTCGGTAAACGCCCCATAACCATCGGCGGTCAGCACGTCGGCCCACATATAGCTATAATACCCGGCGGAATAGCCGTCGCTGGAGAAAACATGCATGAATTGAGGCGTTCGATGGCGCATGACCAGTTCCCGCGGCATTCCCAACTTCTTGAGCGTGTCCCGCTCGAAAGCGTCCGGGTCGATCCGCTGGGCGCCAGCCAGGTGCAATTTCATGTCGATGAACGCACTGGCCAGGTATTCTACCGTTGCAAACCCCTGCTTGAACGTCGAAGCCTTTTCGATTCGCTCCACGAGTTCTTTGGGAATGGGTTTGCCCGTCTGGTAATGCAGCGCATACTTCTGCAACACCTCAGGCGTGGAAAGCCAGTGTTCGAGAAGCTGAGAGGGGAATTCCACGTAGTCGCGCACCACTTCCGTTCCCGCCAACGAAGGATAGGTCACATTCGAAGATAGGCCATGAAGGGCGTGACCGAACTCATGAAATAGCGTCGAAGCGTCATCCCAGGAAATGAGCACGGGTTCGCCCGGCTTACCTTTCAGGAAATTGGCATTATTCGATACGATGGGCAACGTCTCGCCATCGAAGCGCTCCTGAGCCCGATATTCACTCATCCAGGCGCCGGAGCGTTTCCCCGATCGCGCCCAGGGGTCGAAGTACCAGAGGCCCACCTCTTTTCCCGTTTCCTTGTTCGTCACCTTCCATACGGTCACTTCGGGAGAAAACACGGGCACGCCGGAGATCGGGGCGAATTGCAGATTGAACAGTTCGCCGGCCACCCAGAACATGGCCTCTCGCAACTTGTCGAGCTGGAGATACGGTTTTATCTGGCTTTCGTCCAAGTCGTACTTCTGTTTTCGCACCTTTTCGGCGTAATAGTGGTAGTCCCAAGGCTCGATTGTGATCTTGGCCTTTTCTTTATTTGCGATGGCCTGCATATCCCGGACTTCTTCTTTGACGCGAGCCACGGCGGGTGTCCACACGGCCTCCAACAGTTCTAGGACACGGGCGGGCGTTTTGGCCATCGAGTCTTCCAAACGCCAATGGGCGTGGGTTTCATAGCCAAGGAGCTTGGCTCGCTCGGCCCGCAAGGCGAGAATCTCGGTGATGATCGCGTTATTATCGGTCTTACCGCCATTATCCCCCCGGTTGATGAACATTTTCCAGGCGCGTTCGCGCAAATCCCGACGCTCCGAATAGGTGAGGAAGGGGTCGACGGCGGAGCGGGTATTGGAAATCACCCACTTTCCTGCCATTTTTCGAGCTTCCGCTTCCATCGCGGCCGAGTCGACGAGTTCCTTGGGCAGACCCGCCAGGTCGGCTTCCGACTCCAATACGAGCGTTTGATCTTTTTCGTCGGCGAGAACGTTCTGTCCAAATTGTGTGAACAACGTGGCAAGCTTCTGGTTGATCTCCGAAAGGCGCTTTTTCGCCGCATCATCGAGCTTGGCCCCCGCGCGAACGAAGTCGTGATAGACCTTCCACGCTAGCCTTTGCTGCTCGGGCGTCAGCGAATCCTTGGCTTGATACACCACTTCGATGCGCCGGAACAATTCGGCGTTTTGTGTGATTTTATCCACGAAACCTGCGAGTTTCGGCTCCATTTCCTGCTCGATGGCCTGAAACTCATCGGTGTTTTTCGATCCACTCCAAACCCCATAGACCGCCACCGCCCGATCAAAGGCGCGTGTCGCGCGCTCCAACGCCGCCAGCGTATTGTCGAACGTGGCAGGTTGCGGATCCTTCGCAATTCGGTCGACCGCCTCGAGAGCCATCGCCATCGATTGCTCCAATCCCGGTCGGAAATCCGATAACTGCACCTTATCAAAAGGCGGCACGCCACCATAAGGCCCCGTCCAGGGTTCGAGCAGCGGGTTGACCGCCACCGGTTCAGCCACGGCCGGCTCCGAAGAAGCCGTAGGGGCCGGCGGCAAAGGCGTCACGGAAACTTGCGTCGCACATGCGGATAACAACCCCGCCATCATCAGGGCTCGCGTAATCGTCGACAGTCTAGGCATCGGCATCATCTCCTGGCAAGATCGATGGCTACCGGTCTAGCTTCCCCGCCCGCCGAATACAACCGTTTGTTCGTATCACCGACGGATCGCGCTGGGATAGCGCCAGGCAAGAGACAGCGAAGACAGGGGCGGCGCATGCATAACTAGTTGAATTGATTATATTTTATTATGATTCCCCTAGTACGAGGGGTACGGGAAGACGGTTGGGAGGGATGCCGATGGGCTGGGGAGGCGAGGTAGGCTGACCTTGGGCCCGGCGCCGGCGGGTTACTTGGTTTTTCCAGCGCTTTTGACGGCATCCACGGCTTGGGAAGCGGTCTGTAACGCGCTGCGGACACCGGGGACTGGTACGAGATCCGAGGCGAGTTGCAGCACTTTCGAGGCATCGCCGTTTTTGAGGGCGGCCACGCCTTCGAGAGCAAGTTTGACTTGAGCAACGCCGGGGATGGATCCTAAAAGGCCCATCAACCCGCCCGAGCTGCTTTCTTGCGCTGCATTGGCGGAGCCTCCGGTCAGCCGCTGCAGAACGTCGGGGCTCAAGGAACCATCAGGATTGGCACTTGCTTTGGCCTCTTTGCACTTGGCGGGACCGACCATGGTATCCGGGGGCAAGGCTTCGCCGCGGGCACACTTTTCGAGGTCCGCCTTATACTTTTCATTGGTCTGAGCCATCAATTCGGTGGCGCTCAACGCTTTGGTGGCGCTGGCGGCCTGGGCGAACATGCCATCGAGTTGCGCCTTGTATTTGGCTTCGTATTCCTGATCACCGAAGGTTTTTCGCATCTGCTCTTCGTAGGTTTTTTGCGAAGCCTCCACGTTCTGAGCGAAATGGTCCACATACGTTTTCGCATCCTCCAAGGAGGCTTGCCCTTGCAACGGGATTGCTTCGATCCCCGCCTTCGCCACATCGTCAATCAGGGAGGGGTCCGCACCATGGTTGACGACCGCTTGATAGGTGGCCATCAGGGCCATACTCAGGGCAGCCACAGCCTCCCGACGGCTCTGTCTTTCCATGAGTTGCCGCACCATTTCATAATCCTGGTCGGTCCATTGCATTTCCATCTGGCGACGGGATCGGATCATGCCGGCCACGGTGGTCATGGTAGTCATCGAGCCGGTGGTGACCATCCATCCGGCATTCATCGCGGGAGTGGTAGCCAGGCGGACCTGCGCTTTGAGGTCATTGATTTTCTGGACGTGCTGCACGCCATCCTGCAGGAACTTGATTTCTGCCTGGGTAGCTTTTTTGCTAGCCATTTTTGGCCCGATTTCTTGCGCTCGCTTGGAATAGGAGTCCTCGAGCTGCATGAACTGGTTGGCAACTGGCTTGCCTTGCGCATCAAGGACCGGGCTGATCGATAGCTCGATCTTGGCCGCGCGAACCTCTTTGATGGCTTGCGAAGCCGGCATCGGCATGGGACCGCCCGCAAAGGAAGCTTCCTGTCCGACGGCCGCCTTCATGGCCTTCTCGATCTCCGCCTGGTTCTTATCGATTTCTTCGTCCATTTGCTTCTGGGCCGCAAGGACCATCTCATCCCCCTGCCGCACCATCGCCTTGGATTCCTCCGGAATGGCAGAGCCCGACGGCTCTTGCGCAGGCTGCTGGGGAGGAAAACATCCGCCCGCCAATACGGCAACCACCAACGCACCCAATCGAATATGACGCATCATGAGCCCTCCTTGATCAATCATTATTTTCCAGGCGTTTTGTTCGTTGGCAGTGCCCCTGGCAAACCATAAATGGCCTCCGCTCCAACCGGCACTGTCAAACTCGACCCATTGAAATCGTTTCCGATCGGGTCATATGGGCCTTGCAAACACTGCGCAAGAAAAATCTCCGCAATGGCGTTGAACGACATTCGATTTTCCGCGCGCACAAACCCATGCCCCTCGTCCGGATATAATATATAAGTCACCGGAATATCCTTTTTTTGCATGGCCTTCACGATTTGGTCGGATTCGGATTGCTTGACCCGCGGATCGTTGGCGCCTTGACCAATCAACAAAGGACGCAAAATCTTATCCACCCGAAAAAGCGGTGAACGCTCCCGCAGCAGCGCCCTGCCCGACTCCGTACGATGGTCCCCCACCCGCTTGGTGAACATCTCGATCATCGGCTCCCAATAAGGCGGAATGGTTTGCAATAGCGTGAGCAGATTCGATGGGCCGACGATATCCACACCACAAGCAAAAACCTCGGGTGTAAATGTCAGTCCCACCAAGGTGGCATATCCACCATAACTTCCGCCCATGATAGCCACTTTATCAGGAATTGCCACCTTCTCGTCGATGGCCCATCGCACGGCATCCAGCAGGTCATCGTGCATTTTCGCCGCCCATTGCTTATCCCCCGCATTCACGAAGCGCTTGCCAAATCCCGTGGAACCACGATAGTTTACACTCAATACGGCATACCCACGGTTCGCGAGCCATTGATGATACGAATCGTATCCCCACTCGTCTCTCGACCAAGGCCCCCCATGGACGAAAAGCACCAGGGGAAGCGGCGAAGACGGATGAATGCCCCCTTGCGGATTGGAATCCACGGGAAGCGTTAGATAACTCACCAATTCCAACCCATCCCGTGACCGAATCACGACCGGATGCATCTTCGCCAACCGCAATCCCTCCAACGAAGAGCGGGAGGTAAAAAGAAAGGTCACTTTTTTATCCTTGCGATCATAACGAGCATAACGCGTGGGACCATCATCCAGCTCGTACGCCACCACCCATCGCTCATTATCCAACGACCTATCCACCACACTCAAATCCCCCGGATAAGCCGTTTTGAGAACCTCCATATCCGGCCGAATATCCGGATCGACGATCTGCCACGCCACTCGCTCGTAGTTCGACGATGCAGCCTGCACCTTCTGCGTCCGGGGATGAACGAGCACGTTTTGCACATCCGCTTTCTCATCCTGCGCCAACAACGTCGCCTTGTGGGTAGCCAAATTGAACTCGAAAAGCGCCGCGGTATTCCTTTGCCGGCTGTCCACCATCACCATGTTCCGCCCCTGCGGGTCGAGCGTGAAAGGACCGGTCGTCAGTACATCCTCGTGGGGCACGACAAACATCGGCTCCTCGCGTTTTTTCCCCACCGCCGTCAGATCGAAGTACGCGTCGCTCCCATCCGGCTGCTGTTTGATGCCAACCCGCAACCGAAAGCCATCATCGGCAAGAAATCCAGAAAACCTCTCCTCGTTTTTATATACGAGTTGACGCTTACCCGTCGTCACGTCGATCCGATACACATCGTGCCATTTGGGATCCCTATCGTTCAATCCCACCAAGACCTCCCGAGGATGCTGCGGGCTGGCGTGCAGCAGATTGGCTTGCACGTCTTTGTCGGGACTCAGCACCCGTTGGGCGCCCGACTCCACATCCAACGCGATAAGGTACCAGTTTTCATCTCCGCCCTTGTCTTTCGAAAATACGATATGTTTATTGTCATAGGCCCACTGATAGCGAGTAATGCTGCGCTCGGTTTCGGAGGTGAGGGGACGGGCGTTTCGATGATCGAGGGCAGGAGCAACCCAAAGGTTGAGCACCCCATCCTTGGGCGCCAGGAAGCTCAACCACTTTCCATCGTGACTGAGACGCACCCGCGCCCGGTCGGGATCGCCAAACAATACCTTGCGCGGAATGAGAGACGTATCCTGCCTGGGAATGGACGTCATGGGCGTGGAAGGCCCGGTCACCGCCGAAGCCGAAGTCGAAGGCGCAGGGGAAGGCAATGGCGTCAAAGCCGGCGAGGAACCGCCACAGGCGGCCACCAGCAGACACAGAAACGGGGTGGCAAATGTCTTCATGCGCGAGGTATTCGCGCGAAAATGTTCTGAAGGCAAGCGTCGACCCGCGCCAAAATCAATGGACGACCACAAAGGCTCTCATTGACCGCGGTCGGTGGATTCGAAAATTCTATCCGCCGAGGCCGCGACGAACCCTTGGTACAATTCGCCGTCCGGGCCCGGGTAGCGACGGGCAAACTCATAATAACACCCAGGAATCGGATGGATCCCGTCGTCGAAAGCCACGTCGATCGTATTCGCCAACACCGAGGATTGCTCGAGGAGCACGGCGGCGGAACCTTTGATTTTCCCGCCGGAGTCGTTGAGTACGAATCCTTGGGCCTCCAAAAAATCATTGACCTGCTGCAGGGATTGAAACGTCCGCAGCGCATTGACCATGACCGTGAAGTGGTTGGGGCGGAACCCATGGGCCGCCACCCAGGCAGCGTATTCACTGGCCTCGCGCAATCGCGTATAGACGTCGTAGCTCAAGTTCCAGGGACGTCCCACCATGCAAAAGTCCTGTCGCTCGGGCAGCGATGGGTCCATCTGCGCCACGAGTCCCGTCACCATCTCCCGCACCTCGGGGGGAAATAGCTCCACTTGCAGCTCGCTTACGAAGACTTTCGGGAGCCCCGGCGCTTCGAAATGCTTCGCCACTAGCTTCTTATTCGGAAACGAATAGGTTCCCCGAGGCTGATAGCCGCCACGCACGAAAGGTTCGGCCAGCACGTCGATACCGATGCCAGGCAAGTTGAAGGTGCGAAGCGCAATATGGTCGTTGACCACCTCTTCCCCGCGATCCGCAAAGAGCCTGGCAATGCGGTCCGCTTGCGGATTGAGACGGATATAATCGCGCCACATGGCCGCGAGCAAATCGTTGATAGTCATTGAATTCATTACCTTTTTCTCCATCACGGATCCCACAGGATCCCCCGACCCAGCCGCCCCTTGGGGTCCAACGCACGCTTGATGCGCTTCATTTCCTCGATGACCCCTTGCCCCCAATACATGGATAACATTTGCTTCTTCCACGGATGTTTGCCCACCCCATGCTCCGACAACGGACAGCCTCCCAACGCTTTGGCTTCCTGCGCCAACTCCCATAACGCTTGTTTGGCCCTTGGCATATCCGCTGCCTGCCGAGGCAGCCCGTTGGGATGCACGTTCCCGTCGGAAATATGCCCGAAAATCACGACATCGACCCCGTGCTGGCGAAATACCTCATCATATCGCCCGAGCATGTGGGCGAAATGGTCCATCGGGACGATCATGTCACCTGCAACTTTATGAATTTCTTTATCTTTTTCATGTTGCGCCCGCAGATAATCGCTGATGTCAAGCGGAATGGCCTCCCTAATCGCCGCTAGCTGGCGCTTCCTTCTCGAATCCGAAGGCAAGGCCAGTTCGGTATGTTCCACCACCTCATGAGCCATCAACACCGCCATCAACTCGCCAATGCCCTCGACAGCTTCTTTGCCTTCATGGACGGCAGCCAGGCGTTCCAGGATCTCATCATGGGAAAGGGTTTTATCGATTTCTTGTTCGAAGAGCAGGCAAGCGACGGCCCCCGGGGGCACATCAACCCCGTGTTCTGCCAATTTGCCGCTATTTCGCAGCATTTGCAGGCAGCGGGCGTCGAAATATTCGATGGCCCGCACGTCCATCCCCGGGGTTTTGGCGGCCCAGGCGGCCAGAGAGCGCTGTCGAAGATCGGTCACCAACGCCAGGGTATCCGCCACGGAATGCAAGAAACATAGACCCGTAAGCACCGAAGGTCGGGGCACGAGCCGCACTTCGATCTCGGTCACGATACCCAGGGTTCCCTCACTTCCGATGAAAAGGTCAATCAGGTCCCAGGGGCGCTTCCCATAATACCCGACCGAGCTTTTTTTCAGCGCTGGGCTCTCATAGCTCGGCACGTCGAACTCGATGGGCACGCTGGCTTCGATACGTACGCGGTCCGAGGGCTCGAGCACGCATTGTCCCCTTCGAAGTTCGAGGACATCGCCGCTTGCCAGCACGATACGCAGTCGCTCGACCCAATCGCGGGTGGTGCCGTACTTGAACGTGGCCGCTCCCGCGGCGTTGGTCGCCACATTGCCTCCCAAGCTGGCGCCATCGTGGGTGGGAGCCGGTGGATAATAAAGGTCTTCGTCGGCAAGGGCAGCCTGCAATTCGGATAGGGTGAGTCCCGCTCCCACCACCGCACGAAGGTTGGCGGGATCCACCCGCAGCGATGTCATTTTTTTCGTGGAAATGACGATATCGTCACTCGGAGTGGCTCCTCCCGTCAGGCTGGTCAATGCCCCTTGCACGATCACGGCGGCGGCGGGATTGTCACGAAGCCAGCGAGCGAGCTGGCCTTCGGAGGAAGGAACGGCGAGGCCAGCGGCCCCCGAGCCTTCGAGGGCGCCGGCATCTTTTGCGATCGGGGCCAGTTCGTCCGGATCCGTACTCACCGAAAGCGGCGCGGGTCGACCCTGCGGATCGAGGGATGGATCGTCGGGGGTGAGGGCGTAAATCGTTCGAATTGCCATGATACCAAGCGGGTGATGCGTGAGCGAATTGGATGCCGGAAAAAAAGATAGGTTGCGGCTATGCCCGATGATTCATCCCGCCCCGGACAATGCCTGCAAAATCGCCCAAGGACACGTCGACGAGCGCGCGCCTTCGGGCTCGTCGTTCCCCTCGCACCGACTTACTTCACCTCGGTGGGACAGCCATAGGCGACTTCGATCCGGCCATTTTTTTCCACGCCAACCACGCTTTGCGCAACATCACAAGACGCGGGGCAGAGAATGACTCGCTTCGGATCCGATTCGTCGTCGTAATACCATCCGCCGCTCGCATCACAGGCTTGCGGTCCGGCGACTTTGAACACCGGGATTTCTTGCTCTTGCCCGTTGGGTTGGTCATCGACGATGCGAACGTTGACGGCAGCCGGATTGATGGGGCCATCGTCGGGGGGAGGGATTTCGAATTCACAATCGATTTTCGACGTTGCGATCACCGCTTGCGCGATGCTTTCGAAAAAGGGTGTCCAAGCGGTGGCACCATCGCAGATCTTCGCGCGGACACCGCCGGTTTTTTGCACCAACTCGGTGTACGTGGGGCCGGAGCTGGGCGGTTGTTTACTATCCGGATACGTACACTTGACCCCCGGATCCGTGTCGTCGCCCCATCCATACAGCCCGTGAAAAAGATAATCTTCGAACACGGCCCCGCGACTGGCATGAAGAATTCCTGGTGGAAGCACGTACTTGCTGTTGTTGGGATTCGTTCCGCCCGGGAATGTTTCAAAATAGCTCGCACTCAACCGGGAGTTGTCATCGGTCACCACCACGATCGACTTGGTGGCTTCAGGCCGCAACCATTGTGCCCAGGGCTCTCCCCCTCGTTCTTCTCCCTCGGCATAACCCTGGGTTTGATCGAGCGTGCCCAAAAACTGTTCGAGCGGTTGCGTACTGCGAATGTCGATGCTCGATTGGAAGTAGCGCTGTCCGTTGCCGCAATCATCGTCGCCCGCCAACGGAGGCGGAATGCATACCCCATAGCGCTTGCCCACGGGTAAGGTCACGGGATTGATTTTGCTGCGAAGAGACAGCATGATCACACGAAAATCGATGGTGGTGGAGGCCACGAGGTTCGCGAAATCATTGAGCCCCTGGGTCAGCTCATCGATCGCGGGTTTCATGCTCGCGGAGTTGTCCACGACCCAGATGATATCGACCGGAAGCGGATAGGTGGGAGCTTCCGCCACCGTGGTGGCGCAGGCAGAATCGGGGTCCCAGGGCCCCTGCTCGCTCGAGACGTCGAGAGCCACGAAAGCATCCTCGTCCGCTGGCTCATCGATATCAGCCATGTCCTCGACCACATCCGCACCGGCGTCGACAGGCGATTCGGCATCTGGGACCGTCGTACCAGCCGGATCCTCGACCCCTCGAGCACTACAACCAACGATGGTCACCACACTGCATAAGCTCAAGAAAAGGCCAAAGCCAACGCGATGATACGGCATGAAAGGCAGTGTAGTACACGGCTCGTCAATCGGGTAGGAATCCAAAGCCAGATGCGATGATGAGAAGGCGATGATGAAACGGAACCGCGGGCGCGAAGCGGGGCCGCAAATCATATAACTAGATAATATTATTTAATATTTTGTTATGCCTCCACGATGCTAGGCCCCCGAAAAACACCGTCATGAAACAAACCGAGATACGGAGCGAGCCCATTTCCCAATCATCGAAGCTGTATTAGGGAGGAAGCATGCGAATCCTTGGGACGATCATGCTTGCGGGGCTGCTGTGGGGCTGCGGCTCGGCTTCTGCTTCCGCACCGAAAACACCGACAGCTCCCCAACCCGATGACGGAGCCACCACAACACCCCTGCGACCATCGTCGAAAGGGTTACCGGTAGCTCATGGTGCGGTTCCCGCGGCACCATCGCAGTGTGAGGCGTATTCCCATGCGGTGGAGGAGGCGGGGGCTTGTGGTTCGGATCGTTCGGAAACGTGGAATCGGTTGCTCGAGGCGTTGGAGGCCAGGGAGGAGACGCGGGATCGTCGGCTGGCCGCACTCGAGAATTGTGACGTATTTCCGAGGGGTTGGGTTCGAGCCGTGCGCGCGGAGCTGGCCCCTTTGGCATGCGGCGACGTGTTGGTGGAGCCATGGCTGGCGCATGTTTCGGCTTCGGAAGTCCGGCGAGACGTGCAGTTGTCGCTGATTGGGTTGGGGTTGGGAGCGCGGCTGTCACGCCTGGTGAACGAAGCTCCCCGCATCGAGCCGCCGTTCGACAAAGAGGGTTTCCATCGATTCATGAAAGAGCGTCTGAGGCCCTGGATTATCGAACAAGCGGCAGCGATCCAAGAGCTATCGCAAGAGGGGGCGCGTCTCGAAGGCTATGGTCGCGCGATTGTGGCGGTGGAAGCGGGCATGGCGGATATGCGGTTCGTGGACGTGATGCGGAGCATTCCGCTTCCGACAGAAATGGAAGCGGATCCCGAGATCAAAGATATCTATTACGGCACCCTGGACGAGGTGCTGGAGCCTCGAAAACAGCGAGGTCGGGATGCGGCGTTGGTGGGGTTGCGCGATTTGGCCGCCGTGGGGGTGTTGCGCGACGCGCGGGTGGATCGGGCGCGTGCGTTGTTGTCGAAGTTGTATGGGGGGCGGCGGATCGACGCGCTGGATGGTTTGCTTTTGCCCGCGATGCCGTCGTGGGAACCGGAAACGGTGGAGCAGCGCTTGGCGGTGAAGTTGCCGACGTTTTATGCGGGATTGTTGTTGACGGAGCTGAATCCAACGGATTTGGGCAATCTTCGCGCGTGGATGGAGCGGGGCATCCCAGCGTGGGGGTGGGAAAAGCTCGAGCAGAACGTGTGGACGGAGGAGGGGCGACGGCTTTGGGCGCGGGCCTTGGTGCTTTATGGACAGCGGTATTGGCGAAGCGGAGATTTTGCGCGAGCGTCGGCGCTGGTCAAACAGGACAAGACGCCGGAGGCTCGGCTGCTTTCCGCGTTGGCGGTGGCGCTGCAGGGAGGACCGAAGGATGCGGCGGAAATGATGGTCAGAGGGCCATTGTTGCCGGAAGGGGTGGGCAACGTGGCGGACCTGGATGCGATCGCGCGTTCCAAAAGCCCTCTCGCGGCCATGGCATCGTATGATGCGGCCTACCTGCTTCAGCTCGTGCCTCCCCAGACCCCGAGCGCGCCATTTTGGCGGTCCGTGGCAGAACGTTATGAATATGCCGCCCCTTTGCTCGAAGATCCCGCGTATCGCCGTGAGGCTAGCGACCGGGCCAAAGCCGCACGTCAGATAGCCGCTACGCTTCGTTGAAGCGGGGGATAGGGAAAACCCACGCTGGCAAAAGGGCACAGGCGCTTCAACAAGAGCAACATCCGGTATACCATACGGGCGGGTTTGAAACCCGCCCCTACAGGCGACATTGGCGAGAGGTTGAAATCCCCTGGAAACAACGGGGGGATGGCTTAGCACGCCTAGACGCCCAGATTTCCGCTCCCTCTTTCCCTCTTGTTAAAGCGCCTGTGGGCGAAAAGCGGATCGCTCCATATATAAACCAATAAATTCAATATATTATATCGGATTCACGGATAGAATTGACCGGACAAAAAAAGTCGCGCGAGGGGGGGGCTACCTCGCGCGACACACGAAACAGCGTGACGATTGGAGGGGAGGGATGCGGACCGTCACGCCGAGTTTTCGTTGAGCAGGCGGCGTGCCACCCGGAAACGACGCTTTGTCGCAACGTTCTCCTCGGATTCATCAGCCAGCGTTTCGAGACTGCAATGGCGCATCTCGTGATTGCGACATCCTCATGGGATAAGTGCATTCCGTTTTCGTTGCCTCTTGCATGAACGGCCCTTTCGGTCCAGGTACTCATCCATGCCGTTTTCCGATAACGTCACCGAGCTGACCTACGACCACAAAAGGTTGATTATCGTTGGCACGGCTCACGTATCCCAGCGTAGCGTCGATGAGGTACGCGAGGTCATCGAGCAAGTCCGTCCGGATTCCGTTTGTGTCGAGTTGGACAAGACGCGCCATGATGCGTTGGTCGACGAGGCAAGGTGGCGCAAGCTCGATATTTTTCAGGTTATCCGGCAAAAAAAGGTATTGATGCTGATGGCAAGCCTTGCGTTGGCCGCGTTTCAGCGTCGATTGGGGGATAAGCTCGGGGTAAAGCCGGGCGCGGAGATGCTGGCGGCCCTTCAGAAGGCCAAGGAGATCGACGCTCAGGTGGTGCTTGCGGATCGGGATATTCAGGCAACGCTCAAGCGAACCTGGGCGGCCTTGTCGTTATGGAACAAGGCGAGAGTGGCGGCGTTGTTGATGGTGGCCCTGACGTCGAAGGAAGAGATTACGGAAGAGCGAATCGAGGAACTCAAAGAGAGGGATACGCTCAATGAAACGCTGCAGGAGTTTGCGGAAGCGCTTCCCCAGGTGAAGGAGCCGCTGATCGACGAGCGGGATCGATTTTTGATATCGTCGATACGGGAGGCGCCAGGAGAAACGGTGGTGGCGGTGGTGGGAGCGGCGCACGTACAAGGGATGGTGTCGAATTTGGAGGCGACGGTCGATCGCGACGCGTTATCGGTGATTCCGCCGGCGCCTTGGTCACGAAAACTGCTCAAGTGGATATTGCCGTTGATCGTCATCGGAGCGTTTTATTTTGGTTTTCGGCAGCATGAAGGGGAAACCTTGGAGCGGATGATTTACGCGTGGGTGATACCGAATGCGGTGCTGGCGGGGATTCTTGCGCTGGTAGCGGGGGCAAAGCCGTTGACGGTGCTATTGGTGTCTCTGGCGTCACCGATAACGTCGTTGAATCCGACGATTGGGGCGGGAATGGTGGGGGGATTGGTGGAAGCGTGGCTGCGCAAGCCGACAGTCGCGGATTGTGAGCGTGTTTCGGAGGACAGCACGACGCTGCGGGGGATTTATCGAAACGCTTTCTCGCGGGTATTGTTGGTGGCGGTATTGTCCACGATTGGTTCGGCGCTTGGGGCTTATGTGGGGGCAACCTGGGTGGTGTTATTGCTTTGAAAGGGGGCTGCTGGCTTTTTGCGCCTTCCCCTGGGGCGAAGGCTTGCTATGCTGAGGCGAGACGATGATGGCTCCGTGGGATCTGGACAAGCAAGAGGCTTCGATGGCGTGTGAGCGAGGGCGTTGGATTTGGGTAGCCGGCATGACGTGGCTGGCCTTGGCGGGATGTTCCTTTCCGGGCTACGGATTTCCCGTCGAAGGAAACGCTGGGCAGTCGGGCGAAGGAGGCTCGGGGGGAGCGTCGGGGGCGAATCCAGGAGGCAATGGTGGACAGGGCGGGGTTACCGGAGGAGCGGGCGGCACGGGGGGAGGAACGCAGACAGGAGGCACGGGCGCGACAGGGGGAACGGG
>MWCO01000063.1 GCA_002070115.1 Deltaproteobacteria bacterium ADurb.Bin207
GCAGGGCGTAAAAAAAGGCCTGGACAAAGGGCTCGCTCCGCTCGTTCGTCTTTATGAACGACGTCTTGGGCGCGCATTGTCGAGCAGCGAACGAACGGCATTGCAGGAGCGTTTGCTCAAAGCAGGGCCAGAACGCGTGGGCGATGTCGTGTTGGATTTGTCCGCCCAGCAGCTTGCGGACTGGCTTGCGGATCCAAATGCCACCTAAAAGGCATGGATATAACCTGTCGAATCGATGGCAAACACCAAAGCGGAGAACACCATTTCTACGAATTATTCACGCATCTTCGTGCGATACTCGACGGCGGGGGACTTGCGAGCACAATGGGAAGAGGCACGAACCAAGGGAGCGACCCTTCTCCCGGTCAGGTCGCCGCCCCGTCATCTCACCGCGCTCGAACGTCTGACGTTGACCGTCCAAGCCCCTGATATTCAAGCGGATATCGAAGTGGAGCTGCTGCAGATTCTCGAGGGACTCGGCATCGTGGTGCGCGTGCTCGACCTCGGCATATTGGATCCACCTTCGCTGCCGATGCTCGGAACGGGTTCACCCACGCTTCCTACCGTTCGCTTCGAGAATTCGACCGAAACGCCGTCGAGCCATTCCTGCCCGGAGAAGCGTGCTCCTGAACGAACGCACGATTCCGCCGTTGGTTCGTCTGCCCTTTCGTGGTCCGTCGACAAGCTGACCGCAGAATGGGACAATCTTGGCACGGCGGAGCGGATTCGGGTGGCGCGATATGGCAATCGAGGAGCGCGGGGGGTGGTATTACGGAGCAACGATCGAACGATATTTTCTCACCTATTGACGAATCCCCATATTTCGACGGAGGAAATCGCCTCGCTGGCGGGTAATGCGGCGCTCGATCCGGCAGCCCTGCGACGGATTGCGATGAGTACCGATTGGTTGCGTTCCGCAGAGGTGGTTCGTAACTTGGTGTGCAATCCCAAACTGCCGATGCCCGAGGTGGAACGTCTGATTCGGCTGCTGTCGCGAGACGAATTGGTTCGGCTGGCCAAGTCCGGACGCGCCAGGGCTTCCGTCAAACAAGCCGTAGCCAAAAGACTCAAAGCCAGCGAACGTTGAAAACCAGTGAGAAGAGGATGAAAACACGAGGCACGTCCATAGCCAGAAACCGACGTGATATCGCCATCTTCGGTGGATATCGCCAGAGACGTGGGAATAGCCGGCAAGCACCGCGGCGTTGGTGAACCATGTCGCAAGCATCAGGTTTTTGGCAACGGCAACGCCGCCGGGTACGCATAGCTTGGGCTGGATTTCGACGGCCATGGGCGATGCGGACCATGGCGCTTTTGGTGGTGGGTCCTTGGCTGATGCTGGCCGTGATGGTCATTTTTACGCCGCTTCCCATGGAGCTTCGCGCGGACCATCGATTCGACTCTTCCGTGCGGGTTTTCGATCGCCATGGGAAACTGCTGGCAGAGGTTCGCGCGGAAGACGGGGCTCGAGCCCGATGGGTTTCCCTCGAGCGTGTTGGCTCCCACCTTCCGAATGCCCTGATAGCGGCTGAGGATACGCGATTTCGGATGCATCCAGGGATCGATCCCTTCGCGATGGTACGCGCAGCTTTTCATAATTTGTTGCATCGCCGGATCGTATCCGGAGCATCGACACTCACGCAGCAGCTAGGAAGAAACCTGGTGCCTCGACCGAGGACGTATTGGGGAAAAATACGAGAGATGACGGTGGCTCTTCGGATCGAGGCATCGCTATCCAAAGACCAGATCCTCGAATCGTACATGAATCTGGTCGCGTTCGGGCCATCTCTTCGAGGCGTGGAAGCAGCAAGCCGATTCTATTTTGACAAACCTACGTCGTCGCTATCGTTGGCGGAAGCGGCAACGCTTGCAGCCATGCCGAAAGGGCCATCGCTGTACGATCCACGAAGCAATCCGGAAGGGCTACGGAAGCGTCGAGACAGGATATTGGAGCGAATGGTGGAAGGGGGATGGGCGAGCGGAGAGGAAGCAGAGCGGGCGAAACGAGAGCCCCTTACGGTACATGCGCGTCCGACGGGCTGGGGTGCTCCCCATTTGATGCGGGGTCTTTTGCTGGGGACCGTGCATCCGGAGATTGGACCCTTGGCGGAACGTGCTTCGGAACTGCGCACGACATTGGATGGGGCGTTGCAGCGGGAAGTGCAATTTGCGGCGCGTTCGTTGGTAAGTTCCCTTCGAGACAAGCAAGTATCGACGGCTTCGGTGGTGGTGTTGGACAATGCATCGGGCCACGTCCTTGCGTGGATTGGGGCGCACGACTTTTTCGATCGTTCGGCGCAAGGACAGAACGATGGCGTGCTGGCGTTGCGTCAACCGGGCTCGGCACTCAAGCCATTCGTGTACGCGACGGCGATGTCGGATCTGGGATGGACAGCGGCGACGGTTCTTCCGGATGTGGAGCTACACCTCCCGAGCACACGAGGAACGTATACGCCAGTGAACTACGATGGCACCCAGCATGGTCCTGTCCGACTGCGGGAGGCATTGGCGAATTCATATAATATTCCAGCAGTTTACGCGGCTTCGGTGCTTGGACCCGAGCGTGTGGTCGAGCAATTGAGAGCGTTTGGGTTTGGTTCTTTCGATCGCGAGCCGGACTATTATGGCGCGGCGATAGCATTGGGCGACGGGGAAGTACGGCTGATCGACCTTGCCAATGCCTACGCCACGCTGGCGCGAGGAGGAGTCCTCAAACCGATTCGGGCTCTGACGGGTATCAAAGACAGTCGAGGTGAGGAGATACCCATCCCCGTCTCCGAGGAAAAGCCCGTGATATCCGGGGCAATCGCTCGAATCATCACCGATATTCTCGCCGATCGTCATGCGAGACTCGCTGCCTTTGGTCCCAACTCCGCTCTGGAGCTTCCCTTCCCTGTCGCGGCAAAAACCGGAACATCGAAAGGATTTCGAGACAATTTAGCTGTCGGATATACGCCGAAAGCGACGGTTGCGGTATGGGTGGGCAATTTCGACGGCTCACCGATGAATGGGGTAAGCGGCGTCACGGGCGCGGGACCTTTGTTTCATGCGGTGATGCAAGCGGTACACAAGCAATTGGGAGCTGGCTCCGATGCGTTCGATGTGCCCGACGACCGATTCGAACGCGCGACGATATGCTCGTTGTCAGGGCAGATACCCACATCAGCCTGCACGCATCGTCATGAGGAGTTGTTTATCCGCGGTACGTCTCCTCCACGGTCATGCATGATGCACGAGCAACGGCTGGTGGACATTCGAAACGGGTTGTTGGCGGGTCCGGGCTGTGCGCCATCGCAGACGAGGCAAGCGATTTTCGAGGTATTGGAAACGCGCTACCAGGCGTGGGCGCGAGGTTCGCGGCGCCCGCTGCTTCCCACGGAATGGTCTCCATTTTGCCTCGGTCCGAATGAAACGGCGTTGGCCACGGGAAAACTCTCCATTCGCTATCCCTATTCGGGAGCCGTTTATTTGCAAGACCCTTCCATGCCCGAAACCATGCAAGGACTGGTGGTACGAATTGATGCTCCCGCTTCGGTTCGTCGCATTCGGTTATTCGTGGACGGTGCGATGGAGTCTATTGTCGAGCCACCGTTTGAGCGACCGTTGCGTTTGCGAGCGGGAATCCATGAGATATGGGCAGAAGCTGGGGGCGAGAAAAGTGCAACGGTGAGCTTCGAAGTGCGGTAGGATGGGTCGAAAAGGCGGAGACCTACCGTTCCCGGACAACTCATAACATGTTGATATTATTGGCGATTTCCTTGACTCATTCTTTTTCGCGACGAGTCGTCATTCTCGATCGTGGCATGCCATGAGTGATGAACAGGACAGCGGCTTCCTTTGCGTCCACATCTCGAACAGGGTACCCTTGGGAGGTGTTTCGGTACCAGCATTCCTTGGTTTTGTTCGTCCCGTTGATCGTGGGTTGCTCGTATTACGACGATTCTTTGTTGGAGCCAAAGCCAACTGTTTTTGAGGATGCCGGGCAAGAGGCGAGTGCCGAGGCGGGGCAAGATGTTGCCCTTGACAATGCCATCGAGGTCTCCGATCGGGATGAACCGGACACCACTATCGAAGATGTCGAGGTTATCGAAGTTGCGGAAGCCAATGAAACGAGTGTGTGTCAACATGCTCGTCCGCCCGAGCCGCCCACGGTCAGCGCGGGGGGGGGAGGCATCGAGTTTACGGTAGCGGTATACGACGTGGATTTTGGCGACATCGCGGGCAACCCGAAGGAGATTGGTTACGACCTGGATTCGCGATGCACCTGTCTTGGGGAGGGGAGCAGTTGTTTACGAGAGGCGTGGGCGACAGCAGACGCCTGCGATGGCCCCGACGGACGAGACAATGCGACGGGCATCATGATGACGAAGTTGGCTGCTTTGTTTGGCAGTTTCAGCAGCACCGAGTGGAGTGCGAATGCGAAGAAGGGCATTTGGAGTATGTTGTTGCGGGTCCGTGATTACAACGGCGAAGCGAACGACGATCGAGTGAGGCTCGAGTGGTTCGTACCCTCTCAGTTTTCGGCAGACAAGGCGGACAACGATGTGGAGCCGGTATGGGACGGGAGCGATGCCTGGCCGATTCGGTCAGAATCCCTGGAGGCGGTCGACGGGGGTGAGTATAGCTTTGAGAAGCCCAAATATTTCGACACGCATGCGTACGTGACGGAGGGGATTCTCGTGGGGAGTTTTCCGGAGAGTGTGTTTCAGATCGATGATGATTATGCGTTGGATTTCACGGGTTCTTTCATCACGGCGCGCATCGAGTCCACGGCACAAGGGTGGATGTTGACAGAGGGTTTGCTGGCCTCACGCTGGGCGCTGAGCAGCATTCTGGCCCAGATCGGTCGTCTTCACCTCATGAACAAGCCAGTATGTACGGATCACATCGCCTATCCGGAGCTGAAAAGGGAGTTTTGCAGTTACGCGGACATCTATTCGGGGGTGGGAACCCCCACGACTCCCTGCGATTCCGTGTCCTTGGGAATGCGGTTCGAAGCTCGTCCAGCGTTGCTTGGAACGATCATCATCAAAGATCCTTCCGAAAGATTCTGTGATCCCTCGGTCGATCCTGCCTTTGATCATTGCGGGAATTGATCGGTAACGTCTGGTTTCTATCCTTGGTTACGGAGAGCGGCTTCAGAAAGGGTCACTTCTTTCGAAGTGGCAGGAGTAGCCTCCTGGATTTCGCAGCAGATAGTCCTGATGTTCGCTTTCTGCGTCGAAAAACGGCATGGCTTCCACAATCTGCGTAACCACCGTGCCATCGAATTTCCCAGAGGCGTTCGCTTTTTGCACAACATCGTGCGCAATCTGTTTTTGTTCCCCCGATTGGTAGAAAACAACCGATCGATACTGCGATCCGATATCGTTGCCTTGCCGATTGATCGTGGTTGGGTCGTGAATACGAAAGAAGTACTTGAGCAGCGCTTCGAAGGAGAGTCGAGTGGGGTCGAAGACCACTTTGACGGATTCGGCATGACCGGTTCCCCCTCGTGAAACGGCTTTATAATGAGCGGTATCCGCTTGGCCCCCGGTGTAGCCGACTTGGGTATCGAGCACACCCGGTAGTTTTCGCAGCAGGTCCTCGAGTCCCCAGAAGCAGCCTCCGGCAAGGATGGCGACCTCGAGGTGTTCATCGACTCCTTTTCGGTTCCAAGCCACGGCTTCGAGAGCGGACGAGGACAAGCTGGTTTCTGGGGGATGGCGTTCGGCATCCGCGAAAAGCGAGGCGTATTCGCCATAGCCTTCGCGTTCGAGGCTATGTGCGGGAATGAAGCGTAAGGCCGCGGAATTGATGCAGTATCGAAGCCCACGGGGCGCAGGACCATCATCGAATACATGCCCCAAATGGGAGGAGGCGCGACGCGAACGCGCTTCGACCCGAATCATTCCGAGCGAGTGGTCTTGGTGTCGCGTCACGTTCGATTCCACCAAAGGCTTGGAAAAGCTCGGCCAACCCGATCCGGAATCGAACTTGTCCAACGAACTGAACAGTGGCTCACCAGATACGATGTCCACATAGATCCCCGGATCTTTGAGGTTCCAATAGGCGTTGCGGAATGGCGGCTCGGTACCCGACTGCTGCGTGACCCTGTATCCCTCTTCGGATAGTGTTTTTTTTCTCTGTTCGAGTTGTGCATCCGTGAGGTTTCGCCAATCCCACGACGCTTTCTGCTCTTGCGGAGGGGTGGAAGGAATGGTCGCGCCCTTGTCATCGGGCTTGCACCCGATGCTACCCAACACGGCCATGACTCCCCCCACGCTTCTGAACCAACGATTCACGACGCTTCTCCATGAACAAGCAAACCATGATTCGTTAGATGCCGAAGTGGGCAGAAGCGTCACGCGATTCGATGCCAGGCGACAGGCTGTTCATTGGCTGCACGAATCGCCGGCGGATTCCTTGCCAGGCGCACAGGCGGAAGCTTGTTCGGATGAGGGCAGGACGGGTCCCATTTTTGCCGGCATCGCTTCGAATCTCATGCCCATGGAGACCGAATTGCATGGTGTCGTTGGTGAACTCACCCCGGAATAGATGTCCACATGCGCACAAATCCGCTTTTTCATGGTCGAATACGCGGGATGATCCTTGCAAACGTTCAACCCCAGAACGATCATCCGGTCTAGTTGGCTCAGAAACGCGTCCGCCTTCCATCGCGCGGCCAGCACCCCATCCTGCAGTTGCCACCCCTGCGGCGACTCCACGATCTTGGCCGTCAACAGTGTCCCCGACAAATCCAGCGAAAAGCCGTTCGTAACCACCAACGTGCTCTCCGGCAAAATAGCCACCAGCGTTCCTTTCGTCACGTAAGCGTGAAGGTCGCGCATACGAGGTTTGAGAACATCCGAATCAATCAAACACGAATCCCGAATTGGCCATGCATCATTGCCATCCCAAGCCGGATGAGTGCCTCCTTCCTTGTCCGCGGAAAAATGGAAAGGCACCAACCAATCGAGCCGCACCTGCGAATCGTCTTCTTTCCCATTGTATTCCCGGACATGAAGCAAAAGACCCCAATCCCCTCGGACCGCTTCTTCGCTCCATACCGCGCTTCCGAAACCTGTCAGCTTAGGATCCAATGCGGGCAGCAAAGTCCCCACGGCGTTATCCCTTCCCCCAGGACCATCGCAGGAATCCGCTGTGGCCCATGCCTCACGAAAGCAACTATCGCCATCCCCCTGGCACGTACATCGCGCATCAAGGTCAAAGCCGATGGTTTTGGCATCTCCTTGTGTATCACCCAACTCGACCTGATGAACGGCAACCACGAAATCAATCTCCCCACCATCGCCATGGGAAGGCGGGTCGGGAGGTTGAGCACTCACGCAGATGGCGTCCTGTCCGACATCCGATGGATGGATGTCCTCCCCCGTATCTATCGCAGCCTCTTGTGGGATCGTCGTCTCTTCTTGCACAACGTCCTGCACAACCTCCTGCACAACGTCTTGCCCCGGTTCTAGCCCCTCATCGTCTCCCGCATCGGAGGTGTGATGAGCTGCGAGCAGAGAGGAGTCGTAGTACGAGCAAGCGCTCATGAGCCACGGGAGCAGAAGGACAAAACGACGCACAACCAAAGCCTACCCTGAAGCAAGTGCTTGTGGCCATACGAGCCAACCGGAAAGCATATTGGTCGCGAAAAAGGCACAGCACCAGGGGCTCGCGGCACCAACCCGGCGCCAATCGGCCCCGAAAGCCGTCGGATGATTCTGATTCAGCAGACCCCAATATGGCAATTCAGCGCACGGGCAAGTTTCGCAGCGATTTCGAGTATCAGGCTCACGGCCTCTCCCGAGCTTGCTTTCCATCCGAGGACCTGGAGTGCGGTTCCGGCTGCGTCCAAAGCACAATCCGCATTGTTCTCGGGCTTCGGTAGCCAATCGCGACCATTCGCAGGTCGGGCGTTTTGGCTTTCTCGCTCAGAGTCGAGCTGGCGCTTGCCGTAGCAAAAAGTGGGGTAAAACTACCGATGCAGTGTTCTAAGAGCCGAGACGTTTGATGGCTTCGCCATAGGCATCTGAAGCTACGAAGACGATGAGGTCTCGCGCTTCGGCGTTGCGTCCGATCCAATTCATTCTATCTTTTCCGGAGGCTGGAGGTCCCGAGGGGTGTCCTCCGGACCAGGCGATGGCTTTGAGGGCTACGGAAAGGCCACCTTGCGCGAGCAGCGCGGCCCGGTCGCCCCATCCATTGATGGCGATATTGAGGGTAGAGGCGCGATTATCGAGAGCACCACCCACTTCAAGAGCGAGAGCGGTCATATCCGGATCGACGGTGGCCGGTTTGGCGGCGCTGAGTTTTTGTGTGGCCTCGGCGAAGCGCCGCGCGTCGATGGTCACCGGTTGGAAGGAGGGAGCCAGTGTTTTTACGAGTGCCGCGACCGTAGGCACAAGGTCGATCGGTGCGGTTCGGGCCAACACGCTTCCTCTGGCTTGCACGATTTTTAGGGCTCGGATGAGCAGGAAGTCACGAACGGCATGCTCATCGGTGGTGAGCATGGCCGATCCCAACACCACGATGGGAGGATTGGATTGGATCGGGACACAGGTAGGTCCGAGAGCGGGAGATACGAATACTTGTAGATTGTGAACTCCCATGCTGCTTGCAGCCGCTACGATCGCCTCTTGCATTTGTGTGGAGGACGGTGGAACAGCGGAGGCCCGGAGGGCTTTCAAGTCCATGGGGAAAGCGGTTTCGAAAAGGTCTCCCGCTCGTTTGAGCAGCGCTCGCAACGCTGGAGTCAGCACCTCGGGGGCCAAGATATCATCGAGATTGACGGAACAAGCGCTAGGGCCAAAGGAGGAAAGTTGGACTTCCCTTGTTCCTTCGAGCACATCGACGACTGCGCGTGCGACCGCTGCCCCTGCCTCATCGTCGCGAATGGATGCAACCGTTTCCAGGGTGGCAAATAGGTCAGGACTGAATCTTCCGGTTCGAAGAGCCCGAGCCGTATCTTTGGAAGCTCGATCGAGCAGCAATTCCAGGGATTTTTCGTGACCTTGTCTGCGATGGAATTCGGCCAAGGCGCGAAGGGGAGAGGCAGCGGAAGGCGCTTGTTTGTAGAGACGATCGAGGATTTCCTGAGCTTTGTTCGCGTTTCCTTCGAGTTGCTCATGAATGAGCGCGAGCCGAATCGTTTGCTCTCTTTTGGCATCTGGGCTTTGCGCTTGATTGACAAGCTGCGTGCCCAATTCGATGGCTTTGGAAGCATCGCCCGTGGCTCGAAACACATCAATCAAGCGTTCCTGCGCCTGGATGTCCTCGGGGTTGCGTTTGAGCACCTCCCGCAAACACGATTCTGCTCGTTCCAGATTGGGGAGATGGTCCAGATAAATGGCACCGAGTTTTCGGTAGATTTCCCCTTGTTGCTGAACGTTGGACACGAGGCGCGTGAGACGGAGCAAAGCCTGTTCGGCGCCGCCCCAGTCTTCTTCCATCGCGGCCGTAAGAGCGAACGCTTCCAGCGCGGGTTGATGATCCGGATTGGCTTCCAACGCCGCGGCAAGTGCTCTTTTTGCCCCACCGATCTCTCCCACTTCCGCCAGCACTTTGCCACGAAGGACCTCTATCTCCACTCGCTCCTGTGGGTCTGTCGTGGCTTCGAGCCGCCGTTCGAGCAGCAATGCAAGCTGGGCGGCATCTTTTTCTTCGGTGTAAAGCACGCGAAGGTTATCGAATACATCCCGATACCCGATATCGATGTCGGATGCTTCTTCGAAAGCCCTGCGCCCCCGTTCTCGCTCCTGGACTTTGTCAATCCACATTTTTGCCGCCCGATACCACAATTCGGCCCGGTGCATGTCCACGTTGCTTTTTCGAGCAAGGCTCTCCAGTTCCTCTGCCGCTCGGGCGTACTCCCCCGTTTTTTCCAGCACGTCGACCAACTCCAGATGAGCTTGGAAAAAACCCGGTTCGCGATCGATTGCCATTTGGAATAGCTGGGAAGCTTCTTCTTGTTCATCCATGCGCGTGAGCGCTTGTGCCGCATGGACGAGCAGAGCGGCGCTTTCGATTTCGTTGTCAGACAATCCCGACAGGGTTTTGGCAGTCTGCACGACGATCGCATCGTCGCCCTGTTCACGGGCATGGGCAAAGGAGCTGCGAAGAGCCCAAAGGGAGGGATTCGGCTGTTGTGCCGCGGCACGAGCGAGGTCCGCCAAGTCGGTCCACGATGATTCCCGCAAGCGGATACGAGAAGCGACGACAGCATGCGCGTCGACCTCGGGACCTTGCAGTGCTCTGACCAATTCGCTAGCGATGGGCTCGAGATCGCCATCTCGCCCCATTCCGATGAATGCGTGCTCAATGCGCCGCAAACTCAACAGGTGTTGGGGGGGTTGCTCGAGAATGGTTCGATGCCACAGCAGCGCGCTGGCCATATCGCCGCGACCGACTTCATCGAGTTCCGCGAGTTGTTCGAGCACCTCGCGACGCTTTTCCATGGGCAGTTCTTCTTGGCGAACCTGGCTCATGAGCAAGTCGGTGAGGTGAGTGGTGGAAGCCCCCGCCAACTCGCAGCGTTCTATGCAGAGGAGCGCTAGTTCGCCAGCGCCACAGTCCAACGCTTGGGAGGCCAATTTCGCGGCATCATCGACGTGAGCTTGGCGCTCACTTTCCAGTGCGGCTTCCAACAACAGGATGGCTTTTTCCATTCCTTCGGACTCGTTAGCTCGGTCCAACCGCCAAGCGATCCAATCTTCTGGGCGTTCTTCACTGAACCGCTCGTACAAAGCCCGAAGCGCCGCGTCTTTAGGCCTTGCCCGACATGCTCGTTCCATCAATGCGACAGCCAGAGAAGTATCGCGTTCGACCATCAACAAAGCTTCGCGACAAGCATCCAAGCTTGCTTCAATCGGGTCGTTCGTCGTTTCCCGACGTACCCGAAGCCACTCGATCACCCCATCGGCATCGCCCCGATGTCGAGCGTATTGTTCCGCAAGGCTCGCCGCATACGGTAGGGATGGGTCTTTGTCGTGGGATAACCGCAGCAGGTCGATGTAATCATCTTCTCCGGGCCCTCGAAGCAACGCTGCTTCGAGGGCGTAGGCGGCGCCTTTCGCACCTTCGGCCCGCGCGGCAAGTTCCACGACACGGTTTGCGTGTAGGTCGGGTTCCATCGAACGCAACGCGCGAACGGCAGCTTCGAAGCTGGGCTCCATGGAGAGCACTCGGGCGTATTCCTGCGACGCTCTTTCCGAATCTCCCAAGGATTCCGCGATGATAGCTGCGACCAGGGCGTTGTCTCGTTCTCGAATATGGTCTCCACCCCAGGAGGCGATATGGTCGATGATGCTATCGGTAAACCCCTTTTCGATTGCCATTTCAAGTTCGAGCAACCGCGCCACGGCGCCGTTGAAAGACGAATCACGTAGAGCTGCCACACGCTGCCAAAACTCATCGGAGTCCAAGCGCAGAGCAGCGGCGCGTCCCACCGCGGACAAGCATCGGAGCGGCAAAGCTCCCATCGAGCACGCATCGATACGGGAAGCATCACGCACGTCAGTGAGCGCCGATCGCGCTGCGGCCCCGAGCGCAGCCAAGTTCTGTTGGCCGAGAAGTGTCGAAACCAAAGGTTCCACCGGCCCGTACTTCTCTTGAAAAAGAGCGGCAAGGACGACACGGTCGGCAGGAGAAAATGCGTTGGATCCAGGTTCCGCCAAAGCGCGGTCCAACGCATTTCGGTCTGCGGATTCCACGGCTCGCATCGCAAGCATGCGCAACGCAACCGCGTGATGAGGTCCGGTGGCGAGTTTGTCCAACCAGTTCATCGCTTGAGGACGAGAATCCTGGTGCTGGCTTGCGAGGGCGGCAGCAAGCCATAACGCGCCGCCTCCCATACCCCGAACATCGTCCAAAGCGCGAAGCGCCCGGGCTGCTGCTTTGGTATCCCCCTTACGTAACGCGGCTTTGGCTCTGGGCAAGGCCTCGTAGGCCTGCACCGTTTCTCCGGGCTCCGCGGGAGCTTTTTCTGCTTCTCGAATGCGGGCGACAAGAGCCGCCCCCTGCTCCAACGACGCGAGAGGAGGAACATCCGGCCATCGTGGCGGTTCCTTCTCTTGCGTTTCGTCATTGAGATAGTGGATCAATTTGGTTAGATGCGGACGCGGATCTGACGGTACGATGCGGGCTGCCAAGTCGATCTGCTTCGCACTCACGTCATCGTCCAAATGAAGCTGTGCGTTCAAGTGCGCGTCCATCAGCAATGCATGGACTTTGGCTTCGGGGGTCGGAGCCGTTCGCGCTTCCGTTTCCAACTCATTTTTCACGTCGGCCCAACGGCGCTCTCGATTGGCAAGGTAACGCGTTTGGCGCTGAAGCAGTGGATGGTCTTTATCCATGTCGGAAGCTGCTTTAGCGACCGCCACAGCTTTTTCGTCATCTCCCACCATCGCGCACAATTCAGAAATCGCGAGCATAATCCGGGCTCTTTGCTCACCGATGTCCCTGGCGGCAGCTTCTTCGGCAAACCAAGCCGCCCGCGCCTCCCATTCCGTTCGCATTTCCCGTTCCATGAGATGAGCCGAGGCGTCTCGCTCGTCGGGCCATGGATTTTTCGGAGGCTCCAACGGAGGCGGAGATACGGAGCGAACCAGCGCCGATTCTTGGGCACTATCAGCACTTGCAAGCTGCTCTGAACGCGACGTCGCCGGTGAGTCCGAGGTCACGGTGATTCCTTGGCCTCGAAATACTTCCGTGACTTCGTCTTGGGGATACTTGCGGTCTTCGGGTTCCAGCAGTTTGGGACCGGCGGATACCGGCTCGTCAAGCTCGTTTGGTTGCAGCCCCGGAAGGGGAGTATCTACAGCCGCTGGAACCGGTGTTGCATCCGCGGGCGCCGGAGAAATAAGGTCGTCGCGCAAGTCGGCAAAAGGATCGAACGAATGAGACAGGTCCGCGTCGTTTGCCTCGTCGGTTCTTGAAGCCAAGGTCCGTAAGGAAAACGGCTCCGAACTGGATGTCGGGGCGGATGCGGGCTGTTGTGCCACTTCATCTTCGGCTGGAATGGTAGGTTGGGAACCGCGGGAAAAAAGGCTAGAAAGTCCTGAAGCACCGCCCAGACCGCGAACTGAATCCGCGAGCAACTCCGCTGGCACCTGTCCCACCACCGTGCATTCGTCATCATCATCTTCTTCTTGTGAAACGAGATGACCAGCGGGTGGCTTCAGCGTAGCGGGAGCATCTCCTGCACTTTCAGAGGCCTCTGTTCCAGGCGGAGGCGGTGTTTTGTCATCGGGTAAGGACGGATTCAAGGGAGACTCGTCCCAAGCCTCGAGCGCACTGTCCCAATCTCCTGCCATTTGCCCATTTTTGTTGTCGCTGTCGGTACTCACCGGACCCCCATGCCCAATTGATTGCGCAACTCGAGATATCGGTCGCTCAACACGAAAGCGACAAGCTCACGAGCACGCTGGTCCTCTGCCACGATCGCTTGCAATTCGTTACGCGGGACACCGAATACCTCCGCCAAAACCAAGGATACGTCGCCTGCCGCAATGGCTGCCATCCGGTCCATGCTCGACAGGGCGAAGCGCACCCATACAATCGGATCGATCTGGGAAGCTGCCACTGCTTGACAAATCTCCTGCAACACGCTTTTCAATCGTCGAGGTAACGCCTTGCCAATCAGCCGTTGGGTTTCAGCGACCATGGCATAAGGCGGAGCCGCAATCGGCGTTCCCACGAGATTGCAGACCGCAATCACAATGGATGCCACCGTGGGCGCATCGCGTGTGCGAAGAACGGAAATCCCTCTTCGAATCGCGAAAAGCTCGCGGGCGACGGCCTGACGCGCGTGGGGCGCAAGGGGGGCCGATATCTCATTGCCTACGACCAGGAAGGGTTTTTCTCCTGGCACACCGGTGACGCCATAAGGTTCTCTGCCTCCGACATAAAGGTCGAAATCGCTCAAACCCAGCGCCCCAGCCCAATGCGCGATTTCATTCCTCAACGGAAGACCATCTCGTGGATCTACACGATTTTTCTTGGTGACGGACAGTCCGACCAGGGTAGGCCCGAGCGCTTCGCTGATCACGGGGGCCAACTGTTGGAACAAAGCGGGCAAAGCACCGACATCACGAGGGTCCGCGATCGCGGCAATCACCGCATCATCGAGGGCTACCTGCGGCGTGCGCGCTACTCGACCGTCAAGACTCTCGAGTTCCTGAAGCGCATCGTCGCCCCCCCGCCCCATGGCAACCATCACCCCCAGACAGGCCTGACGACGTTGCAGGTCTCCTTGTTCTTTCGAAATGCGGGCAAGCAACACCACATCGCTGGGTTCTGGAGCCATGGAGACTCGCCGCACCAAGGTTAGACGCGCTTTGCTCAGCAACGAGGCTCGCAACTGCCCATCGCCCACATGAGGATGGTCCATGAGAAATTGCATGGCCTCGGCATCGGCGGGGGATTCGGACAGCAGTTGAACGACCGACGGCAACGCTCCACTGGGGTCGCCGGTTTTGTCTCGATGGATGACCATCGCCAACCGCGCTGCCTGAATTCGTCCCGGCGCGTTTTCCCGCTCGTGCATCAACGTCTCGAGCACCGCGGTAGCCTGCCCCCAAGCCTCGTTCGTAGCCGCGGCTTTCGCCAACCGCTCACGCACGGGCAGCGTGGACAAGCCGGTGGTGTGAAGCGTCATCAGTATTTCGAAGGACCGTTTGTGGTCCCCCAATTTGTTTTCGCACAAGTCCACGGCCGCCATGCCGGAGACAAGACGCTGCTGAGCGGGCGCTTCTTTATGAGCTGCCAAACGAGCCAACGCATCGACCGCCTCCCCAAACGCCCCTTGTCGGATATACACTTCTCCCGATAGGGCGAGCGCCCCGACATGATCTGGCTCCATCAGGGTTACGTTTTCCAAAGCGGCCATGGCCGCGGCAAAATCGCCTTTTTGACGAAGAACGCGCGCTTGTTCCCAGAACATTTTGGCGATTTCCTCAGGGTCTTCGGCGAATTCCAGGCGACGCGCGATGAGGGTAAGCAAGTAGTCATTGTCTTCACGGGCTCTGACTCTTCGAAAAAGTCTGTCGAAACAGACGAACCGATGCCCGTCCCGCTGAAAGCCTTTTGCCAGCGCTAGTTCACCACGCTCCTGATCATCGCCTCGGTCGATCCACAACAACCCTGCCGTTTCAAAAAACTCCGCTGCTCGGGCATCGTTGGAGCAAAGCGCGCCCAAGCGCTCGCAAGCCGTCGCAGTCCACCGAACGTCATCCACCATGCTTGCGGCAGCACGGACACCTTCCCATGCCACAATATCGTCGTCCCGAGCCGCACAAACACGACGAAAAACATCTAAGGCCTGTTCCCCTTCGCCCGCGGCAAGCAGCGACCATCCTGCAAGCATACGGGCGTCGATTTTAGCGCGATTGTCGAGAGCGTCGTTCAGTCCGAGCAATGCTTTCGCGCGTTTTCTCGGGTCACATCCAGCCGGCGCCAACTCCAAGTTCATGAGTTGTGCGGGCGGTTCCGAGCTATCGAGCAAGGGTGGAGAGTCCGAAGGGGTCGAACGAGTGAGATCGATCAACGATGCACTTGCTTCCAAAGCACTCGCCGTTTCTTTTTCCACGTGACGAGCAAGAAGACGTCGAGCCGAGCTTTCGCTAGCTTCGTCTTCCGCGGCACAAGACGCCACGAGCCACTCGATGGCCGGCACCACACCGCCATCGGCCATGGCCCAAGCCTGCGCCAAGTCACGAGCTGCATCACGGTCTTTTTCGACGCTACGAGCGAAGCGGTATCGTTCTGCCGCCACGACCGCCGAAGCACGAAGTCCCAGTGTTTCGAGCCCACCCATGGCTCTTTCGCGCGCGGTAGCATCTTCGAATTCAGGAGCATGCACCAAACGCCCCAGCCATCCAGCGACACCAATTTCCCCCAACGCATCCCGTTCGAGCGCGTCCAACGCGGCAGAAGCCTGGTCGTCGTCGCCTCCCTCGGCCGATTCGACCGCGAAACGCTCCAACGCCAAAGACACTTTGTCCGCGCCGCATTCCTCGTTCAAGTCCAGCATACGACGTCGTCCATCGATGGTTTCCGTATCGAGGGCGACAGTCGCCCACAAAAGCGCGGCAGCGGCGGCCTCGGGCAGCAGGTCACGAGCAGCGCGAATCGATTGTAAGGCAGCGTTTTTGTCTTTCGCTTTCCAAAATAGGAAAGCTGCTTCGAGGTGCAACGCGGCCGCCAACTCCGCATCTTCGAGACTGGTAGCCGATGTGCTCACGACCCGCGCTGCTGCTTGTGCGTCGTCCGACATTCGCAACAAATCCGCGAGAAGCACGCTTACGAGCAAGTCACTGTTATCCTGCTCATGCAATACCGATAGCGTTTTCATCGCTCGTTGCGAGTCCCCCGCGCGGGCACGGAGCAGTTGTGCCACGACACGCAAGGCACGAGCGATGGCAGGGTCCTCCTCGACGTCCGCGAGAGCTTCGATTCGGTCCGGGGAGCGCGAAGCTTTCGAATCCTCAGCATCGAGTTTGGAAAGACCGAGCGCATAAGCAGCGAGCATTCGGCCTAGCCATGCTCCGGCTTGTACGTTCGACAACGAATCGAGTGCTTTTTCTGTTTCCGGGTCTTTTCGTTGGAGCCGCAGCCGCGCGAGTTCAAACCACAACGAAGCATGCTCTTCCGCCCCCGACCCCGCAGCTATCAAACGTCTGGTCGAGTCTTCATACCAACTATCATCTTCGAGAATGGAAGAGAAAGCCCTTGCCAAACGAGATACGACACCGTGCTCGACTCCGAACATGGCGGCTTGAGACATAGCCGCCTTGGCCCCTGACACATCATTCGCCAAAATCGCCCATGCCCAAGCCGCAAGAAGATAAGAGCGCCCTTTGGCTTCGTCAGACAAGCCGTGTTCCGCCATCGCCTCGAGCGATGCAGCAAAAGCAGTGGGGTCGCTGTCGAGCAGCAGGTCCGTTTGCAAAGCCCTTGCCGGGATACAGCCTTGATCCGACGACAATGCATTGGTTAGCGCTTCGAGCGCCGCTTCTCGTTCTCCACGAGCGGCAGCGCCCTCGAATATGCGCAGCCACAAGGCCGCAGCCAAAGGCCCAGAGCGTAGCGGCAGCAATCGTTGCGCAAGGGAAGCCGCGGTTTGAGCATCACCTGCTTTTTCGGCAGCTTGCATTCGCGCAAGGAGCACAACGCCATCCTCGGGGAGTTGTGACACCGCAAGGTCCAACAACGATGTTGCCGCATCGATATCACCTGAACGCTGAGCTGCCTGCGCGGCACGAAGGAACAAACTCGCCACATGGGCAGATGTTCGAACATGGGAAGGAACTGCATCCACACCCACCGATTCATCCTGCATGGCCGCCAAGATGATGCTGGCTTGTTTTTTCAACGCCTCGGCGATCAAATCCTCTCGTTGCTCGCGTCGGGCCAAACGCTCGAGCAAAAGGGCTGCACGAAATCGGTGGGGAGAATCCAATTCTTCGACGGCATGGATGTGGTCGAGGGCTTTGTCCCCGTTGCCGCGTTCGTGCTCTTCTTTCGCCAAGTCCAGCAGCAGCAAAGCCTTCCAAGCCGTCGGCTCGGCCAATCGAACGCGTTCTTCCATCGCCCGAATGCGCAGGTCCTTGTCTTCCGTCTTTCCACTCACGATTTCGAGTTCGAGCCATGCGGCAGCAAGGTCCGGATCATCCGTCACCGCTTGTTCGAAAGCGTCTTTCGCTCGTACGGGGTCGCTTTCGTGCTCCAACAGACAGGAACCTTGCAGCAAGGTTGCGCGTGCGATTTGCGGGGGAGTCGTTGCCGCGCGCACCAGCGCATCGAATAGTTTTCCTAGATTTTTGAAGGATTTTCGACGTTCCAACAACGAAGCGAGGGACTCGATGGGTTCACGAAAAGCGGGATTCGCATTGTAGGAAGCCAAGTAATCCCTGGCTGCTCCCGCTTCGTCGCGAATACGCTCTCGCGCCACTGCTGACTCAAAAAAAAGCAATGCACGCTGTTCGTCCGTGGTCGCCACCTCCTGCTCACGAACGAGCCAATCGATGTGCCGTTGGATGACCTCTGGCACCTCGACCGAAGGGGAAGCAGCAGGAGCCGTTGATCCAGATGAGTTCGCGTCGGAAGAAGTCATGCGATCCGTGTTACCTCCGTGCGATGCAGGTTGAGCACGCGAGACACCACACGAGTGTAGGCTAGGATGCTTGCGCTGCCTAGACAGTGTCGATGCTGTCGCGGAAAAGCCGTGTTTCGCAAGGGGAAAACACGTTTTCCACGAGAAGCTTTCACTTATTCTTTCCGATATTTTTCACGATCCAATACCCCGTCGGAGTATCGATCGGACCCGCCACTTCGCCGGGGGGCGTCGTAAATAACACGTACTCCGGCGCAGGTTCCAACACGCGTCGCGGCATCCATCCCGCCGCGGCCGTCGAGCCCGCATCCCCTTGAGCCACCGCGGCCGCAAAGTCGTTTTTCGCTACCTCCAAAAGATGATGGGCTGTTTTCAACGCCTCCATCTTCGAACGGGCACCAAGGGGGGCATGCTCCGCACCTCGATACTGGACAAGCACGACCCCAAAACGAACGGAACGCGGAGCTTCCGGCGGCAAATCCGGCGGTTTGCTCCCATCGAGCATCACATACCCCGGCTTTGCCCCACGAACTCCCGAAAAGGAAGCCTCTTGAACCATGTCCGGAACCGATCCAGCGTCCAAGGACGTCATTGGCTCGACTTGTTCCGGCACCGACGACGATAATGCCGGAATTTGTACCGCGGGTGAAGCGCGGGGTCGCCCCCCCCAAACGACGAGTCCCGTCACGACAAGCACCAAGGCACCAAGAAAAACGGAGGTCGTCTTTTGCATGAATTCCTTGCCTATCGCAGATCCCCCGGATAGGGGCAAGGACGAGGTGGGAATGACATACGCATGCTTGGCGTACCGGACCCAAGTTGTGCCACAATGCCCCCACGGTGACCTTTTACCCGTTGCCTAGCTGACTCATGCTCAAAGTCGAATGCGAAGGGTGCCACGCCCCATATCGAGTAGATGAACGACGCGTTCCCCCCACGGGGCTCAAGATGCGTTGTCCGAAGTGCGGGAAAACGTTTGTGGTGAACAAGGAGTCGCCTTCTCCGGCCGCAGCACCACCAGCACCAGGAAAGGTACCCCCTCCTCCTCCTTCCCTTCGTTCCAGCGCTGCAAAACGCACCATGTTGGGCGTTGGGTCTCCTATCATCCTGCCACGAGGAGCAGACCCAAACGCGTTGCCTCCACCACCGGATGACTTCGATATCGGCTTGCCGGTCGTATCGCCCCCCGTCGGCAAATCCGCTTCCAAAGCCGCTGCCCCCGTGCATGCCGATCTGCCCAGCGCTGCCAAACCTCTCCCGCCCTTCCCTCCCGCAGCTCGTCCGGCCGTTGCACAACGACCTGCACCGCCCGCCCCTGCCGCCGCCCCGTCCACCGCCAATGACGATGATTTGGCGGACTTCGGGGATCTTCCTTTGCCTGTCATTTCCGCTTCCCCCAAAGAAGCGGCGCTCAAAGATTTGCCCGCGACACGCGCGTCGAAAACCGCACCTTTCCCCAACCTTCCCGCAAAAGCACCTGCTTCACCCGCCGATTTTGGCGACTTACCTTCCCCGATTGGTTCGCCCACCGACTTCGGCGATTTGCCTTCCCCAGTAGCTTCACCCGCTGGTTTTGGCGACTTGCCCTCCCCAGTGGCTTCACCCGCTGGTTTTGGCGACTTGCCTTCCCCAGTCATCGATCTATCGCGACCGGACGCGGGACTACCAGTCGTCAGCACCGATCAGAATCGACCCGCGCGTCAGATTACGGGCGCTGCCCTTGGATTTGGGGGTCCCGATCTTCCCTCCCCGAGGACTTCCGTATCGAATGAAGCGGGATTTGGGGATGGTTTTGGTGAACTCGATCTTCCCCTCGCGGCTACCGTTGGCCTTCCGACAGTAGCCTCCAGTCAAGCAGAATTACCGTCTCCTTCCGATCTATTTGGAAACCTTCCTTCGACGGCCGATCCGAACGCCAATTTTCCCACACCCCTCGGGTTGAATCAGCAACTGCCGTCACGGCAAGGGACACCATCGAACGCATCTGTCGATGATTTATTCGGTCCGACGCCACCATCGCCGGGGGGATTGTTCCCGGACGGTATGCCGCCGGCCCCTCCTCCATCGCAAGCACCCACGGGGCTTGGGTCTTTCCCCCCGATCGGAACGGGCGGATTATCGTCGCCACCGGATGGTGCGATTTCGGGCCAGGCCGCGGGCTCTCTGGCATCCCAGGCCGATGCTTTTGGGTCGCTACCACCGGCGGCTCCCGCGGGTCAGGCCACGATTCAACGTCAAGCAGGCGGCGGAGTTGCCTTCGGGGAGGTCAATCTGACCGACGATGGTCAGGGTGCTTCGGCGACCACCGGCAGTCTTGCTCCGGGGGCGGGGACGAGTTCTTATGGAGAAAGGAGTCTTGGGGGTGGGGATGAAGACATGGAGTTTGGAGCCATTCCGCAAGAGGATGGCGAGGATAAAAGCATCGATGCGGCCCCAACGGCGCTTCCCACCAAAGCCGAGGTTGGCGTCGTCGCCCTTGCTCCCCGGAAGTCGAAGGCGTTGAAAATCATTCTTGCCGCGATTCTGGTGGGGCTTACGGGCGGAATCGCGATGTCGGCAACGCCGCTGGGCGCATTTGGCACGCACTTCCTAAGCGACATGCTCAATTCCGGTCGAAATACGGCCATGCTCGATGAAACGGTGCAGAAGTCACGTACGGCATTGTCAATCGACACGGCAGACCAGGCCCAAGCATGCATTGAGCAAACCGACGAAGCGGTCAACCGTGCGCCACGAATGGCCTCGTTGTCAGCGTATGCAGCGTTCATTGGATTTCAATGGGAGCTTCGTTTTGGTTCCGATTCGGCGGTCCATGCGCACGCCACGGCGCTGCTCGCGCGAGCCATCGAAATCGACAAGGAAGCTCAGCACTTGGAACTTGCTCGCGCCGCGCAAGCTTCATCGGAAGGGGAGATTGCAAAAGCTCGACAAGCCATTCAAGAATTGGTTCGGCTCGACAGCAACAACATCGATGCGGCGGTGTTGGAAGGCGAACTGGAGCTACGCGCGAAGGAATTCAACAACGCGCTCGTAGCCTGGCAGCGAGCCGCGGGCCTTGAAAAATCCGCTCGCACCTCGTTTGGGCAAGCGCGTGCTTTGGTAGGGCTTGGCGAAATCGATAAAGCGCGGGCGTTGGCGCAAGAGGCGTTGCAACAGGCCCCTCAGCACGTGGGAGCCCGCATTTTGATCGCGGAACTCGATATCAAGGCAGGGCAGGAAGAGAAAGCGGCCACCGCCTTGTCGCAGATTGTCGGTCCCAAAGCCGACCCCGCCATCCACAAAGCCGCTTCGCGCGCCGAATTGGTGTCGATCCACACGCTCAACGGACAAGTCCATCTCGCGCGTTCACGCATGTCCGCTGCCGAAGAAGCTTTCGCAGAGGCGCTGAAACTCGATCCCAAAGATGCCAATGCATTGTGTGGGTTTGGCGAAGTGCTGTATCGCGAAGGTCGCTTCGCCGAAGCCCTTGCGCGGTTCGAAGCGGGAATGCAAGCCGATGCCGAGAACGTGGCTGCCAGAATTGGCGCCGCCAAAGCACGAATCGCCCTCGAACGGCTCCAAGAAGCCAAAGACATCCTGCGAAAACTGAGAGAGACTCGCCCCAGCGATCCCGTGGTTGCCTATTGGCTCGCCAAAGCCGAAGAAGCCTTGGGCAACAAACCCGAAGTCGAAAAAATTCTTACGGATGCCATTGGACGAGACCCCAAAGGCGTCGATGCCATCAACTTGTACATCGCCCTCGCGCAGTTTCTTGCCGCTCAAGGACGCACACAAGAAGCCGACGAAAAACTCATCGAGGCAAGGCGTAAGTTGCCGGATTCCGCGGCAATTCACAAAGCTTTGGGAACCGTGGCACTTGCGGCCGGAAGATTGAACGAAGCGAAGAGCGAATTCGAACTCGCTCTGCAGCAAGACTCCTCGGACTTGTCCTCCCTGTTTAGCTTGGCGGTGAGTTTGCGACGCATGGGACGGTTCGATGAGGCACAGGAGAAGTTCAATAGCATCTCGACCATCGATAAGAATTATCCTGGGCTTGCCCTTGAACGGGGCGTGCTCTTCGAAGCATCGGGACAGGCGCAAAGAGCCTTGGAAATGTACCAAGAGGCATTGTCGAAGGCGCCCAACGATCCCGACTTGATGCTGCGGGTCGGTTCTGCCGAAGTGGCCTCCGGTCATGCGACACAAGCCGAGGACATTCTTCGCAAAGTGCTGCGGGCACGACCCAACAGCGCGGAAGCGAACCATTACCTTGGACGCGCACAGCTTCTCAAAGGCACCAATCTCGCCGAAGCCCTGCGGTTCCTCCGACGTGCGGCCGAAATCGATCCCAATCGCGCCGAGTACTGGCTCTATATCGGATGGGCCGCCAACGAGGCGGGACAACCCGGCACAGCGGAAAAAGCTTTGGAAAAAGCATTGGAATTGGATCAAAGCCTCGCGGATGCCTATTGGCAACGAGGCGTGCTGCTGCGACGACAAGGCACCATCAAAGACGCTGAGCGCGATCTGCTCAAAGCCCTCGAACTGAAACCCTCACGCTTCGAGGCGTACGCCACGTTGGCTGAATGCTATGAAGATCAATCCAAATGGGGCCCCGCCAATACCGCGTGGCGAAAAGCCATCGAAGCCGATAGCAATCGACCCTTCTGGCGATACAAACTCGGCCGACTGCTGTACAACGCTCACGATCGCGGCGGCGCCGCAGAACAGCTAAAATCAGCCGTCCAACTCGCTGCAAAAGAAACCCGCCCAGCCTGGTTGTGGGAAGCGTATCTCATGCTGGCGGATGTGAGCAAAACCGCGGGGAGACGCGCCGAAGCTATTGAATACTATCAGGAATTTCTAAAACTGGCGCCCCCCGACTCCCCCTTCCGCGCCGACGCCGCCAAACAACTCGCCGCCCTCGGTGCCTCTGCCGACGGCCGCTAGCATCGGCCATCGCTTCGACTACTCGCAAGGCAGTTCGCGACAGCTCGTCAACGTTCGCACCAGCTTCCCACCGAATCAATGCATCAAGCGCCGATCATCCGCGGCGCCGCCATCTCCACCACACGCTCGCCATCAAAGCCATGAGCCACACGTTGCCCGTTCGAGACAACGGGGTTTGCTCCACCGTCGTGCAGGAGCATCCCCCTCCACTTGCCGCATAGTCATCGGATTTTTGAGTCTCCGTTACACCGGAGTCCGCATCACCGCCCTGCCCTGCCACATTCGTTCCTCCGGCACCTGAGGTTCCCCCTTCCACGCCTCCACTTCCGCCCATGGCCCCCGCGCCATCTGGTTGAGCATCACCGCTCGCACCCGCCGCCCCATCGTCCGCATCGGAATTGCCCCCATCAGAATCGCCCGCATCCCCATCAGGCTGCGCATCCACGCCGGCATCTTGCTCCACCGGCGGCGGGTCTTCCGGAAGCGGATCACAAGGACCATCGATAAACCTCGTTCGAATTTTATGATCGGCCGAGGCACCATCCACGTCCGCCGTCACCATGACGTCGTGAACACCAGTCGTGAGCTTGCTGGTATCCACGTTTGCCGTCCACAAATTCGACGATGACACAGAAGGCGTCATCGATACTTCCGCGCCGTTGCCGATTTTCACCCGCACTTGCTTCGGCGGCGTGAGCGAAAAGACGAGTGCTCGCACCGGATTGTCGTTCCGGTCTTTGCACACGTTATAGGCATACGGATGCTTTTTTCCGCCATTGCGAAGGTCAACGCCCATCGGCGCCGTGATCACCACGAACGGCCATGGACTTTTCGTATTCGTGGCGCGATACACGAACCCATCGTGATCGACGACACCCACCCCTACGTTGTTGGTATCCTTGGCACCCAAGGATGCGACTTGATTGACCACAACCGTTCCGCCACCCGCCAAGTACTCTTCGTAATCATGATCGTGACCGTGTAGATAATACGCTCCCCCCAACGACTTGAGTTCGTCTTCCACTTCTTTTCCCTTGGCCGGCTTGCTGAGAGGATGATGCGCGAGCGCGAACACCTGTCGGGCGGAATCATGGTTGAGCACCGTCTGTTGGAACACCTCGATTTCATCAGTCGTAAAGGCAGGCTTTTCGAAGAACGGTCCGCTTCCATTGCCCGCGCTGTTGAATCCAAAGAACAAATACTGACCGGCCGGTATCTCTACCGTCCAAGCCGTATACAAGCGGTTATGCGTTCGCCCGAGCAACGAATTCGCCAGGTAATGCCCCATTCCCTCATCGCCATAGCCGTCATGATTCCCCGGCAGGTCGAAGTAAAAAGAAGGCGTCATGACAGCGCCTTCGTACAGTGAGCGATATTCATCCCACTCCGCTTGCACCTGACCGGCCGTGGGTACTTTGTTTTTCGCCGCATCCACCAAGTCCCCGGTCACCACAACAAACCAGGGCTGTACAATCCCGATCGCTTCGTCGAAAAGCCAGTTGGCGTGTTTGCCATGGTTCCCATACAACGGGCTTCCGATATGAACGTCCGAGACATGAAGGAACCAGAATACGTTTTCCGTTCCCCGCGCATGATGCGCCGCGGAAGGACCAAGGATGGCAGAAGACTCCGAGGTCAAGGCAAGGAACGACAGACAAGCAGCAGCAGCAACGAATCGACGCATGATGGCTCCTGGATATGCAGCTCTGGTCCAACTCGTTATCGTAGCACGGAGCCTAAGAGAACATGCGCGATCGATGAGGATTTCATCATGGAATCGGCACGGTAGGACAATCGGCTACCTTTCGTGTACGCAGGTAATAAGCTGAAAAACCGACCGCAAGCAGGACAACGACGACCAACGCGATCCAGGCGGCTGCCCCTTGGGCTTGAGCAAAAGGAAGCCAGGTCGACGAGCCGAGCGACACGTCGAACACGGAGCCGCGAATTCCGGCACCGAGCATGAATAGCCAGCCAGCGTGCATACCCCACGCGAGAAGAATGCCTTTTCCCATTCGAATCGCGAGAGCGAAAATCCAGCCTGTCACGATGGTCAACCCTATTCCGACGATGGAAGGCGTGGGATGAAGCCATAAGGGGGCGGAGCCGAGCAAGGCTACGAACGGAAGAGCAAACCGGTCCGGAACATGCTTTTTCAGCAACGTCAGCGGAGCCGCACGGAATAGCAATTCATCTCTCGCGGCTTGCACCACGGGCGTCACCAATCCAAGCCCAAGTCCGACCATCGTGGGAGAACCGATCGACACTTGGGCGTAGCCGGCCAGCCACGCCACCCCCACCATTGATAAGACGACAAAAGCGCCGAGTCCAAATCCCAAAGCAACGACACCCGTCGATTGCATCGTCGTTCGCTTGCCCGTTTCATCCCATTGAAATCCCTGTTTTCGGGCTAAAAACTCAATGGCAAACAGTCCCAGCAGCAGCGATGCCAACCGATAAGCGTCGAGCACGGCGTCGAGAACGAAAACGATCGCGGCCATTCCTATCAGCCGCAACGCCGTGCGCGCCCAATCCTTGTTGCCAATGATTTCCGATGCCGTGTCCATCTTGCGTCGAACCGTAAGAGCCGTCAGAACCCAATCCGTTTCATCGTGCCCACGCCGCGCGTCGTTTTGGAGACACGGAACACTCCCATCTTCAAGTCAATTCGATTAGGGTTGCGTTGCCTTCTACCCGTTCGCCCACAGAAACCAGCACTCGTTTCACCTGACCGGAGCGTGGTGCGCGAAGTTCGTTTTCCATCTTCATGGCTTCGACCACAATCACGGGTTCCCCGACGGCAATCTCTTGTCCTGCTTCTACAAAAACCTTCACGATTCGTCCGGGCATGGGACTTATGACCACATTCTGCTGGGAGTCCAACCGGCCTCGACGAGCCGCGGAAACGGCTTTTTGCCGTTCCGATTCCACAACGACAAATCCTCGATATCCTCCCGCGACGATTCCGAGTTCCGGGGGTTTTCCTTCGATGGCCACATCGAGAACGCGATCGCCTACGCGTACGGAATACCCGCCGCTGACCTCGACCATGTCGGCGTCGACCCTGCGATCGTCGATGCGAACGTCGAACCCTCCGCCAGGAACGAGTGTGACGTCTACCGGTATCTCTCGGTTTTTCAAGCTGACATAATATCGCATCGGCCCGAGACGCTACCAAGACTGCTGGCACAGGACAAGCGTGGGCGCGTTGAAAACACGGTTCGATGGCGCGATGTCCTCGCGGCGTGAAACATCGTTTGGGTAAGGGGTTGGAACGACAAGGATCCGGCCCAAGACGATTCGATATCTACCCGGCACCCGTTGCGGTTTACACTGAGGTATGCCGTCTGCCGTATTCGTTCACGACGCTCAGCGCACGCCTTCGTATCGGAATTGCGGACTCGATGTCGTCACGCTGTTGTCCGAAGCCGCCCGTCCCATTGTGGAACGTTATCGTCGAAGCATCGATTGCCTGCTCGTGAGCTGTCAAGACCCCAGTTCGTTCAATCAAGTGAATCACTTGGCCGCTGCCATTTGTGACAATTTGGGGCTCGTGGGCATCGAAGCCACCCGCGTCGAAAATGCATCGAACAGCATTGGTGTCGTCACCCTCGCCTGCAAAGCCGCGCTGTGTGGCTCGAACGTGCTCGTCATCGGTGGCGAGTTGATGAACGATCCTTCCGTCAGCCCAGGGCGACGAGAGGAAATCATTGCGCAGGTGGTGCCCGCGAAAGATCGCGCCTATGGCGTCACGATGCCGGCAGCCGTTGCGCTGATCACGAGTTATTTCGCGGGATATCACGGGATTGGCGCGGATCGATTGCGTCGTATTCTCGAAGAGATCGCGGTGTTGTCCTATCATGCCGCCTCCTTCAACCGATACGCACAATTGCGGGGGGAGAAATTTCGCAAGGACAACGTTCGAAAAAATTATCGCAGCGAACGCAACCGTCCCTTGTGCGAACCCCTTCATTTTTACGATGTCTGCCCCACGACCGATGGGTCGGGCGCGATTTTGCTGAGTTGCAATCCCGTGTTGGAACAACGCAAAGCGCGCGTGAAGATCACAGGGCACGCGCTGGTCAATGATTTCAATCGCATCATTCACCGCAATCGGCTCGAAGCCCTGGCCGCTTCGGAAATTGCCGCGCAACGAGCCTATGCCATGGCCGGTATTCCCGTCGAATACCGCAACGATGGCACCTTTTACCTGCCGGAATATCCACCAGGATTTTTCGCCGAAATCCACGATGCTTTCGGACCGCTTTACCTTTTAAACTTGCTCAACCTCGGGATGTACGGTCTTGCGCAAGCAGAAGACGCCATCCTCTCCGGCAAAACGGATCCGACTTCCGCCGATTGCCTGCTGCCGATCAATCCCTCGGGAGGCCTAAAAGATGGTCATCCCGTCGGCGGCACAGGGCTCATCAAAATGGTGGAAACCTATTGGCAACTTGTCGGTCAGCCCAATGGCCTGGACTTGCGAAAAGCCCCCTTCCCCTTCGAACCGAGAACTGCAGTGGTCCATAGCGTCGGCGGTCCCGGCAGCGTCAACGGCGTGGTCGTCATGGAGCATGTCGACAACGACCCTCGTCCTGCCATTTGGCCCACGCGCATTCCTCCCGTCACCGCCGCCAAGCGCACTTTCCAAAACGCCGACTTCCCGAAACCCGGACGCTTCGTGGCATCCACGCGAAGGCACTTCTACGCGGCCGCGGGCTCCCGTTCGACGCCACCTGCCGAGTCCATCGACATCGGCATGGTGGAGCTTTGGGAAGACGGCAAGCCCGGACCACGCAAACTTGCGATTCCGATGGACGATCGCTCCCTTACGTTTGGTGATGGCGTGCGTGTATGGAAAAGCTATCGCGATGGTCGATACCACTTCGAGCGAGACTACCCGGATCGACATTGATCCCCGCTGAATCCAAGCATATCGGGCTTGGCCCCTTGCTTCGAAGGAGGAGGAGCATGGATAGGATCGGCGATCGAATCGGTTGTGAAGTCATGCGTTGGCCGTAGCGTGAAGGCACTCCCTATCGAGGCCATGAGAAAAGCAGCTCGCGAGTCGATGGCACGCCACAAGCGCGGATATCAACCAATATTGATTCAAAACAACTCATCGCTATGCATGAGGTTGTTGCAATAAAAGCACTTCACGATGTTCTTTTCTTCTGGGCTCACGCGCACGGCTTTGACGGGAACGTGTTCGTGATACTCCGCGCGGGTGATACATCGATGGTTGGTACAATGGGTTCCCGGCAATCCCTCGACGATTTCCGGAAGAAATAGGTCACGTTTTCGCACCACGCGACCGTCGTGAATGTCGTTGACCGTTGCGCCAGGCGCAATCGTGGCGATGAGGCGCACATCCTGCTCCTCGAGCAATCGGTCTTTGATCATGAGCACGCCTTTGCGTGTTCCAGGACGTTTGATGGGTTCCACCACACCCATTCGAAAAATGTCGCCTCGTTCGCAGAGCTTCAACAGTTTGCTGATTTTTTGGATGACGTAGGGATTGCCTTCCACGTGATCGATGACGGTACCATTGACGACGGGTCTGATATCCATCGAACCGTTGCGGTTTTTATGGCTTCCCGGATCTCGATCCCTGACACAATCCGTTGCTGGAGTGCGTGGACGATGACATTTGCCATCGAAGTCGAATCCAGCGAGACCCAAGGAGAGCGCCATTTCGGTAAGACGTGTGGGGACACCGTTTCCTGCTTGTCGTTTCGGCCAATACTTTCGATGTGTTTTGAGGGAAGGATGAATCGTGGGAAACTCTTTGTTATCCGGCAACGGATGCCCCACGCCAAAGTTCGTTTTGGTGCGGGCCATCATCTCCGGGGTGAATAAAAACATGTCCCGCGCCGCATAATACTCGGCATCGTCCTCGAACCGCTCGCGCTGCAATCGCGTCATGTAGAGGAAATCGAGTCGAGGAAGCATTTCTTTGAGAGCGTCGGGCTCCTCGAAGTACTCGGTGACTCGTACGCCTCTGCTTTCGAGATGTTGAATCACCGCTTTGGGCATCCGAAGGTCGGGATGGCTGAACACGTGAAAGCGGTTGTTCGGAAATAGACTCAGCAAGACGGGGAAACTATGCGTGGTTCGGCCATATTTCGGGTCGACGGCAATTCCGATTTCCAGGTCATGAAGACGTCCGCAGCATTCCTGAATGGTGAATACGTCGAGCAACCCTTGCGTTGGGTGTTCGTTCTGCCCGTCGCCGCCGTTGAAACAACACAAGGGTCTGGCCTCATCACGCACCAGGTGTTCGGTCACCGCTTTCGCGGCACCATCGAGGGGATGACGTAAAATCACGGCGTCGATATCGTAGGCATCGAACATATCGACGGTGTCGAGCAGGGATTCTCCTTTTTTGACGGAGGTGGCTTCGGTGCCGGAAAAGCCCACGGGGCGCAGACCGAGGCGAAGGGCGGCGATTTCGAAACTGAAGCGCGTGCGTGTGGAGGGTTCGAAAAAAAGCAGCGCCGCGAATAGATCTCGATCGCGAGCCAGTTTGTATTCATTCACGCGCTGCTCGCGAATGGCTTCTTTCAAGGTCGCCGAAAGCTTCAAGAAGTACTCGAGTTCCGAGCGCGTCACGGACGATACATCCACCCAATTCTTTCCAAAGAACTTGGTATGCTCAGCCATAGATCCTCCCAGCTTACGCAGGGCCACCATCGGCTCCGTGTTGGCGTCGCCATAGACGTTCGAATGGCAGAAGGCCAAGCTCAGCCGACGATCACCTGAACATTTTTTTGTTTTGCGAGTCGTGACGATGGATAAATTCACCTTCATCCTATCTTGATTTCGTTTCACTCGATCTTTGAAGTGAGGACGCTACGGTGGCGGGCTGGTGATGCTGGACGACTCGATTGGGCGTGGATGGCAGCGGCGTAGGGGTCAGATCACCCCGTGCGTCGCCGCAGCATGTTCATGAATCGGGAAACGAACGACGATCCTTGCCGGGAGTTGTTTCGAGTGGCGGCATCGGACTCGAGAATGCAAGGGCCTGGTGGCGGTGTGGATTCCGAGCCCCAGACATTATGGATCTTGGCCATCACCTGTCGTTTTGCTTCTTCAGGTGAGGCTCCTGCGCCGGCGACGAGATAAAGAGTTGCGGTAAGCGGTTCGTCTTCTGGCTCATCTGGGGGTGGGTCGGAGCCAAGCCACGGCAGCCGTTCGGATTTCGTCCCGAGGATCTTTCCCACACAATGCCACCGACCATTGAGGAACGACGGATCCGACACTTCAATGCGTACGCGGGGACGCTTTCGCACCATGCTTTCCGGTGGCTCACTTGGCTTTCGACTCGACATAATCACTGGGCTGGCTAGCACGAGTCATCGTGACAACCAAGGGTAGAGGAGTCAGTTCAATCCTGGGATGAGGCCCGATCTTTCACAAGCTCCATTCCCGAACGATTTGCTTTTTCTATTTCGATGCCACGATGCCAAAAAATGATTCGCCTCGAAGCGTCGATTTCGAATCATTGAACGCGATTTTTGGGGAGTTTTCGGCACGAATAGGGCTCCTATTTTCCCTCTCCCTCCCTCGTTACGGTTCTTCCAGGTTTCGCAAGGGCCGATCACGCGAGCAAAGAAGCGTGACTCCTGCAGCAAGTCCATTTTCTGGAGTCGCTTGCCCGTGGATTGAATCCGCCCAAGGTGGTGAAAACGGTGATTTGGCGGTGGATGGCGTGGAAATCCCCCCACCTTTTTTTAGGTATGACCTACAGTTCAGCGAATCATGGAACGAGCAGGACAAAAGACGAAAATCGTTGCGACGATCGGCCCGGCTTCGGATTCTCCCCAAATCCTTCGCGCCATGGTGGATGCGGGCATGGATGTGGTTCGCCTCAACTTCTCGCATGGCGACCCGGACTATCACGCCACGGTCATCTCGAGGGTGCGAGAGGTGGCGAAAGCGGCCGATGCTCGCATCACGATTCTTGGAGACCTTCCGGGACCCAAAATGCGGATTGGCAAACTAGCCTCAGAGCCCATCGAATTGATTCGAGGCAATCGTTTTACGCTGACGACCGAAAGCATCGTTGGCGATGAGACACGCGTAAGCTTCAGCTTTCCGCAATTGCCGTCCGCGGTGAAAGCCGGTGACAAGTTATATCTCAACGATGGGTTCATCCTCTTGGTCGTGGAACAGGTTCGGGGCAACGAGATTCAATGTGTCGTGGAAGTCGGCGGAGAACTGCGTTCCAACAAGGGGTTGAATGTACCGGGAATCGACCTGGGCATATCCGCTTTTACGGATAACGATCACGCGTGGTTACGTTTTGCGGCCTCTCACGGAGTCGATGCGGTAAGCCAGTCATTCGTGGCCAGCGCGCAGGATATTCAAACGCTCAGAAACGCCGCCCAAGCGCTGGATTATCATCCCTTCGTCATCGCAAAAATCGAAAGGGCATGCGTGCTCGATCGGATTGAAGAAGTCCTTCTGGCCTCCGATGGCGTGATGGTGGCGCGCGGTGATCTCGGTGTCGAGATTCCCATCGAACGCATTGCCGTCGTGCAAAAACAGATTACCGATCTTGCCAATCGACACGCGAAACCTGTCATCACGGCCACGCAAATGCTCGAATCGATGGTTTCTTTCCCCCGGCCGACCCGCGCGGAAGCCACGGATGTAGCCAACGCCATTCTCGGGGGAACCGATTGCATCATGTTGTCGGGCGAGTCCGCCATGGGACGGTATCCCGTCGAATCGGTAACGATGCTGGCTCGAATCGCCACGGAAATGGAACGGGAGCGCACGATGCCCTCGTTGCAAGTGGTCACCCACGAACTCGACAATCAAGCCCGAAATCTCATTGCCAGCAGTGTGTACCACACGATTCAAGACGGCTCTCCCGTGGCTATCGCGGTCCCGTCCAAGACCGGCGGGATGGCGCGAGCCATCGCACGTTTTCGTCCATCCGTGTGGATCGTGGCGTTCAGCACCCACCATGCCACATGCCAGGCTCTCCAATTTTCCTACGGCGTGTATCCGATTACGGTGCAAGAAATCCCCGCGAATTGGTCCGAGTTTTTGCGGAGCTGGCTTGCGGATCATGGCCTGCGAAAAGGAATTGCGGTGGTCACACAAGGTCCCACCGAACGAGATCCCAGCGCCAATCATCGTCTCGAAGTGTTGGAACTCGACCCTGTCGTCTGAGGGCCATGACGCTCCTTGCTTTCGATCATCAGCTATTTTTGACCCTGCACGAAGCGCTTTCCCATCGTCTCGTGCTCTGGTTTTTTTTTGCGATCACCTGGCTCGGTCATGGGCTTGTCCTTGCCTTGCTCATCGTTCCTCTCATGGCGTGGCGTGATCGCCCTTCGCTACGCACGCATCTGCTACCGATGATCATCGCCGTGGCGACCACCGGTGCCGTGACCAATATCGCGAAGATCATCGTGGGTCGCGAACGCCCTGCAGTCTGGGCCGCGCAACACGCGCTGCAAGTCCATACCCCCTTTGGATACCCGAGCGACAAGTCCTTTCCCTCCGGACATGCGCAAACCGCTTTCGGCACGGCGGTATATCTTTCGCTCCTCTATCCCAAAGCGACGCCTCTGTTTCTCACGCTCGCCTGCCTCGTTGGCCTATCGCGTATCAGCCTCGGCGCTCATTTCCCTGGTGATGTCGTCGTTGGCGCTCTCATCGGCTCGTTCGGCTCGTGGATCGGTTATCGTTGGGTGCTGCGAAAACGCTCGAAACCATCCCCCATCTCCTAGCACCGGCAACGAATCCTCTTCGGATGATTCGCCGCCGCATCGTGCCCCGAAACGAGGCCCGTGCTTTTCATCGAGCGCTTGGGATTCATTCTTTTTTCCTCACGTACAAGTCGGTAGCCGTACCGCGTCTCGCCATGCGTTCGAACGCCGACAGCCACGCCCCCCTGACCTCCGGCCGGCATTTGGCATTCCAAACCACATACTGCGCACGCTCAATCAATTCTTGTGCATTGGAAGCGTCGGGCTCGAGAAGTATATCCGGATTGGGATACTTCCTGTCCTCCACCCGATCTGCAAGATGCAGCGCCGAACGATGATACAGTCCTTGCGCGTAGTTCGTTCCACAAGTCAAATACGCCACTTCATCGTGAAAAGGTCCTTGCGGAGCCTCGGTCGGAAGCATCGCGATTCGATAACCCCCTTCTACCTGCCGGTCCTGGGTATGGCGCAAGACCCAATCGAAAAACAATAAGTCCCCCCCTACGCTATCGACCGCGGCGGACTTGGCGTCTTTCCACACCACATGGGTCACTCCCCATGTCACGAGTTGCTCGTGCAACTCCTTCGGATCCGTCATCAGACCATAGGCCAATCCCCCTTGATACCCCTGCCAATCGTTCACACGGCGACGTTGCAAGCCGAGCGTCAGATGCTCCTCATGCATCAATACCTTCGCCTTTTTCGGTATATGATCGGCGATCTTTTCCATGGCGCCAAAGATCTTCAATCGCTCGTCGTATTTTTTTTCGAAACCCGTGGCCAGAAAATCCACCGCAGCCTTGACAGGGCTATCGTGAATCATCGCGTGCGTGCGGAAAAAATACACATCCCCGCCCCACACGAGTTGCAACCCCACAAGCAATCCCAATAGCGCGCGCATACTCCAATGGCTTTTCCAAATACGAACCAGCACGACCGCCGTCACCACCACCATCCACGGCAGGATGCTCTGCAGATACCGATCTCGTGCGTGGATCGAAGCCCATGTGGCCAATCCGATCCAGGTGATGAAAACCAGTCCCCAGGTTCTTTGGGATCGACGAAGAAACAGAAGCAAGCAGGTGCTCACGGTGAACAAAAATCCGAACACAGGCACTTCACCGTGAAAACGCGGCCAGTTATGCGGCACGAAGGAAAACGTAAATACGATCTTGATGGTCTGCCAAATCCTGTCGATGACGGATCCATCGGGAGAGATCAGGCGCCCTTCGATACCGATCGAATAGAACATCGCGGAATCGTCGGTCCAAGGACGCGGCGCGAGATGACGATACAAAATGGGATACACGGGGTCTCCATGCCATAGCCAGTTTTTGAGCCAATGCGGCGCGGTGGCCACAAGCCCCGTGAGAGCGAAAGCGCCGATACCCAACCAGGCGTCTTTGGCCACATCTTTCGATTTTCGCAGCAGCGCCGCGGTGCCAACCCATAGAGTTCTAGCGATCAACGCAAGGATGGGACCGACGGCCAAAATGATGACGGTATATTTGGATAGCAAGGCACCCGATACGAAAATGGCCGCGAGAGACAATCGCGAAGGGCTGGGCTTTGACCAGGCTCGCATAACGGCCAGGTAAATCGGAATGGCCCAAAACGCGCCCACATGATCGGCCCCAACCGAGAGATTCGAATCGTAGAGAAATAAACCGGGAAATAAGAACATGGCCACCCAAGCCAAGGGTGAGCGAACCCCATGAAGAAGACGTCGCACCAGGGGCGAAACCGAGGCCAATGTCCAAAGAAACAGCAGAAATTCAAGATGCGCGCAGAGCATTGCGCGATCGAATAACCGCGTGCCCGGCAGCGTGAACGCCCACGTATAAAGCCAGCTCCCCAGGTGCGGGTTGGTCCCTTGAAACCAGCCTTCGTCGAAGCGATCGATCCCACCGTAAGCGGCGTAATGCTCCGCGATGGAAAGATGATACCAACGGGCGTCGTAGGAGATATTCGCCGGTGAAATGAGCACAAAATACAGCGCTGCTATCGAAAGCAAGCCCAGAGCAAGGATGGGGTAACGCCACAAGGAAAGCGAGGGCCGTGGTCGCGCCCGCCAAGCGCGAAGGTGACGAATCACCCGCAGGACCGAGCGTCCTAGAGGAAACGCTCCGCTTGCGAGCAAAAGCAGCGGCAAAACCAGCGCGGAAATCCCTCCGAGCGCCCCGGACACGCCGAGCAAGAACATCCCCACGAAAAACACGAAAACCCCGAGGGCGAAGCTCAACACAAGATGCTCCCCCAGCGGCAGACGGCGCGGAAAAATCCAGGACATCACCCGATGACCGACGCTCGAGCACGATACCGAAAGCAGCGCCATCCACCCCCAATAGGAAAGGTAACGCCAAAACAGCCATTCTTGCACCGGGTAATGGGCATGGACGCGCACACCAATGAGCACCACCGAGGCCAAAATGGCGAGTCCGAGGGCGACCGAGCGGATCGTCGAGAAAACCGAAGAGGAAAAAACTGAAGCCAGGCGGGCAGACCATCTCATGGGCGTTGGCGGTTGTAGCACCCTTTGGGGCGTGTCGTCTTGGCCTCCACGGTCTTGCACAGGTCAATGGCAAGAGATAGAAGCGATGGGATGGCGGTCCAATACGATGAGCAAAAGCAATATTGGGAGGGGATTCGCGAGCGACGGGCCCCCACCCATCCCGCGGTCCTCGCGTTTGCCCGGCATAAGCTGGATATTATGCTGAAGACGTTGCCCCAGGGGTCGTCTCGCCCGAAGACGATGCTCGAGGTGGGCGCGGGCAATGGTTTCTTTTCCCATACGTTCGCGACGGCTTTCGACCTGACGTGTCTGGATTTTTCTCAGAACATGCTCGATCGAAATCCCTTACCGGCGGATCGCAAGGTGCAGGGGGATGCGGAGCACCTGCCGTTCGACGACGATTCTTTCGATATCGTATTTTGCGGCAATCTTTTGCATCATCTGGAAGAACCCATCATCGCGGTACGAGAGATGGCGCGTGTGGCGCGGTCGTTCGTGGTGCTTGTCGAGCCCAACGCCATGAATCCCTTGATGTTCGCTTTCGGCGTAGGGAAGCCAGCGGAACGAGGAACCTTGAAGTTTACGCGTCGTTATGTGCGAAAGCTTGGTGAGCAAGCGGGATTGAAGGCTCGTCGGATGGTAACCCAGGGGGCGGTATTGCCCAATAAGACACCATCCCTGCTGGTTTCCCCGGTATCGCGGCTGGAAATTCCGAATCCCTTTGGGTTTTATCATATTGCCATCTTCGAGACGCCCGGCAACGCTGTCGTCGGCGGGGCGGAGTAAGCTTCCGAGCAGTCAACTGGGCACTGTTCGTGCCTGACCTCCAGGAGCATTCCACTGCCACGTTGTTGTTTCGAAGGTTGTGTGTATTCTATTCCGCGGCTTACGAGACGTGGGAGTAACAAGCGGATATTGCTTAGATGTTTGTGCTATTAGTACTGCTGCCGGAAATTTGGCCCACCTGAAAATACTTCGATAAGCGCTTGCGTATGACCTACGAAATGAATGAAG
>MWCO01000064.1 GCA_002070115.1 Deltaproteobacteria bacterium ADurb.Bin207
CCGACCTGCCACAAGAAGTCATCGGCGGTGGTGGCAGGAGTTTGACTGCCATTGAATTGCCGGAGCAAGGGTGCAAGCTCGATGACGTGCTGGCGAACGTGGAGCGTAGCTTGATTTTGCAGGCGCTTGCTCGCACAGGGGAGGTCAAGAGCGCTGCCGCCGAGTTGCTAGGAATATCATTTCGATCGATACGGTATCGGATGAATAAGTTGGCTATCGAGGAGGATGAGGAAGAACTCCCTTCCTCACGCGGGGGACAAGGATCGTCACCTCGAAGTGTTTGAACTGACAATTTTTGTCAATCATGATCCTTCACGTCCTCATCGCCCCAGGAAATCGGCCTCACCTCGCAACTTGTCCCGCTGGCGCACAACGTGCATACTGTCAGCATGACGATGCTCCCTTCCCACCAATCGCCCACGAACTCCAGCAACCAGCGAGGCTTTACGCTGACGGAACTGATGGCGGTCGTGGTCATCGTTGGGATTCTGGCCACCATCGGAGCGGTCGGATACCGTCGTTACGTCAACTCCGCTCGCTCCTCAGAAGCCGTGTGGATGGTGAATGGGATTCGTGCCGCGCAGGAGGCCTACCGAGCCGAAACGTTGACGTATTTGAATGTATCTGAAAAGTTGAGTGAGTACTACCCGACCAAAACCCCAGGAGCCCAAAAGGTGCAATGGGGGGGAGGGACGGACAATATCGCCAAAAGGTGGCGCATTTTGAATGTAACGACGGATGGTGCCGTGTATTACGGTTACGCCGTGGTAGCTGGGCTTCCTGGTGAAGTCAAAGTCGAAGGTCTTGATCCGCTTTTCAATGTGACCTTACCCGAAGCGGCGGAGCCTTGGTTCATTGTGCAAGCCAAAGGCGATATCAACGGCGATGGCACCCCCTCGCTTTATCTCGGTTCCTCCTTCTCCAATCAAGTCTATTGGGTGAATGAGGGTGAGTAAGAGTGAGTCACGATTTGTAGTAGGTGTCTGAATTGGGCCAAGGTGGCCCTAGGAGGTATGAGCATGCGTACATTCAAGAGGATTCGGGATCGCGGCTTCACGCTCGTCGAGTTGATGATCGTGGTTGCCATCATCGGCGTGTTGGCCGCCCTTGCCATCTACGGCGTTCGAAAGTACTTGCTGAATGCCAAGACAGCGGAAGCCAAGGAAGGTATTGGCCGTATCGCGAAAGACGCCTCCTCCGCGTATGACCGGGAAGGTATGCCATCGGCTACATTGGCCCTAACGGCTTCAGCAGGCATTACCCATCGTTTGTGTGAGTCGGCGGCCATGGTTCCGAGCGCGCAAGCAAACGTTGCTGGTCAGAAGTGGCAGTCTAGTCCTTCCCATTGGACTGGACCGGGATGGAACTGCCTGAAGTTCTCCATGAAAGATCCGCAATACTATATGTATCAATATGATTCCTCTGCGACCACCGGCGCGGCAGGAACATTCTTCACCGCTTATGCCTTCGGTGACTTGAATGGCGACACTGTCACATCCATGTTTTCTCTTGGCGGTAGCATCCAGTCTGCCACCTCTGGCGGCTTGGTCCTTACCATTGCCCCGAACTTCGCCGAAAACATGCCTGAGGAATAAGGTTGACGGCTCTTCCGGTCAATTCACCCACGTAAATCGTCGCTCCGCATCCCCAAATCCTTTACTACTCCAAATCCGAAAAATGATTCGCGCGTCACAACTATCGGTGGGGACCGCTCCGTACGTCAGGGAGTCGCTCGGATAGGCGCGATTATCGCTGATGAGAAAATAGGAATTCGGAGGCACCGTTCGCTTGACCGGTGCGGATTGGGCTCTACCTTCGGGATTTCCATGAGCGCGCATATGAATGACCCCTCCCAGGTCCTCCATATCACAATGTAGTTCCACCTCTCCTTCGGTATTGGGGTGCGGAACCTTGATTTTAGGCGGCGCACAGGCATGGTCCACGTCCGCCATCCGTCCGTTGATAAGCAAACGGGAGGAATTCAGTTCCACTGTATCCCCGGCTTCGCCCGCAATTCTTCCAATAACCCAGCGACGGGGTTCGTCAGGATCCTTGCACCGAACGAGATCACCAAAGCCGATGGGCAGCCCATGAAGCAACAGCACCAGATCTCCAGGACCGAGGGATGGCGCGATGGAAGAGGTCAACGCGGGATCATCGGAGGGAACGGTCCATGTTTTGACCAGCAGCAGACGCAACGCGCCCCAGGTCACACCCGCGATAATCGATGTCCACAACACAAATTTGCCGACTTTTCGAAGGTCCACACCCGGATTGTCGTTCGGAACGTGAGGCAGCGCAAGGTTTTCGATGGGAACGAGGCGTTTGCCTCCCTTGACGAAAGGCCAAGTCTCAATCTATCACCCTGCTATGCGTGCGGTGAGCCCAGTCGAACTCGCCGTCGTCGTGTCGATCGCCGGATCGGTGTTGGCGGCTTCGGTGCCCACGTTTGTTCGGCACGTTCATGCTTCGCGGATGACGGAGGCTGTGGACGGGCTGTCGAAGATCGGCGCTGGAGCTATCGCTCATGCGCAGGGAAAAGAGTTGGCTGCTTCCTTTCCCCCTCCCGCGGAGCTTACTCCCAAGGATGTGCCGCGGGGAGTAGCGGCGGAAGACCCACCCGGCACATGGGATTCGCCCACATGGCAAGCCCTTGGTTTTCGATTTGATGTGCCGCATCGCTACGCTTTTCAATTCGATGTCGTACCCGATCCCAGCCGAATCTGGTTTCAAGCCACCGCGAAAGGCGATCTGAACGGTGACGGAATCCTGTCTACCTTTGCCCTCGCTGGTGAGCGTCGGGTGGGGGAACAAGCCGTTCTCATTCCAGGGATTTATATCGAACGGGAGGTGGAATGACCTCTCGAAGCCTTTTGATCGGTTTGGTGTTGCTCGCTTGCGCCGTGATGATCGGTCTTTCGCGGCCTCGTCTCGTGGAGTGGCTGAGCCAGGCCAAAGAAACTTCGGACGTGTACGTGCTTCCACCGCCCACCGTTCTTGCACGAGCCTCGTTGGGGTATCGCGCTGCGGTGGCCGATTATTTATGGGCTCATGTTCTCGTGACGCAAGGATTACGGATGGGTGCCAAGCGTCCGTTTCAAGAAGTTGGTCAGTATCTCGATGCGATCAACCATCTCGATCCGGCTTATCGAGAGCCTTATCGCCTGGCTGATTCGCTCCTTTCCCATCAGGCTGGAGATTCGGACCGGGCGCAATCCGTTCGACGCGCTCGGCAAATATTGGAGCGAGGCTTGATCCAATTCCCCTACGACGCCGAATTATGGCTCAATTACGGTCAATTCCTTGCGTATATCGGTCCTGGGGCGTTGCAATTCGATTCGGAAGAATGGCATGCCTGGCGAAACGAAGGGGCCAAGGCGATCGTTCGCGCGGGGGAATTGGGGGCTTCGGATGAGGCGATGGTGTTTCGGTCGATGTCGGCAACCACGATTCTCAACAAGGCGGGCGAAGTCGATGCTGCCATTCGATTTCTCGAGCGGCTCTATACGGCGACAGACAATGAGGAGGCTCGCGATGACATCCTCCGAAGTCTCGAAAGCCTTCGTGCTGGAAAAGCTGCTTCCCGTGACTTCGAGTTGGCCAAAAAATTCGATTCCCTTTGGCGAGCAGATCTTCCTTTTGCGTCGCGAGTCATGCTCAGTGTCCTCGGCCCGCCGGTCGATGCTTGGAAGTGTGCTGGGCCCAACCCGGAGGCGTTTTGCGATCGGACCTGGATTGGGTGGTCCAATCACGCAATGTCGGCCACTGGCAAGAATCCCTGACCCATGCAGTTGCTTCCCCTGGCGCGCCCTTTTCTCATTCCTGCCGTGGTTTTTTGCTTTCTCCTTGCCGTTTTCTTCGACCTGGCCCCACGGCTTTCTTGCCCCGAAGAACCGTGGTCCCTGCTTCCCCTACCTCCTTTCCCATCCTACCTACTGCACTTCATCGCTACCATCGCCGTTTTCACCGTGCTGTTAGCACTCTCCAATGCGCCGTCGGCCATGCTGGCATCGCTGTCCTTTGGGCTTTTACCCGTGACCGTCGATGTTGCCGTTGTCTCCCCCTATGAACTTGCCGCGGTCGCAACCGCTCTCATGGCGGTGCTCCTTCACTTGCGCCCTCATCTTGTCACGCGAGTTGTCTGCATGGTGTTCTATGCCTTGGCCGCGGCGTGGAGCCCAAGCGTCTGGATCGTACCTATCCTATTGATTTCCCAAGATATTCTTTATCAGAAACGACCGTTCCGACGATGGGCGCTTTGGCATCTGGCTATGGTGGCCACCGCCTTGGCTCATCTTTTTGCGCACGCTCCGATGATCAAGTCCGTGAATGGAAACCCAATACGCGCGATGGCTACGCACTTGGTCCTGAGCTTCGACTCGTTGTTGGTGCCTTGGACCACGCGGCTATCGGATACGATGAGCTTGCCGTTCACCATCATCGTGGTGTTAGGCGCCGCATCGGCCTGCGCCCTCGCCGTGGTACTCGCCTACAGGAGTCCATGCGAGGCGAGCCGATTGATGGCTTGGGGATCGGTTTGGTTTATCGCTTCCGTTTTGTCGACAGCGATGCTCGGTTCGAGTCGACGAGCGATCTTATTTCCTCTGATCGGACTCGCTTTCGTGTTGGCCGCGGCGTTCTTTTGGCTGTGGACATGGACACGGCAATGGTTGGCGCGTGGATCGTATCGCGCGGTGTTTGGCGTAGGCATAGGAGCATTGTGGTTGGGGCTTGCAGCGCTTTCGGCGCGTCGCGCGCATGAATGGAGCAGCGACGAGACGGCTCTCCGACTGCATTGCGAGGCGGAAATGCGCTTTGGTTATTGGGAGGGGGCGGAAGAAGCGTGCAACAAAGCTCTTCAGCGCGATGAGAATCAAGTAACTACGCGATATTCATTGGCTTTATCGCTTCGGAATCTTGGAAGAGACAAGGAAGCTGCTTGGCAAGTCCATCAGATCCTTGAAGAGCATCCTGATCATTCAGGAGCACGGAAGCTGCTCGCGACGATCAAGGAATGACAAGGTCAGGGAGAATCGATCGGTATTCGCCGTCGAGTTGGGGTTGGATTGTTTGGGGTGGAAAAGCTTGGATCAGAAACGAACGCCCACGCCCTTCGTTTCGCCTGCTTTCACGGTCACGCTGGTGGACTTTCGTCCTTTTTCGGGATGAATGAACGTGATGGAGTGTGTGCCGGGGCTCACGACAACGCCGGATTTAGGAGTTCTGCCGATAGGACGACCATCCAACAACACGGCCGAAGGCGGAATGGAGTTGATGTTGAGCGTGGCAGGTCCGCCGGTAGTGGCAGCCGTTGGCGTGCTGGCTGGCGTGGGACCAGGGCCCGAGGTGGGGGCTGTGGAAGAGGATTGCTTTCTATCGTCATCGACAGGTGTTTTTCCACGCTCATGCAACTCGATGCGAAACGTTTTTTCAGCTTGGCCGTCGGCAAATGAGATGGGAATTTTGAGATCGTCGTAACCAGGTTTGGTGGCTTCGATGCTCCACTCTTTGGACGTATCGATATCGATCGAGAGCTGATCGTTTTTGAACATTCTCTCATCGATCTGCCGTTTTTCACCTTTGGAAGGTACGAGCAAGATACGAGCGCCGCGGGTGACGAGCTGCAATGTAGCCTTTCCTTTGAGCACATTGAGCTTGATTTCGCCAAGGTCCTCGATCTTGTCCGGAACCACCGTGAGTGTCTTTTCAAGGGGTTCAAAGCGTTCCGAGCCGACGAAGCGGAGTTTGTGCTCACCAGGGCTGAGGGTTTTCAGAGTCTGGGGAAGGGGTCCTACTTCCGAGCCGTCGACAAAAAGCATGATGCCTTGCTGGGCTCCAGCGACTTTGAATCCACTGCCCGCGGAGGCTACCGCAAGCTCGAGGTCGAGTTTTGCTTGCGCCCTTCCCTTGACTTCGACACCTTTGGGAGCCGTAGGCTCATATCCTTCCGCTTCGGCTTTGACGTCGTGGATGCCCTCTTTCAAATCATTGACGGTGCATGGTGAGGAGCTGCACACCTTTTCGTTATTGACGAAGATATTGACCTTGCCGATATCTCGTCCGCCTGGTCCTGAAACATAGACTTTGAGCGATCCGGTGGAAGGCATAAGGAAGTAGGCGCCAAGTCCACCGGCGACCAAAACGAGAATAGCGACCAAGATCCAAGGCAGCGAACTAGCCTTTTCCTTGGGCGCGGAGAGCATTGTGGGTTCAGCGGCTGCTACCGTTCGAGGCGGAGGCGCAGGAACGAGCCCGGGTGTGGGCGGAGGAATCGATGGCACCTTGGGCATGGGAGGCGCCACGTTGCCCGAGCGTTGGAGAAGCGCGGCAGCAGCCGAAGAAGTCGGAGGCGGAGCGGGCGTGCCCGCGGCAGGAAGTGGCTGCATGATGGCATCAGCCACTTCATCGGTGGATTGCTTGTCGTAGACGTGAGTTTTTTCGTCCTCATCGTCCCAATCCATATCGACCGCGGCGGGTTTGGCGGGCGGTGGCCCTATCACACCACTTCCCATGACGGGAGGAGCTACAGGGGGAGGAAGCGGATTGGAGGGAAGCGTTCCCCGTGCGGGAGGAGGCGCACTTCCTTTCGCGGGAGGGGCTGAAATGGCCGGAAGAACCCCGGAACCGCGCGCCACCGGCGGGGGAGGCAAACCAGGGGAACTCGGAATGGGGAGCCGCCCCGGCGATGAAGGCATCGAGCCGTGCGCAGAGGGAGGCATGGGTGGTGCCATGCCCAGAAGTGTCCGCGCTCGCCCCGGAGGTGGTGGCCCCGAAGAACTCGCCACTCCCAGTGGACTCGGTACTGTAGAAGGTGTTGTCGCTGGGCGTGCCTGAGGCTTGCGCGCGAGCCCCTCGAATACGTCGAGGTCCGAACCGCCCTTATTTTCCGCCATTGCGTGAGCCTCCTCGTGCGACGCGACGCGAAGGCTCGCGTCGTTGGGAAAGGTCCGTCGCATGTAGTCTGCCACCGGATCACGGGAAACCGTGATTCCAGCCTTTTGTGCGAATGCGTTTAAGTCCGCAAATAAATCCGATGCTGAAGTGTAGCGTTCGTCCACGTCCTTCGCTAGCGCTCGCATCACCATCTGATCAAGTTCTGGCGATAACGAGGGCGCGAACTGTGATGGTGGTTCGGCTTCCGCGTTACGAATCCGCCCCATCACGACCACTTCGTTGTCTCCAAGAAACAATCGACGACAAGTCAAAAATTCCCAAAGGCAAATCCCGATTGCAAAAATATCCGAACGTTGATCCACGGGAAGACCGCGAACCTGCTCCGGAGACATATAGCCAAATTTCCCTTTGATTGAGCCTACTTGCGTACGCGCCAGCTTGCCTGCCGCTTTCGCGATTCCAAAGTCAATCAATTTCACATCCCCATCATAAGAAACAAGGATGTTCGGAGGACTCACATCGCGGTGAACAAGCCCGAGAGGCTGACCATTCGCATCCACCCGTCGATGCGCATAATCCAACCCCTTACAAAGACTCATGATCACATGCAGTGTCATGTCGATGGGAATCGATGCCTGACGGTGCTCTGCATTGTCAATGACCGTCCGCATATCACGCCCGTTCACATACTCGAACGCGATGTAGTAACTGGCATCGACCTTCCCGATATCAAAGATTTTCGCGATGTTCGGATGATCGAGCTGGCTCGCAATGATGGCCTCGTCGTGGAACATCGAGATGAACTCGTCGTCCTCCGCCACCGATGGCAAGATCCGCTTGATCGCCACAAGCCGCCGGGATTGCCGATGAACCGCGCGAAATACTTCGGCCATACCACCAACGTTGATGCGTTCCAGTAGGTCGTAGGCTCCGAAGGCTTGAGGACGGCTCACCTGCAATGCTCCAAACACACACGTCTTACGATAAGATAGGCCGATGGAGCTTGTACCGCGCGATAGCAAGGAAGGTCAATGTTGGGCGACATCGAATCCGTCGATGCAGTCACAAAAAAAAATACCAATATAAGTGTTTTCGGTCCGTGACGTATCTTTGCCCAAGGCGCGAATCAAGGTTCGATAAGTGGGCTTTCCTCCCACCATCGCGTGCCCAAAGGCACCGGCACCGCTTGCGCCGTGCGCGGGGACATCTCTTTCCGAATCGAAGCCAATAGCTCCTGAGCTGCCGCGGGATCCAGGTGCAGCAAGGCAACGGTATAAGCATCGTCGTCCAGACGGCATTGCGCGAGCGCCCGCACATAACGCTGCCATACTTCCGGACGGTCTGGGAAGCGTTGATGGGCCAATCGCAGGATTCGCGCCGCACGCAGCCAGCCTCCCACCTCAAACTCCGCTTCCGCGCGCAATATCGATGAATCCGGTTCGTCGAACTTGGCCGCTTGAACGCGCTTTTGTCGAACGGCCGCCATGGTTGCGTCCAATCTGTCGAGAATTTCCCCGCGCTCGTACGGTGTGGTCGACGGCAGGTTTCGGCTTACAACCATCTGATGCGACGCCTGCTCATAAGCTCCTGCCCGAATCAATGCGAGAGAAAGATTGAATCGGTCGTTGAACTGGAGGACGTCGATGTCTGATACCCTTGCGGCCACCGTTTTGCACAGGTCATCGCGACCGAGACGAGAAGCCGTGAAGGCTGCCTGCGTAAGGAGCCCCGGCCGGGCAGCGCGTAGCCAGACCGCAAGATTTTGATCGATGATTGGCGGTTCGAGAGATATCCCTTCCATGGCCGACGCATGCTGAATGGGACGCCCTTCGGTAAGGGCCATCAATAACGATAGGAGCGTTTCCAGATGCTCTCGCGCTCCGTCTGGACGAGTGTGAAGCAGGTCGTCGACAAGACGCACATACGTTCGCGCGGGTGTCGAAATGAGTAAGTATTTCGTACTCGCGGGTGAGTACGCACGAAGTAGATGCTTCCGATAGGAAGCGCGGTCCCCTTGCTTTTCGGCGAGTGTGGCAAGAGCAAAAAGCGCCAGGGGATTGTCAGGGTCAACCGCAATTTCTTGAGCCCAAAACGCGTTTTCCGTCGTGAAGTCGAGCGTGCGCACCCACGTGATGGCGATGCACACAATGCCCAAACCGCCTAGCAACATCCCACGAGTGATCTGTTGAATCCGGTCGAGCAGGGGATGTGCAAAACTCAACCCGGCCACGACGATTCCAAAAAGTGGGAAGTAGAAGTACCGGTCCGCGGTGGTTGAATTCAACCCTGAATAAACGATGTTCAATATCGGGAGAAGCAGCGCGAGAGCGCATAACAGAAAGGGAACTCGATCACGTTTTCGTACCATGGACCAGATAAGGACAGCCCCAAAAGCGAGGGTCGATACAACCCCCACTGCGATGTCGAAAGACGGCAAGACGACCTCACCGTTTTCAATGAAAATCGGCTTGACGAAAATCGCTTGCGGCCATGGAAACACGAGTCTCGAACCATACCGCCCCAACGATAGAAATACGTACTTCGCGTGAAGAAAAAACGAAATCGGATCATCGGGCGGTTGGAGTGGCATGAGCCACGTTCTCAACCACAAAAACACCGCGCAACAAACGATTGCCCCTGCCGAAGCTCCCCACATTCTTCGTCGATAGACAGCGTCCTTCGCCACCCATGCATCCACAGCCACGAGGATCGGAAATACCACCGCGTACTCTTTGGAAAGAAGCGCAAGCAATAATGCCAACACCCCGGCTATCCACGTCAACACCGCACGACTTCCCTTACGCCGCGAAGCGGAAGAAAAAAGCTCGAGCGCCAACAGCAGAAACAGCGCCATGAATACGTCCGTGCGACCGGAAACCCAAAGGACAGACTCATTGCGTGTCGGATGAAGTCCAAACACGAGCGCCGCGGCAAATCCAAGCCGAACATCGGCAAGCCATCGTGTGGCCGTCCTGAATGCAAGCCATACGGCACCCAGATGAGCCAACACATTGACCAGATGAAACGACCAGGCCGCACCACCGGATGCTACCCAATTCAATAGATAACTGGCTGAGATGATCGGCCGATAGAAAAGTGACCACTGCTCAGGATCCGGTCTCGAAGGAATATCCCAAAGATCCGTGGTGAAACACCGTTTGAGATACACCAGGCTCTGCGCGTACGGGTTGTCGACGATGAGCGGTATGTCATCGAATACGAACCCAGTCATCAAGCTTGGCAGAAACGCTACGAGAACGAGCACCGAAAGCAGTACGAACCGTTTGCGATACTCGGGGTTCGACACCATGTACTTTCGATACCACCTCCGCAGGTCCGAAAACAGTTACTCGTTACCGCTTGCTTTCGGCTTCTTGAAGTATCGTATGCGACGCGCTTGCAAGGGAGCCCATTCGGATGGATCAACCACCGGCGTGCTTTCGAAAATCCTCCGCGCTCCCGGCGCATCGACACGAACGAAATGAACCTTCCGACCTCCTCCGCTGGCTGGATGACCCAACGAAGGAGCTAACGGCCGACTCAACAACAAACGCGACGAACACCCCAATTTTTCCAACAAACTCGTCAACATCGCCTCGTCCGCCCCAGGCCGCTTTCCTTGCTGAATCTCGATGTACACGAGCATTCCATCATCATCCTGGATCCCTAGCGCCGCCACCGGCTCTTGCCCCGCCAGCGAACCTGGCTCCAGCCCCGATACCACCGCCACCGCACCGTTCACCGGCTCCGATGCAATCGCACACGCGCGATCCGATATCCACAACGTCGGTTGGTTCGGCTCCACTTCCACGTTCGCCATCGAAACCACCAGCTTGTCATCCGCTTCCGATGCAAGACGCACCGTGCGCGGATCAAGCTTCATGATGAATACTTTGGTGTCAGCACGAGACGGATCCGGCTGCAACTCCGTTGTGGCAATCGCATACGGAAAACCGTGTTGCGGCAGACCAGACGTACGCCATTGGGCTTGCACCCCTTCCGCGATGTCCAGCTCTGGCCCCGGAAGCACCGACCGGAGCGTAAGATAAAAATAATCTCGCGTTTCTCGCTGAATATAGCGGGGAAAGTTCATCAGCCCCATGAACCGCACCATGCGCCGCGCTCGAAACGACCACCCTTCCATGAAGGGCACTGGCCCCTCCGCTTCCCATTTCTTGTCCAACGGACGCCCAAGATCCGGTAACGTCCCCGTCGGCGCAACCTTGTAATACTCCAACCCCGTATGTCCCGGGTTCATGTCCAGGTGTATGCCGTATTGACATCTCGCCTGAACCATCGCCTGCGCCAACGGCATCACGTCGATCTCATTGCCGTACAAATACGCGATGAACCCTTCTTTCGTGAGACAGATTCCCGTTCGTGTCGTGTGAACGCGGTCTTCCCACTCCGGTGGCGTTCCTCCCCACCACCCTCGCTTGTAGGGATTGATCACCTCGTCCATCACCAGCGGCGTGAGATTCTGACGATAGGATTGGATGGTCGGCGGAACCACCGGGTCGTTGGGCCATGTTCCAAACCCCGTGAAACCATCACGCATCTCCGCCACCGTCGCGGCAAATGGCTTGGGCGGAAGATAAATCACACCGTCCCCCATCATTCCCCATTCGCCATGCAACGCTTGAAAGCCACCATTGATGCCCGCCACCAGCCGTTTCATCAGTTCGGGCCGACGAGGAATCATCCCGGGTCCCGCTTCTCCCGACGCTCCCTTGGGTTCCACCGACCCTGCCATCATGTGAAGCTCAACCTGCCGCGGATCCCATAAGGTTACGTAAATACGCGTATAACTGCGCTTCGGATCCGTTCTCACAAACGATGTCAGAAATGCTGGCGGCACGCCTGGATTCATGCGGATGAAAGGATCGTTCTCGAGAGGTATCCACTGTCCCTCTCCTTCCATCTTCTTACCCAAAAATGGTTCGATGGGCGCCGGTGGCCAGCCCGTCTCCGGATCCGTAAACGTGGTCGGCGCGTTTCGCGCCACAATTCCCCCAAGATCTTCCGCAATCTCCTCCGCGGAACTATCCCCCATGACGGTCGTCTGCGCACGACGATAAACATCCAAAACACCGAATGCCACCGTCTTCAACATCTGCATGCGATCGTCGCCAAACCACGGCATCGCTCGCACCCGGTCGACCGCCCACGTCACCAGGTTTCCAGGACGACCTTTCGTGGAAGGCCGATACTCGAGGTCGGTCATGTCTCCCACAACACGACCACCTTCCGTTGGCATACGCGCGATGCTCCCATTCGAACGCATCTCGATCCAACCATCCAGCATGAGCGTCAACGAGACGTCGTCTTTGGGTGGATCGATAGCCCAAAAAACTGAGTTAACTCCAGTAGTTAACCCTGTTTGCTGAAGATTGGTCACCGCGTTTTGCCAGCGCGCGATGGTGGACCAATCCCCTTCGAGCGGCGCCTCGCCACGCAGATCAAGCACGCGTACACCAATCGTTCCCGACATCATGCGAACCGTAAACGCTACCCTCTGACCCACGACCTCGATGGGACCTTCATCCGCAGGCGTAGCCGTCAAGTTGTAAAGAGCCGGCGCGCCAAGCACCGCTCCTGCCGAAGTCATCTTCACCCGAAAATGAAAGATATCCGCCGGCTCTCCACGCTTCCACGCGCGAACCACCCCCCGCGTCGTGCCCAAGGTCGATGGGGGCCCGAAAAAATGGACGTCCTCGACGGACGCCACATAGCCATCACGCGAAAGAGCCGCCACCAACGCACCTCGCGGATCCCCATCACGGTCGACAGGAACACACGTTGCCCCGGTGACAACGATCGCCAGACCCAGCGCCCAAGGAACGGGCTTCCACGGAAAGTGTCGGAGAGCAGAGCGGATGTCGCGCATGGCATCGAGATGAAAACGCTTCCAGCGCCTAGCACCTTCCGGTGGGAGATGCCACCTGGTTGCGATTTTGCGCCATTGGCCGACCGCACCACGGTATCGCATTCGAGATACTGGGAGCGCACGTCCAGACAGGGCCCCTTGGGCAAGGGCAGAAACGTGCCTCATCGCTAAGTTCCCACCATCCACACTCCTTCGGATGGGAGAAGCCAGGCTCGAATGATATGGAGGCCTTGCCGTTGCTCGAGGCGGCCATCATCCTTTGATGAGCCGGATGAATTCATCGAACGAACGGCTCTCGATTCGAGCGCGCTTTGCCCTTTTCCGTCGAAGGTCATGCGTTCGATGAATAGGATTGGATGAATATGTCGAAGCTCTTCCCATTCACGGTTCTCGCAGCCCTCGGCGCGGGAATGATCGCAGGCTGTAACACACCAACCCTTCCGTTGCCGCCTCCGTCCGAAGGCGCGATCGTCGCGCAACTGGACTTGCCCAGCGGAGAAGCCCGGGTGATTGGCAAATCCCAAGCCGTGGAAGCGTATGCTCTCGTGACGTGTTTCAACAATCGAACAGGAGGCGGCGTGGTAGGACTGGCCAACGGTAATGGTGGTTTCGAGATTCGCGTTGCGGCCCAACAAGGGGATGTCATCGAAGTGTGGCAGCGAGTCCATAATGACCCGCCTAGTGTGGTCGTTTCCGTCGAGTAAGCGTCAGCGGTACATATCCTCCACCAGGTTACCGTACTTCTCCAACACCACCCGGCGCTTGACCTTCATCGATGGCGTCAGCATCCCGTTTTCGGTGGTGAAGTCCTCTTCGATGAGCGTAAATTGCTTTATTTTCTCGTAGGATTTGAAGCCCTGGCTCTTAGCTTCGATCTCTTCACGCACCTTCGCGATGACTTTTTCATTGCGAAGCAACGACTTCGCCGAAACATCCTCGATGCCCTGCGCCTTCGCCCACTCGACCAATTCTTCCATGTTGGGAACGATCAGCGCCACGTTGAATGGTCTGTTTGCGCCATGCACGAACGCGTTGGTGATCAGCAGGGACAACTTGACCGCTTCCTCGAGCGGAACAGGAACCACGTACTTGCCGTTCTCGAGCTTGTACTGCTCCTTGACCCGCCCCGTGATGAACAAATAGCCGTTGTTGTCCATATACCCCATGTCGCCCGTGCGAAAGCCGCCATCCTCCAACAACACGGCGGCCGTCTCTTCGTCGAGATGGTGGTACCCCTTCATGACGTTGGGACCGTACGCAATGATTTCTCCTTGCACCGCATCCGCCGTGGCCTCTTTGTCGATGACCACCCGGCATCCGGGAATCATTTGGCCAACACTGCCGATGACACGATGCCCCGGTCGATTCGCCGAAATGATGGGACTCGTTTCCGTCAACCCATAGCCTTCGTACACGTTGATGCCCAAGGCGTCGATGAACTGCCCCACCTCCCGCGAGAGAGCCGCGCCACCGGAAATCGCGTAGCGCAACTGACCACCGAACTTCGCACGGATTTTGGAAAATACGATCTTGTCTGCCAGCGACAATGACACTCGCTCCGTCAAACCAAGCGACTGACCCGCGCGCTTCTTAATCGATGCCGCAAGTCCCGCCCGAAATAGTGCTTGAATCGGCGCTGGCTTTCCCGCGATCTGCTTCTGCACGTTGTCATGGATCCGGTTAAAAATGCGGGGCACCGAAATCAAAATGGTCGGACGAACCTCCGGCATCTCCGCCACGAGTTTATCCACCGCCGTGTTGAGTGCCATGCTCGCTCCCATCGACGTCATACAATGAAGTTCGCAAGTGAGCCCGAAGGAATGCGCCCAGGGAAGGAATGACAAGGTCCTGTCATCCGCAATCATATCGAAACACTCATGCACCGCGGATACATTGGATGCGATATTTTCGTGCGATAACTTGACCCCCTTCGGGTTGCCCGTGGTTCCCGACGTATAAATCAAAAATGCGATATCGTCTTTGTCAGGGACCGATGGTTCAAGAGGGTTGTCAGATCCCCTGTCGATCCAAGCATCAAAAGAATCCGGTTCAGACTCCTTCGCCCCCATGCGAACGATCTTTCTGAGCGATGGTATCGTTTCGAGAAATCCCTTGACCTTATGGTAAATCGCCTCCGTCGATACGATGAGTATCTCCGCTTCGCAATCGCGAAGAATGTACTCCCACTCCTTGGGCAATTGAGACTCGTACATCGGAACGAATTGTGCCGTCAGCCCGACCGTCGCAAACGAAGCAATGGCCCATTCGACGCGGTTGTTCGAGATGATCGCTACACGGCCATCGCGCGCGATTCCCTCTTCACTCAACGCTCGTCGAAATGCATCCACGCGACGTTTCACCTCACCGTAGGTAATCCACGTCCAGGCATCGTTGGTCTTCACGCCGAACAGATCTCGCGGGGCGTATTTTTCGACGCTCTTCTCGAATAGATCCACAATGGTCAGAAACTTAGGAACGAACACCATCTGCAATTCCCCTCGTCCATGTCGGTAATCATTCACGGTTTGGCTGAACCAATCCGCGTTTATGCCTAGCGTAAGCGTCAGAACGACACCGGGTCAATCCGTGACGGTACTTCACGTCACCGTTCGGAGCCGCCGCCCGTCGAGAACCTCGTTATGACTACCTACCCGGTAGGCTCCCAGATCCAACGTTACATATGAAAACCCATATCGTTTTCCAGCATCATGCACTCGCTGCCGCGTCGTTGGGTCTGCCATCGCCGCTAATTCGTCTTCTCCCACCTCGATACGGGCAATGGTGTCGTGATGACGAACCCGGACCACACGAAACCCCAGATCACGAAGTTCCGCTTCAAATCCAGCTATTTGCGACAAACGCTTGGAGGTGACCGCCGTCCCGTACGGTATCCGACTCGCGAGACAGGCCGCCGCAGGCTTGTCCCAAAGTCGTAACCCCAACAGCCTGGCCGCCTCTCGCACCTCGCTCTTGGTAAATCCCACATCAACCAAAGGGCTGACGATATTCGCCCGTTTCGCCGCCTCGAGCCCAGGACGGTAATCCCCCAAATCATCGAGGTTCGTACCGTTGATCACATGACGAAAACCTCGTTGTTGACGATAGCGCTCCGCCGCAACGTACAACGCCGATTTGCAGTGAAAACAACGGTCTGGGCCATTGGCCACATAGTCCGCCACACCAATCTCCCCAGCATCCACCATCTCATGATCCGCGCCAATCTGCCTGGCAAACGCAATCGCGTCGTCTCTCTCACGAGGCGCCAACGCTGGCCCCGCCGCCGTCAATCCGACCGCATGATGCCCAAGCTGTTCGTGCGCAACCGCCAGCGTAAATCCACTATCAAGCCCCCCGGAATAACAAACCACCACGGACTCGAGTTGCCGCAACCGCTCACGCAAGGCATCCAACTTTTTATCGATCATAGATGTCCTCATAAAGCCCCGGCCCGGCATCGTCATCGGTGGCAACTTCGTTTTTCTCTATTTGCGACGCCACCGGCCCACCATCGCCCATCGGTTCCACGTATGCCATATCTCCATCAATTCCATCCCGTCGCCCACGTTCAATCCCGCAAATAGCCCCGCGTCAAAGCGGCTTGGATGAATATGACGACGTGAATAACCATCCCGACGGGCTACCCACTCGAGAACCGTTCGCTCCAATAACCCCAACGTCGAACCAGTTCCGTAATTCGGAGTGGAAAGCAATAGTTCCCCACCCGGCGAAAGACGTTGCGCAAGCATCCGCGCCCAACGCTCCGGTTGCCGTACGTGCTCGACCACGTCTTTTGCCACAATCATGTCGAAGGGGCCGTCGAAAACCTCGGCCGACGGCAATTCATAGGCGGAAGGACTGACCCCAAAGCGATCCGCTTGTCGTGGATACTGTTTTTTGCACGCTTCAATCGCACGCGGATCGATGTCGCACGCTGCACACGATATCTCCCGCACCCCATCCACATACGGCTCGAGGCCACACCCCACGATCAGGATCGTCGGCAACGTGCTCCGCGCACGCACGATCGATGCAATTCGTCGAGAAATCGGACGATGGTACAGGGTCCAAGGAAAGCGATCGCGTCGCTCGTGGTTCGTATAGTACTCGGCGCTGAACTCCGACTCGCTCATCATGGCCGCGCTTTGCAAACGATGAGGTACTCCGCAGCCTCTTCGGCATCAGGCACGCGCGAGGCAAGGGCGTTCAAGGAAATGCGCATGAGATCGCTGGTGAGGAAACGCAGACGGGGCAATAGCACCCATCGTCCGGTCAATTTTTTGTTGAGGAACCCCACAAGGCTCGGCCAAAGTAGGATGTCGAAGGCCCACGATACACCGCGTTGCGCGATCATCGTCACCTCACATGCTTCGAATCCGCAGGCTTCCAAATGCCGCATCCATGTCGCCGCGTCTATCCGATGAACATGACGAAACACGTGATCGAGTAGCTCCCCCCAAGCATTTCCGAGACTATGCAATCCCGCCTTGCCAAGCGCTTCCGTCAATGCCAGGCGACGTGTCCACGTCGGCGTAGGCACGATGAGGACCAGGGGGGCTCCCGGTTTCAATGCGCTACGAACATTCCGCAACGCGGCTCGCAGATCGGGAACATGCTCGAGACTGCAATTGGCAATCGCGCTGCCGAAAAATTGCGGAGGAAGATCGACCGTGCAGATGTTGCCGCAAATCAACGTGCTGTACGAATGCGTTCCCTGCGCTCGCTGCAACTCCGTCGGGTTGATGTCGATGCCCCACGTCTGCTTGCCTGGATAGGCAAGACGCGCAAACACACCATCTCCGCATCCCACATCCAAAATCGGTTCCGGTAACTCGAGGTGCCTTACGGCTTGAAGCCGAATGCATTCACGCAACGCCAATGCCGTGGGCGCGAAAGCGTAGTACTTGGAAAAGGAGTGAGGATCGAGAGGCCATTCGTGGGGCATCGGTTCTAACCTATCGTAAATACATAGAAAATATCGTTTCCGGAACCATCGCCAGCTACCACAACCACGAGTCCGGAAACGCCATCACATCACCAATAGACCGGGCTCCAAGACAAAGCGCCACCAATCGATCGACCCCGAGTGCATTGCCCCCCGCCGACGGCATCCCTTCCTCCAGACTTCGAACGAATCGCTCATCGATTGGATATACGCGTTTTCCCGCTATCCGACGGGTTTGCTGGTCCCTCTCCAACCTCATGCGCTGCTCCGTCGCATCGGTCAGTTCTCCAAACCCATTGCATAATTCAACCCCCCCCACGTACACCTCGAATCGCTCACATACCATCGGATCATCCACACGACGTCGAGCAAGCGATGCATGAACGGAAGGGAAATCATAGAGCACCACCGCATGGGCCGACGCTGCCAACGCCGGCTCGACTTTCTCGACTAACAAACCAAAGTACGTATCTTCCTCCGCACTCGCCAATCGAAGCACCTCGTCGCGATCGAGAAGCGCATGCCGTGCAAACGCTTGGAGCACCGAAATTCTCTCAAAAGGCGCGCTGACATCCAACTCCCGACCACGCCAACGCACCGTGGCTTTCCCCGTCACTTGTCGCGCAACATGCTCGATGAGGCCTTCTGTATCCCGAATCATCTCCTCGATTCCCGCGAAGGCACGGTACCATTCGAGCATCGTAAATTCGCTATTATGAAGGTCCCCCTGCTCATCGTCGCGAAAACAATGAACGAGTTGAAATAACTTTGGAATCCCACCCGCAAGCAATCGCTTCATCTGATACTCGGGTGAGGTAATCAACGCCGCGGGCCCGGAATCAAAGGCGTCAAGGTGCAAATCCATCCCAGGGCAGGGGACCCGCACGGGGGTCTCGACTTCTATAAAGCCTTGATTTTCAAAATAATTTCGAATGACCCCGAGAATTGTTGCCCGACGTTGCAACGCCCAGCCTACCCCGCGATCGAGCAACCGGGCGGACTCATGAAACTGATCCGCCATCGGCTCCGACACGTCCACCACCACGGCTTCGTCGATGCATTCCCCATCCCATCTGCCCTCGACAATCACCAAACAGCCTTCTTTGAGCGATGATTCGGCTACTACGGCTACGGTATCGAAGGCGTCCGCGATTTGCCATCGTCCATGCGGTTGCGCTCGAACTCGCCCGCCTACACGGACTCGAGCCCCATGCTCCATCGTCCGCAAGTCATGAGGAGACATCACATTCATGAATTCGAGGCCAATCCGTCGAGCAACATTTTTCCAACCGTTTCGGCCGTCTTGACAAGACCGCCCTCGTGGCCCCCTCCCAAAGCCCAGGTTAGCGTCACCCCATCGAGCGCTCCAAAAATGGCTCGGGCAACCACCCGTGCGGATAAGTCTTTTCGAAATACCCCAGCATTTTGGCCTTCGATCAGCACACGCTCGAGACGATCGAGATAGGCGGTGAAGTGGGGCTTCAATAGCTCACGCATCGAACGGCTCGATTGTCGTAGGTTGACCGTCAACAATTCCGCCAGCCCACGCTCGCGGTCCAGCAGCCCAAGCTGAAGCGCCACCATTCGCAGCAGCTTGTCACGCGGTGCCGCGATCGAGGTAAGCTCGTCATCGAGTTGCCGAAAGAAGCGCGAAACACTGTCTTCGAAGAGCGCGACGAGCAATGATTCCTTGCTCGGGAAATACAGGTAGATGGTGCCGTCGGCCACGCCCGCCGTCTGAGCGATATGGGAGATATGGGCTTCTTGAAAACCGCGAGTCGCAAACACCTCGGCCGCCGCTGCCAAGATTCGCGCTCGTTTCGTTTTCTGCTGCTCCAACGACCGCTTCTTCTTCACGTCTCCGCCGCTGTATCGATGAACCAACCCTGTCGAGAAAGCACCTTCAGCCACCGCTGAATACGCGAAGGGCAAACGCTGCAATCTCGCGCCCCATCCATGGACCAAACGCCGCCAATGCCGCCACTACCGCAACGATTCGCGGCAGATGCGCCAACGTTGGGTCCTGTACCTGGGTCGCCGCCTGCAATACAGCCACGACCAACCCAACCACGGCGGCTACCGCCAACACCGGCAACACCACCGCCAAGGACAAAACCAAAGCTTGCTGCGACAACGAGATGATCGTGCTGAGCCCCATCTCACCCCCCCGCGTCCGCTTCGGCCTCCTCAACTACGTCTTTTTCCGCATCTACCGATGCTTCCAATCCCGTCTCGTCATCGTCGACATCGGGCGTTACATCCAACGATGTCTCGATGCCCGTCTCCACCGGTTCGACATCTTCGGCTACATCTAGCGAGACGTCTTCCACCGAGGCTTCTTGCGGTTCATCCCCTGGTGAATCCGATGCGGCCTCCGTCACGATGGAATCCGGAAGTCCTTGATCGGTCAGTCCGCTGTCCGGTCGATAGACTTGACCGGGTATGCAAGCAGCAACCGTCGACGGTCTGTCCGGGGGCGGACAGCACAGCGGGGAGTCTTGCCCTTCGATCTTTTGGCATCGAAGTCCCGACGCACAGTCTTCGTTGTTGTTGTCCAAGCTACATCGTTCTCCCTCTCCTTGGTTCGAACAAGCTCCCGCCCACAAGGCCACGAAAGCGACAACCAAAACGCCAAAACGAATTCGCCTCATCGTCGGTGACTCCAGGGATGCCAAGGTATTCTTCAACTCGCCTGTCCTACAAGAGGCTGTGCGCCGTGTCCATGCTCGTATCGAATTCTATCCTGATGGCGCTCTCTTTGCTTTCGCCTCGACCGCATCCACGAAAAACTTGCCGTATTGAAATGCGCTCACAATCGAAAAAACGAGTGAGCAGTAGATCAACGCCCTGCCTACCATCACCAAATCCACCACGCCAAAATCCACCACAATGAGATCCACATGATAGGGATATCCAAGGATCAAACACACGAGCCCCACCATCTGTAACGCCGTCTTCGACTTTCCTCCCTCTCCCGCCGCGATCACCAACCCTTCCGTCATGGCAATTCCGCGGAGGGCCGTGATGGTGATCTCTCGACCGATCAAAATAATGACCAACCACGCCGGAACGCGACCCATCGTGACCAACCAGACAAGCGTTGCCGTCACAATCAGCTTATCCGCCAACGGGTCGAGAAATTTGCCCAAGACACTGACCAAGTTTCGTTTGCGAGCCAGGTAGCCATCCAAAAAATCGGTAATCGCCGCCAGCACGAAAACCAAAGTCGCCAAATAGCAATCGAACGGGCTGCCTCGATCCAACAGGTACAACACCAGGGGAATGACCAAAATCCTTCCCATCGTCAGAAGATTGGGAAGATTCAAAGCGTCTTCGCGAAGCGAACGGCGACGCTGCTTTCGTCGAATTCGTCGTGACGCCGGGGAGGGGGTCGACGGCGGGCTTAGCGAATGTCTAGAAGGTTCCGTCACATCTGTGGTTGTAACGGCAGCCGCGTGCGTTGGCTATGGATAATGACCTGAAGTTCGATGGATCAAGCTCCGGGGGACTCGGAGCGCACCGGCAAGGTGTTGAGCCCAAGTTGCGCTCGAGGCCAACGGAAAAAGGCCAGCACGAAAGCTACTGTCCATGCCACGTAGAGCGCCGAAATCGCTGTGAACTTGTCATCGATGAAGTAAAACTGATTCGAAAACACTTGGCTGGCCCCCGCCAAGCCGATGATCGCTATCTCCATGCTTCCGTTGCTTCGAGCGAAACGAAGCAGGGTTTCATGATAGTAGTAGTACAGCGCGGCCACAACGCTCACGCTTATGCTGAACGCGGTCAACGAATTATCCGGCATCTGCGTGAGCAGGATCTTGAAGCCCGCGAACGCGAAAACTCCAAGAAATACAGCTAGTAACGGCCATTCCATCTGACGTTTTAGGCGCGATAGCATCGCGGCCAGAACCCAGATCGACCAATAATAACACGTGGCCTCCGCAGCGCTGACCACCAGGATCAGCGACAAGCCCATCCCAATCCACAGGGCTTTGGTTCGGCGTAAAGCGAAAAAAAGCAAGCCGCCAAACGAGAGGAACAAGGCTCCCCACAACACCTTGTATTTTTCGAAACGATCGTTGCGCTGCTTTTTCCACCGCTCGAACGGGTCGAGCAAGGCGTTGTTGCGCGCGTACTTCATTCGCCCTTCGGGCGATGCCTTGATGACCGTATGCAGTCCCACATGGTTGGTCAACGCGGTGTTTTGATGCACTTTGATGTGGTGCATGAACTCTTCATACGAATGCACACCTCCGGTGACGTGCAAGCTCAGGGGAACGAGCACGAGAACCGCGGCTGCTCCCCCGGCCAAAAACTTGAGATAGGACCGCTGCAATCTTCGCTTTCGATAGATGTCCCAGGCGATGATAGCCAGGGGGCCAGCCCATAGAACCGCCGGAAATATTCGTAATCCCGCGGAGTAGGCAAGAGCGAATCCGGCAAGGAAAAAGTATCTTTTTCGAGCCAAACACGCCGCCATGATCGCAAGGAAAAACCAGTCCTGACGAAGGAACGCTCCCCCCGTCCAATAAAATGGCGCAGGTTCCTGCGTGCCCCAAAATAAGAGCGCCACAATCGTTACGCGCCAACCAAAAGCCCAGCCAATCGCCAGAAATAATAAGGCGGTCATCGTTACGTCAAGGCCCGCCAATAACTTGAAATACTCCGAGGACGCTGGCTGCAGCGATGACAAATAATGTCCGGCGATAGTCCAGATCGGCGGCGGGTTATAGCCATGATCCTTCTGCATGTCCTTCCAGTATCCGCCCCCGGAAACACGACGGAAAAACTGCAGGTCCTTTTTGAAGTCCTCCCATCGCGCCTCGGAAAAGTGCGACTTGCAGATCTCCGGCTCTTCGAGAAAAGGCTTCGAGGGAATCAACAGGTTGGTGGCGGAAAGATCCCGCATTTTGCGTCGTTTGACCGCGGTTTGGTTGCCGGTTTCGGCGTCGGCGATCGCGGCGCAAATGTAGATGCGCTTGTAGCTAAGCTCCTTCGTGTACTTGGAGCCCATGTAGTAATGGAAGAACTCCCACCGGTGGTAATAGTCCTTGTATGACAGGTGATAAAACAAGAAGAAGAAAACGATGGCGACCGTGGCAAGCACCGCTCCGATGATCTGTTTGGCACGATCGTGCATCACTCCAAATCGAATTCCGTGGACGCCGATGGCGAAAAGACCGATCGCGACCGCGAAAACGCCGAGAATCGGAATCGCCCCGTTTTTGAAAACCGCCAGCGCTTTCGCACTATCCGCGAGCTGCTGAAGAACGATCACCGCAAGGCCACCGCCGACCAGCACCAAAGGTAAGCGTTTCAGCAGCCGCGCTCGGACCTCTTCCGTAATCGTATGCGCTTGGGATTCGAGGAAGATGAACACGCAGGCCAATATCGCCAAACCCGCCTTCACTCCGTGAAGCCATGACTGCTGCGTGAGCGTTTCTAGAACTTGAGAAATCGACTTGGGATCCATCAGCGCGCCCACCATAGCGCGGTTCTTCGTCGTGGGGGAGAGCGCTTTTTTTACCTTCCCGCCCCGACACTCGACCCCCTTTGCGCAATCCGCGGGTTCTCGCTACAATCGACCCTACTGGGTTCGCGTTTCTTACCCTCACCGCACGGCATTCCAAGAGGTAAGGGCAAAAGGGTGGTTAGCACCCCTCCACCCCGCGTCCCACTCCACCCGGCATGAAATCATATCCTTGGCGAATGGCCGTAGTCGACGTCTATCCCGATTCGGTTATCTGGACGAGGGCCAGGCAGCGGCTCCCATGATTCACCCGCGTTTTCAGGCGGCAAATACGTAGGAGGATTTTCGGTGAGATAATTGGCTGGCGTATCGGCTAGTCGGCAAAATCACTGGCAGTGCTGGTCATAATCCTCACAACAATCACCCAGTTGAACGCAGAGGTCGTCGCAAGCGCAGCTTACGTCGGGAGAGACGCCACCACAAGAACCGACACATGAACCAGCGAACGGTTCATTGGGTTCCACGACAGGTTCCGGGGTGGCCGGAGGTTGCGAAGGATTGGCTTTGAGCTTGACCTGCGTGACGTGCAGCCCGTGACCTTCGTAGGCGAGTTGCAGCAGTCCACCGTTGTGTTTCCCTTGGGTAACGACATGAAATAGGCTTGGAGGAACGAATAACCCCGTTCCTGAATCGTCGCGAGGCCCGGTCATCGCGCGCGCTTGATCCATGAGCGGAGCAATGGCTTGCTGGAATTCGGCGTAGCTTCCATAAGGAGTAGAAACGACTTGGACCATATTGTCGAAAAGCGCATCGACAGCCTGGCGACGAGGGTCCGAGGAGGGAAGGCGATCCATACCCATCGCTTCCAATAAGCCGGGACGCATCAGGCCGAGGAGCTGTCCCTGCACGGGAGCAAGCGATTCTCCCATTTGCTCACGAGGAACGTGGGTTCGCATGAAATGCTGAACGATATCCGCCATGGTCATGGGCTTGAAAGCGAGTTTTTGGCGCTCCGCTTCGATCATGTTGGCAGGGGCGTATTCGGCGATGGGCTGAAGATCCGCCGGGGCTATCGACAACGTGACCGATGAAACAAGTTCGTTTTCGTTCTGCTCCGTAAAGGCGGAACGTTCGTGAGCATTATGCTTGTGGAGTTCGGATTGGAACGTGTCCCATACTTGCTGCCCTACCAACGGGATCATGGTCGTGTCGTTGAGAGGGAACAGCAATCCCGCGCTCGTCGCCACAAAGGCCAGTTCGGCGCAATAAATGAGATTCTCCGGGCGACGGAAGAACTGTTCGGCCGCGGCATCGCCAGCAATGGCGCGAACCATCATTTCCACATGAGTTTGCAGCTTTTCGGGACTGTTGGCCGCCAACGGATCGCCGCCGTTGTAGTCCCCCGGAAAATTCGAGACCGTGTTGAAACCCACCATCATCGTCCGGATGTTATCCATAAAAGCGCTCTGTAATTGGCTACTTACATAGCCGGGGAACACGGGGCGGACGAAAATCATTGGATAATCATCGTCGCCAAATAGCCCCTGCTGATAGCTTTGTGGATTGTTGATCGTGATAGCCCCAGGTTGACCGTTCCATTCTATCCCAACCACAATCCCGATATGGGTATCTTGCAGCTTCATGTTTTCTTTCATGCTCGCTGCGCTTCCCCCTAGCGATATGGTGCGATGAGAAGGGCGATGGTGTTTGATGGCAAAGCCGACACTTCCGGGAGGAAATACCTTGGCGATGATCTCGTCGCGATGAGGGAAAAATCGCCCCGCGGCGTCCGACAAAGCGTCTTCGTCCGCGTAAGGAATGATGTTGACAGGACCGCCAAATAGATGCGTCGGTGCCGTGAAGGATACCTCCCCAAGGTCCATTTGGACGCTGAAAGCCTGTTCTACGCTTTTCAGGGGAGCACCCCCGTATGTGCGGTGTAGCGCCTCGAGATCCGCTTCATAAGGACTCAGAAACGTGCCAGCAGAGGGGCCGTCGCACTTGCCGTAACACGCCGGCGGCCTGGAAAACCCAGTCTGCCCAGGCTTCGCCGAGCCATCGTCAGACTCCGCCGAGCACCCGACGAAAAGCATCAGCGCGAACAATCCCCCAAGAGTCGATGAAAGAAGTTTTGATTTCATGATGGCACCCTCTCGATAAGCCCCAGTTATTTCCAAAATGCTCCATATCATGAGGAAGCGGCAAAGCCCCAGTACCATTTTTCATGCCCGGCCCAAAGATGGAAAAAGAATCCCGAGGTGCCCGCCTTGACTCGCCATGCAGACCGTGGAAAACGATCTTCATGCGACGCCTTCTTTTTCCGTTTTCCGTTCTCTTATCGACACTCGTACTTCATTCCGCCGCACCGGTTCACGCGCAACAGCGTGAAATCCTTGATCAAAAACTGAATTCGGCGGGAGAAGGCTACACGGTGCTCCGAGTCTGGGGATCGCGTCAGCAAATCGGCTATGCCATCGGAGCCACCTTCGCCGATGACATCGTTTCTGCCTTTGATGAAGTGCGAGACATGTCCGGAAACTACTATTCTGTCCTGCGCGGGGCCATGACTTCCCTGACCTTTTTGCCGAAAGGCGTGGAGGAGGAGTTCAATGGCTTGGTCGAAGGTGTCAAATCCGTGCGGCCAGAAGCCGACGTGGACGCCACCGACATGAAAGTGCTCAATACGTTCGGAGATTGGTCGTATGCCTGCCGGTCCCATAGCTGTTGGGGATCACGCGTCGAAGCTCCTTATTCGACTCTATCCACGCGACGCCTGGACTTCGGTTCGCCTCTTGCTGTCGTCCACCATCACGTGCTTTACGCTATCGAGCCTTCCGACGAGCCGGTTCGGTGGGTCAATCTGGCATGGCCGGGATTCGTCAGCGTGGTGACTGGCGTCAATGAATACGGTTCGCTGGTTTCGGTACACGATTTTCAATCCTCGGTCGTTGCCGACCCGGGAGTGCTTTCCCGAACCATGGCAGCCCGCCACCTGCTTTCCTCCGTTCCTGCTCTTCCCATCGAGGAGCACCTTGCCTGGGCCCAGCAACAGCTTTCCGACCAGCCCATTGCCACAGGAACGTTCATCAACTTCTATGCGCCCAACGGCTACGGTGGCGTTTTCACCTGCGCTCCTGGCAAGGTTTGTTCGTCTCCACGAACCCCTCAACAAAACTATCGGGATGGGGAGGTGCTCATCACCACCAACAGTCAAACGGACGGTCATAGCACGCCGTCGGGAGCCAGTTTTTTGGACCCGTATTACGACACCCCCGGGCCCAAGACCCTCGAAAGCCACTTCGGTGTTATGGTGAGTGATGAACTGCATATGATGACGGTCGGATTTCGTTCGAAAGGCGATATGCGGCTGTTGGCGCATGGCCGCACGAGCGAGGGCTGGACGCCCCGGATCGATGTGGAATGGTCGACGCTATTTCCAACGCCGACCAACGATGCCGGCGCTGACGCGGAGCCCCCGGACGCACCTATTTCCATGGACGCAACCGCGGACTCGGAAAGTGAGATCGCGGTGGAATCTGGTGCCGATTCCAGCAACTCCGCCCCCCCCGATTCATCAGACGACCCCTCCAATTCATCCGACGAACCGTCGGAAGGGGGATGTGGATGCAAGGTCAATGGCTCCCCTTCCACCCGGTCGTGGTACGTTTTTCCTTTGGGATTCCTTGCACTTGGCGTATTTGCCCAACGTCGCCGCGGCGGCTGCGCAATTGTCGATCGGGGATGAGGCTGGACAGATCCCTTCATTTTTCCTGAATTGGAAAGGGATTCGAGCTGAGAATTTTTATTCTTGATTTGGGCTCGGTCCTTGACCGCCTTGGACCACCGCCATCGTTTCTCGTGGGGCGTGACCGTGACCGTGATCGTGATCGTGGACCGTGAAGGAAAAACCGGGGGAAAATGCGGGGAAAGGGGACCGGGAGGAGCTTTCACTCCTATCCGTATTGGGATGATTCGGGATTTTCGTCAGTGCTCCGTCAGCTTCGGTTTCATGGGTCGCTCGCGATTACGCCTGCGACCTGAGCCATCACTCCGGTGAAGTCAGGTATCCTCGATACCTCACGCCTATTCCAGATCGTCACTGCTGACCGGCGGAAGAACGCTGATGGCCTCTCCCCGACGCGCCCGGATCTGGTCTTTGACCAAATGGATCAAGTCGTGGGATGTCTCTCGGGCCAGCAACATGGCAGCGGGAACGTAGACGATAGCTCCAACGATTACCTCCACGAAAAAGGCCAGCCCACGAACCTCGATGCCGTACCGGGACCATAGCCATCGCGCTCCCAATACGGCGAGGACCATCGGCACGCATGCGATCAACGGCGGCGTGCAGGCGCGCGCGAACTTCGATAACGGAATCCCATCTTTCCTTTTGATCACCCACATGCCGGAGATCGCGTGGAAAAGAAAACCGACACTCACACCCACGCAGGCCCACAGCGGCCCGATCTCGTCGCCCGCCTCTCCTCCGAGCCCTTGACCGAGCTTGCCGAACAACGCCACCGCGGCCAGCAACACCAACACCTTCAAAATACCGATGATCATCACCGTCTTAGGACGATCACACGCTTGCAAATAACTCATGATCGTCCAGCCCACCGGACGAACGATGGCAAGACCGGAGAGAATCGCGAGCATCGGACCCACCGACCACCACTCCTGGGGTAGAATCGTTTTGATAAGGGTGTCAGCCGTCGCCCCCAAACCCGTGGCAAGAGGGAAGATGATCACGGACAACAAAGCCGTCGACCGAACGAGCGCCTTTTTTCGATCCTCTTCCTCCATCTGCGCAAAGGACGGCAAAAGGACATCACCGATCTGTTCCCCCACTTGAACGGCAGGAATATCCGCAAGGTTATACGCCTTGTCGTAAGCTCCCGTGGGGGCGGGACCAAAAAGTTTGGCAAACACGAGCGTGTCGAGATTGCGCGAGGCGTACGACGACAAACCTGCGATGGAAATGGGAATGCCAAAACGAAAGATGGCTCTTGCTTTTTCCCAGGACCACTTGGCGGGTGTCAGCCAGACGTCTTTTTTCGAAGCCCAGGCGTTGTAGGTGAACATGAACGCGTACTTCGCGATGTTCGCGTACACCATGCTCAACCCGATGCTTTCCGGGGTCAGCCCGATGCGCGTCCATACCATCGCCAACCCAATGACGAGCACCGTGTAGACGACCTCCGCTATTCCTCGTGCAAGACTGACGGGGCGAAAATCCAATTCGCGTGTGAGCACGCGCTCCGGGATGATATGCAGCCGTTCGAACAAGACGGCGACGACCAATCCGGGGATATACGCCATCAATCCAGGCATGCCGAAAAAGCCCGACCAGAGGTAAGCTACCGGGATCGATAACAAGATGGCGGGGATACCAATCGCCAGGTGTAGCACCGTGGCATGCCATACGACGTCTGGCGACTCTTTCGGCTTGGAGGCTACGAATTGTCCGATGCCGAAAGAAGTCAGCTCGTGCGATAATACAACGAGAATATAGGCGACTTTCACTTCACCGGCGATCTCCGGGGAGATGAAGTACGTGACCACGATGGTCCCCACCGCGCCGATGATGCGCGAGCCGATGCTCGTGAAGACCGTCCAGGCAGCTCCTCCTACGGTTTTTCGAATGATGGTGGACTGCGAAGCCATGATGGGCGTGTATAACCGACTTGTTGTCGTGATTGCGACCTTTCGTCGGTCGCGTTAGGCTCAGCCCATGAAATACCTGATCGGAACGATGCTGGGCTGGATGCTGCCGGTGTGCTTCGTTTCAGCGGCACAAGCAGCCGATATTTATGTGGATGCCCGCAATGGGGGAAAAGAAAACGGCACGATAACGGCCCCCTACCGCACCATCGGCGCCGCCGTCAAAGCCGCCTCTTCAGGGGATCGTATTCAGATCGCCGCTGGTAACTATGCGGAAAACCTACACTTAAAGAAGCCGCTGACCTTGCAAGGCGGATTCGTGGGAGCACAAGCCCAAACGTATGCCGCGGGCGGTTCTGGAGATTTTTCCCGAAGCGAGCCTTCCAAACAAGAATCTGTGATCAACGGAAATGCAGAGGCTCCCGTGATTCTCGCGGAAGGAACCATCGAAACCACCCTCGATGGCCTGGTGCTCCGGGGAGGAAAAAGCGGCGTCGAATCCAGCGCTTATCCGGAAGACAAGGCACGTCTCACCCTGCGCCACTGCCGCGTGGAACAAAATGGGAACCCGTCCGTCATTGGCGGCGGCATCCGCGCCAAATCCGAATTGCTCGTGGAAGACTCGATAGTTCGTGACAACGTGGGAGACCGGGGCTCCGGGATCGCTTCAGGTCCTGCCCGCGCCATCATTGCGCGAACCGCCATTCAAGCCAACACCTCCCACGGGGACCATGGAGGAGGGCTGTACGCGGCAGGTCCCGTCGATGTGGTAGGCTGCCTCGTTGTCGATAATACTGTTGGGAAAACAGCAGGTTACGGATGGGGCGGGGGATTGATGTTCTTCAACGAAGGAACCAAAGCCACCGTGACCGACACCGAAGTCCGTGGCAATTTCGCCCCCACGAAAGGCAGCGGCGTTTTCGTCGACGACGGTGCCGAAGCCTCGTTGCGCAACGTGCTCATCGTCAACAACCGATGCGCCAAAGAGGGTGGTGCCCTGTATGTGGACGGCGCCACCGAGCAGTTGGGCTCCAAAGCCTGGCTCACCAACGTCACCATCGCGGGACACGATTGTGGCGACAACGGCTATGGCAATGCCGTCGTGATGGAACGAGCCTCCACGCTGGAAGTCGTGAGCAGCATTTTTTGGAACAACGGCCCCAGGGACACCAGCGTGCAGCCCGGAAATACGCTGACGGTGCGCTACTCCAACACGAAAGACAAACTCCCGGGCCCAGGCAACCTGAGCGCGGACCCGCTCTTCGCCTCCGCGCAAACCGGCGACTATCGTTTGAAAAATCAGGCCGGTCGCTGGGATCCGTCGTTGAATCAATGCGTTAAAGACGACGTAACCAGTCCGTGTGTGGACAAGGGGGATCCCGACGGTTCGTATGAAAGGGAGCCCAAACCCAATGGTGGCCGTGTCGATATGGGAGCTTTTGGCAATTCGCCGCTTGCGGGCTGTGCGCCGGAGCAATCGTTGACGACCGCTGCTCCCGGGTCGAATACCCCATCGCTCGGTCCCTCCCGCTCCGGTGCGGCCAAAGGACGATGCGGCTGTGAAGCCCCGGGAAGCCGTCGAGGCCAGTGGGGGTGGCTTGGGGTGGCGCTCTCATGGCTCGCTTTTCGAACTCGCCGCAAACCGTTCCGTCGATGACAAGGCTCGACGCTCCCAGCCGTTCGCGTTAGATTCCACGGCGATGAAAGCTTCCTTGCCATTCGTTTCCGTGGCGGTGCTCTTGCTCACCTATTCCTCGGCCCAAGCCGGCGACCTTCATGTCGATGCTCGTAATTCCGGCTCCGAAGATGGAACCGCATCGCATCCGTATCGAAGCGTACAAGCGGCGGTCAGCGCGGCCAAGGATGGAGACCGTATCAAAATCGCAGGCGGAACCTATTCCGAAACCATCAGCGTCACCAACAAAGGGATCGTTTTCGAAGGAGGATACCCAGGAGCGTCTTCGTACGATCAAGGCGGTTCCGGAGATTTCAACCAGGCCGATCCCGGCAAACACCCCACGATTTTACAAGGCTCTTCCGGTTCCGCGGTGCTCAATGTCTCCGGAACCGTGCAAACCATCGTCGATGGACTCGTGCTTCGCGACGGACGATTCGGTATCACATCGGATGCTTATCCGGAACTCAAAGGCACCGTGACGGTGCGCCGATCTCTCATCGAAAATAACGGTAGTGCATCGTCCCAGGGCGGAGGGATTCGCGCGGAATCCGCGTTGGTGGTCGAAGATAGCGTGATTCGAGGCAATGTAGGGGAGCGGGGGAGCGGGATTTCGGCTAGAAAAGCAAGCCTTCGACTCGTTCGAAGTCTGGTGGAGGATAATGAATCCCGCGGTGATCACGGGGGAGGCGTGTATGCCGCGGGCGATGTGGAAGTCATCGGATGCGTCATCCGCAACAACCGGGTTGGTGAGGGTTTGAACTACGGCTGGGGTGGCGGCATCATCGTTTTCAACGCGGGGACGAACGCTACCATTGCGGATACGGAAGTGCTTGGCAACTATGCCCCCACGAAAGGAAGCGGCATTTTCGTCGACGATGGCGCTCGTGCCACGATTCGCAACGTGCTCGTGGCCAACAACCAATGCAGTGAACGCGGAGGCGCGGTCTATGTCGATGGTTTGGATGCACAGCACGGTTCTCGCGCCACTCTCATCAATGTCACGGTGGCGGGACATGCCTGTGGGGATGGTCGGGGCAATGCGTTGCTGCTCGAGCAAGGCTCCGAAGTGACGGTGGAGAGCAGCATATTTTGGGGAAATGGTGCGAAAGACGTCACCGTGGATCCGGGCAATTCGCTGAAGGTTCGCTATTCGAATAGCATTGACAACCTTTCGGGCGATGGAAATCTGAGTGTGGATCCGCTATTCGCGAATCCCGGCAAAGGCGATTACCGCTTGAAAAACGAGGCTGGACGATGGGATCCTCAATCCGAGTCGTGTGTTAAAGACAGTGAAACCAGTCCGTGCGTGAATGCGGGGGACCCTTCGGGAGCCTTCGATCGAGAGCCCGAACCGAATGGCGGGCGCGTGGATATGGGCGCTTATGGCAATTCGCTGTCCGCGGGGTGTGCGGCCAATGGCGGCGCCGGTGGATTTGGCGGCGCTGGTGGTACGGCAGGGCAGGGGGGGACTGGCGGAAGCGGACCCGCGGGTGGTTCGGCAGGGGGACCTGGCGGCTCGGGAGGCAGTGCGGAGGAAGGTGGCGGTGCTGGCTCCGGGGGAGGTGGCGGCGGTACCGGAGGAACGGGACAGGCGGGCACCGGTGCTCAGGCCGGCTCGGGACTGGGGGGCATGGCCGCAACAACCTCGTCGCGAAACGATGACGACGGTTGTGGCTGCAGGTTCGTTCATCGTGAGGCGAATATGTCGATGGTGTGGCTTACCGTGCTTGGCCTGCTGGGGTGGCGAGCCAGGCGCAAGTATTCGAAAATAATAAACTAATTCCCTACCTAGCCGATGGGTTGCTCGCTCGGTTTCCGCAATCCCGCGGCGAGAGACTCTAGACTTTGTTGCCAGCGGTGCATCGGCGAGGGCCAGCGATATCTCGTTCGGCTAAAGCGGGGTTGATCCAGGTCGCGTCGGAAACGGCAGCGCAGCGCATGGGCGTTGGCGATTCCGAAAGCGGCGAGTTGCAGCGCCCGGGAGGTTGGGTCCAAAGAGCCGAGGGTTGCGTCAAAACGAGCTTCGAGGGTGTTGATACGAGCGCGTTCGAGTTCATCGTGGGCGAAATGGCGCAGCGTAGGCAGCAAAATCCGTAGTTCTTGCGCGCGATCGAGCATCTGGTGGCTCCGATGACGCAGCCACGGATCGCGGTTTCCCAGCGAGGCAAGGGTTTCGTAGCCACGCAAGTAGGTTTCGGTCATGCGGTACACGGAGGAAGAATTGCGGTCGAATTCTTGTTGAAAAGCCTCTTGCAACCATTGGGTGGCTTGCGCGCGGGTGAAGTGAGGGTGGTGGAAGTTCAGCAAGTGTTGGCCGTGCCATTGTTCGAAAGGAAGGTCGAAATCGATGCGGTTTTGCCTCTTGTACTGCTTGTAGAGTTGGGTTCCCGGCAAGGGGGTGAACATCATGAATTGGGTGAAAACTCCTTGAAGATCGATGAGATAGTCGATGTCCTGGGAGATGGTGTCGGGGCGATGGTGTTCGAGAAAAAGGATGCCGGAAACGAGTACGGCAATGCCGTGATCGCGCAAGTTCCGGATGAGGGCTTGCAGGTTGCGGCCTTTGTTTTTGTCGTACGTTTCGTGCTTGGATTCGGCACCAATCCAGAGGAAAAACACGCCTAGCCGCGCGAGGTTTTCCACTCCGAACGCCTCGATGGTTTCGGCGGAGGAGAATACGGCGAAGCTGAACGGGCGATGGTTTTCTTCCATGCAGGAAAGCAGCTCTTGCGCTCTCGTTTTGTCTTTGAGAAAGTTCTCGTCCATGACGAAGAACTCCTGGGTGCCAAGTTCGTTGGACATGCGGCAAAGCTGTTCGAAAAGGGCGTGTCCGCTGGCGAAAAACGGGGTGTAGGTTCGACCGAAAAAGTGGCTGGTCGCGCAGAAGCGGCAGCCGTTGACACATCCGACTCCCGGAACGAGTAGCCCGCACGCTCCTGGGGTTGGAATCCCGAATAGGCGTTTGTGTTCGGCGGAGATCAAGGTTGGATGATGGATGGGAGCGTGGGGGTCTTCGCCCAGGTATTGTCGGAGCCAGCGGATCCCTTCGCCGCGCACGACATGGTCACAGTCGATGAGGTTTTCGATGCCTTCGATGGCGGCGCCGTGGCCTCCGAGGAGAATCTGTGCCTCGGGCTGGTGTTGGCGCACCAATCGAGCCATTTCTTTGGCTTTGAGGAAGTTGGGGACGATGAAGCTGATGCCGACGGCGTCGTAGCGTTGGCGTTTCAGCTCTCTTTCGAAATCGTTGCGGGAAGGAAAGTCGAGCACGGTAACGGGAGCGCGGACGTTTTCCGCCAGGAAGTACAAGCCGAAGGAGCGATGATGGAAGCGAAGCGACGCGATCCCCTGGGCTTTGGTCACCTGATTGTGAAATAATTCCATCAGGTTTTCCTTGTGCCCGAAGGCATCATCCACGCCGAAGGGGCCGAAGACGCTGCTGAGAAGAAGTTTTTTTGTCATTGTCGGACAAGCATGCGGCTTGTCTGTCCGGGCGAGCGTAAAACATGGGTAAAATGGGATGTGGCAGGGATCCTCGCGGCTGTTCCGATTGTGCTATCCATGGGGCCGAGCCATGAATGGTCGTTTTCTACCCGTTGACCAGTCCGGAGCCGCACTGCCATGAGCCGCACTGCCATGAGCCGTTGGTGGAAAATCCCCGCGGGGCCAGTTTTCTGGATGGTGACGGTGCAGGTGGCGTGGACCATCACCCTGGTGGCGTGGATCATTTACTTCGTGGAGCGAAGAGAGGAGTTGGAAGGCTGGAGCACGTTGGTGGCTGGCATTCTGCTGCTCTGTTTGCTTTTGGCGGGCGTGACGGTCATCGTGATTCATTTTGGCAGGCAAGTCGCTCATAACCGTGCGGTCAAGGACTTCGTATCCACGGTCAGCCACGACCTTCGCTCGCCCCTTGCCACGGTCAAGTTGCACCTACAAACCCTGGAGTATCGGACGCTTTCGCCAGAGCAACAGACCTTGTGCCTTGCCACGGCCCTGGAGGAACTCAATCGGTTGGAATCGGGAATCGAGGATATTCTCACGGCTTCCCGCGTCGAGCGCGGCAACCTGCGTCTCGACAAGGACCCTGTCGAACTGGCTGATTTTCTAACATCGTATTGCGATGACAAGGGAAGGATGCTTTCGCTGCACGACGCCGTCTTATCGTGGACGCCGCCGCAAACGCAACGTTTCAAGGTCCGGGCGGATCCCAAATTGCTGCGGCAGATGCTCGATAACCTTATCGACAACGCGCTTGTGCATGGTCCCCGGGGCGTGAAAATCGATCTTGGGCTGTCCGAACGGGGCGGCGCGGCGGTCATTCATGTGAGCGACAACGGTCCAGGTATCGTCCGATCCCAGCGAAAAAAGATATTTCGCATGTTTTATCGCGCCCCGGGACATCGAAAGCACCGAAAAGGCACCGGTCTTGGCCTGTTCATCGTGGCCAGCATCGCCAAAGCCCATTCGGGGCGCGCCTGGGTCGATAGCGATGGCGCCGGAAAAGGAAGCACCTTTCACGTGGCCATTCCCTTTGCCAAGGAAGAAAGAAACCCATCGTGAAACAAAGATTATTGCTCGTCGAAGACGAAGAAAACCTTGCGAAAGGGCTGGAACTGAACTTTTCGCTCGAAGGATTCTCCGTGCAATGGGTGGCCAACGGTGTGGATGCGAGGACGAGTTGGAAAAAAGAAATGCCCGACCTGGTGGTGCTCGATCTTGGGCTGCCGGATACCGACGGTTTGGAATTGTTGCAGGAAATCAAGCGTGTCGACCTTCGGGTTCCGGTGTTGGTGCTCACCGCGCGAGCTTCGGACGAGGAACGTATCACTGGTTTGAGTTTGGGAGCCGACGATTATGTGACCAAGCCTTTCAACTTGACCGAACTCGTGCTTCGTGTGCGTGGCCTGGCCCAGCGCAGCCAGTGGTATCGAACGTCGTTGCCCAAGGAGATATGCCTGGGCGCGGCGGTATTGACGCCTTCGGATGCCACGCTTCGACGGGACGGGGAGACGTATTGGCTGACGGAATTGGAACTGCGGTTGCTTTTGCATTTGTGGCGCCAGCGGGGGAGTTATGTGTCTCGGGAGGAGCTATTGGTACAGGTGTGGGGGTATTCGGCGGAGACGGCGACGCGGACGGTGGATATTTTCGTGTCGAGGCTTCGCCGGATGTTGGGGGATGCAGCTAACCCTGTGTTATTACTAACAAAACGGGGGAAAGGGTATATGCTCGTGCGCGAGGGGGAATGAGCGCTGGTGGAGGCAGGGTGGAGGTTGTACGAATCGCCGAACCTGTTTTCCCACGACTTGTGCAGTATCAGAGTTTGCCGTGCGTTGGGGAGGGGGTTCGGATTTTTTACCGGCTGATTCATCGATGCTAAGATCTAAGATCGTGGTGGAAGCTTGGATCCGCCCATGCTACGAGAGAATCTATCTTGGGCTTCTGTTGCCTGATTGCAGAAAACAAGGAGACGTGGGAATGAGAACATCGCTTTCTTTATCGGTAGTCGCGCTGGCCTTTCTTCTGACAGGAGGATTGAGTGCATGCAGCGACGACGACGACAACAACAACACGGGTGGCACTGCGGGTAGTGAGACCGGTGGCACTGGTGGTGGGGAGACCGGTGGCACTGGTGGTGGGGAGACCGGTGGCACTGGTGGTGGGGAG
>MWCO01000065.1 GCA_002070115.1 Deltaproteobacteria bacterium ADurb.Bin207
CTCCCCCCGAACCACTGACTCCCCCAGAACCACTGACTCCCCCAGAACCACTGACTCCCCCAGAACCACCGACTCCCCCCGAACCACTGACCGCGCCAGTTCCACCTTGACTCGTTCCGCCCGTTGCCGACGTTCCACCCTTGCCAGCAGTTCCTCCTCCGCCCTGCTCAGGGCCGTCGTCGCTACCACAGCAGACCACGGTGAAAACGGCTGCCGCGGTCATCAGGATGCGCAGCACGGGAAGCCTTCGAAGACGTTCATGCGATGTTTTCATGCGATCACCTGTTGATTCCCTCATCGTTGTCACGGCGCGCAGCCAATGCGCACGAGTATGTCGAACTCAGAGCGGACAGCAAACGTTCGTGGGTGCGGCAGACCAAACGCATGGATTAAGGGATCAATGTGACACCCAAAACGGAGGCTTATCAACGCAATTCGTTGCGGAGGGCTCCGCCGGTCGTGGCGCAGGGACAATCGTAGCGAGTGTCGTGCGGTCTATGGCCTGTAGCGTTTCTCTGTTCTTGCTTTTCTCACGGTCTTATGGCGTCGCCAGCCCTCCACTCCGGCCCATCCCCCACGCCGCGGGGCTGGGAACGAGAAGCAGGGTAGTACAAGCGCCACGCAACGAGAAAACTGTGCTTTCGCAGGCCGATGGTTCGTTCGCCGAGCCACCGCTCGGCAAACATATCGCACCGCAGAATGGTTTTTGCTCATAGAAGGGAGCCACGACGGCCTGGCTGAATTACCGATGTGACTCCGAGCGCAATCTCCGGAGGATTTGTCTCGACAGGAATTGTAATTTCGCTTTATTTTCAATAGGTTATATTCTGTGAAGCCTTCGTGAACCCCTTGTCCGGGAATGCTTTCCCGATCATGGCCCCGCACAACTCTTCGGCGTATCTTCCATTTCCTCCCCCACGAAAATCGGCTCTCGCTGAAGGCGAACGCCAAACCTATCCATGACCCGATGAAAAATACTCGCTTCGAGACGAAGCAAGTCCGACGTGGCCCCGCCACGGTTGACCAGAGCAAGCGCATGCTTTTTCGAAATACCCACGCCGCCGACCGTCATACCTTTGTGAAATCCAGCCTTTTCGATGAGCCAGGCCGCGGGCACTTTGAACCGGCCGTCGGGGTTTGGATACCGCGGCACAAGACCAGCCTCGGTAACGATTCCAAGCTCGAGAGCCCGCGCTTCGAGACGTTGCAGCGCCTGGGCATCGATGATCGGGTTGACGAAATAGGAACCCGCGCTGCGCGATTCCGTATCCCGTGGATCCACGACCATCCCTTTGCCACGGCGTAGTTCGAGCACCGCTTCGCGAACCTCCGCGGGATTCACCGATGCTCCCTCCCGTACCCCAAGCGAACGAGCCAGTTCGGGATAGCGAATGATGTCACCGCCATCGGCGCGCAACCGAAGCACGACTTTTTCGATGACGTGACGAGCATTGCCCCGAAACCTGCTGCTTCGATATCCCAACGCGCAGTCGGCTGCGGGAAATATGACGTGCCTTTTCGCGTCGCGATCGAAGGCGTGTACCTCGACGAGCACCTGAGACAGTTCCGTGCCATACGCGCCGATGTTTTGGATGGGCGATGCGCCCACCCATCCGGGAATGCCCGACAAACAAGACACTCCCGCCCATCGTCGTTGAACGCACTCTCGCACGACGTCATCCCAGACTTCCCCGGCGCCCAGATGAAGCAAGACTTCACAGCCCTCCTTGGTCGCATCGAACCGACGAAAAGCTGGACGAATCACCGTTCCGGGCCAACCCCCATCGGAAACGATCACGTTGCTGCCGCCGCCGAGAATGAATACCTCGTCGGACTCGTTCGCCAATTCGCCGAGAACCTGCTCGAGTTCCGTTTCATCATCGATATCGATGAGGCGTTTTGCGGGACCACCCAGGCCGATGGTGGTCAGCTCCGCAAGGGAAACGTGCGAACGCTCATGCATGCGACGGTCGTAGAATGCCGTGGCTGCCTCGGGCAAGTCCTTGGCAAAATTGTCTTCGTGTGATGGGCGATGATTCGATTCCCACCGTTGTTGGAGAAAATACGGATGATGATCGTTTTGTTTCGGGCGTTGCGGAGCTTATCGCGATCGCGGCCTGGGCGGATGGTTCTTGCAAAGCCCTAATCGCTCATCGGGAACGTCGTCGGAAGCCCCATACGGCAGCCGCGGCGGCCAACAATCCCCACAGGCTCCCATTGCCACGGGCGCTGCCCACATGGCATGCACACCCACTGACGGACTCGGGTTCATGCCACGTGCCAGGAGAATTTATTTCAGAAGTAGGTGAGCCGTCCTGCCCCCCGACCCCGCTATCCCCGACTCCGCTATCACAGGGGTCGTTGGGTGTTGAGGCTCCTGGCATCACGCATTGCAATGCGCCATCGATGCAGACCGTTTCCCCTCGGCCGCACGTGTGATTGCAAGCCTTTCCTTCCCCAAGGGACTCCGGCGTGCCGTTATCGATCTCCCCGTCGCAGTCGTTGTCGATGCCATCGCAGATTTCTTCCGTGGCTTGCGCGGCCTGACATGTCAACCATCCCGCCACGCACTGCTTCACACCGACCGCACAGGCGCCCTTTGCCCCTTCGACGGTGCAACTCGCCTGCTCTCCCGTTGGATCGGGTCCTTCGCAAGCCGACCAAGCAGACCAGGAACAACCGTCCGCACAGCTTCGATGTTCCGTTCCGCAGTCACCGCATTCACGGCTTTGCTCTTCACCGCTGGCGCATTCGCACGTGGTGATGTTGATCCTTCGGGCGCCGTTATAGCTCGACGAAAAGCTCCTGCTTTGACGAACGATGCCGTAATTGCAGCCCTTGGCTTCCACCACCTCGTGGTTGCCCTGACTGTCTTTTTCTCCAATGACCAAGATCACATGAGTGCTGCTGGCGGCCGCATCCGCGGGCTGCAAGCTGCTCATCGGAACGACATTCCAAAACTCGTGATTTTTCGTGAAGCTCGACGCCACATACCGATCCACATCGCAAGCTTCTACCGGGAAAGGCTTGGGTACTTGCCATGCTTTGGAGACGAAACCCGAGCAATCCGCGCCGTACTTGCCGCTATGGGTGCATTCCGGGCAGCCGGTGGACCCCGCTTTCGGCGTGCATTTGCCCGGTTCACAGTTGGTCAGGTCAGGCTTGCATCCCTGGCCACACCAACACTCCCCTCCCCAAGCGTAGGAAAATCCCTCCCCGGATTTGCCCCGACACACGATATCTTTCGCGGTTTCCGTAGGCGGCGTGGCGCTCGACGTCGCCGAAAAAGCCAGTATCCCAAGACCTACGGCAAGGCTCCATCGCGTCTTCATGGCGTCCCCCTTCCCCAATCGATCAGCCGGACTCCGTTCGTGTCGAAGGCCATCTGCCACATTCGCCCATCCGGCCCCAATCGACACTCCACACGTTGATCGTATAGGGTCAATACCCAGGGACTGATCGTTCGCGAGATCTCCTGCAATGACTCATCCAGCACAACCCATGCATATTGCTCCTTTTGCACAGGATAGGGCGATTCTGTAGCAAATTGCGCTTCGTGCAACACCACATGAACCTGCCCCTTGGCATCCATGTCCAGCCATACGATTCGCCTTATAGGAAGCTGTCCTTTTAGGGATACGGAACGCATGGTTTCGCGGTGGATTCGACGCCCGATCGATACGATGGCCTCGCCTCGTCCATCGAGTTTTCCTTGTAAATTCCATCCGTTAGCCACAGGGCGTCCCGTGATGATCTGCCGTTCACAAGGCTGCAGGGCTCGGTCGAGCACTTTCACGCTGTGTCGATGCTCGACTTCCAGCCATACCCCATCCGTTCGCGCGATCATCGCCGTGACCAGTCCACTATGCGTAATGCCCCTTCCTTGAATCTCGATTTGTTGGAGAGGGTGACCTTGTAAGTCCATGAGGAGCAGCGTTTTGGACACGAGCCGGTCGGCCAGCACCATCACGTTTTCGTTCACCAACTCGATATCGTCGAAGGTAGGCGCCGGGAGCGCCAGCGTTTGGATGAGGTTGCCCTTCGGGTCGGTATCGAGCACCCGACAGTTGACTTGATCCAGGATCAAAGCTCCCCCATCAGGTTTGATGACAAAACTTTTGGGCCCCTCGCTATCGGCTTCTTGTCCGATGATACGGCCGACGGTCTTATCCCATGGAAAGACCCAGGTCATTGGGTCGTGCGAGACGATGGGCTCGGCTTCGGCCGTGCGTGGAGCGACAAGACTTAGCGTACAGGACGCAAGTATCACGGTTAGGACAGCGTTTGGGCGCAGACGCATGTTTCACCTCTTCGTTCTGCTCTTTACGGCCTTTCGCAATCATAGCGCAAAACCGGGCAAGAGGTGGCCCAGCATTGACAAAGGCAAGGTGTATTGAGCAGTCAGCGGTCGATTTCGGGAGCGACGACATCGAAGCTGGAGATGAGGGCGACCATATCCGCTACGAACAGACCGGGGCTTTTGGGTTCGATGATGCCCATGGCGGTGAACGAACCGGTGCGGAAGCGGACACGATAGGGTTGTTCTTGTCCGTGGCCGATGACGTAGCAGCCCAAGTCACCGCGAGCGCTTTCCACATGGGCATAAACCTCGCCATCGAACTTCAGTTTCTTGGGCAGGGTGCCCCGGATTTCTCCCTTGGGATGCTCATCCATGCGCAGCAACGCCTGGCGAACGATCTTCGCGGACTCGCGCATCTCGTCGACACGAACGAGAAAACGGTCGAAGCAATCGCCGACGGTTCCCATTTTTCCGCGTCCGATGGGGATTTCGAATTCGAGTTGCGGGTAGACCCCGTAAGGGTCATCGCGACGCACGTCGCGTGGGACTCCGCTTCCTCGCAAGTTGGGGCCGACCAGTCCCCAATCGATGGCTTCTTTGCCGGAAATAACCGCGATATTGGCGCATCGTTGCACGAAGATCTCGTTGTAGGTAATGAGCCGATCGAACTCATCGACCATGGGAAGGAAGTGTTCGATCCACTCCAGGACTCGGCTTTTCCATGTGTCGTTGGGCACGTCGTGGGAGACGCCACCGATGCGGCAATAGTTGTAGGTGAGGCGCGCTCCGCACAATTCCTCTATGAAATCATTGACGAATTCGCGCTCCCGCAGCGCTTGGACGAAGGGGGTGAACGCTCCCAGGTCCATGGCCATGCAGCCAAGGCCGATGAGATGGCTGATGATGCGGTTGAGTTCTCCCGCGATGCATCGCAGGTATTGGGCTCGTGGGGGAACTTCGACTGCGAGCAACTTTTCGGCAGCGATGGCCCACACCTCGTTGCAGAACATCGCCGCCAGATAGTCCACGCGGTCGGTATAGGGCATGAAGCCCGCGAGGGTATTTCGTTCCCCGATCTTCTCGATGGAACGGTGCAAAAAACCCACATCGGGAATGGCACGGCTGATGATCTCGCCGTCCGTGTGCAGGATGAATCGCAACACGCCGTGGGTCGACGGGTGATGCGGGCCCATGTTCAGGCTCATCTCTTCGCCGTCGGGCGCCTGGGTCACAATGACTTCAGCCATGATTTCCACTCGAGTTCGGTTTCGTCGATCCGGTCGGGTTGGGGGCTTCAGGACCCGATGGTATCGCCATCATCCTTGGATTTATCTTGTTTTTCCGCTTCCTTAGCCGTAGCCGATTCGGAGACAGGCTTTTCCTGGGTTTTTGCAGCAGCTTTCGGCTTTTCTTTGGCTGTGGCCTGGGGTTCGGCTTTCGCTTTCGCAGCAGGTTTGGCAGCCTCCGATGCCGCTTTCTTCGCCAGCATGGCGAGAGGATTGGGACGCGTGGTGGGAATACCCTGGTAAAAAGGCGCCTCCTCATAATCCTTGCGCAGCGGATGCCCAACCCAATCGTCGGGAAGCATGATGCGACGAAGGTCCGGATGCCCTTCGAAGTGAACGCCAAGAAGGTCAAAGCATTCGCGTTCTTGCCAATTGGCCGCCGACCAGATGGGACATAAGGTGGCAATCCGAGGGTCGGTGCGGGACAACGATGCTTTCATGACCGCCCGATGCTTCTTGTCGTAGCTCCGCAAATGGTAGACCACGTGAATCGTCCCCTTCTCGGAGGTCTGCTCCTCCTGCGGCGTGCGCACGAAAGCGTCGGGATAGTCCACGCCCGTCAAACATTCGAGAAAGTCGAAAGCGAGCGTGGGCTCATCACGAAGATGCCGCGCCACCTCCACGATTCCGTCAGGGGAAACGAAAAAATAGTCGTCGGTCGAAGCCAGACTGGCAGGGGTGTAGCCGAAGACCACGTCCTCGCCGAATTTCGCTTGAAGGGCTTCGAAGATGTTTTTGGAATCCATCTGTCGTTCCGCTTATCGCTAAAGGCTCATCGGGATGTTTTGGAGACGCTCCGAGAAGCCCCGTAACGCTCCTGCAAGTATTTCTCGCTCTTGATTTTTTGCTGAATCTTGATGAGCCCCTCGAGAAGGGCCTCGGGCCTCGGAGGACATCCCGGGATATACACATCCACCGGAAGGATCTGATCGACACCTTTGACGACCGAATAACCGTATTGAAATAGCCCTCCGCAGTTGGCGCAAGACCCCATGGAAATGACATATCGCGGTTCGGACATCTGATCGAAAAGGCGTCGAACACGCAAAGCCATCTTATACGTCAACGTCCCGGCGATCATGATGAGGTCGCTCGAACGAGGACTCGGACGAGGAGCGGCTCCAAAACGCTCGAAATCAGCTCGCGGACCACCGGTTTGCATCAGCTCGATCGCACAACATGCAAGACCAAATAGCAGGTACCAAATGCTGTGAGCACGACCCCAATTCATGAGCCAGTTGAGCGTTTGATCCACGTTGGTCTGGATGACCGAGCCGACCTCGCCGGCATAGCGAGCTTCCATGCCAGTCGTCGAATGGGTTGAAGAAGTCACCTAGATCTCCTGAGGTGCCGTTTCAGGCAACGCGTTGGGATGAGAGCCATCGCTGCGAACGTCTTGAGGGCCGCGACGATCCGAACGCAGCGTTCGAATCCATTCGAGATCGCCTTTCATCCATACGTAGGCCAAACCAATCAGCAAAATGCCGATGAACATGATGATTTCCACCAAGGCAAACCACCCCATACCCTGGGTTACCCACTGTTTGAAAACGGTCGCAACAGGATAGATGAACGCAATCTCGATATCGAAGATGATGTAAATCAGCGCCACGATATAAAAACGTGGGTTGAAGTTGAACCACGCTTGCCCCACGGGTGCTTCGCCACACTCATACGTTTCGAGCTTCTTGCTATACATACGATTCGGCCGGATCAATCGACCGAAAAGAAGCGCTCCAAACACGAAGAGAATCGCGATCAGAAAAAACGCGCCTACACTCGCGTATTCGAACAGCATCTCATCGTCCTTCCACGTTCGCGCTTCGCTCGCGAACTTGCACGACCGCCCGCTCGAAAGCGCGACGGTACGGAAGGAAACTTAGGAGACATGGGGGCCAAGGGTCAAGGGTAGCGGCACCATCCCTGCCCGCCTACCGCTCCCCCAACGAACGATCCGTCATGGGAAGCCAGATTCAATGACAATTCCGGGCTTTCGCCGTTGCTCCCTTGCCCTATTATGCCTAATTTGAGGAAAACTATGACGTCCAGCCATTTCGCGGTCATCATGGCCGGTGGGTCCGGAACTCGCTTCTGGCCCGCCTCTCGCCATCGAAATCCTAAACAATTCCTTGCCTTGGGCCCCAACCCCTCCGAACCCCTGTTGCTCGGAACCGTGCGGCGGATGACCGCTGTCGTCCCCCCATCCAATATCTTGATTGCCACCGGTGCCCATCTCGTGGAGCACACGCGCCAATGCCTCCCCTTTTTGCCCACGGAAAACATCCTTGCCGAACCCACCGCTCGCAATACAGCCCCCTGCATTGCGTGGGCAAACGCTGTGATTCGACGACGCGACCCCAACGCCATCGTGGCGGTCCTGTCCGCCGATCATGTAGCCACGGACGAAGTTGGATTTCAGTCCGCCGTCACTCACGCGATGCAAGTGGCCGCTAGCGGAATCATCACAACGCTCGGAATTCAACCGACTCGACCAGAAGCAGGATACGGCTACATCGAAAAAGGCGCGGCACGCGGCGATGGTGCCTTCGAAGCCCTTCGTTTCGTGGAAAAACCAGACCTTGAACGGGCCCACGCCATGCTCGAATCAGGAAAATTCCTGTGGAACGCCGGCTTTTTCTTTTTTCATTCGCAACAAATGGTCGATGCGATTCGTGAACACCTGCCGCTTCTGGCCGAAGGCGTGGATGCCCTGAACCGGGCCGCCGCCGACGGCCACGAACAATCCGCGCTGGAAAAAATCTTCCCCGCCTTTCCTTCCGTGAGCATCGATGTCGGCGTCATGGAAAAAGTCAAACCCTTGGCCGTGGTACCCGCCAACTTCGGTTGGAGCGATGTGGGCTCCTGGCAAACCGCATGGGAACTCGCTCCCAAAGACGACAGCCGTAACGCCGTGCCCAACAAAACCATCACCATCGATGCTTCCGGAAACATCGTGGCCGATTGGACCCTCCAACGGCACGAAAAAGTCGTCGCCTTGATCGGCGTTCACGACCTCGTCGTCGTCCAAACCGAAGATGCCTTGCTCGTCATGCCGCGTGACCGAAGTCAAGACGTTCGACAGGTCATCGATGCGTTGCGAGAACAAGGCAGAACCGACAAACTGTAGCGGTTCGAGCCTCATGAGAAGCATAATCCGCATTCACACCCCCTCGTGAGGCCAACAAGCTTTGACGGAACCCAACAGGTCGTAGTACCGAGATCGTCGAACCCTGAACCAAGCGGGTGCATGCCCGTGATCCTTGGGAGGTTGTTGATGCATGGCAGTGGATGGAAACCAGGGACCAATACACACCAGGGAAGATGCCCCATGACCCGCAATCTCGCGGTCGGTCTCTTCGCACTCGTCGGATGCTTGACCCTCGCGGGTTGCTGCGGTGGAAAAGTGCAGGACTGCAACAAACTCGTCACCGTCATCAACAAAAACGGCGAGTCCATCAAAGCCGCTACCGCAAAAATGAACGCCGCCAAGGAAGATACCAAAGCGATCGAAGAAGTCGCCTCAACCATGGAAACGGCCGCCAATGACATCAAAGTCGTCGAAATCAAAGACGAAGAACTAAAAAAAATGGCCGTCGAATATGAAGAAATGCTCCGAACCGGCGCCAAGGCGGCCCGTGACATGGTCAAAGCCGCCAACGAAAACGACCTTCCCGGACTCACCAAAGCCATGGGCGAAATCAGCAAAGTCGAAACGACCGAGGCCAATCTCGTCAACAAAGTCAATCAATACTGCGCAAATTGACGCTCCAGTCGCGTGACGTCGATTCAATTCGGCCCTCAAGGTCCCACCCGCCGTTCTAGCATTATTTCCGCCCCATCCGCGCCCGCCGCGGTTCCGTGCAAACACGCATCCTGACGTCATGCTATTGTTCTATGTCCATGTTCAGGCGCACAACAATCCGCACCGCCCTTGAGACCATGGTTTCGGCATTTGACGCTTTCGCAAACGTGTCCTTCGGACCCCTTGCGTTTCGATTCGAGGAGCCATGAACTCACGAACGCCCCTTTCCCAATATCGTCCGTTGATGTGGATCCGAGCGCTGGCTCTCACCAGCGCAGCGCTGATGATCGCTTGTAGCGTCTCCGATCAGCCCTTGGACGTGATGACTTCCATCACTCCCGCACCCACCCCTTCCCACCACGCCATGACCATACCCAGCGCGGCGGAAGATATCCCCGCGGATCGACGTCACCACGATGCGCCGGTCGGATATGACTTTCGACGCCTCGACGATCGTGCTCATGCATTCAACGCGAGCCAAGGACTCGCCGCCACCGTGGATGCGGAAGCTGCCCTGCGTATCTCGACGGCCCGTCCCACGACTCCCGCACAAGCTTGGGATGTCTCCCTTCGCTGGGAAGGCGTGGGACGTTCTGGAGCGATTTCTCCCGTTCCTGAGCCCACCGCGGGTCCGAGCATCGTGAAAGGAGCGGTACGTTTCGAGCGGACAGAGCAGTTCGAAGAATGGTTCGCAAACGGCCCTCTGGGCATGGAACAAGGTTTTTATCTCATTGCCCCCCCGAGTTTGCCAGAATCGGCGCAAACGCCCGGCTTGCCCGAATCCCCTCTCGTGCTCGAACTCCAGGTTTCGGGCTCTGTGCATGCCGTAACCACACCCCGTGCCGGTACCCTCTCCCTGCAAGATGAGGCTGGACGCACCATCCTTTCGTACAGTGGTCTCGTGGCATGGGACGCCAACGGTCAACAAGTACCATGTTGGCTCGATGCACAAGGGACGACGATTCAGATTGTCGTCGACGATCGAGGCGCGAGCTATCCGTTGACGATCGATCCGATCCTGTGGGTCATCGATCAAAAGATTTTGCAAGATGGCGCCGGGACCAACAACGATCAGCTTGGATATTCAGTGGCGATCAGCGGGGATACGGCCGTCGTTGGGGCTTTCGGTAACGATGAAAAGGGCGTGGATGCGGGGGCCGCGTATGTGTTCACGCGCGAAGGCTCCACCTGGGTTCAGCAACAAAAGCTTTTGGCTTCCGATGGGATGGCAGGAGATTTTTTTGGCGCCTCCGTGGCCATCGATGGCGATACCATCGTCGTGGGCGCGTATGGAAATGATGAGGCGGGGGCCGAAGCTGGCGCCGCTTACGTGTTTTTGCGTTCGGCAAACCAGTGGACCGAACACAAAAAAATCCTCCCCACGAGTCTCGAAAGCTTGGACTACTTCGGTATCTCCGTCGCTATCCAGGGCGATACCATGATCGTCGGGGCCAACGGCGATGACGACAAGGGATCGATGGCGGGGGCTGCCTATATTTTCCGACAAAACGCGGGCGGGACGAATGCGTGGGGACAACAAGCCAAACTGACGGCAGATGCCGGAGCCGAACAGGATCAATTCGGTATCGCGGTTGCTGTGGATGGTAGCTCAGTGCTGATCGGCGCCAGTGGCGATAGCGAAAAAGGGTCGCTGGCGGGAGCGGCTTATGTTTTCGCGCGAACGGGAAGCAATTGGTCGCAGCAAAGCAAGTTGATGGCAAGCGATGCGGCGGCGTTGGACAAGTTTGGCTCCGCCCTGTCCATCAGCGGCGATACGATCGCCGTGGGGGCTAGCCTTGCCAACACACCTTCCGCCGACGCGGGAGCTGCCTACGTTTTCGTACGAAATGGAACGGATTGGACGCAACAGCAGAAGATCATCGCGCTCGACTCCGATGTGCAAGATTACTTTGGCGCCGCGATTGCGGTGCATGGCGACCGGATGGTGGTGGGCGCGTGGGGCGACAAGGAGGCTGCTGCCAATGCTGGCGCCGCTTATGTTTTCCAGCGCTCTGGAACGAATTGGACACAGCAAGCCAAGGTTCTATCCACCGGGATCGTCGCGAACGATTGGTTCGGTATCGCGGTCGCCCTCGATGGAACCCGCGCGATCGTGGGTGCAACGGGAGAAGATGATACCGGGTCCAACTGCGGCGCGGCTTTCATCTTCGAACAAGATAGCGCTGATCCGTCATCCTGGCCCCAACAAGACAAGCTGCTCGCTACCGATGGATTGGCCGCCGAAAACCTGGGATATGCCGTGGCGGTCGATGGTTCCTTGGCCGTGGTAGGGGCCTACGGAGCGCGCGACCGCGGCATCGCCACCGGCGCCGCGTACGTGTTTTCCCGTGAAGCAGCCGGATGGAAGCAGCTTGCGAGATTGACGCCTTCGGATGGTGCCGCCACCGATCGCTTCGGTTTCGCGGTCGATATCAGCGGCGAAACCGTCGTGGTGGGAGCGTATCAACACGATGGCGTCGGCTCCGATGAAGGAGCGGCGTATATTTTCGTTCGTTCCGGCTCCACCTGGTCGCAACAAGCCAAACTCGTGGCTGGTGATGCCGCGGCTTCCGACTACTTCGGTGTCGCGGTAGCGGTCGATGGTGATACGGCGGTCATCGGTTCTTACGCCGATGACGATAAAGGAAGCAACTCGGGTTCCGTTTACGTTTTCGAACGCTCTGGGACGGCTTGGAACCAAGCGCAAAAACTTGTGGCCAGCGATGGGGCGGCGAATGACAACTTCGGACGCGCGGTGGCGCTGCAGGGCAACACGATCGTGGTGGGCTCTCCCAATGACGATGACGGTGCGAGCAACTCCGGATCGGCGTATGTATTTGAAAAGACAGGCACTTCCTGGTCAGCCGCCGCAAAACTGAACGCCGCCGATCCGAACGCCAACGCCTACTTCGGCTTCTCCGTGGCTGTCGATGCCGACACGGTGATCGCTGGTGCTTATCGTGACAATTCCACTGCCGCGAACATGGGGGCCGCTTATGTCTTCGTTCGGGACTCGGGAACCTTTTCACAACAAGCCAAACTCGTCGGAAGTGAAAGCGCGGCCGAGGACCGCTTCGCCCAATCGGTAGCGATTTTTGGCGACGTGGTGATGGTCAGTGCCCATCTCGCCGACCCCAAAGGAAGCAATTCCGGCGCTGCTTACGTCTTTGGACGGCAAGGAGCCACCTGGACAGAGCGACAGATTCTCATCGCTGACGATGCTGCCGCCAACGATAACTTCGGCATCGCCGTTGCCGTTTATGAGGACCTCGCGCTCGTGGGCTCCAATGGTGATGATGATAAGGGAAGCTCCTCGGGCGCCGTATACGCCTATATCTTGCGAAAAACGCTGGGGGAAGCGTGTGCGGAGGCGGGGGAATGCGAGACCGGTCATTGTGTCGACGGCGCGTGTTGTGCCCAGAGCGCTTGTCCGGATTGCCATTCCTGTGCCGCTCCAGGTTCGCAAGGACAATGCACGGCCATGCCATCGCTCCAAGGAAAATCCTGCGGAGACTCGTCGACTTCGGAGTGCTCCCAACCGGATACCTGCGATGACCAGGGCGTATGCCAGCCCAATCACGTTGCCGAAGGGACGGCTTGTGGTAGCCACGAAGCTACCGCGTGTACGGAACCGGATAGCTGTGATGGGCTCGGAACTTGTTTGCCGAATCATCGTCCAGAAGGCTATGAATGTGGCGACAACACCAAGAATGAATGTACCGATCCGGATACATGCAATGGGGAGGGAGCATGTGTTCCCAATCATCAACCGGATGGTACCGCCTGCTCCGGAGGCGTGTGTGATCAAGGACAGTGCTCTGGAGGGGGAACAGGAGGCGCCGGGGGAGCGTCGGGCTCGGGAGGCTCGGGAGCCGAGGCCGGACAAGGCGGCTCGGGAGCAAGCGCTGGAACTTCGGGCAGCGCGGGCAGCGGTGGCGCGAAAACTCCCCCCGCTGCCGATTCAGACTCCGATGACGGATGCGGCTGCCGAATGACTCGGCATGCTGCCCCCAACGGTTTTCTCGTGGTTTTGCTGATGGCGATGGCCGTGATCGCCCGACGAAATGGCTCGTTTCCATGGCGCAAGCTTCTTGCCTCTGGCTTGCTGGTACCTGTTGTCTCCGCCACGGCATGCGGCAACGAAACGGATATCGTCGTGCCTCCCGACGCCAATGGTCAGGGAGGTTCGAGCGCGGATGGCGGAACCGACGGCGCCGTCGGAGGACAATCCGGTACGGGCGCCTCCGCGGGCGTTGGAGGCTCAGGTGCTTATGGTGGAGGAACCGTCTGCCCCCCAGAAAAACAATGTGGCCTCGCGTGCTGTACCGATAACCAGGAATGCATCGATAACCAATGCTTCGAAAAGTGCCCCGCTCCCCGAGAGCGTTGCGGAGATCCCCCCGTATGCTGTGAAGCCGATCAGCAATGCCACAAAGGTCAATGCATTGCCGCCTGTACGCCACCCACGGTCCCCTGTGGTCAGGAGACAATCGTATGTTGCGATGCCACCGATGTGTGCTTCAACAACCAATGCGTCGTTCCAGGCGGGGATTGTATCGACTTCGCGGATTGCGATGACGACGAATATTGTGAGCCCACGCTGAATCGATGCCTTCCCGCGACTGCCTTGCCCGCCTGTGAATATCATCCTCCGGTGGGCGAATTCCAACCTGCCAGAGAATGGGCCTATTCGCCGGTCACCGCTCCGTATGTGAGAGCATCCTCCTCTTCTCCTGCCGTCGACATCTGCTCACAAGGATTTCCTCTCGCTTTCGCCAACTCCGATGAAGCGTTGGCCGTCGTTCCTCTCGGAGGGCTGATCTTGCCCTTTTTCGACAAAGACCGAACCGCGATGATTGTTTCCACCAACGGTTGGTTGACGCTCGATGCGAACTACCAGGGCGGACCTGCTCCACAAAATACCGAATTGTTAAGCCCCTCTACCCCCAGCCTCGTCGTGGCCCCCTATTGGGATGACCTGAAAAACGTGACGGCTTGCGCTTCCGTGAATACCTCGGTGGGAAGCGTAGCCGTGCAATGGCGCGGACAGGTGGGCAACACGGGAGAATGGATAGAGTTTCAGGCGAATTTGCATGCCAAAAACCATGCGGACCCGGGAGTCATCGAACTCAAATACGCACAACTTGGTTCAACGCAGGACGGTGATGGGGCCACCATCGGTATCGCCGAGGTGTCCACCGGACGAGCCATCCAACACGGCTTCAATCGAAATGGTGCGGTGAACACAAGCACATCCCTGCGTTTTCACTACGTGCCGTTGCGCAATCGCTTCGATGCTCTGGCAGGTCCCGCCGTCTTCGATCTCGATGGGGATGGCAAACCAGAGGTGATCCTTGCCGCCTATGACGATACCCCGACCAGTTCCGGCGTCCCCAACGATCCCATCTACGATATGCATAGCGGCGTGCTGACGATCCTCAACGGAGAAGACGGCACCATTCAGGCTCGTCCCTTCGAAACCCCTGGTTATGCAGGGTACCTCGGCGCTGGTATCGCCCTGAGCGTGGGCGACCTCGATGGTGATGGCAAGGTGGAAATCGTCGGCGTGGGAAGGCTCGAACCCATGGTGGATTCGAAACCTTATGTCAAGGCATTCAACGCCGATGGGACCCTGAAGTGGATATCCAACACCGACGTTGGATTCAATCATAACGGTTGGGGGGGCGGCGTTCATATTGCCGACTTGGATGGCGATGGGCGCGCGGAGATCTTTTTTGGTCTGAGCGTGTTCAATCATGAAGGCATGCTGCTGTGGAGCAAACCGGTGGAGTATGGAAGTCCAGCCACCACCGCCGCAGACCTCGATGGGGATGGTGACCTGGAAATCGTTTCCGATCGCAGCGCCTGGCATCACGATGGCACCCCGTTATGGCAGCGTCCAGACCTGGGCGCATACCACTTTCCCAGCATCGCGGACTTCGATCTCGATGGAAAACCAGAGGTTGCCCTGGTCGCTAACGGTTCGCTCATCATCCTCAACGGTCACGACGGCAGCACCTTCTGGGGGCCGCTGTCTTTGCAAACCGATGGCGGCGGGCCTCTGAACATCGGTGACTTCGATGGCGATGGCTATCCCGAAATCGGCACCGCGGGCGAAGGATTGTACCTCGTGATCGACTTGCAATGCGAAGGCTCCCCTCTGCCCGCCGGTTGCGATCGAACGGGTGTCCGATGGAGTTCTCCCACCAAAGATATCTCCTCCAATGTCACTGGCTCTTCCTTGTTCGACTTCGAAGGCGATGGAGTCGCCGAAGTCGTGTATTCCGATGAATGCTTCACCCGCGTGTATTCTGGCACCAGTGGCAAGGTGCTTTTCGAAACCTCCGTCAACACACGCACCGCCACGGAATATCCCTTGGTCGCCGACGTCGATGGCGACAACAACGCCGAGATCATCGTTGTCGCCAACGAAAACGTCGTCGGCTGCAGCACCGCCCCGTGGAGCATCGGACTAACCGGCGCCCCCTGGAAACCCGCGGATTACCCCGCTCCTTTCTGCACGACCTCCCTGTGCGGCCATCGCGGTATCGCCGTATACGGCGATGCTCTCGACAATTGGGTGCGCACGCGACGCGTATGGAGTGGACACGCCTATCACATCACCAATGTGCTTTCGAGCGGTGCCATCCCGCAACACGAAGAACGCAATTGGACCAATCCCCGCTACAACAATTTCCGCATGAATGCCCAGGGTGCCGCGCTGTTCAGCGCTCCGGACTTGCAAGTGCAACTCGACGTCGATCCCCTCGTCTGCCCCTTGCGTTTACGGTTGCGAGCCGCTGTCGCCAATCGCGGAGCCCTCGGCGTCTCCGATGGCGTCGATGTCGCTTTCTTCAAACGCGAAAAATCAGACTGGTCCTGCCTCGGAGTCGTCCAAACCGCCGTCGACTTGTTGCCAGGCGACGTCACCGAAGTCACCCTCGATTACACCTTGAACAACGAAATCGATGTCGAACTCGAATTCAAAGCCGTCGTCGATTCCAATTGCGATGGCGTTGGCAAACACAACGAATGCGAAGTCGGCGGCGAAGACAACAATGACGATACCGCAACCGGAATGTGTAGCTCTGCCATGCCTCCCTCCTGACTTGCCCTGACGCCCATTCTCTCACTCTCTGCTACCCAAAAGTGTAAGCAATATGTCGTCTTGGACCCCAAGGTCACGGCCACGGCGCACGGCACACAAAAACGGTCACGATGCACGAACATCGGTCCACAAGCCGGAACACTACGCTCCACGTATCGAAATATGCAGACAATCCGTTGGCATCCCGGCTCGATGCTTCCTTGCCACGCAGGGCGCATCCGGCGATCCGCGGACGACTATCCCAGCCGAGCAGCAGCACAAGCCTGGCTGAGCTGACCATCACCCACCTCGCACAGGATGAATGCTTCACCGAGCTTTTGGAGAAGGCTTGGTAGCCCGCGAGCATCACCCCATACTGCTCAACCAGACGTATTTATTGATGGTTTTACAAGGGTGATCCAAATGGACGCAAAGACCAGCTCAACGTCCAGGCAACCCCCTGCTCGTATTCCCATCCAATTCAGGAAAAAATTTGGGAATCTGTCAGCCCGCTCCCCTGAAATGACTCGCCTGTCGGTCTTTCCCCGTCTGCGCTTCCTGCCACACCAATCCCACGAGCCCCCTTCACCAAAAGGATATCGACGGTCCACGGCAGCCGTGGAAACGGAGTCCCTTAAACCAATAAAATTACGTAATTTCAATAGGTTGTAACGATTGCCCCTCCGTGCCCGTGTCGGATGCCACCCAAGCATCCGACACGGGCGAAGCACGCAATCCCACGACCATCCCCCTTGCGGTTCTCCCAACGGTTGTCGTGGATGATCACTTCCCCGTCGCTGCGCCGATGGTGTCGACGGGGACCCTACGCAAACGAAACTCGGTCTGTATGGGCTTGCTCGCCTCATGCCCTGCCTTGCGCTACCGTCTGGCCACGATGCGAGCGATTATATCCCGAACGATGGGGCTCTGTCTGATCGCGGTCGGCTTCGTAGCCTGTGGTGAATCCGAACAAACTCCACAAAATACAAGCGATTCCGGAGTTATTGGCGACGCGATACCCGACTCGTTCACCGACAGCGCGGACCCCGAAACCGCGTCACCCCCCGTCGATACCGGAGCAGAAGCAGCGCAAGACGTCAGCTCCGACGTTCCCATCGAAGCCGCCATGGATGTGGTGCAGGACGTGCCATCCGAAGCGTCCGTGGGGCCATGCGGACGACCCTGGAATCATGACGTCGATGCTCCCTATGCGATCGAAGCCACATGGATGTTTGGACGCAAGGATGCTTGTGCTTGGCAAGATGTGTTGGAAAAATTTCATCGTGCGGGAGGACAGTGGGTCTGGCAATTCGGTCCGGAACTCAAACCTCGCACACGCCAGGATCTCGAATCCGATCCCGCGTTTTCGGACTGCAAAATAGGTGCTGTGAGCTGCATCCAACACGCCATCGATAGCGTCGGAGAAAGCAGGATCGAGGGTTTTCTCAGCTACTCGTTTGGTCAGGCCTATTCCAGCGCCATCGCTGCCTGTCCCAACCTCGACCAACAAGTCACCATCGGTTCCACGACATGGCATCGGATCGTATTGCCCACCACCTCGTCGCAAGGCTCGTGCCCATCGTCCGGAAAGGTATGGGTCATGTTTGCGGTGAGCGATGGCATGGACTCGGAACAACTCCTGTTGGATGGCGCGGATGCTCTTGGAATGAAGGTTATCCTCGGTATGCCGGGCATTGCCCATTCGAAAACGAAGCCCTGGGATGTGGAACCTACCTTGCTGGCGGCTGGCAAAGAATGGTCTCGACGGGTCTTTCTCGATTACCAGGCCCGTGCGGCCTTGCACCCAAGTTTTGCGGGCACGTACCAGACTTTCGAGGTGCCTCTCATCGCTACCGGTCTCGATGCCGCTTACGGCATGTATGGACAGTTGGCCGAGCTATTTCATGGCTTGTTTCCCACCAAGCTCTTCGCTCTTTCGCCCTATTGGGCAGCGAACAAACTCCACGGCAATTCCACCGCCGCGGATGTTTCGGCGGGTGTGAAACGTCTCGCCATGCTCGGCATCGACATCATTGCGCCTCAAGATGGCCGTGGCACTTCGAAGGGGGCATTGTATTGGCCTTACGAAAAAGACAAACCCATCGAGCAAGTCGATCCCGAACTTGCCAAAGCCTCTTCCGTGCCCGCGGGGGCAACCTTCGCGCAAACCTATAACGCCTCGACTTTTGAGCTTTTTCTTGCCGCACGAAAAGGTATCGATGAAGCCAACGCCGCGGGGGCTCACGCCACGTTATGGGCGAACTTCGAAGCTTTCGAACCCACCACCACCGAACCATGCTCGTACGTCACCGAATTGGGAAGAACTTCCCTCAAACGCTTGGATCGCGCCATCACCATGGGGGCGGGCCCTGTGCAACACGTCATCTCGTATATGTATGATCCGCTGTTCACCTGTACGACCACAACCCAACCCAAAGCGCTGATCGATGAGATCCTCGAACAGGCATGGCGCCCCCTCGTGGATACCGCCTTCAAGTTTTCGAGCGGCGGAAAGGAAGGAATCATCGTGCGCGGCTATCACGTGGCCGACCGTAATCCTCGCTTCTCTTTGACTTGGTATGATTCGGCTTGGACGGTGCAAACGACTACCGTGGTGCCTTCATGGACCAATCCTACCTGGGGGCTGGATCACGAGGCGCGCCCGTTTGCTCAGGAAGCATTCATTCCCTTCGAATTCAAGGGTCTCGCGCCAGCGTTTTGGATCCATATTCGCGCCGAAAACGATGCAGGCTCCGCCTCCGAATCCTTTAGCTTCGCGTATTGAATCCGCCTTTCGCCGGTGGGCTCACCTTCTTCGAACAAAGCATGGCCGCTTCGCCGACGAAAATCCTCTCCTCATCCTATCCGTATGGGATCTCTACGATCGAATGGCTCGAACGGAATAATGATCCGAGAAACAAGGGGATATCTCGATACGATTGAATCCCGATTGGGATAGCGATTCACCCACGGATTTCGGATCCAGACGATGCTCTTTGGGGGGACCATGATCCGTGCTCCCTTCGGGGTGCCAGTCGACGATCAACACCAATCCTTGCGGTGCGAGGATATGGGCAAGGGCCGCGTACAGCTTCGGGCGATCCGGGACTTCATGCAGGACATTCGCAAGCAACACCCGGTCGATGTTTCCTGCCTCCATCTGAAGCAATTCATCGGTGGACCCCACGAGCGTTTCGATCGGGGCCAGGTCGAGCCCTGCAAGCTTCGCCCGAAGATGATCGAACATGGCCGGTTGGCTGTCGACTGCCCATACCTTGCCATTAGCGCCTAGTTTTCGCAGATGCTGCGCGATCGGAACCGCGAAAAAACCAGTCCCGGCCCCAAAATCAAGCACCTTGGCCCCGGAAAATAGGTCGAGAAGACCGATGAGCGTCTCGGGAGGTTGTCGGCTCTTTCGCGTCGGTTCATCGAGTCTTGCCGCTGCTTCCGCCGGAAATAGGCGCCCGTGTGAACAATGATGATGCTCTTGATGCATGACCCAACCCTCGGGCCACCGCCCGTGATTGTCCAGGGCTACCGCTGAACAGGACCGTCACCATCCATTCCAAACCCCGGTCCATTGGGAATTACGCGGTTCGGACAGCTCTGTGCTACCTTGTTTGGGCTTGGAACCAAGCTTGACGAAAGAATCGAGTGCCGCCGTGCGGCTACGAGGATGGATGTTCGAGCATGAACAACACGTTTTTGTCACGCCTCAGGTCGATTCGAAGCCGGATCATCCTGTCCATTACGGGATTGCTGCTGCTATTTCTCGCCACTACCGTGCTGATGTCACGCTATCAACTCGGCATCGCTCTGGACCGTGGCGCCTTTCTCGCCAAACACCTCGGCCGATTCGAAAACACCACGGCGTTCATGGCACGAGCCATGTCCGCTGTGGTGGAGTCGATCGGCAATGATCAGGATTTGGTTCGATGCCTGGCCGCACGAACCACCCCTGACGTCGAATCCGCTGCCCCCACATCCGCCTGTGACCCGGAAAATCGCTGGAAAACCGCCCGTGGCGTGTTGGGCGCCGCCCTCGAACCCGAATTGATGCTCCTCACCGATGTCCACGATGTTCCCGTCGGAAAAGCTCCCGAGGGAATCACCGCCGAACGCCTTCGGAGACAGCTTTTCTATCAACGCATTGCCCAGGGCATGGTCCTATCCGGTTATGTACAACTCGAGGGAAAACCTTATTTCGCTACCGGAGCGCCCATTCGCGATAGCACCGGACGCCGCGTGGGAACCATCCTGGTTGGCTTCTCCCTCGACCACTTCTTCATGGACTTCACGAAAGCATCCGATGACAAAAAAAACAAATGGCAGAACCTTTTCTACTTAGTTGATGGAAATGTGATCGGTTCGACCTTGGGGGAAGTCATCGACCCCGCTTCCCTCGCCAAAGCTTACGAACCAGCCAATCGACACCATGACCGAGAAGGAAGCCGCACCTTCGAGGTCTTGATGCTCGGTGATACCATGTACGACTTCAGTTCCATCCCCCGAACCATCTTCGTCGAAGACAAAGAAAAACGCGGCGAATTGGTGATGGCACGCATTCGTACAGGCTTTCTCCAGGACCGAAACCGCGTCGAAGGCCCCATCCTGTGGACCGGCGGCTTCTCGCTCATCGTCTCCATTCTCCTCGGCTTTCTGGTCGCCCGCGGCATCGTTCGCCCTCTGCAAGGCTTCATCGGCTACACTGAACAGATGGCCAAAGGGGGCGCCGACCTCACCCACCGATTTCCCGTCGATGGCAACGACGAACTCGCCCAATTGGCCCGCAATCTCAATGCCATGCTGGATCACCTGCAGATGCTGTTCAACGGAGTCAAAGCCTCTGCCTTGGAAGTCGGAAATTCAGCCGCCGAGATCTCCGTGACCGCCGGCCAACTGCACCAACGAAGCCGCGAAGAAAGCGTCAAAGTCGAAGAAATCGCCACCGCCGTCAGCGAAATGAACCAGATGATTCAACAGCTCTCTTCCTATTCACAAAAAGCCGCCGACCACGCAAAAACCGGCGGCGAGGCCGTCGGCGAAGCTTCCAACGCCATCATCGATATCCGAAAAACCGTCGTCGACGTTTCCGAACACGTCAAAACCCTGGGAGAACGCTCCGCGCGCATCGGCAATATCGTTGAAACCATTGGACAAATCGCCGATCAAACCAGCTTGCTCGCCCTCAACGCCTCCATCGAAGCCGCCCATGCCGGCGAACACGGCAAAGGATTCGCGGTCGTCGCCAACGAAGTGTCCAACCTGGCCGAACGAGTCAATAAATCCGCAAGACAAATCGAAGAGCAACTCGCGCAGATCCGCTTGCTCACCGAACAGGCGGTGCGACGAATGGGCGACGCCACCAACACCGTCGACGCCGGGGTGATCAAAGTCGATTCCACCTTCCGCGGCCTGAACGAAATGATGGGATTGGTTCAGGAAATCGGCGAACGCGAAAAAGAACAGGCCGCCGTCTCCGACAATATCGCCCGCAATATGGAAGATATCTACATGCTCGTGCGCGAAGGACTCAGCGCCAGCGAGCAAACCGTCTCCGAGGGCGACCGACTCAAGCGCTTGGGAGAAGCCCTGCTTGCAAGCGTCGAACAGTTCAAAACCGATGACGCCCATGCTCCCCAACCCCCGGGACCCAAAGCCCTGCTCCCCGCCAAACCCGGACAGAGCTAAAACGATGAATATCGTCGCCCCGGACTCCAGCGAACCCCTCGAACTCATGGGCTTTCGCATCGAACATTGGCGCTTCGCCGTGCGCCTGTCCCAGGTCAAAACCTCGATGATGCCTTGCCCCGTCACCCGCGTTTTTCTCACCCCCCCCTTCGTCAGCGGCATCATCAGCCTCCACGGCTCCATCGTTTGCGTGCTGGACCTCGGAAAATTGCTCGCCCTCTCCTCCTCCGGAGCCAAATTCCGCAGATTCGTCGTGCTCTCCGACAATGGCGTGGAAGCCGCCATCCCCGCCCACGATGTATTTCGAATCCCAGACGTGAACCCCTCCGAAATCGAACCTGTTCCCGCGAACTTGCCCCCCGACCATCGAATGCTGCTCGAAGGCGTCATCAACCAGGCCGCCCGCGAAGACGTTCACCCCGAGGTTGGCAATACCATCACGCTGCTCAACGCCAAAACTCTCTTCGATTCCCCACCGCTTCGAGCTTTGCGGGGACTATGAGCCAGCGAGAGAATTGTCGCTACCCTGCGCGGAAGAAGGGGGCGATTTTCCTTGTCGGCTTCGGATAAAATATAATAAATTCCGATAGTTACGCTAATAGAGGGAAGGGCTCGATCGCGCGGCTCTCGGTGTTCCGCAAGCTTACTCCACCGAACGAATGTGCGTCTTGTAGCTCTCCCGAGCAGGCGGCGGCGGAACGAAATCAGGATAGCCCAGCGCCAGCAACGCAATGACCTGGGCCCCTTCTTGAATTTGCAAAATACCCCGCGAAGGAGGCGCTGCGCCCACCGAAAGCCATATCGCCCCAATCCCGCGGGCCCAGGCCGCCAGACACATATTCTGTACCGCTGCCGATGTGCATTCTGGGTTTTCTACGATTTCCAATGGTTCGACCCCCGGACGACTCACCACCGCGACCATATACGGCGCGCCACCAAAGTCGTCGCGAAGAGATAGAAGCCCCTTGCGCTTGGGCTCCGGAACATCTGGCGCTGCCAGAAGCTCATCGACCTTGGTTTGCACCATCGCCAGCAATCGTGCCCGCGCCTTCGGTCCCACCACCACGAATTCCCAGGGCTGCGTATTTCCATGAGATGGCGCCCACATCGCCGCCTCGAAAATCTCATCGAGCTGCTCTTGCGCAATGGGATCCTTCTTGAACTTGCGAATCGTCCTGCGTCCCTTGATCGCTTCCAATACGTCCATGTCCAACCCTTTCCTCGCTTTCGATACCCATGACAAGCCACTATATAGCTCGCCCATGAGCACCAACCACCGTTAGAATCCGTGCAAGAACGCCAACCTTGGCACAACTGCCCGCGGGGATCCAGAGAGTCTTTGCCAACCGGTCATGGTCAAGGCAAACGCGAAAACGCTCACGGCCCACGGCCCACGAAACCGGTCACGGTCACAGCCCACGAAATCGGCCACAGTCAACCCATATTGATCCCAGCAGTGCGATGAGGCGCATGACCAAATCCATCAAAGCAAACCCGTCCGGGAGGCGGGAGACTATACTCGACGTATCGCAAAATGCCGTAGCGTCGATGCCATCTGGGGATGGGGCCATGACAAGCGGTTTGCCTACATCCCCTGGCTTTCGAATCACTTCCCCCTGCTCATCAATCCCGTTGCCCCAACAGGCTGTCGTCGATAAAAACAAGATCTTTCATCCGCTCATTACATTGTTTTATCTATTGTTTACGCGTAGTTATCTATTTTTGATCCACCGCTGTAAGGTATCCGCTTGGCACCACGTTCCAGAGCCATGAAACGGATTCCTACCTTATTGCTCACTTCGGTCATGGCTATGGTTGCTTTGGGTTGCGGCGCTTCCAGAAGCATGGGGGACAATTCCCCGCCCATCCCCAAAGAGTCTGCCTCCGCCCCTGCATTACAACGTTCGCTATTTTCTCGTGACCTGACGGGTTCCGTCAGCGAGCATGATATCCAGACGATCCTCGGTTCCCGCGTGGAATTGGGCTTCCCGGCCCGCATGGGTGTCGTGGTTCTCGGTGAGCCTTTCCGGGCCGAATCCGCTGCTTCCATCGACCAGCATTCGATGATTGGCCCCGCCATGGTTCGTGCCCTCGATGCTTCCCCTTACGTTTCCCATATTACCGATATATCCACCGGCCTGCCCAATCCCCAGGGAATCGAAGGCTTACGCACCATCGCCGCCCGCTACCGCGTTCGATATCTGCTCGTTTGCCATGTAGCCGCCGAGGATGGCTCCCACTTGAACAATTGGGCATGGCTCTATCCCACCGTGCTCGGCTTCTTCATGGCCCCTGGCGTCACCGTGGGCTCCCACGGACACGTCGAAGCCAGCCTCCTGGACGTCAAAACCGGTACCGTCCAATTTACCACCATGGAGCCGTTCGAGTCGTCGAGTGTCACTTGGGTCATCGGTTCTTCCCGACACCACGAACAACAAGATGCCAAAGCTTTGCAAAATGCGTTGGATGCCCTGGCTCGCTCGGTATTGATGCAAATGGAACGGGTTGCCAAGTGGGAGAAAAATCAAGAAAAATCCCCGGCCCATACCGAGCCCGAAGACCTGGCCTTGCGCTGACGGGCTATCGCAAAAGCGCAAACGGCGAATTCACCTCGACGACCGAACCCTCTCGTTTCGTATCCCCTTTGTTATCCGAGTACCGACCGGGCGCTGAATCCCCCTTCTCCTGAGCCATCCCCTCATTTTTCCCCGGGGCCTTTCCTTCATCCTACGACAGATGGAAACAAGTTCCTACCATCGCTTGGCCACGGTCACGGTCACGGTCACGGTCACGGCATACGCGAAACGCTCACGATCATCCCATATTGTTCACCGCAGTGCGCCAGTCCCATGGTTAGTAGCTCAGGGAAACTGTTGGGGGTGCTCCAAGGCAAGCTATGGAATCGAGGTAGGATAAGAGGCGATACGCCGTATCCTTCAGAACATTTTTACCCCACCTCCCCAACGCCACCACCCCCGCCAACAGCCTGGACTCCTTTCCCAACTTATCCAACACTCCTCGGCCCATGAGCCATCCTAAGCAGCTCCTTCTCGACGAATACGAAGCCCTCGCCTCCCAAATCGCCTACCACGAACGATTGTATCGCGATGGCGTCCCCGAAATTCCCGATGCCGCCTTCGACGATCTCGTCGACCGCTACCAACAACTCGCCGACGAACTCGAAATCCCCCCGGAGCAGCGCATCGATCAAACGCCTGGCGTGGACCATACCGATGGATTCGTGCAGGTCGAACATCGCTCGCCCATGCTCTCGCTCGAAAAAATCTCCCCCTATCGTCGCGACGGCAAAGGCGATTCCCTGCCTTCCCTCGGACAATTCCTCTCCTGGTATGACCGAAGGCAAAAAGACCTGGGCATCCATCGGCACGAGCAACTCCCCCTGCTCGTCGAACCCAAAATCGATGGCATCTCCGTCTCGCTGCTTTACGTGCGGGGCCAACTCCAAAGGGCGGTCACGCGCGGGGATGGGAAAAAAGGCGACGATATCACCCGTCAAGTCAAAAGCGCCCGCGCCGTACCCGAACGACTCGATGGCGTGCGTGGCTCGCTCGAAGTGCGCGGCGAACTATATTGGCCCCTCGACGCCTTTTCGGCCCACAACCAGAAACTGATTCTCTTCGGCGAAAAACCCCTCGCCAACCCCCGCAATGGCTGCGCCGGATTGATGAAACGAAAAGACCCCGAAGGGCTGCACCACGCCGGTATCCGCTCGTTCCTTTACCAAATCCCCTGGTCCGAAGACCTGCCCTTGCCCACGTCGCAATTCGAGGTCCTGCAATGGCTAAAGCACTGCGGTGCTCCCGTGTACCTCGACGAAATCTTCCTCGCCCATCATCCCCACGACGCCTTCCATTACTGCGAGCAATACGCGGAGCGTCGTCCACATCTGCCGTACGAAATCGATGGCATGGTCATCAAATTGGATCGCCTCGACTTGTACTCGCGGCTCGAAGGCACCGGTCACCACCCCCATTGGGCCATCGCCTACAAATTCCCTCCGGAGCGAAAACCAACCCTGCTCAAAGGCATCACCGTGCAAGTCGGAAAATCCGGCAAACTCACGCCCGTCGCCGAACTCGAACCCGTGCTCGTCGCTGGCACCACCGTCTCCCGCGCTTCCCTTCACAACTTCCCCGAACTCGAACGCAAGGATGTGCGCGTGGGCGATACCGTATTCATCGAGAAAGCGGGCGAAATCATTCCTCAGGTCGTCTCGGTGGATCTTGATAAAAGACCAATAAATACCGAATCTTATGCCAGGCCCACCGCCTGTCCCGCCTGTGGCGCCGACGTCGTCTCCGAAGATATCTTCATCTACTGCCCCAACCCCTCCTGCCCCCACCAGGTGCGTGAACGGCTTCGACACTTCGCCAGCCGCGGCGCCATGGATATCGAAGGGCTCGGTGCCGCCCTCGTCGAACAAGTCATCGACAAACTTGGCGTTGTCTCCCCCGATGACGTGTTTCGTATGAAAGAAGCCGACCTGGCCGGTCTCGAACGCATGGGAAAAAAGAGCGCTGCCAACCTCATGAAATCCCTGCAGATCGCAAAAGATAGGGGACTGGCGCGCGTGCTCGTCGGCCTTTCTATTCGTCACCTCGGAACCACCATGGCCGAAGACCTCGCCAATCACTTCGAAAGCGTCGATGCCTTGCTCGACTTCGCCCAACGCTACCGGCAAGGCGACCCACAAGCCATCGAGCAAGTCGCCCCGGAAAAAGGCAGCGGTGTCATCGAAGGGATGGCACGAAAAACCGCCGATAGCATCTTCGCCGAGCTGGCTTCCCCTTCCGTGCGTGGCGTGATCGAGGGCCTTCGCCAGGTCGGCGTTCTGCTCGAAGCCAAACGCCAACTATCGGATGCCGTAGTCGGCGTGGTCGGCAAATCCTTCGTCCTCACCGGCAGCTTACCTACCTTGAAACGCGACGAAGCAAGCGCGTTGATCAAAGCGGCGGGGGGGATCGTCGGAACTTCCGTATCCAAAAAAACGGATTATGTCGTGGTCGGCCAGGATGCGGGCAGCAAGCTCGACAAGGCCCAAAAACTCGGGATTAACCTTCTCGACGAAGCAGGATTGCTTGCTTTGTTGAGGAAATAATCTTGCGCGTCATCAGCATCGCACGAGCAGGCGTCACTTCACCTCTTGCCCCGAGGCTGAAGGCTCCGGATGCGCTGGGCGCGCGGCATCCAACACCGCCTTGATTTGCTCTTCTTTCTTTTCCCCTTGCAGAAAATCAACCAGCTCTTCCTCCGACGTCAGAAAGTACATGCCGGGCATGATCGCCGTGGGCTTCATCAACGTGTACTTGCGCGCCAAACTGCCTTGCGTGTCCCGGTACACGCGCATCACCCGGATATCCCTTCCCTTGGTGGCAGCTTGAAGCTCCTGCCAGGTAGAGTCGATCCCCTTTTTAATAATAGGACAGATCGTCTCCTGATCCAAAAACACGATTTGCGTGATTTGCGCGTTCGATTCGGATACCGCGGATTCCGTCGAGGATTTGGAGCATCCACTGCACGGCACCGCCCCTATCACGAGCAAACACATCCGATACAACCAACGAAAACGCATGAGTCCAACCTTCGGGTACGTCGATGAGGATACAACGCGAGACGCGCGGAGCAAGCCTGCTCATCCCTTCTCTAATGCCGCCAACAGTGCTTCGGCCCCCTCCAACATCGATTCCCGACTCGGAGGCGCCTGCTCCTTGATATCGACCCGTTCCAATCGATCCTCGGGAATATTTTTCAAAAATCGACTCGGCGCTCTTTTCGACCCTTTGCCATGAAACGTCCGCTGTTTCGCACGGCAAAGATAGAGTCTCGTGCGCGCTCGCGTCAGCGCCACATAAAATAACCGCCTCTCCTCTTCCACATCCTGAGGCGTCACATCCGTGGTTTTCCCATCGAGCGTTCTGGCATGGGGGATGAGCCCCTCTTCGACCCCAACCACAAAAACCGTATGAAATTCAAGGCCTTTGGCTCCGTGCATCGTCGTCAGGGTCACGACGTTGCCCGCGTCGTCGTCCGCATCCGTTTTCAATGTCAATAGCTGCAAATACTCAGACAGCGCTTTGGCACCAGTCTCCCCGGTTTTATCGAAACGCGCCAGCGTATTGAAAAAATGCTCCAGGTTGGCTCGCCGCCGCGAGGCTGCCTCCTGCGATCCCGAGCCGGACATGATATCGGCAACCATTCCCACGTCCGCCACCAACTTGCGCGCCACCTCCGCCGAAGCCAGCCCCCTGTCGATCCCACGGGCCACCGCGCCCAATGCCGTCACCAGCGCTTCGCATCCCGCCACCGCCGCCGTCGCAAGCCCCTCGATCGATGACGCCTTCGTCACCGCCGACCATAACGTCATGTCATGCACAAGCGCGTAGGCCGCAAGACGCTCCACACTCATTTGACCAATTCCCCGCGGCGGATAATTGATGATGCGCCGCAACGACAGCTCGTCATGCGGCTGCAACGCGGTCCTCAACAACGCCACCAAGTCTTTCACCTCTTTTCGTTCGTAATACTGCGTGCCCCCTACGACACGAAAAGGGATCTGGCGCTGGCGAAACGCTGTCTCGAAAGGCTCGCTCTGTAGGTTGGATCGATACAACACGGCCATCTCCCGCGCCGCCAGCCCATCGCGAATCAACCGATCCACCTCATCGCCCACGAAAGATGCCTCGATATCCGCATCCGCCGCCACCACCAGACGAACCTTGTCTCCCGCTTCCCGCGTGGCGATCAACCGCTTCTCATGGCGACGCGCCGTCGAGGCATGAATGACCGCGTTCGCCGCGGATAAGATGGCCTCCGTGGAACGATAGTTGTTCTGCAACTTGACCACTTTCGTTCCCTCGAAATGCTTTTCGAAGTCCAAGATGTTGCGAACATCCGCTCCGCGCCACGCGTAAATCGATTGGTCGTCATCGCCCACGACGCATACGTTGCGATGCTCTTGCCCGAGCAAACGCATCACCTCGAATTGTGCGTAATTGGTGTCTTGGTACTCATCGACCAGAATGAACCAATACTTGGATTGCCACCGCTCCAGGCAATCCGGACGAGTTCGGAACATCCGTCCCACCTCGCAGACCAGATCGTCGAAGTCGAACGCGTGGAACGTGCGCAGCGCTTCCACGTACCGCGGATAAACCCATGCCGTCACTTCATCGTAGGGATCCGCGAACCGGGGCTCGTACTCCTGCGGTGAAACAAATGCGTTTTTCGCCGCCGAAATGCGCGCGGCTATCGCATGCACGTCCCAGCGACGATCCCCTCTTCGAGCGCGAAGTATCTCTCGAATCGCACTCGCCTGATCCGCCTGGTCGAAAATCGCAAACCGGCCATCCCGAAAACCAAAACTGCGCGCCTCCGCACGCAATACGCGCAGCCCAAACGAATGAAATGTCGAAATACAACTGTCCTGCGCTCGTTTTCCCACCAGCTTCTGCACACGCTCCGCCATCTCCTCGGCGGCCTTGTTCGTAAACGTCAACGCAAGAATCGCCCGCGCCGGCGTGCCGTCTTCGATGAGCCGGGCAATGCGACGGGTAACCACCATGGTTTTTCCCGAGCCGGCTCCTGCAAGCACCAGCATCGGTCCCCGCGAATGCTCTACCGCCGACCGTTGAGAAGAATTGAGTTCCGTTGCCATCATCAGGACCCTCGCCCCTAGCGCACAACCGTGGGAGCAGCAAAGGCCGAGATGATTTCGAAACCAGCTATCCGCGTGAAAAGCTGCTGAGAACCAACAATTGGCCGTTGTCGATGCCTCGACATCATGCCGGTCGATACCATGCCGAAAGAATCAGTGCTCCCCTTGCGCTCCCTCCGGCGGTGGGCCCGGCTCTGGCGCCTCCGGCACTTGGGAAGGCGATGACCCAGGCTGATCTTGCGGCGCTTCCGGAGCAGGTCCCCCACGTTCTTCCGAAGGCTCCGACGGTTGCCCAATGGCCTGAATGGGACGAATCAGATTGCGAATCCTCTCGCCTGAACCCCCCAACGATATCATGGGTTGACGATTCGCTCGTTCCGCCATCACCCGCGCATTCGAAATCGATGACTTCTCCGACGCTTCCTCAGGGTCCGCCAGCGGTTCCGACTCCGCTGACGGTGGTGAAAGAGACCTTTCTCGCGAAATCCGCATCGGTGAACGACGTTCCATGGCTGGAGTGGATGAACGGCGTCGATCCATCGTTGGCGAGGGGGACGGTGCGGGCGCCTCTGTGGCTGCCGCTGTATCCGCTTCCTTTTTTGAATCTTCGGCTCCCGTGGCCGCCCCCGCGGTTTCAGGATCCACAAGGTCGTAGACCACGAGCCCGAACATGCCTAACAGCATGAAACCAAAGGATATTTTTATGGCCCAGGACTCCACCGCCGAGGAAGTGGTTTTCATGGAAGGTTCTGGTCGAAGAGACGCCATGACGACGTTCGCTCCCATCAAGCTCGAGACGATTCAAAGCTTACACCAATGGCAAAAAGCGCAAGCGCATTTCGTCGGGCGCTCGACGAACCAATCGATTTTTATCCGGAAACGATGTCCTTCTGCTCGATGCGCACCTGTACCCATTGCCCTTGCCGTCCCGTGGTGGTGCGCAGCCGAAGGCCATGGGACGTCAAGCTCGTTCCATCCGCAAGCTTCAAGGCACGAACCGTTTTGCCCTGTTGAGATCGGTGAAATCGAGCGCTGCACGCGTGGCCGAGTTCCGTCAGCAGCGATGTCCTCCGACGCTTATCCTCTTCCGATACCTGATCGGGGTAGCTGTAGGCGGCCGTTGCTTCTCGCGGTGAAAATGGAAAGACATGCAGCCGGGCAAACTGCACTCGTTCCACCAATTCGAGCGTTTGCAGAAAATATTCTTCCGTTTCCCCGGGAAAACCTACGATGAAATCCGCCGTGATCGCCGTATCCGGACGAACTCTTCTCGCTTGCCTCGCTATCTCTTCGACATCCTGCACGGTGTAGTTGCGACCCATGGCTTGCAGCACCGGGAACGACCCGCTTTGCACCGAAAGATGAAGGTGGTCACAGATACGCTCGTCGCGAAATACCTTGAAAAAACGAGGATCTAGATATTCCGGCCCCAACGATGACAACCGGATCCGTTCGATGGTCGTTTGCTCCAAGATGGCGGTGAGCAACGAGGCCAGCTCCGATTCCCACGGATGCGTCGATATGGAGCATCCCCAGGCGGCGAGATTGATGCCCGAAAGCACCACTTCACCGCCCCCCGAATCCGCGAACGCCCGCACCGTCTCCAGCACTTCTTCGCGTGGAACCGTCCGATGGGCCCCGCGTGCCAGACGAGTCGCGCAAAACGTACAACCATTGTCGCAGCCGTATTGAATCGGGACCAGCAGCCGCGTGGGAAGCGTGGTGATGGACGCGCGAGGTGCTGGTTTGGCCCCAAAAAGGCTCAATAACTCCGCCTCCGAGCCACAGATCTGCGCGCCGCCAACCGCCTGCTTCCAGGCCTCCCCATGCGCTCGCGGACCGCAGCCGAATACCGCCACCCGTTGACCGTCCCGCTGCGCCGACCGTACCGCACGCCGTGACTTGCGCTCCGATTCCGACGTCACCGTGCAGGTGTTGACCAAAACCATATCCGCCTGCTCGGCCCGCTGCACTTGCTCATGACCCGCTTCACGCAACGATGCCACGACCCGCGCCGTGTCCAGCAGGTTCATCTTACATCCAAAAGTCCGAACAAAAAACTTCACTCCGAGGCTTCCCTCCACGATATCCGTCTACTTCGAAGCAGCCTCCGACGGCTTTCCCCCCACGTTGGCACAACACCGAAACCCGAGATGATAGTTGGAGTGACTGCCCGTCGATAACACGCTCGTCGCATGCCAATCCGGCGCGCGCCAATGACAATCATCCTCGTGGGCTTCGTAGGTCCCAAAAATGAACCAACTCCCCTTCATTTCCGTCTCCCCATAGTGACCCAGACTCGCGAGCTGATCGGGCTTCATCGGAAGATTCATGTGCTCCGCCGCGTTGCCGTGCTGATCGAATACCCCCAGCGGGCTCACACACTTGGGAAAAGAGCCCGCAGGATACGTGTTCGAACCGCACTTGCGGTATCCCCCTCCTTGACAATCCTTGTTTTTCTTGCTGCCCGTCGCACATAAAGCGTGGTTCTTCTCCTTGCCATAGGCCCACACCAACGTGCGATTGTTGTTGTGAATCGACTTCATGTCGCGACGAGACCGGCCAAACGCATATTCGTCTTTCGGATCTCGCAAACTGCCCGCGCACGCCCCTTCCCATTCATGCGCATCGCATAACCGTTTGCCCAACGCCTTGCACAACAGCGCGGCCTCCCGCGTCGTCACATGAACCACCGGATATTCACACGGCATATTCGGAAATTCATATTGATCGATGCATACCCGCGCATCTTGCGGCTTCTCTCCCTCCGACGCTTTATACAACGGAACCATGTTGCGCATCCCGCAAATGGGATCGTCCAAATAACTCAATCCCGCCGCTTTCCTGATCTGAAAGCACTCTCCCCGTGTCATCGCCGGATGCGTCTCCGACGGATTGCCCTGCCCAAGAATCGACGATCCCTCCACGATCTGCCGCACCGCCGCCATCGTTTCCTCCGTATAGCCAAAGTAGGCCTTCATCCGACGAAACAACACTTCGCGCTGGTCCTTGAGCGTCTCGGGCATCTTGCCATCATCAGGCTCCACCAGAGGAGCCGCCATTGCGGTAGGCTCCGACGTGCTTCCCGCGGCCCACAAAAGGATTTTCCACGTCGTCGGGTTGCCCGTTATCGTCGGCTTCTCATCATTATCGCAGCCCCCAAACACACAACCGCTCATCCCCACGACCCAAAGGGCGGTTCGAAACACGATTCGTTGGAGGTCTCGCCACGGCATCGCCCGGTGCTATAGCCATTGGCACCTTTGCCGTCCAGAGCGGCGCTACCTGACGAACGCCTGTGCCGACTCTCTTTCCGCGTTGCTCCTGCCCCGAAACCGCCCCGATGGCTATCCTCGTCAACGAGGTTTTCAATGATGCGATTGAATAACGATAATCTATAAATAAAGGATTGTATGGTATGTCGATTGGCTTACGACAAGGATTATTCCAAATATGTGGGAGCCAAGCGGGAAAAGAAGGCTGTGCGGCGGCGGCGATGGCCCTGACTCCCTTTAGGTTTCCATGCTCCCGGACAGGGGGCGAAATCGTTGTAACTAATTGATAAACAACGATAAATTTAGTTGCCCCCAGGGGTTGTTTCCCGTTCGTTCGGTCTTTTGGCTTTTCGTCTCCGACGGCATCCGAAGCTAAAAGGCCCTGATTTCGACTCCTTTGGAGCCGTCAGGCGCGCATGGTGCGAGGCTGGACGCACTCTTTCTTTCTGCTATGGCCACTTGCCCAAAGGAGTGAGTCGCATGCGGAGCGAACGCATCGAGTTTCCGGGTAGCCAGGGGACGCTCCTGGCGGGTCGTCTCGAATGGGAGTCGTCGACCCCAAACGGTTGGGCACTGTTGGCCCATTGTTTCACCTGTTCCAAAGATATCAAAGCGGCGGTTACGATCGCGCACAGGCTGGTAGCTGCCGGGTTTGGTGTTCTTCGCTTTGATTTTACGGGTCTGGGAGGCAGTGAAGGCGATTTTTCCAATACCAACTTCTCGTCCAATATCGATGACCTCGTGCTTGCGGCCGACTGGTTGCGAGCCGAGCGTGGCACGCCTGCCTTGCTCATCGGCCATTCGCTCGGTGGTGCTGCCGTCATCGCCGCGGCCCACCGCATAGCAGACTCCAAAGCCGTGGCTACCGTCGGCGCCCCGTTCGATCCAGGCCATATCAAGCGTCACTTTGGCCCGCATCTCGAGCAAATCGAAAAAGCAGGCTCTGCCGTCGTGCAATTGGCTGGGCGCCCTTTTACGGTTCGACGCCAAATGCTCGAGGATCTAAAGGAGCATCATCAGCAACAGCGTTTGCGAACGCTGAACAAACCCATTCTCGTGCTTCACGCTCCGCGCGATGAGGTCGTGAGTATCGAACACGCGGGACGGATCTTTCAAGCCGCCATGCACCCCAAGTCATTCGTCTCCCTACACGACGCCTGCCATCTGCTTCGACAGCCGCGCGATGCCCGTTATGCCGCGGACGTCATCGCAAGCTGGGTCAGCCGTTACCTCGATTCCTCCCGTTCCTAGTTTTAGTTCCTAATTCTAATTAGAATCAGAATTCCAATCCCCCCTCCGCATCCCAGAAATCCTGCATATCGATAGGGTAGCCCATCGTGAGCCAAATCCGCTGGCCGGGCAGTACTACGTCGTAGACAACAACGACACCCCTGCAGCAAAAAATAGCCCAAATCTCTTTTAAATCAATAGATTACATTCGAATTGCCCACCCCGGTTCCGACAAATCCTCAAGGATTCGGCGCCCCAGGGGTGAGCGTGGACGTGGTCATCCAATCCGCGGAAGCATTATCGGTATCTTGGCCGTTGGGCTGCCGAATCAGGCTCAACACATCTTTATTCGAGTCTTTTACGGTTGTCGCCGTACCTTCCACCAGATCCCAGGTCCCGGGGATACCGTTGAATACGGCTCCCAGCACTGGTCCCCCATAGCAAAACGCGTCAATGAGGGTTTGCGTGGAAGTATCGAATAGTGCCACCCCATCCGACGGTCCGTTTTGAACACTAATCGTGATTTTTTCGGTCATGACGCCCGCCGGCACGGTGACTGGATCCATTTTGGCGACCCAATACCCATGGGCTGTCAACGTGCCGGACATCGGAATGCGAGCATATTCTTTGGGGGGCGTGACACCACCGTTGACGAAAATAAGGACTTTGCCGGTGAGATCCACGGCGGTGGCGGAACGATTGAAGATCTCGATGAATTCCGCGGTGTCATCGCCCGGCTGGTCGTAGTCGATTTCGTTGATGACGAGATCAGGGCTTCCCCCGCTCGCACCCGCGCTTCCCCCCGTACCGCCCGTGGCTCCGGTACCTCCCGTAGCTCCCGTACCGCCCGTGGCTCCGGTACCTCCCGTGCCCCCGGTTTCACCCCCGCCCGTACCGCCCGTGGCTCCGGTACCTCCCGTAGCTCC
>MWCO01000066.1 GCA_002070115.1 Deltaproteobacteria bacterium ADurb.Bin207
GGCTTGGGGGGTGGTGCGACCGCCTGCGATGAACTCGATGGCACGGGCCCCGGAGCGGGAAGCGGAGCCGGGATAGGATGTTGTACCTCGGCGCCGGAGATGCGCGCGACACGTTCACGAACGGAAGCAGGGGCCACGCGATGCACCCAATCGGCGACTTCTTCGGCGGGAGCAATTCCCACGGCTTCTTCGATCGCGTTGATCATTTCGAGCGCCGTGTGGAAGCGCCCGGTCGGATCCGCTCGAAGTCCCTTTAAAATAAGCCATTCGAGAGCTGGCGAGACGCTCGGATCCACGGCACGAAGGGATGGTACCGTACCTTCGAGGACCATCATCATCATGCTTCCCGCGTTATCCGCATCGAACAGCGGACGTCCGGCAATCATTTCCCAATAAAGGACGCTGGTCGAATAGATGTCGGCGCGTCGGTCGACAGGGCGGCTTCGGATTTGTTCGGGCGCCATGTATTGCAAGCGTCCTTTGAGTTGCCCGGCGCGCGTGGTTTGGAATCGTACAGACGCTTTGGCGACGCCGAAGTCGAGAACGCGAGCGACTCCATCGAATCCGACCATGATATTTTGGGGAGACACATCGCGGTGGACGATATGCAAGGGCTGGCCATCTTGTCCCAGGACTTCATGGGCGGCATGCAACCCCTTAAGAACGTCGGTGATGATGGCGGCTACGACGCGATGGGGGGGATACAGCTTTGCTTCGTGCGCGGATTGGATGAGGCTGCCCACGGTATCGCCCGCGAGGTATTCCATGACGATGATCAGGTCTTCGCCTTCGGCTGCGAAGTCGAGGACCGGAACGACATTGGGGTGTCGAATGCGTGCCGCGAGGTTGGCCTCATCGAGGAACATGGCCACGAAGTCCGCATCACGCGCGCAATGGGGATGCATTCGCTTGATGGCCACCGGTTTGGCAAATTGGTTTTCGTCGACTCGACGTCCGTAATACACGGTCGCCATACCGCCGGATGCAATCTGTCCCTCCAGCACATAGCGTCCAATGACGAGGGGCAGTTTGACAGCGGGGAGCACGGCGGCTCATCATACCTCGTACCGCGAGGAATCGTAGACATGATCGCGCCATGAAGCGGTTGATGGATGCGAAGGGACCGGGCTATCCGTTTTTGTCTGGGTAAATGATCTGAGTTTTTCTTCGGGGGCAGCCGCGCCCCGCAGGGGGGCACAATCGGTTCGACGATGGGCTAAGGCGGCGAGGGGGACTTGTTCTGGATGTGCTCTTGGGGCAGGCTGCGCCCACAAAGGAATTTGCGATGTCATGGACGCCATAAGAATTCGGGGCGGCCGTCCCCTTCATGGCCGAGTTCGCGTCAGTGGAGCAAAAAATGCGGCGCTGCCCATTCTATGCACGGCGCTGTTGTCGAGCGGGGAAAGCCGTTTGCGCAATGTCCCAAACCTACGTGATATCAATACGTTAGCGGCGCTTTTGCGGTTCCTTGGCAGGGATACCGAGGTAAGCGAGGGGGTCGTTCGTGTGGGAGCGGAACAAGGAACGATTCGGCCGGAGGCGCCGTACGAGTTGGTCAAACAAATGCGAGCGAGCGTGTTGGTACTCGGACCGCTTTTGGCTCGATATGGGAAGGCGAAGGTATCTCTTCCGGGGGGGTGCGCGATTGGCGCCAGGCCGATCGATCAGCATCTCAAAGGGTTGGAAGCCATGGGGGCAAACATCGAGCTGGACCGTGGTTACGTCATCGCCAAGGGCCCGAAAGCGATGGGGGGCCGATTGCATGGCGCGGAATACCGATTCGATGTCAATACCGTCACGGGAACGGAAAACCTGATGATGGCGGCCGTATTGGCAAAAGGCCGGACGGTGTTGGACAATTGTGCGCGAGAACCGGAAGTCGAGGAGTTGGCACACACGCTCAACAAGATGGGAGCCAAGGTTCAGGGGGCCGGGACGAGTCAGATTCGAATCGAAGGGGTGGAAGCGCTCGAAGCTTTTGATCATGCCATCGTGGCCGATCGAATCGAGGCGGGAACGTTCATGGTGGCAGCGGCGGCCACCGCGGGCAATGTACTCATAGAACAGGCTCCGATGGAGCACTTGGAAGGATTTATATCAAAACTGCGAGATGCGGGATGCCGGGTGGAACGTGAAGGCGATGGAGTGCGAGTGACACGACAAGGGCCGTTGCATCCTGTCGACGTCACCACGGCTCCCTATCCGGATTTTCCCACGGATATGCAAGCGCAATTCATGGTGTTGATGTGTTTGGCACAAGGACGAAGCGTCATCACGGAAACCATCTTCGAGAATCGATTCATGCACGTGTCGGAGCTGGCTCGTATGGGGGCCAACATCGAGGTTCGCGGCAATGCAGCGATCGTGCAGGGGGTTGCCGCCTTGAGTGGAGCCAGCGTCATGGCAACGGATTTGCGCGCGAGTGCTTCGCTCGTGATCGCTGGTCTCGTGGCATCGTCGCATGAGACGGACGTGCTGCGTGTGTATCATTTGGATCGGGGCTACGAGCATATTGAAAAGAAGTTGGCGGGACTTGGTGCGGACATCGAGCGGATATCGGGTGTGCGTGCATGAGTCGTGTAGGGAAGCTACTGCGCATGAAATGGATGGGCGCGAGGCATGGGTGGCGTCATGATCGTTTCTTTCTGGTCGTAACGCCGCGTTTGTGCGGATGAATGAGCCGCAGGGAAGGACGTTGGGGCCATGGCACCGTTCGGCTGCGATGCCCATCGATGATTTGTCGTACGGCGGGTGGCATGAAAACCGAGTCGGTATCGAGGCGAGCGGCGGCGGCGGCGAGCACCGCGATGCGGTCGGGCAAAGTCGCACGAGCATCGACGAAAACGATGGTTTGATCATGCAATCGGCACAACCCTCCTCGCGCGGAGGCATCGCCGAAAACGTGGGGGTCGAAAGATTCTGAACGAACGACGACACCGAGTCTGGCGAGCAACTCTTCGAGGTGTTGGAGTGTTCGTTCCGGAGTCATGCCGGATGCTGCGAAAAAGTTCGAAAGGTCAGTACAAAGCAGTGTAGCGCACAACGGATCGGACGAGGGGGTGGAGGGCGGCGATGGCGCGTCAATGAAAAAAATCAAATCACGGTTTGACGAATACGAAAGCCGGTGGTATGGGGCTTGCTTTGAGCGGTATGGTCTGAGAGGGAGTGATGAGGCTTCCCGGGCGATATCGCAAGCGGTCGGGGGGATGGCGCGAGTCCCGATCGTTTTCCCTGGATGGATTGGTGCTTAGATTGCGCCTACCTAGAACATCTGGACAGGTTGTCATGACGTTCACTGAAGCCGCAGCGGAGGTGCTGCGCCAGGTTGGTCGGCCGTTGCATTACAAGGAAATCACGGCCTATGCGATTGAAAAGAGCCTTCTGAGTCACGTGGGAAAGAGTCCCGAGGTGACGATGGGAGCGCGTTTGGCGGCTTTATTCAAAAAGCCGACAGATGAAAATCCCATGGTGCGGGTTCGTCCTGGCGTATTTGCGCTCAAATCTTGGGAAGAATCAGGGCTGCTCAAAGATATGGTAGCCAAAGCCAAACCGACGGCGCGGACGGTTACGGCGCCGGCTACGCCCGAGCCGATGGTGGAGCCAGAGCCGCCGCCAGTTGCCCCGGCTCAAGAAAAAAAGCAGGAAAAACCGGTAGAAACCCAGCCCCTTTCTCCCCCTCAACCCATTCGTCGCCGAACCAAAAGCGTGGAAGCCAAACCGGCTGCCATCCCTGAGACGGCCACGGTTTCGGAGCCCCCGGTGACGCAAGAAACAGCGACGGCAGCGCCGGCCCAAGAAGCGCAATCGCCTGTTTCCCCCACTGTTGCAGAAAAATCGGAGCCTCCGCCGCGAGCCGTGATTGACGCACAACCAGACAAACCGCCAGCGCCCCAACGCGAAACAATCGCTGACGATGATGCACAAGCGGCGAGCACGGAGAACGAAGAAACGCAACGGGCCGACGCAACCGTGGGTACTCCCCTCGCCGTAGAAGACGACGACGATGACGATCAGCCGGTTTTCTCCAACCACGACGCCGATCGGGACAGCTCTCGCCGTCGACGGCGCCGACGGCGTCGTCCCAAAGGACCGGAAACCAACGGCATAGCGTATTCCGCGATGCCCGCGGGAACCGGCAGCCCGGAAGTTGTCGCGGAGAGCCGTGCTTTGCCAACAGCCACCGCGGGGCCCCATCCGGTCGTGCTGGAGGTGGGAACCACGAGTTTGGATCATGTGGCGTTGGACGATTTTGGCGGCAAGGACATGGCTGACGCCATTGCGTTGGCTCTTTCGGCGGCCGATCGCGCCTTGGGTCCCGTATCGCTCCGACAACTCGCGGAAACCGCACAGCGTCGCGGACGCCTTTCCGGGGATTTGCAGCAACTCCAATCCCAAATCGCCGCTTCGGTTCGAGCCGACAATCTTCGACGAGCCGCCTCGGGCCAGCGACCGCGATTCCGTTTCGTGGCCGGCCGCATTGCCCTGACAGACTGGCTTCTCAACAGCGACCTGAGCCGCCTGGAACAAGAGGCCATCGCCGCGGTCGAGCGCTACCGCGAGGCAGCCCGAAAAGCTTTCGTCCGCAAATTGCAAGAACTGCCCGGGCACGCTTTCGTCGAGTTGGTCCTGCTGGTATTCGAAAGGCTCGGTTTCCATCACATCCGAGCGATTCGACGCGCCGGAATCCCCGGGCAAGAATCGCATTTCACCGCCTTGCACGACACAGGTGTCGGACAACTCCCCTCCGCCCTCGTCATCCGTCGCGATGGCCGAGAAATCGGACGCGAGCGTGTCGCGGAATTCCGCGGAGCCTTCCACCATTTCGGCTCTGCCGACGCCGGTTGGCTCGTGACCGCTGGTTCCGTACTATCCGGTGCCCGCGAGGAAGCTGCCGCTTCCAACGCCGCCACTGTCGCCCTTTACGATGGCTCCGGAATCGCACGCCTTTGCGAACAACACGATATCGCCGTCATGCGCGCCACCTTACCCATCTGCATCCCAGACCTCGACGTTCTCGAGGCCCTTCGTTCTTCGTGACCGGTCCCATCATCGGTGTCGGCGCGCTCATCGTTCGTGCCGATGGGCATGTTCTCATCGCACGACGGGGTCATCCGCCCGGTTGTGGCTCATGGACTCTTCCTGGTGGAAAAGTTCGTAAAAACGAGAAGCTCCATGACGCTCTTCGCCGTGAGATCCTCGAGGAAACGCGGCTATCGATCATGGTTCACGACCTGCTCGAGGTCGTGGAGATCATGAGGGAGGGCTATCATTATGTGGTGCTCGACTACTTATGCACGCCGATCGGTGGCGAGAATGCCCAGGCGGGCGACGACATCACCGCGGTTCAGTGGATCGAGCCGGAACTGGAAACGATGCGGTCGTTGGCGTTGACGTCGGACGTATTGGGTATCGTGGAACGTGGGTTGGCGCGTTGGGCTCAGTTGTCGACACGATGAGTTTCCTACGCGCGGGTGGTTTCTTCTGGAAAGCTATACTAGGCTACGAGTTGTCATGGCATCGTTGAAACGATGGTCGTATTTGCTGTTGCTAGGCTCGCTGGGGTGTTCCAAGGCACCGCCGCCATCGCAGTTTCCGACAGCACAAGCCGCGCTTGCGCGAATGAAAGCGGTATATGCTTGCACGCGGGGCGTGCAGGGAGATGGCAAGCTCGATCATATGAACGAGGCCGGACGCATTCGTGGTGATGTGATGCTCTTGGCGGTAGACCCCGCTCGTGTTCGCTTCGATGTCGTATCTCCGTTTGGAGTTACGCTTGCCACGCTCACCTCCGATGGCCAACGCTTCTCGTTTTTTGACATGAAAAACAGTGCGTTTCTCGAAGGACCGCCGGAACCTTGCAATATCGCACGGCTGACACAGGTGCGGATGCCAGCCCATGCGTTAGTGCAGTTATTGCGTGGAGAAGCGCCGATATTGGTTCACAAGCCGGAGGCCGCAACGATTCAATGGAACGGTTCGGGGTATTATCGGGTTCAGATCCCGAGTCGGCATGAGGCGATGCAAGAGCTGCATCTGGAGCCAAACCCTTCGGACTATGCTCTTCCCTACCAGCAGCAGCGTGTTCGCGTTTTGTATGTACGCGTTACCCAGCGGGACTACGTTCACTTCGAAGCCTCGTTATTCGATCACGCCGACGCGGTCACGATGCAAGCCAGGGTCGACGAGTTGGGCATCGATCCACCGATTCCTCCAAGCGGTCCCGCATGTCGCGCGGAGATACCTCGTCGCATTCAGGTGCAAGTACCGTATACACACGATGATATGCGTTTTCGTTACGAGGAGGTGGGTCTCAACCCGCCTTTACCTGACGATATCTTCACACAACCAATTCCCGGAGGCGTTCGACGACAGTACGTGCAGTGCCGATAAGCTCTCATTCGTCCACGGTTCGTGACAAGGAGTTGCGATTGATGGCAGAGGGTTCGACCGAACCATCCCGTTTGTTTTGCATGCACTGTGGAGGCACGCATCCGCCCGGATTGCGCAGGTGTTCTTCCACGGGACGAAGTCTTGGGGGGGACCCACGTCTCATCGGCCAGTTCATTGCGCGTCGCTATCGTATCGTTCGAGTCCTCGGAGATGGGCCTTTCGGGGCATCCTACAAGGCCGAGCACGTTGCGGTAGGAAGGTTCGTATCCCTTCGCATTCTTCATGCGGGATTGGTCACGAGTCCCGACGTGCTCCATCGTTTCTTTCGCGAAGCCCGTCTCGTGGGTTCCGTAACGCATCCGCGTTTGCAGCCTGTCGTCGACGCGGGGCTAAGCGACGACGGGATAGCGTACGTGGCGTATCAATACGAGCGAGGCCGAAGTCTGGCGAGGGCCTTTGCGCACAATACGGTGTTTTCGCTCGAGCAAGCAGCAACTTTGACGAGCGAGATTCTTCATGGACTCGAGGCGATTCACAACTCGGGGTTTGTCCATCGAGCGTTGATTCCAGATTCCGTTTTGCTACAGCGGGGCGCATCGGGAACGGAGCATGCCATGCTCACCAATTTTGGCGCGGCGACTTTCGAAAACCGTGAAGAAAACAGTCCCGTGTCAACCGTTGGCCTTCCTCCCTTTTCCCGCGGCCCCTATCTGCTTGCTCCCCACGCCTATTGTTTGAAACCGGATCGTCGGGAGGATCTTTTCGCCGCGGGTGTTTTGCTTTCGGCCATGCTTTGTCCAGGAGGCATCCCGCGTTTCGGAGGTGATCTCATCGCTCTCGGCGTACCTGCGGCCCTCGAAGCGCTCATAGCACGGGCTACCCATCCTCGCATTGACGCTCGTTATTCGTCCGCAAGCGAAATGCTGGCACAGCTTCGTTCCTTTTCGGAGTTGGTCCACGACGATGTGGCATCGGTGACAGAAACGGTGATCAATGACCTGCGCGCTCTTCGCAATCGGGAGCGGGTGTTGGATGTCATTCCGGCGCGTCTTCGATTGGGCAGCGCAACGTCGATGATGGCATCGGCGTTGGCCGCGCCACTCGTGCGAGCATTGAAAAAAGAGTCCGCGCAGCGTTGGACCGAAATCGTTCACCGCGTACCGGGGATTGACAAAGTGCTCGATCTCACGGCGGACATCGGGCCCATTGCCGCAACGCCCATCATGGCGGCCCTGGAGGAAGCCGATGCCTTATGCGGCGTAGATGACCGATTATTCTGTGTCATCGTGGGGGAACGTGCGGGCAAAGAAGAGTTGAACGAGTGGTTTCGGACGATGTTGGACGCTCCTACTCCCGAATGTTTATTTGATGGGCTTTCGCGTCTATGGCCTAGCATGGTGGGCCAGGGCATCGCTCGCGTGCGACAGGTTGGGCGGGGATATGGTCGGTTCGAGATTCGCGATCAACTCGAACCATCTTTCGCCATCTGCACGGCACTCGCGGGTGTGATCAAAGCCGGTCTCGAGCACCTGGGCGCAAGATCCATTGAAGTATCCAAGACGGCTTGTGAGGCGGTGGGCGATCCTGCCTGCGTGTTCAATGTCACCTGGCTGAGTTGAGCCCATCCAGTACACGGACGGAATGCGCCTTCCGGCTGGTCGTGAGGGCGCGGACCTTACGGCAGATCAGACATTGAAACGGAAGTTGAGGATGTCGCCATCTTCCACCACGTAGTTTTTCCCTTCGACGCGAAGTTTCCCTTGTTCTTTCACACGCTGTTCGCTTCCCAACGCGAAAAACTCATCGAGTTTCATGACCTCGGCGCGAATGAATCCTCGTTCCATATCCGAATGAACGCGCCCCGCCGCATGGGGCGCTCGATCGCCGCGTCGGGTAGTCCATGCTCGAACCTCATCGGGTCCGACGGTAAAGAAGCTGATGTAGTCGAGCAGCGCGTAGGCATGACGAATGAAGCGAGCGGACGCGGGTTCCGAAAGACCTAGGCTATCCAAAAACTCACCTTGTTCATGGACCGGTAACGCGGCGATTTCAGCCTCGATGGCTGCACAAACGGACATCACTTCCACGCTCCGGGCGGCTCCCGCTTGCACCAACCCGGACGGCGGCTGCTGCGTGGATTTTTCTTCCGGCACATTCAATACCGCCAGCATGGGACGACGTGACACGAATCCGTATGAGGCGATCACGGGTTCCTGCTCCACACGCAATGGCATGGTACGCAGGGGACGCCCTTCGGAAAGCCAGGCAAGACAAGCCTCCAGCGTTTCCGTCTCGATCCCCAAGGCATGTTCCTTATGGAGACGTTCGAGCCGCTTTTCCACCACGATCTGGTCGTTGATCAATAGTTCTGCTTCGAAATCATCCAGTTCCCGAACAGGGTTCGGCTCGCTGCCATCGCTGCCTTCAAACCCACGCAACACGACAGCCAACGCTTCTGCCTCGCGCAAGGATTGCAACGTTGGCCCATCCAATCCTCCCCCTTTCGTTCGCGGTCCTGGAACATCCACGAAGCGAAGCTCCGCATACACGGTTTTTTTCGGCTTGTAGATCGCGGATAGCTTGTCGACGCGCGGGTCGGGTACCTTGATCACGCCAAGATTAGGCTTATCTTGACGACCTGCCCCCGTCGTGGCTGCCTGTCCCGTCAGCGCGTTGAACAGTGTCGTTTTTCCCGTCTGTGCATACCCGACCAATGCTGCTTTCATGTTCCCTGACATCCTCAGATCGAACGAGTCCTCTGTCTCCTACTTCACACGCCCAGGGTTCGTCGAGGTTTCGATCCATGGCGCGATGCGGTTCTGCTTCACGTCGCCGATCACCGCTGCGCATCTCGCCACACTTCGATGTCACGCAGAGCCCTTGCGGCCAAAGCGGCTTTTTTCTCGTGTTTTTTGAATCGCCCTTCGAGCGGCGGAACATGGGCCCATGTGATATTCGAAGGCTGGAATGGTTTACGCGATTGGCTTAGATATCGAAGCAATCCACCCATGGTCGTGGTTTCGGGAGGAAGACAAGGAATTCGCCCGTTCAGCCGATCGACAAGCAGGCGCGCGCACAGCAGTCCGCACGCGCAAGACTCCACATAACCTTCCACTCCCGTGATTTGCCCCGCAAGGAAAACTCCGTCCAGCGCGCGAAGTTGTAGCGTCTCATCGAGTACGGCAGGAGCATCGACAAATGTATTTCTATGGATGGCTCCCCATCGGAGAAACTCGGCATTTTCGAGACCCGGGATCATTCGAAAGACTCGATTTTGCTCCGGGCGTGTCAGCCGCGTCTGAAAACCGACGATGTTATATGCGGTTTTTTCACGATTCTCGAGCCGCAGTTGAACGACCGCGTACGGACGCTCGTGGGTGCGCGGGTTCATGAGCCCCACGGGTTTCATGGGCCCGAAAGCCAAGGTCATCGGTCCCCGTTGAGCCATTTCTTCAATCGGCAGACAGCCTTCGAAAAACTGTGATTGTTCGAACGCGTGGGGGCGAACCCGATCGGCCTGTTGCAATGCCGAAACGAACGTTTCGTATTGTGTTCTATCGAGAGGGCAATTCACATACGCTTGCGCGTCTTCCTCACTTTGCCGATCGGATCGGTCATAGCGGGATTGCTTGAATACGATGTCCCAATCGATGGAATCGGCAGCTACGATGGGAGCAATGGCATCGTAGTAATGAAGATTGTCCGAACCCAACACACGGGACAAATCCGAGGCCAATGCATCACTGGTAAGAGGACCCGTCGCAAGAACGCAGGGTCGAGCCTTGGGAATGGCATCGAGGTGTTCCTGCACGACTTCGATCCGGGGGTGCGAACAGATGGCATGAGTGACGGCTTGGGCAAAAGACAAGCGGTCGACCGCAACTGCGCCCCCCGCTGGCACACGATGCTGATGAGCCAACCGAACGATGAGTGAATCACAAGCGAGAAGCTCTTGTTTGAGGGTTCCCACCGCGTTGGCGACATCCCCGCTTCGAAGCGAATTGGAGCAAACCAATTCCGCAAACAATCCGGTTTGGTGGGCGGCGGTGGTTCGTGCGGGACGCATCTCGACCAAACGCACTGCGAATCCTTGTTCGGCGAGTTGCCACGCGCATTCCGAGCCGGCCAACCCCGCTCCCACGACCGTCACGATATTCATGAAACTTCGACAGCCATCATCGTTGTTGTTGTTGCCTTGCTAGATGATAAAAACCGTCGGCGCTTTCTAGCAGCAAGCCGTCGAGGGTCAAGGTAAGGACGGCAGCGGAGACTTGTCCCGCACTCAAACCCGTGAGTTCACATATCGCATCCAGGTTGTTCGCGCTCGAGGACAACGTATCGACGACCGCCTGTTCATGATTTGACAGCACTCGGCAGGGCGAGAGCCGTTTCATCGCTCGTCCAAGAAGTTGCGTGGGACTAGAAAGCACGCGCGCTCCGGCGGCAATCTCGAGCAAACAGCCTTCCGCGACATTTTCCCACGGGCTTGCAGGAACGGCCCAAATCGTTTTTCCCATGCGCCGCGCCGCCGCCACCGTCGATCGCGCGCCGGATCGTGCAGGAGCCTGGACAAGTACGACATGGTCGACGAGCGAAGCGAGCAATTCATTTCTTGCCAAAAATGACCACCGTGTTCCCACTTGCGATGGGGGATAGAGGGAAAGCCAAGCGCCACCAGTTTCGAGCAGTTGGTGAAACAAAGCGGTATTGCACACGGGATAAAGATGGTCGAAGCCGGTGCCCATCACGACGACGGATTTCCCATTGGCGCGCAACGCTCCTTCGTGGGCGGCGGTGTCGATGCCGGCGGCTCCCCCGGACCAGACGGACCAGCCAGCTTCGCAGAGCCGTTGCGCAAGAAGGGTTGTGAATCGAAGGGCTGGCGCGGTGGCGCGACGTGTTCCTACGATGGCGACCGCCCGGGCTTGAGGGAGGGTGCCGCGCACGAACAGGCGAGCCGGTGCTTTGGCCATGGCGCGCACGGCGATGGGATAATCGGGGTGTAAGGGTGTAAGGACGAAGGGATCGTCAGGAGCCATAGCCCTGCTTCGGCCATGGCGGCGAAAAGTTGTGGCAGAAGTGAGTACGCCGCTATTTCACGTACAATTGAGCACCAACGGGACCGGAGCCGGTTTTGGCCGTGACGATGATCTTGACCTGAATGGGCAAGGGCAACACGTGTTTGTAGCAGTCGGGAGCCGGGGCCATGGTGGCCTGGGCACCTGTTTTCAGGTCTTGCGCCATCGGCAGATTGGGTGCTCCAGGCAGCGGAATGAGTGGTGCCATGACGATATCCAGTTCTTGGACCATGGGCATTCCGAGGCCCACCACGGTGTAGCACTTACCGGGTTGAAGCATCGCGATCTGTTCGAGGGATTGTCCCTCCTGCAGCACCCCGCTGATGATTTCCCCTTCCTTTTTCATCCCTTTGGCATCGGTCTGGGCGATGGGTACAAGCTGTGCGGCTAGCAGTTGTTGAACTGCTGGGTCGAAAATGGTCGGCGAAGGCTGGGTGGAGGTCGCCGAGGCGGTCGGAGCGGTCTGAGTCGTTGTAGGTGCCGTGGTTTGGGGCTGTGTATCGGTCGGCGCCGTTGTGGTGGGAACGAACGGTTGAGGTGATTCAGGTTCTTTCCTGCAGGCGAGCGGGACGGTAACGATGGCAAGGACGGCCGCTATGGCCAACGCGTTGCGTTGATTCATGAATGACTCCGTTGTGATATCCGAGGGGTACGAAGCATGGTCCTACTAGGATTCGCGAGACAATTTCTCGTAAGGGCAAGTGATGTCAAGTCGCAGAGGCGACGACACCTTTGCCGTTTTTAGGCGAGTCATGCGAAATCACTTGGAATAAGCCTGGATTCCAATCGTTCCGGCACCGCTTTTCATGGTGACTTCGAGTCGAACGGGCATGGCAATGGGCGAGGGGCTTCGATAGCAGTTGCCGCCACCCCAAACGACCGGCATGGGGTTCATACCGGCGGCGTTTTGGCCGAGAACCTGCTGGGTGAGCGGGGCGGGCATGGTGACTTTGATCTCCGTTTCGAGCACACCAATGCTGGAGGCACCGACGAGGGTATAACACTTGCCCGGCTGCAGGGTGACCTGTCCTTCCGAGGTTTGGCCTTGTTGCAAAGACAATTTGACCATGGAGCCATCGGGGTTCATACCCGGCGCGTTTTGACTAGCATTGTTTCGGATACCGATGGCGATGGGGTCGGCCGCGTTGGTGCCATCACCTCCCGTGCCGCCACCGATTCCACCAAGAACCGCGCCGACCATGCCGGTCAACTGGCCGAAAGGATCGTTGGCCGCTGGTTGCGTGGTCGTTCCGGTTGGCTGGGTGGGTTGCGTTCCAGGCTGGTTGGGATCCGTGTAGCCGGGCTGTCCGGGTTGCGTGTACCCCGGCTGACCATAACCCGGCTGGCCGTAGCCGGGTTGGCCGTATCCCGGTTGCCCATAGCCCGGCTGGCCGTAGCCATATTGCCCTTCGAAATTGTTGGGCGTATTGGGCTCATCCTTTTTGCAGGACGTTACAGCCAAAGGAAGCGCCGCAATCACGGAAACCGCGGCCAGAGAAAGAAGCACTCGCTTGCTCATATCCATATCCTCCTGAGAAGCCTGATGGCCGCTCGATGCACCAAACGTATCACGGAAAACTTATCTTACACCTGATATCCTTATGGACCGCAACAGCACAATGGCCCGATGGGGTGGAAGCAGACTTCAATTGGACGGCATCTTGCCATAATTTATGCACGCTTTCGAATCGGATCCTCACAACGGGCGGTCATTATTCTGTCCACCACCATACAGATGCATAAGGTCAATGAACGTAGAGCCAAGCGTGTGGTAGTTGCCACACACGGGCATTGTTTCGATGGCGCGGCATCCGCTGCGGTTTTCACTCGATTTTTGCAGTCCTTCTGCGCGGAACCCCTCGAATTCTCCTACGTTGCCTGCGGCTATTCCCCCCAATCGAGGTGCGACCCAAACGTGCTGCTCACGGGAGACATCAACGCCATCCTTGATTATCGCTACACACCCCACCCCAACCTACATTGGTACTTCGACCATCATCCCACGGCTTTTTCGACCGATGAAGACCGCGCCCATTTCCTGCAGCATCAAAACCATCGCAGGTTTCATGACACCTCCTACGGAAGTTGCGCCAAACTCGTTTTCGACATCGCCGCCCAACCCTTCGGAATCGACTTACCTGAACTGGCACCTCTCGTTTCCTGGGCAGACCGAATCGATACGGCCACGTTCGAAAGCGCCGAACAAGCCATCGCCCGCGAACACCCCGTGCTCCAACTCATGACGGTCCTCGAGCATGCGGGCCACAGCACAACCCTCAACCAACTCATCCCTCGTCTTGCCGCAAACCCCATCGAACAAGTGGCGTCCGAACCGGCCGTGCGACGTTCCGCGAAACGTTTTCTCCGATACCACCGCGAATTCGTCAAAGCAGTCCGGCGCAACTGCCTATCCTTCGATACGGTCGTGCTGGCCGATCTCTCCAGCGAATTGCATGAAGTCGCTGGAAAATTCGTCACCTATGCCTTGTTTCCACGCAGCGTATACTCCGTGATGCTCACGCGGGGTCGTCATCATACGAAAATATCGGTTGGATATAATCCCTGGTCTCCGTTTCCTCGACGCCATCACATCGGAATGATTTGCACCCGATACGGCGGCGGAGGACACGCTACGGTTGGCGCAATAGCTCATCCCGCATCTTGCGTTGACCAAGCGAAAACGGTGGCACGACAAATCGTCGCAGAACTCGCGTCTTGAAAGATCATAATGGGGTCGACGGGGGTCGGAGCTGACCAAGCCCGGCTGGAGTTGGCACCTTGGCTTCCACGTTTCGAACACGCTTGGCGAGCGCTTCGAGAACCCGCAAGCTTTCTTCCTCCCCCGCGGCATGGGTGACATCGAGGCCCTCGTAATAAAGACCATATTTTTCGGTTCGGACGGGAGGCCGTGGGGTGTCGGAGATCAAGGCAATCACCAGTCGCATTCGCTGACCTCCAGCCTCCAAACGAATTTCCATTCCTCCATCGGCGCGCACGGCCCCGATCCACACCACCTCATAGCCTTCGAGTTCATCGCCCACCCCAAGACCATCGAGAAGAGCGAGTTGCTGCGCACTTGCAGGCGCCGATGACGAACGAACCATGGGAATCGTCTCGTTTCGCACGGTCGGCTCGTTAGCCCCGTCGGCTTGATTCGATTGGGGTCGGCACGCGAAGAGCATGACCGCGACCGCAAAGCTCGATAGCCACGAATAGCTCCTCATCCTATGGCATCCTGTCCTTGTGCTACGCCAAGCCGAAGTCAAAAATTAGCAGAAACGATGTTCTCCAACCAGGAATCAGCCGAGCCATCGGCGCAACAAACCCTTGAAAATGCGAAGAAACGCTTGGGTCAAATCGTCGACAACAAATACAAACTCATCTCCGTCATAGGAATTGGAGGGATGGGTATCGTTTACGAATCGGAGCATCAATTCCTGGGACGACACGTTGCCATCAAGATTTTGCATCCGCGATATGCGGATCGGTTGGAGGAATACCAGCGATTTTGTCGGGAAGCACGAGCCGTGGGGGCTCTATCTCATCGAACGATCGTGCAGGTTTTCGATGCTGGATTTCTCGATGGCACCACGCCGTATTTCGTGATGGAGCGACTGATTGGAGAAAACCTCGAGCAAACCCTTCGTCGCAACAAGATGCTGACCGCACGGCGAGCCTTTTGGATCGCCAATGAAGTTCTTCGCGGCCTAGCGGTAGCACATTCGAAAAACATCCTGCACTGTGACATGAAGCCGGCAAACATCTATGTGGTTCGCCAAAACGATCGTAGAGAAAGCATCAAATTGCTCGACTTTGGAGTGGCCAAACTCGCCGTGGAAGGCTCCGCGGCATCGGTGGACGAGCGCACGGGACTCGTTTTCGGTACTCCACAATACATGGCTCCCGAGCAAGTCACGGGAGCCGAACTCGATCCGAGAACGGATATCTATGCGGTAGGAACCATTCTTTACGAAAGCTTGATGGGCGAGCCCGCGTTCCAGGGTTCCACAAGGGAAAAAGTATTTCGAAACGTTCTTCAGGGAAAACCCAAAGCCCTCATTCCACCGACTGGCCGTCTTGCACCCGCGTTACAACAACTCGTCTCGAGCATGATGGCGAAAAATCCAGCAAATCGGCCGTCAAGCGCCAAGGAGGTGTCCCGGTTCATCCTTGCACAAGGAGTGATCGATTCACCAAACGATCACGACTACCGATGAATCATCCTGGCGATTCAGCCAGAAGCGCGAAAATGGAGCGGGCGCTTTCAAGAAGGCGGAGGTCCCCTGCGCGGAAGGAAAAGACACTTCAATCCGGCCTTATCGTCCGAACAAGGCGATCGTGACAAATTGCTTCGAACGGGTTGACGAACGGCACGCACTCATCGAACATTCCCGCCATGCACGAGCAGAACAAAGCAATTCTCATGTCATTGGTTCCGGTAGCGTGGGCGGATGGCAACTTCGCGGACCAAGAGAAAGAAGTCCTGGAAGCCTTGCTCGAAGCGTTCGAAGCCAACCCCGAGGAAGCGGAAGAACTGCGAACGTACGCGGCCACTCCGAAAACGGTCGACGATATCCCCGTCTCCGAATTGAGTTTCGACGATCGTCGCGTGTTGCTGCAACACGCTGTTTTGCTCAGCTTCGCCGACGGAGATCCATCGGAGACGGAGCATAAAGTAATTGATGCGATGGTCGAGAAGCTACGCATTCCTCAAGATGAGGCATCGGCTCTTCGACAAACCGCCACGGAGCGTGCCAAGCGATATCTGAATATGCGCTAAACCGCGATTGTCGACAGTGTAGGCGTATTAGTTTTTTCCGATTTGCACCTTGAGGGTCTCGATTTCTTTGAGCAGGGCAATCGGACTAAATGGCTTGGTGTAATAGGCGGTCGCTCCCGCATTGGCCGCCTTCTCACGGGATGCAAGGTCATCCAACGCGGAAATGATCACAATCGGAACATCGCGTGTCGATGGATCCATGCGAAGCCGACGACACACCTCGAAGCCGTCATAATGGCCGGGAAGGTTGAGATCGAGCAATACGATATCGGGGCGGTCATGCATGCATACTTCCAAGGCTTTGGCACCATTGGCAACGCCAACGACGTCATGCCCTCGGCCCGTGACCAGAGCCTCGATCATTCGTCGGATGGAGTCTTGATCCTCCACGACAAGGATCTTCATATCATCTGCTTGTATAGGAAAACGAACCCGCAAGCGAGCTTTTCGGTAACAGACGGCGTCACGGGGCGGGAATTCGCGCAAGGACACGCGTCCCGCCTTCTGGAGAATCCGCTATTTCTAAATTTCCTCGAACAGAAGATAAAATTGAATATAGGCTCAACAGGTGCACGCCACGCGGTCTTCCTACGGTAGACGGGTCGATTCGAAGCCAAATCAGCGCATCACGAATGCCTGAAGGCACCGAGGCCCCTCCATCATCCACAACGAAAACCAGGTGCCGCTGCTCGATACAGGCTTCGAGATGGACGACTCCGCCGCGCGGGGTAGCGGCGATACCGTGGTCGAGGAGCAAACGGATGATGGTTTCGGTGGCCGAAGGCGGAACGACGGCATCGAGTTTGTCGGCGAGGGAGGATTGGAGTTGGACACCATGGCGGTCGGCGCGAACGGAAGCATGCTCCACAAGGTTGTGGACGATGGGCCGCACGTCCACAAGCGCGGGAAACTCGTCGGGCTTGACTTGCATGACCCGCGTTACGTCGGAAAGAAGTTCATGCAGTTGTGCGTAACAGGTTTGGGTCGCTTCCAAAAAGCGAGACTCCGCTGATCGTCCTTTGACCGATGCGTTTTCGATTTCTTTCGAGAGGCTGGCGAGTGTGGTTTTGAGTTGGCTTGCCACACCAGAAGCGAAAGCGATGATGGGGGACAACGCATCTTGAGGAGGAGGCACCGTGGAAGGTGCCACCGAAGCGTATTCCGCGGAATCTCCGGCGGCAAAAACCGCGGCGAGTTCGCGAGCATAGGCTTCTCCCTGCTGTTGAGCGGCGTGCAATTCTTTGCGAAGCGCTTCCATTTCCTTGCGGTCATGAAGGTCTTCGGCGGGCAAAATGAGAGATTCCTGCCCCCCCTCCAGTTCCAAACGTCCGCCATAGCGGATTGCCATGCGTCCAAGCCATGCTCGTTCTGTTCGGTCCCCAGAGAGAGTTTCGGGACCGAGAGCGACAGACACGCGCACTTCATCACCTTCACGGCTGATGGTGACTTCAGGAGCTTGTACTTCCCCGGCGAGCAAGCTGGTTTGTCCGACGAGGATTTGAACCATGCGTCGTAGATCTCCCTCATCGCCAAACACTTCCGTTCCACTTCCCGGCTCGAGGCGCACCCTGGCGGAAGGGATGATTTCTACGATGAGAGCGGCCAGGTCGACTCTTCCTCGAGAACCCCGCTTGCTCATACTCGCATTGAGGGAGTCGAGCATGCGCATGGCATCATCCAAAGCATCCAGCGAAGATTCGATTTCGGTGGGCGCCTCTTCGATGGTGATTTCCGGCGGGCTATGCGACAGCCGGGCCACGCCTTTTCGAAGCGTTTTTGCCGCTGCTCGAGCCTCTTGGGTGAGCAGCCAGCTCAGTTCTTGTTTCGTCAAGCGGTCACCCTGAGACACGGCTCCTCCTCGTTCTATCCCGTTGCCGGGCATCAAAGACTCCGCTGCTTATCATGCCAGACCTGCTCGTCAGGGGGAACGGGCTTACAGTCTTTCTCTAGCAAACGCCCCGGCCCTCTCGAACCCCATATCCCACCGCTCCATTTTTTTCGCCCGTTCGAACACGCAAACCCAAGCCGTTTCGCCACGTCGACGACGCTCGCTGCTCATGCTAACGACCCTTTCATGCATCGTCGCTGTAGCGAACGGACCCATAACGATTCTTCCTTACCGACTAGCTCGATACGCTCAACCCGTCGAAGTTGCCCGAGCGGTTTGACACATCCGCTGTGGTGGAGCGCACTTTTGCTGCTGGTGCTAAACGACCATGTTTTCAAGGGCTCGGGAGTCATTCCGAGCGTGCTGACAGGAAAACTCAGCGATTTTGCCGGAATGATCGTGGCTCCCGTCGTGTTATGCGCCCTGTTTCGAATTCGAAGCCGCCCCGGAACCATCGTCGCCTACGCCGCGGTAGGCATCCTATTTTCTGCCTTGAACACGATCCCTGCCCTGGCCGACGCCTTCACTCATTGGCTGGCGCTCATCGGCATCCCCTTCCGGATCTGGTCCGATCCCTCCGATCTCGTCGCTCTTCCCGCGCTGGCCATTGCCTATGCACTGTTCGGATCGCGTCCTTCAACGGCACCAGCCTGGTGGATTCCCAAAGTCAACACCGCGGTGGCGGCGATCGCTTGTGTCGCATCGTCTCCCTGGCCCAGCGTATCTCCTGCCACGGTGGCCCAAAATCAAGTGCTCATGGAGCATCATGCCGGAGTCGTTTTCGTTCTCGATGCCCCCTCTGGCACCATGGTGCGAAGTTTTCGCGCATCCATCACCGATCGATTGCCTCCTGCCATTCACGACCGAATTCTCTATCAAGTTCAACCCCAAGGACGCATCACCGGCATCCATATCGACAATCCGCAGGAGCCCTTCGAGGTGTGGAAACATCCAGAACAAAGCGCTCGGATTCGCATCAGGGCCGTCGACGCGTTTCGCCTGTACGTGGCGGGACCAGAAGATCGGCTCTATGCCATCGATCGTGTGTTTGGCTCGTTGCGTTGGACCCTGCCCATCGACACGTGCCGTTTGCAGGACTTGACCATCACCGATGATACCCTGATCGTAACCGACGGACCGCGTTGTCGGTCCGTGGATGCTCGAACGGGAAGAGTCCTTTGGGAATACCTCGCGCCAAACACGGTGGGAGCCGCAACGATCCACCGCGAGCACGTCTATATCGCGAGTTCAGACGGTATCTTGTGGGGGCTCGACGTGAGCAGCGGTCGGCAGCGATGGCGCTATGATGGTGGCGCGGATGCTTGCGATTCCTACCATCCATCGGTTTTCGCCCAGGACAACTCCGTGTTTGCCTGTTTCGATGGACAAACGCGCGCGATATCAGTGCAGGACCGTTCGGTAACGTGGAAACAGCAGGGTCAACCCGTGGCTATCGCGCCATCCTTGTTGCTCCTTCAATCTTCCAACGACACCTTGCATGGTGTGCTAACGACGACTGGCAAGATCGCCTGGACAACTCGGTTCGACGAATCCGTTTCGGCTCGACCTGTGATTTGGCAGTCGCTTGCATTCGTTCGTGATGATGAGGGACGGCTATTTGCCCTGGACTTGCGTTCGGGAACGAAGCGATGGAATTTTCTTTGGCCGGATGACGCTACCTCATCGGCCTCGGGCACGTCGCTGGTGGTGACGACTCCATGATCGGTATTTCCCATTCTGATTGATGCATGAACTCGCTTTACGCCCGCCGCCTTCCACGACCGGCGCACCTGTCATAACATATTGAAATCACATCACAAATAGGTCTACTTTCCTTTTGTTCAAGCCTTGATCCGCGTTGCTTTAGGAGGCCTCCCGATGCAGGCAGCTACAGCGACGAGCCTCGGATGCACGAACGATGAATGTGCCTCGAGTCTTGCCAACCCCAGCTTCGTGAAGCAAATGGCAAGCCGTCATGGCATTTCGGATCGGTCCCCTGAATTTCGAAGGAGCGGCCTGGCTTGCGCCTCTTGCCGCGGTAAGCAGTGCTCCGTTCCGTCAGATATGCCTCGAGCATGGCTGCGAGCAAGCGGTCACCGAAATGGTGTCCAGTGAGGCATTGGTGCGTGAGGTTCGTAAGATCGCGCGACGTATGACACGCGCGCAAGGCGAGCGGGCACTCATTGTCCAGCTTTTTGGCAGCCATCCTTCCGTGATGGCCCAGGCCGCGACCCTGGCAGTGCAGACGACCCACGCGGATGCGGTGGATATCAATATGGGGTGTCCCGTTCGTAAGGTGTTGGGAACGGGAGCTGGGGTTGCGTTGATGCGCGATCCCGATCGCGCCGCTGCGATTGTCGAAAGCGTGTGTCGTGCGATTGCCCCGGTTCCGGTGACTGTCAAGATGCGTGCCGGCTGGGACGACGAACTCAACGCGGTCCAGGTCGCACGGAGCGTGGTGCAAGCCGGAGCAAAATGCATCACGGTGCATGGCAGAACGCGCGAGCAATACCACAAAGGCGAAACACGCTGGGACATCATCACCGCCGTCAAACAAGCGGTTGCTGTTCCCGTGATCGGCAATGGCGGGGTGCGTTGCGCCTCGGATGCGCAGGCCATGCTCGAGCAAACAGGCTGTGATGCGGTGATGATCGGTCGCGGAGCGCTGGGTAACCCATGGGTGTTTCGAAATGTGGCTCGTGGTGTGGACCAGGAACCTTCCCTCGAACAACGCTTTCAAGTCATTCGGATACACGTCGCGAGGCAAGTGGCCTATGCGGGTGAATTCATGGGGATACGGGAGATGCGAAAGCATCTTGGCTGGTATCTACGAGGCTTGAAAGGAAGCGCGATGGTACGCGAAAAACTTCATTCGATGAAAACCGAACAAGACGTGCTGTCCGCGCTTTCTGCCTATCAAGAGGCTCTGACGAGCGGTCGCGCCACCGCTTCCCAAAGAGACTTCGAGCCCGACGCCTTCCCTCACTCACGTTACGGTGTCTGATACCCCAACACGTGTGAAGTCCTGGTCAGGATGGATAGCAGTGTTTATTCTTCTCGAATGAGATCGCCCCGAGAATACGCACTGCAATTGCTAGAGTACATCGATCATTGTCCCACGGCGTTTCATGCGGTCGAGCGTTCGGTCGCGTGGCTGTCCTCCGCGGGATTCGAACCATTGCGCGAACAAGACAAGTGGCAACTCACGCCGGGAGATCGCCGCTTCGTCATCCGAAACGGCAGTACCATCGTGGCGTTCGTGGTCGGCAGCGCACCACCGTCCGAAGCGGGATTTCTTTTGGTGGGAGCGCATACGGACTCACCAGCCCTCAAACTCAAACCCAACGCATCTCATCAACGGTTCGGATACCAACAGCTTGGCGTGGAAAAGTACGGTGGACTCCTATTGTCCACCTGGTTCGATCGCGATCTTGGACTCGCTGGGCGTGTGGTATTGGACCGTCCGGGGGCTGACCTCGAAACCCAATTGATTCACATTCAACGACCCATCCTGCGTATTCCCACGCTTGCCATTCATCTCAACCGTGACGTCAATTCCAAAGGTTTCCTCATCGACGAGCAGAACCATTTGCCTCCCATTTTTGGTTTTGCACAAAGCGCGGATGAAGATGCTTTGCGCAAGCTGCTTGTTCACGAATTCGGACGACAAGGATTGGCCGTGAAGCCCTCCGAGATCGCGGCATTCGATCTTCAACTTGTGGATTTGCAACCTTCGAGTCTCGGGGGAAAAGACGAGGAATGGGTTTTCGCGCCACGTATCGATAATTTGGCTTCATGTCATGCGGCCTTGTCATCGCTCGTCGAAGCCGCATCGCAGGTCCCCATGCTTGAACCGACACGAGTGGTCGCTCTGTGGGATAACGAAGAATGCGGGAGCACGAGCATGCAAGGGGCTCGAGGCACCCTGCTGCGCGGGATACTGACGCGTGTGATATCGGCGCGAGGAGGGAATATCGCGGAGGACGTGGATCGTAGCCTTTCGAGATCGTTGCTCGTTTCCGTCGATATGGCCCATGCGATTCATCCCAATTACCCGGACCGACACGATCGCGAACACGCCCCTGTGCTCGGCAAAGGACCGGTCATCAAATCCAACGCCAACCAATCGTATGCCACCGACGCCGTATCGTCGGCACGGTTCGTTCGCGCGTGCCGAAGCGCAGGGTTCACACCACAACGGTTCGTCGTACGTTCGGACTTGCCTTGTGGCTCGACCATCGGTCCGATCGTTGCAGCGCTTACAGGCATCAAAACCGTGGATGTAGGCAATCCCATGCTGAGTATGCATTCGATTCGAGAGATGGCGGCCTGCGCGGATCACGCCATGCTGATCGACGCGATCGGTCACTTGCTTCGACTGGATGAAAAGAAACGAAAGGGAAGAAAAATTCGATTGGTTTCTTGAACCTCACAAGCCTTGAAACGAATCGACACCTTCGCCACCACCGCAACCCAACCCATCGCAACTAGACGAAATTATAGATCTTTATACCTAGCCGGTGGTGCAGACCACACCGTTCGAGGCCCCCTCGAAGGCTGGATGCTTCGGCTGCGCATCACGAATTTGAGTGGGAGTCCGGAGATCGTAGGAACGTGCGGAACAAGTTTTTCCATTCGGCGCTTTGCCGGCCCATGGTCAATCGTACGTACATACGTTCGAAGCGACAGAAGAGGTTACGCAGGAAGTTCCTTGTGGGCATCCGACGCACGCACCCGTCGAGCAATCGCTCGCGGCACAACGCCTAATTGGCATGAAGGACTCGGAACAACAACCTGACCAACACTTGGCGCTCGCTTGGCATCCTTCACAATAATAACGGTTGTTCGCGGGATTTCGTTTACAGCTTTGCCCATCGGACGTATCGCACTTGATTCCACACACGCCACAGTCGTCGTTGGTGTTGACCATGCGTGGTTCTCCCTTGCAACACCGAGCGAGATTATCGCCCGGTTTCCAATTGTAACCATCGGGGAAAGCCACGGGGAACGTACACTGCCCGCTTTCACAAACTCCCGGCTTCCAGCACGCATTGGGAGCTTGTTCGCATTCTACGCCATCGGGGATGAGAACTAGTTCGCATACGCCAGCGACACAGACCTTCTCATCACAAATACCGGATTCGCCACAAACCGTTCCTTCTGGATGAGTTTCGCAAAAGGATGCATCGATATCGACATCCGGCTCGGCCTCCATGGCGATATCCTCTTCGGAATCCGGTCCGGAATCGAACTCCGGCCATTCGGATACCACATCTTGTTGCGTACCCCCGCCCGTATGGGGTGACGGTCCAACACCATTGTCGAAGTCCGGAAGCACACAGCCGATGACACCGATCGGAGCCAGCATGCAGGCAAGAGGCGGAAGGAGCCGACGCCACATCAGAACTCTCCTCCGAATCCCGCGGTCGTAGCACCAAACCACGGCTTGAGAGAAAAGCGACCGGTCGCGGTCGGGGCGGGTTCCGTCGAAGGCTCGGTAAGCAAAAGGAGCGTTCCCAATCCCAAAGCGATCGTTCCTCCCACAAAACCGGCTGTCGATGCGGTGCGCCAACGGTCATAGGATTGGTTGTCCTCCCACGCCGTGGGAGGACAAATCCGTTTGGGACATCGAACCTCGAGATCGTTTTTTTTCTCGTACGCCACATATCCCGTCACGGAACCAACCAACACACCCGTTACTCCAAGCGCTATACTGACCCAACCGACGGTTCCATGCAGCGATGATGATGATGGTGGGAAATCCGTGGGGGGACGCAGGGTGAATCGTTCCGTTCTGTGCTCTGCTTCGGCCACTTGAAAACGTCGCAAGTCAGAAGTGGTTCCATGGATGAGTTCGAGCACGTGCTCACCAGGGTTCAGCAAGACGGTGGAAGTGGAATCCAAGTCGACGGGAGCCGCATCGAGTTTGAGGGAATACTGTGCATCAGGGGGTCCCACGACAGAGACCTCGAGTCGAGCCACACGATGTCGCAACGCTTCTGCTCGAACACGCGCTTCCTGTTGTGCTTTGACATGGATTTCAGGCCACGAAGGATCCACGCGGATGGCTACGACCTGCTCATACCGATGGATTGCCTCGACCCAGTGTCCCATTTTTTCGAGACACATCGCCGCTCGAACGCCAAACGTGGGCGCGGGGATCAACTCATCGGCAGCATCGAATTTGCGTAACGCCGCCGCATACTCCCCTTGATCGAGCAACGCCAACCCTTCCTCACCAAGCGCGATCGCGGCCTCCCTATGCGTTCGGGAAGGCGTCTGCGCGTGGATGGGAGCGCAGACAATCGAGAACGCAAGCACAGTCGCAAACACACAGTGCATGCGAGATATGCTTCGCGAAACTCGACTTCCCATATCGGTCAAAGTCCAAACACCTCGTGCGGTTTTCGTCGCTTATCAATAGGTTTAGGATAACGGCGAGGGGGCGCTTGCGATGGCACAGGCGTTGAGGATGACCCTTCCGTATCCGTTATCGGTAAACGTTCCACATCCAGTACCGGCGGTACAACCGACAATGCCGGAGGCGATGATACACTCGCGGGAGCCGCGGTGACTACTGGCTCAGTCACCGCTAACGAAGCCTCCGGGTCCAATTCTTGAACAGAAGCCGTGAGGAGCTTGGGAGCGGCCAGCCAAACCGACGATGCCCCGACACCGGCAGCAACAAACATGGTCAAGACCGCAAGCGCGTACAATCGCCACCGCCGACGAGGCCGCGCCTCGGACCATTCCGTCCCCGGAGCCCGAATGGAAACGATGGAACCATCCACCGTCGATGCCGAGCCCGACACAGGGTTCGTTGTCGTATCGTTCCAATCGTCAGAACGTAACGCCACGGCAACATCACGCATAATCCGCGTCGGCTCGTCGGTATCTTCCGAAATAGAAAGCGATTTGGGCTGGTGCGGCTCCTGCCGAACGGTGGGTACCGCACCATCGAGTTCAGCAAAATTGACAGGATTGGTGGCTGGTTCTACCTCGACAGAGTGAGACTCTCCCCCCGGATCGTAACGTCGAAGCTGAGGTTGGGTGGCAAAGGCCTCCGGCAGTGGAGAATACTCGGGCGAGGAAGGATCGTGATCGAGGGATTGCTCTGTGGAACTGGCCTGACTGCAGTCGACCGAAATGCCGGTCTCCGTCACGGATGACATCGAAGGTGGCCGCATTTCCGGTTCAAGAGCCTCGAACGCCATGCCCGTGAGCGACGATACGGTTCCAGGAAGGAGGGCTTCTCGCAAGGCGGCTGCCATTTCGGCAGCGTTTTCAAAACGGCGATTCGGATTTGGATTCAAAGCTTGATCGGTCCAAGCATCAAACTCCGGGGGAATGGGACGCAAGGTGGATGGGGGAGGATAATCCACTTCGGCAATGGCTTTGAGCAGCCCGAGCAGATCATCCGCGTGTTCATCGAAAGGCCGCCTACCCACGACGCATTCGTACACAACGACCGCCAAAGCCCATAGGTCCACCTTGGCATCGATCGGTTTTTTCCCCCGTGCACGCTCCGGACTCAAATAATGGGTGGTGCCGATGACCGCATCCGTTCGCGTCAACGCTTGCTTGTCATCACTCTGAATCAACTTCGCAATTCCGAAGTCAACAAGTTTGGGAACCTCTCCATCATCGGTTCTGTGCAAGAAAATGTTGTCCGGTTTGATGTCCCTGTGAATGATGCCCTTGGCATGCGCCTTGTCCACGGGGCGAGCTATTTGCTCCACAATCCAAACGACGGAGACGGCATCCAGGGTCTTGCGTCGTTGCAGTCTTTTCGCGAGGGTTTCGCCTTCGAGCAGTTCCATCGCGAAATACGGAACCTCGCCATGCACACCGTATTCGAGGATATGGACCACATTTGGATGCTTGAGAGCAGCAACCACCCGCGCTTCCGCCTCGAATCGCGCGCGAGCCACTTGCGAATGAGCATCCACCGACCTCAGCATCTTCAAGGCGACAGGAATCCCCAATACGAGGTGCTCCGCCCGCCAAACGATGGCCATGCCCCCCGAACCAATCGGTTTGATGAGTTTGAATCGTTTGGACAAAACGGTTCCCGGCCCGATGTTGGCCGGAAGACGAACCGCATTGTCCGATTGGGATCCCATCAGCAACAACCTTGCCAGAACGGAGCGCAACGCGCTACGGGAACGGCGCCCCTGAATCGGCCAAGGCCCGTGCCGTCTCCCGTCGACACCGAGACGGTACCTTTCCCAATCTCCAAAGCCTCCGCCCCATCCATTGCCCAAGTAGGCTTGAAAACCGGGTCATGCCCCCCCGCCCCCCCTCCGCCAACGAACGGGTGCGCTCGAATTCGGGTGTGTATCCCCGATCTTCGACCCCACCACCCTCCACGAATTGTCGACATTACGCATCACGTCAACCACACACCGAACCGTTAGAAACGCCCCCACCCGTCGTTTCTTCCTTGCTTCCGTGGTGGTGTCATGAAGAGGGCGAGGTTAGACGATGCTTTCGCGAACCCCGAGATAGATCTTGTAAAAGACCGTGATCATCAAAAAACCAAAGGCGTAAATGCCAAGGCTTATCATCATCTCCGGCAACGTCGGCATGTATTCGGTGATATGCCCCACCGGGTTCGGGATGAAACCCGTCACGACCATGCCCATGCCCTTGTCAATCCAGATGGAGGCAAAGACGAGAACACAAGCCCAGGGCAGGATTTTCAGGTCGTTGCGAGTTTTGGGGTTGACGAGTATCGCAATGGCGATGATCGCCATGACCGCGGATGTCCACATCCAAGGAACGAGCGCTTTGTGCTCATCGAGACCCACGTACAAATATTGGAAGGGAATCGTGTGGTGATGGCTTCCGCTATAAAACGCGGTGAACATCTCCATGGCCACGAAAAACACGTTGATGAGCATGCCGTAGGTCACGATTTGCGCGAGCTTGAGGATAGGCTCCTTGCCCACATCGTAGTTGCCGAATTTTTTGAGCGCGAACAGCAACAGGATGAGAAACGAAGGACCAGAGGCAAAGGCCGAAGCCAAAAAGCGCGGCGCAAGGATGGCGGTCAGCCAGAACGGGCGCGCGCCAAGTCCCGCATACAGAAATGCCGTGACGGTGTGAATGCTAACCGCCCAGGGGATCGATAGGTAGATAACGGGCTTGATCCAAGTGGGAGGAGCCTCCCCTTTTCGTTCCGCCACCAGCGAGACCCGCGTGACCAACGCATTGATCAACAGGTAACCGTTGATCACCACCGCATCCCAAAACAGGATCGAATTGGGTGTGGGATGGAAGAAAAGGTTCATCGCTCGCTGCGGACTCCCGATGTCCACCACCACGAATAGAAGACACATCGTACAGGCGGAGACGGCAAGAAACTCACCCAAGACCGTCATCTTGCCGAACGCCTTGTAGTTATGCAGGTAGTACGGCAGAACCACCATCACCGCCGAGGCCGCCACGCCCACCAGAAACGTAAGCTGCGCGATGTAAAACCCCCAGGTGACGTCTCTTCCCAGGCCCGTTATCCCCAAGCCCGTTTGAAGTTGTTGAAGATAAAAGACCGCGGCAATGCCAATCAAAACGAGCAAAGCCCCCACCCATGCATAATACCGAGAGCTTCCTTGGAATACTTTCTCGAACATGGGCTACCTCACACGACGTAATAGACCTCAGGCTCCGTGCCCAGGTCGGGTTTTCTTCGAATGGTAAACTCCGTGGCGACGATCTTCGCCACCTCGGAGTTAGGATCCTCGAGATTGCCGAAAGCCAACGCGCCATGCGGGCAGGCTTCGACGCAAGCTGGCAATAGATTTTGCGAAAGACGCTTCTCACACAGCGTGCATTTCTCGACCACGCCCTTCATCCGTGTGGGAAAATCCGGTGTCATTTCCTTCACATACGGACGAGGGTTGACCCAGTTGAAACTCCTCGAACCGTAAGGACATGCCACCACGCAATACCGACATCCAATGCACCGGTGCCAGTCCATCATCACGATGCCGTCTTCTCGACGCCACGTGGCCTTGGTGGGGCAAACCCGCACGCAAGGCGGATTGTCGCAATGATTGCAAAGCACGAGCACGGGCTTTTTGCGAATGTGAGCAGGAAGCGGATGATTTTCAAACGATGGGAACACGTGGTCGAACTTCGGCTCCTTCCAGATCCACTTGATCTCGTGCAAAGGGTCGCCTTCGAAGTCGGGCACGTTATGCGTTTTATGACAGGCCTGGGTACATGCCCGGCAGTCCTCATGCTCCGCACATTTTCGCAGGTCGACAACCATCGCCCAACGCGTTCCACCCTTGCCCGGTTCGTAATGACCGGTGTCGGCGCAAGACGTCAGAGCAGCACCGGATGTGACCACCATGGCTCCAGCGGCCGCGTTACCCAAAAACGCTCTTCTGTCGTGTCGCATCACTTGTCCTCCGGCGCCACGTGACAGTCCCAACATGCGGGCGCCACACCCGCTGGGGTATGACAACTGTCGCAGAACTTTTCCTTGTTCGAATGACAGTTCATGCACGTCTTGGACAGACTGTAATCGTAGTGAACCCCATCGACCGTCACCTTCGGTCGCTTCCCATCGCGAACGACCATGTTGCGCCACTCATCAAGAATATGCATGTGCTCGGCGCGCATGTAGCCATTGGCCGTTTCAGCCACGCATTGCTTGGTGCCATTGGGCGGAGGTTCGAGTTGCACCGCATACGCCCCTTTGCCCGCGGCAATGTTGTACCAAATGGGAAAGGCACTCACCCCAACGAAAACCGCAAGGCCAAGGACGATCTTGCCCGCATCATACATCGCCGCCTCCTTCCGATTCGTCGTCATCCTCTTCCGCGCGAAGGTTGATCTTGCCCGCTTTGCGCTCCTCACTTTCGCCCGGCATGATGAGGGCGTTGCCCAATAGCTCATGCACACCGCAGACTCCCACGCCCGGCGCCCAATACTCGACCAAAGGCGGAAGAGTTGCCTTGTCGATCGCGCAGATGCACGCGAGCATGTTCACACCGTGCTTGTCTCGCACATACGAGACCGCATTGCCGCGCGGCAAACCACCTCGTAACCTCATCTCCATGTTCTCGTCGTTGCCGAGCCCCGCGCCTCCCGCACAACAAAACGTCTGCTCGCGGATCGTGTTCTCCGGCATCTCGTAGAACTGCTCGCATACGTTGCGAAGGATGTATCGCGGCTCCTCGAACAACCCAAGCGCCCGCGCGGGGTTGCAGGAATCATGAAAGGTCGGAATGACCTTACGGTTGCGCCGCGGATCGAGCTTCAGTTTGTTGTGCTTGATCAAGTCCGCCGTGAACTCGCAAATATGGACCATTTTGGTCGATCGGGTGTTTTCGAAAACAGTGCCGGTGATGGGAGAACGAGGCACCTCGAGGTGGTTGGCAGGACCGTTGAGCGTGTCCATGTATTGATGGACCACACGCCACATATGCCCGCATTCACCTCCCAAAATCCACTTGACCCCCAACCGCTCCGCCTCGTGATACATCTTTGCGTTCAAGCTTTTGATCGTATCGTGAGACGTGAACAAGCCGAAGTTGCCACCCTCGGATGCGTAGGAGCTGAACGTGACATCGAGATCGAGGTACTTGAAGAGCAACAGGTACCCCATCAAGGTATAAATCGCAGGCTCCGCAAATACGTCCGCCGAGGGCGTGATGAACAGAATCTCCGCACCCTTGCGGTTGAACGAAGGCATCGCGTTGATGCCCGTGGCCGTCTCGAGTTCATCGACCACGAACTCGATGTTGTCCTTGAACGTGTGCGGCTGCAGACCGAGATGGTTGCCCGTCCGAAAGCAATTGGCAGCAGGTTCGAGCGCCCAGTTGATGCCAAGACCAAGCTCATAAAGAAGCTCACGCCCGATCATCGTGATCTCGGCGGTATCGATGCCGTAGGGGCAAAACACGGAACACCGACGACATTCCGTGCATTGGTAGAAGTAGTAGTACCACTCCTTGATGACGTCTTCGGTGAGTTCGCGTCCTCCCGCCAAACTGCCAAGGAGCTTGCCCGCGACCGTGAAGTTCTTTCGGTAGATGGAGCGCAGCAATTCGGCGCGCAGCACGGGCATGTTTTTCGGGTCGCCCGATCCCATGAAGAAGTGACACTTGTCCGCGCACGCGCCGCAACGGACACAAATGTCCATGAACAAGGAAAAGGATCGGAACTTTTGCAAGCGGTCCGAGATGCCGTCGAGTATCTTTTCCTTCCACTTGTCGCCGAGCATCCAATCCTTGTCATCCACCGCCCAGGCGTGTGGATTGGGCATTTTGAGATACTCGACATTCTTTTTTGCGGCCGGGAAGTTGTAGGTTCCTGACTTGAACTGGACAGGCGTGTCCATCCAGTCGCTTTCGGGCGGCTGAAAGCTGACGCGTGCCAACTCTTCCGGTTTGGGCATGTCGCTAGACATCGCTCTTCCTCTCTGCAAGGACCCGCTCGCGACCCAAAGGCCGCGGCCGAATCACCGCGATCAATCGTCGACTTTCTTTTCCCCCGCCTTGGCCTTTTTCGGCTCTTCGGTTTCTTTTTTGTCCACGGGAAGCCCGCAGGCGATCATCTTGTCGCGGAATTCATCTTCGTATTCCGCGTACGTATGCACGCGTACAGGATGGTTCCACGGATTGATATGACGCACCTCGCGACTGTTGCAGCGCAGGTTGCGGGTGGGACTCATGAATACGCCCGCCATGTGGGTGAGCTTGCTAAACGGAAAGTACGCGAGCAGCACGCAAACCAAAAACATGTGCGCAAAGAAAATCGGCCCAACACCGTCGGGCACCACCGGCTTGAACGTAGCCAGTCCCGTCGCCATCTCCTTCACACTCACGATGTCCGTCTTCATGAAGTGGCGCATCAAAATGCCCGTGATGGCGATGCCCATCACCAAAAACAGCGGGAAATAATCCGCCATCAAGGAGATGTAGCGGACCTGTGCATCGAGCATACGACGCAAAAATAGGACGCTGGCGGCGAGCAACAATCCGACACCGGTCAAGTACAAGGCGGGAATGCCGATCTCGAAAAAGCCGTCGACCGCCTGAAGCAAAGGAACGAAAAAAGGAACCGGCTCGGTGAAAAAGCGCATGTGTCTCAACACGATGACGAGAAAAGACCAATGAAACAGCATCGCCGCAGCCCACAGAACCCACTCGCCATCGTAGGTCACGCGAGGGCCATCCTTGACGGCCACCCGGGTGTTTCGAAATAGAGAGCGGAAGGTGAGCACTTCGAAGGCCATGCGCAGAATCACTCCGCCTGTCGTGGACGGATTTTCGAGGGAGGCATGTTTGATCCACGGCAGCGATTTTTGCTGGCCACAGGTGGTGGCGATGGCAAAGGGTACGGGTGCCTTGCCCCACTTGAAAGCAACCCGATAGATGATGCCGCCAAGGAAAACCGCCATGGCCGCGTAGGGCACGGCAACACCAAAGACAAACTTCGCGCTCGGTCCGACCATGTACGCGATGGCGAACAGCACGATCACAGCCACGAGGGCGGATACCGCTTTCATCCTTCGTCACCCCTGTCGTTGGGTTCCCATTCGGAAGAACCGTTGGATCGAGCGTGCGTCGCAGGACGATTTGCGCGTTCCAACATCACGTGGTTCAGCTTCTTGAGTTGGTTGTAACGGACTTCATACACTTTCTCGCGACAGCGCATGTACACATCGAAGGCAACGAGCGCCAAAGCATCGATGCGCGTGTCCCATCGTTCCCAGGAAGGGTCGCCCGCCGGCAAGCTCAGTTCTTCTCGTAAAATGGTCTTGGCGATGAACACGAATTGAACGGCCTGCGCAGGCGTGAAGTCCTGCAACGCCCGCAGTTTCAATAGGCCCTCCAAAGCCGCATCGACCTTGGCCACTTCCACACCTTGCTCGAGCGCGTCCACGAGCGCCTCGATGCATTGACGCACGAGGTGGCCCCCAGGATTGGCAAAAGCATCCTTTTGACGTCGCATGAACCTGGCGCTGTCAGCCGGATACGTATTGAGCACGGCATCGGTCCAGCGCTGCGTGAGCGTGGCGCGCTTGTGCGTGAGCAACGGCTCCTCCATGGTAGACGTCCGGGGGCACGAAAGGTGAGGCCCACGGGTCAATCACCCGTATATGCAAGGCTTGATTGCAGGTCAACCATGCAAGCGAGAGGGACTGAGATTGGTCACAACGTCATAGTGCTGACAAATGACGTAAGCGGTAGAGTATTTAACTCACAATATATTCGTTAGCATAGGCTACGACACAGTCAATGAGCGGGCATCCATGATGAGGGGATAAGGTGTAGCCCAACGAAAGAAGGGATTTATCGTTGGGCGTGAGAAGGGAAGGTCTATTGGGACGACATCAAACGCAGCCGGTTGGCTTGGGCAGTCCGGCGACTTTGCAGGCTCCCTTTGCCGGGCCGCTCGGGAAAAGCTCGTAGATTTGCTTGAGGGAGTACTTGGACTCCTTGCAGAGCTTGCGGATCATCGGAGCCACACCGAATTTGAGGTAGTAATCCCGAAGGTAGTTCACGACTTTCCAATGGTCTTCGGTCAATTCCGTGACTCCTTCGGTAGAAGCGAGCGCCTTCGCTACTTCCTCGTTCCACTTCTCGGGCTCTTCCATGAAGCCGTCTTCGTCGACTTGAATGCTCACACCCTCGTACTCAAAGGTTGCCATGACGTGTTTTCTCCTCCACTAGCAGCTTCGTTGTTGCGAAACAGGTCCTTACGATTACGCCATTTCGATATAACCGCAGGGGCATTGCTCCGCGCACTTCTTGCAGCCCTGGCAGAACTCTAGCTTGAAAGCATAGGGCTCGCCCTTGTTCAACGGACGGATAATGGCACCATCTCCGCACATCGTCCAGCAGTGTCCGCACTCGAAACACAAACCGCAACTCATGCAGCGTTTGGCCTCTTCAAAAGCCTCATCTTGTGTCAATCCCTTTTCGACCTCGAGTTCGGGTTGCGCGAGGCGCGTGGGGACATCCGCGCCGGGCTGAGGCACCACACGGTCTTTTTTCTCAAACCAGGCCCGATTCATCTTGTCTTTGTGAATGATCGGTGCCATCGGCGTGATCGACACCTGCTCACAACGCAACACTTGGTGAATCGTTGCCGCGGCGCGACTCCCTTGCGCTATGGCGGTCGTCACCAGCGCCAGGTCCAGAACGTCGCCTCCCGCGTAAACCCCCTCTTGATTGGTCCGGTGGAACTCATCGACCTTCACCCAATCCCGGCCCGTATGCAAATCATCGAATCCTTCGAAGTCCGGCTCCTGACTGATGGCCGAAACCACGGTGGTGCAATCTAGCGTAAACACCGCGCCTTCGATGGGTACGGGGCGACGACGTCCGCTGGCATCGGGCTCTCCCAATTCGGTTCGTTGGAACTTCATCGCGACAGCACGGTCGCCTTCTTTGATGACTTCCAACGGCATGACGAGAAACTCGAAGTTCACCCCTTCCTCTTTGGCTCCCTCGATTTCCGGCTCGATCGCGGGCATTTCGTGAATGGTGCGACGATACACGATCCAGACTTCCGCGCCGAGACGCCGGGATACCCGCGCGGCATCGATGGCGGCATCACCACCACCAATGACAAGCACCTTGTTGCCCACGTCGACCTGCTTGCCAGACATCACCGCATTCAAAAAGGTCGTGGCCGTCCATACGTTGGCCGCATCCTCACCAGGAATGCGCAACGCCTTACCCTTATGCGCACCAATTCCCACGAAAATGGCAGCATAGTCTTTTCGCAGATCCGTATAGGGGAAGTCACGCCCCACAGCCGTGTTGAGCTTAATCTCCACCCCCAACTTTTCGATACGCGCAATCTCACCGTCGAGCACGTCCGCAGGCAATCGATAGCGCGGGATACCATAACGCAACATCCCACCGGTCTGGCTGAAAGCCTCGAATACCGTCACCCGATACCCGCGTCGCGCCAATTGGTAGGCGCAGGAAAGGCCCGCCGGACCCGCACCAATCACGGCAATCTTCTCGGGATGGACCTCGTCGGTCAACTTCTTGAGGGCAAGCCCCTTCTGCAAACCGAAGTCACCGATGATACGCTCCAATTGGTTGATGGAAACCGCCCCTTCCATGTCTGCACGATTGCAAACCGTCTCGCAGGGATGCGGACAGACACGCCCACAGACCGCCGGGAATGGAGAGGTTTCGGTAAAACGTTCCCAGGCAAGCTCCAACGACTCTTCCCGCGTTCGACCATAATCCTCGGTCTGCGCCATGATTTGCAAGGCGCCGCGAATGTCGTTGTGAATGGGACACCCATCGGTGCATGGTGGAGTCTTGAGTACGTGCTTCGGGCGGAGCGCCGATGTCTCGCCGCCTCCCCGTGGCCCTCCCGACCCTACCGCCCTAGTCTGCAACTTCTTTTTTTGCTTGAGTACGAGCGCCATCAAACTCTCCTACCGACCCCCTAGAGTGTTGTAGGGGACCAGTCTTATAGTGTCAAGGACTTCACCGGAAGGATTCCATCGTTGCATGGGTATTTGGACTCACATTCACGGTTGAGCCGCGCATACGAATTCATCGCGCCATTGATACGTTAGCCTTGGCTTGATTCGACAGCTATCCTTGATATTCCCATCCTTGCAGCTCGCAGCATCCCCTCCGCCCATATCGGCGCCCCCAACGCATGAATATGAACGTATGTACCCAACACCCGCCCAACC
>MWCO01000067.1 GCA_002070115.1 Deltaproteobacteria bacterium ADurb.Bin207
GCTGGCTTCGGGCGACTGCACCACGATCGCGCTTCAATGGGGCCGCCGCTAAAAGCAGCGGAAAATCCATCGCCAAAGGCCACCGTCGCGCCCACGTAAGGCGCTTCAATGGGGCCGCCGCTAAAAGCAGCGGAAAATACGTGTCGCAGATTACACCGAAATTCGGTAGCTTGCAAGGCATTTTGCGAGAGCCCCCGCTCCGAGGTCCCGGCAAGGGCTCCTGGAACAGGTTCGCTTCTTCCGTTTTCAAGGACCTGGATAGGGGATCGAGCACCCCCCAGCTTTTCGTCATCACACGACCGCTCGAATCATACCACGATAGCCAGCAAAGGCGCTTGCCCATAGGGCCGCCCGATCGAAGAAAAACTCGTCATCGCCCTGCCATGCGCCGGCCCCACATCCACAAATAGTACTTGATCCTCACGGTGATGAATGATCTCCCCTAGCTTTCCTCTCAATTCCAATCGCTCCATCTCCGTCAACTCACAGCGAAACACCGAAAGCTGCACATGTTCCCCATAGCCTCGCATGGTCTTGTACACCTTCCGCAACCTCTTCGGGTCGCTGATGTCGTAGGCAACCACGTAGGTCTGTCTCATCGCCGCCTCCTTACCGCGTCCGAAATGATGGATAGGCTTCGATTTCCCCAAGCAACAAACGCCCCAGCAAACGCGCCTGGACTTCAATCACCCTCCGATAGCTGATCCGATAACCAAATACCGGATGCGTCACCAATTGATCCATTCGACGTTCATAAGCTTCGATGAACTTTTTTCTTCCCGCCGAAGCAATCGCCACACCCGTGGGAGCCACGACGAAATCGTCGGGCTTGAGCACGCCGTTGTTGACAACCCCAACCACCACGGAATCCGCCACGATGGGTCGAAACTCCTCCATCAGATCCAGCGCCAACGAAGGCCTTCCAAAGCGAGTCTGATGATAAAAACCCAACATAGGATCCAGACCCACCGTCTCCAAAGTGACCGCAAACTCCTTGGTCAACAGCGAGTAGGCGAAAGAAAGCATCGCATTGACCGGATCTCGGGGAGGTCGACGATTGCGACCATCCAATTCGAACGCTGGTTCGACCTTCGACTTCAACATTCGGGTAAATTCACCGAAATACGTGCGCGCCGCCGTTCCCTCCAACCCCAACAACGACTCGAGGGCTTCGGCTCGCTCCGCCTTGTACGCAAGCTGGTCCAATTCCGACAACGCTTGCGCCGTTACCCCGATCGCGTTGCGCCGGAGCATCGTTCGACTGTTTTTCACTTTGCCAACCACCAGCCCTCGCGCCACCTTCAGGCAGAACTGCGGATCCATCGCCGCCCGCACCTGAGCCACCCGAAGTTCCACGTTTTTGCTGCTCAACCCCCGGACCCGGCTATACATCCAGCCGCCGTAGGTAAAATAAGTCAACGGAATATCCCGCTCCATCAAGGCTCGTATCGCCTGGGTCGTGATCTGCACATTGCCTAACACCATGACCTGCGACAACATGGGAAGACGAACCTCGATAGCAGCCCCCGCCTGCCGCCGCACGATGATCAGCTCCCCCTCGACCCGGATCTGCGCCCCTTGCTCCTGAATATAAAGTGGCATTTTATCATCTCGCGCAGGATGAAGCCGTCGCGTCAGGGCCGCTTCCCCCGTCCCCGCAAGCTGCCAGGGATCCGGCTCGAGGGGTCCCGTCAGCTCCGGATACAACGACAATTGCTGCGCCAACGATGCCGGCTCCCCCTCCTCGGGCCGATCGTGCAGTAGCCTCGTTTCGTCGGGCAGGCAGATTCCCACCAGAGAACACCCCTGGCACTTTTGCTCATCTTTGGTGGGAGGAGGTATCTGTCCCTTCGCCGTGAGTTCCTTGATTCTTCGCACCGTGCTCACCACCATCGCCAACAAAGAAGGCTCCAACGCGATGCTCACACGGCGTCGAGATCCCGCAAAATACAGCGCTGCTTCGTTGCAGATATACCCATGCTCCCGCAGCAACATGGCCTGGGCGGCGAGTTGCGCTCGCTCCGGGTTTCGAATCCAATCGTATTCCGGAGCCTTGCCACGCTTGTATTCAATCGGGATGACTTCTCCACTCTCGTTTCCCTGAACAACGTCGATCTTGGCCGTGATCCCCAGTTTTTCAGAGGACAACCACACAGAACGAGCGGCATACGGGATGTCGTCGTCCGAAGCGGGTGAATCCTCGATGGACTCATCCGGACGCGGAGGGAGCCGACCAGCGGGCTCATCGGCGCGACGATGCACGAGCTTTCCTTCCACCGTGAACGTGTTGTGGGAAAACTCGCCCTGCACCCACTCGAGGTACATGAGCCTCTCGCAATACAGGGCTTCGTTGATCATCCGCGCGGGAACGAGTTCCGGTGCAGACGAAGGAAGTTGCGGTTCCCACGGCAGAGTTTTCGCCCGCGGTTGTTTCGCGGGACAGGGAGATTGAGCTGAACTCACCTTGTTGGACATGAATCCCCTCCATGGTCACGAAGACCGGACCCTTATACTCCGTTTGGAGTATGCCCTATTACCGTCGGACCGCAAGGATCCGGCTTCGAGGCAGCAATTTTTCCTTGGATACTGTCGAAAACAACTAGCCATATCTCCTATCCTCCCCTATACTTGGCCGCCGTCATTCGTCGGATCAATTCACGAGGTCAAGGGGCTTATCGTGGGACAGGGAAGCGCAGCAGAGACGGTAGCAGCCATTTTCTTGGCGTTCGTGGAGCAACGAACGTGGAGGCAGGCCGAACTGGCCCAACGAATTGGGGTTTCCGTTCCATGGCTCCGGAGGCGTCTTCTATCCCTGCAAACGGCTGGCATGCCCCTCGAAAGGGACGACGAGACTCCCCAGGTCTATTGGAGTGTGCCTCGGGGCTGGTTTCCTGGCGGAATTGTGCTGACGGGAGAACAAGTGGTCGATCTGCTTCCCATCGTGTTGCGCGCGCCGAAAAGCAAAAGACAACAACGCGTGCTTCGCTTGCTGGCAGGATCCGGATTGGATGTGAGTTCGCAACAAACGGTGGTGGCGGGAACACTGACGGCGCTCGAAGATAGTGTGTTGGGAGTATTGGAACAAGGGGCCGCTACGAAGACGGTGACGCGGCTTCGCTATCAATCGCATTCCGACGCGGTCGCGCATTGGAGACACGTTTCCGTGCAGCGCGTGATGGTAGGTCAACCCGTTCGTTTTGTGGGCCTATGTCATAAGGCAACGCAATTACGTTGGTATCGGCTCGATCGCGTGAGCGCGGCGGAATTGGCCGGCCAAGAGCCGTGGCAGAGCGTGAGCGTCGAGGTTTTGGACAAGTTTATAAGCGAAAGCGTGGGAGGCTTCCACGGAGGGGAAACGGCAAGAACGCTCTGCTTTTCGGTACGCGACCCCGAATCCCGATGGGTGGCCGACAATCTTCCCGCGGGTTGGCAAGGGAAATTCACGGAAAACGGTCTGGAAGTTCAGGCGCAAAGCGCATCCCTCCACCAAGTGGCGCGGTTCGTCGTGAGCCTCGGGGAAGCCGCCCTTTGCGAAACCAACGAATTGCAGGCGGAGGTTCAAAGGTTGGCCCTGGGAGCCCTGCATACGTCCCAGGCAAGACTGAATATTCATTCAGTAGCGACTAACGAGTCGAGTCTTTGGGACAGCAAGTCGTGATACGCTTCTTCCAACCATGACGTGGGAGTGATGATGGTGGGCGAATATCAACCCTGGTTTGAGAAAATTGCTGGACAGAACGCAAAACCTCATGGGTGGCAGCAACGACTCGGCGAAAGCCCTTGCTGTGAGAATCGGCTCATCCGAATTCCCACAGGCTTCGGGAAAACGCTTGGCGTTCTTTCTGCCTGGCTTTTCCACCGTGTCGTCTCCAACAACGACACCTGGCCGCGAAGGCTCATCTGGTGCCTTCCCATGCGAACGCTCGTGGAGCAAACCCTGGCCGAGGCGGAAGCGGCGTGCGAAAGAGCTGGTTTGTTATGGAATGGCCAGGGCAGTCCCCAAGGCCTTGTCGGGGTATATCCGCTCATGGGCGGCATGGATGGCGGCCAATGGCACCTTTGGCCGGATGAATATGCCATTCTGATTGGCACGCAAGACATGCTCCTTTCCCGCGCCTTGAATCGCGGATATGGGGCCGGACGAGCGCGATGGCCGATGGACTTCGGACTGCTCAGCCAGGATGCCTTGTGGGTCATGGATGAGGTGCAACTCATGGACGTAGGCCTCATCACGTCGGCGCAGCTTCAAGCGTTCCGACAGCAAGATGAAAAGGAGAAAACATGCTTTCGTCCGTGCCGAACCTGGTGGATGAGTGCAACCCTGCAGCCCGGCTGGCTCGAAAGCCCGGACACCCATGCATGGCTCCCGGAGCTTCCCTCCCTTCGAATCGACTCCTCGTCCAGGACAGGTCCCTTGTGGGAAGTCAAAAAACCGTTGCGGCTCGAGAAAGAGGTCGCTCAACCCCGTATGCTGGCTGCTGCTGTCGCTCAACGGCATATCGAGCTTGGCTCTGGAACCCAAGGCCCGACCTTGGTGGTCGTGAATCAAGTCGACCGGGCGGTGGATGTCTATCAAGCCTTACGCGCGAATCGCAGCTTGAAAAACACGGATATTCGTCTGGTTCATAGCCGGTTTCGGCCCGCCGAACGAAAACGATGGAGAGAGGAATTCCTCTGTAAACAGCAGTGTCAGCCCGGAACCAATCGAATCGTGGTGGCAACCCAGGTGGTAGAAGCCGGTGTGGATTTTTCAGCAGCTTTGCTTTTTACCGACTTGGCCCCCTGGGCGAGTCTGGTGCAGCGAGTAGGCCGCGTGGCGCGCTGGGGAGGGCAGGGAGAAGTCGTCGTGGTCGATACCGCTCCCCAAAACGATGGTGCCGCAGCGCCTTATACGCTGGATGAATTGGAGGCTTCTCGGACAGCACTCACGCAACTAGCGGATATTTCACCTATTTCTCTTGAAACATTCGAAGAAAGCGCAAGTCCGGAGCTTGTCCAAAGCCTCTATCCCTATGATCCGGATCACTTGTTGTTGCGTCATGAAATCGACGAACTCTTCGATACGGCTCCCGATCTTTCCGGCGCCGATGTGGACGTGAGCCGGTTCATCCGCTCGGGGGAAGAACGGGATGTCTCGGTCTTCTGGGCAGAAGTTCCGGAAAAGGGCGTCCCTTCCGCCAATCGACATCCCCAACGGGATGCCCTATGTTCCGTGCCTTTTCTGCGTGCCCAGGAATGGTTGTGCGGCAAACAAACCAAGACCAAAAGAGCGCCTCGTCTCGCGAAGCGAAGAAGCGCATGGGTTTGGGATTGGCTGGAAGGCACGTGGAAAGAAGCTGAGCGGCAGGATATTTATCCCGGTCAGGTCATTTTGGTGGATGCCAACTTGGGCGGTTACGATTGGAATGAGAAAACAGCCTCAGGAACCGGTTGGAATCCCACAGCACCCGGTCCGGTCAAGATCGTCGAAGGGGAGTCAACCCTGCCGGAGGATGAAGCAGATGCTTCCCAAGACAACGAACGTCTTAGTTTACAGGCATATAGAACGATTGCCTCCCACAGCATCGATGTGGCCACTTTGGCTCGCAACACGTCCACGCGATTGGTTCCAACGCTGCAAGACCTTTTCGAATTGGCTGGGCGATGGCACGATGCAGGCAAGGCCCATCCTGCTTTCCAAGGTTCCATTCGGGCCGATGGCCGCCCCGACCGTCAAGACCTCGCCAAAGCGCCGGAAAACGCCTGGCCGCGCGCTTTTCTCTACCAATCCCTCCAAGGGGACCGACGCCCAGGGTTACGACACGAAATGGCAAGCGCCTTGGCCTTGTTCGCAGTCTTGAAAGAACATGAACCTCTTCATCCAGCCCTGCTGGGACCATGGAAAAAATTGCTGGAGCAGCTCGGCACGCAACAGCAAGCCGACAAAACCGCTTCCAAACCACCGACAGAACTCGAAAAGCGTGTGCTCGCTTTGGATGCGGATTCGTTCAACCTGCTCGCTTACTTGGTCTGTTGCCATCACGGGAAAGTACGGCTCAGTTTTCATGTGAGTCCAAGTGATCAAAAAGCCCAGGCCCAGGGAGGTCCGCTGACGATTCGCGGCATCCGCACGGGAGACAGGCTTGCGGACTGTCTGCAAGGACAGCCTTGCGACCAGGCATGGCTTCTTGACCTTTCCCCCTCCACGGTCGGCCTCAATCCCACCACAGGCATGAGTTGGACCGAGAGGGCGCTCGGATTGCTCGAGGATTACGGGCCATTTGCTTTGGCGTGGCTCGAAGCGCTCATGAGAGCAGCGGACCAAAGAGCCTCACGAAAGATAACGAAAGATCCCTTGCTGAAGGGAGAATCGCTGCCATGAACATTCACCAATTGCGAGGTTGTACGCCTGAACCCTTGGCCTTTTATCTCAAAGCTCTTGGAGCGCTCCGGCTCGTTTCGGAACAAGTGGATTCCCAAGCGCGGGGATTTTGGAAAGATGAATGTTTTCACTTGGTTACAAGACTCGACGCAGACGGGCTGATGAACTTTTTTCTCCACGATTATCAACCCAGTCCCATCGTGGCCCCGTGGAACAAAGGTTCGGGCTTTTACCAAACAAAGGACCCTGGCATCTATCCAGTAGAAACATCCTCTTCGGAGCGATTCGCTCCTTTACGCGATGGAATCCAAGCCGCAAGACGACTCATCGACGAAATTGCCAAGGCAGATGCTGAAGTTCGAAAAATCAAGGATGAAACCAAAACAGGGACAAGCAGTGAACGCGCTCGATTGCGCTCCGATCCGGAATACAAACAACGGTTGGCGAAAGCGGAACGACGCTTCAAAGATGCAAAACAGCTACTCATTCCCCGATGCCGGAAGAATTGGCGAGGACGGGAACGTGAATGGTTTGATGCGGCGCTTGTTCTTGATGGCGACCTGACTCCGGTGTTTCCTGCCCTTCTTGGTACCGGGGGAAATGATGGCAGACTGGACTTTACGAACAACTATTACCAACGTCTGGCGGATCTATTCGTGCTGGATTCTCCAGAAGGTAAGCCACAGCCTAGCACTCGTGGATGGCTGCTCTCAGCATTATGGGGGACTCCCCTGCCTGGCGCGATTTCCGGGGTTGTGGGGCAATTCATGCCTGGATCGGCTGGTGGTGCCAACACATCGAACGGTCCCACGGGCTCGGCGCACCTCAACCCTGTCGATTTTGTATTTACCCTGGAAGGTGCCATCAACTTCCGGAGTGCTGCCACCAAACGTCTTGACGGTCGTTCGCGTGTGCAAGCTTCCGTGCCTTTTGCTTTTCCGTCAAATGCTGCTGGATACACCACGGCAGCGGTGAGTGATGAGGGTGGTCGGGGGGAACAATGGATGCCCTTGTGGGATCAACCGCTGACGTACCAGGAGCTTCTGCATTTTTTGAAGGAAGGACGAGCGCGCCTTGGCTCAGAACAAGTGCAGGAATCGCTCGATTTCGCACAATGCATCGCACGGTTGGGCACGGCTCGTGGCATCGTAGCTTTCCAACGCTTTGGCTATGTCGAGCGAAACGGTCAGTCGAACCTGGCGGTTCCGATGGGCCGATTTTTCGTCCATCAAGGCCAATCATCTCTCGATAACTTGGACGCACTGGCACCGTGGATCCTACGGTTGCGTCGTCAGGCGCGAACTCGGGCCCCCACCCGGCTCATCGCTGCCGAAAAACTGCTTGTCGATGCGATTTTCGACGTCTCCCAGCATCCGGAGGAACCCCTCCGATGGCAGCAGATTCTCCTTTCCCTTGCCAATATCGAAAGCGTATTCGTCTCAGGAACCGGTTTTGCCGCGGGCCCTGTCCCGCCGTTGAATCCGAAATGGGTGCAGGCCGCCGATGACGGATCCCCGGAATTTCGTCTGGCGGTTGCTTTTGCATTACAACGTATTCGTCAAGGAAAGCCCGATGGAGTGCGTCGCCATTGGCTTCCCCTCAATCGACAACAACGCTTCGAAACCACGGGAGACAGGGGATCGGCTCTTGCTCGGCGCCCGGATGTCGTGATGTTCGGAAGGGACGGCATCGGCGACGCTTTAGCTGTGGTCGAGCGTCGCCTCGTGGAGGCCAGTCAATCCGGCCAACGGCAATGGATGCTCGAAGCAGCGCGACGGACGGATGCTTCTCTCTCGGACCTTACCGCACTACTTTCCGGGGAAGTCGATATCACCCATACCATGAATCTGGCCAAAGCCTTGATGGCCATTGATCCTTATGAATGGCAGAGACAGCCCGCTCCTCCATCGCCCCCGTCGTTTGAGCAACGCTGGCCTGACGACTCCTGGGTAGCGATCCGACTGGCATTGCTCCCCTGGCCTTTGGACCATGTCCAGATTCCAACAGATCCCGCCATTGTGCGTCGGCTTTCCGCGGGCGATACCGCATCCGCCGTGCGATTGGCTTTGCAGCGGCTTCGTGCCGCGGGATTGCGCTGTCCTTTCTCGATTCCTGTAGGAAATCCGGACGGTCGCCTGTGGGGCGCCGCCCTTGCTTTTCCCATTTCTCTTCGTTCGGCACGCCAATTGGCACGCCGCTTCGATCCGGCTTCCACCATTACGGAGATGATGCCATGAGTGTTGATTTTCAGACCCTCTCCACCCTACCACGGTTGCTCTTTTCCATCCCTCTTGCGCCATTACAAGGCAGTCGATTTCAACCGACGGGTTTTCCCAGCCTCGGAGCGGCTACGTTCCAGACCTCGGAGGGAACGAGCCTGCTGGTGGAAAGCGCGCAGAGCATGGCCAACCGATTGGAAATGACGATCTGGGACGAGGCAAGCCAGGACGTCATCGAGACCGTGAAAGGAATCTCCCACGTAAAAGTCATGCGGGAAGGCAAATTTCTCACCGATACCATTTTGGAAGCCCATCGATTGAATAGCCCCTACTTGCTAGTGGAGAGCAGCAAGGCGTTTTTCAATCTGCTCAAAGAGGAACTGGGGGGCCTGGAAACAGGACCGATCAACCGCCGAATCCTAGCGGAAACGCTCTTGAAATTCGATATCGGTTCGCTGCTGCACGGCGTTTTCCTAGCAAAAAAGGAGTTGGCCGGCGGAAGACTGCGGATAGCGCGAGCCATTTCCGCATTTATCGAAGCGGATGGCGCCAAAGTGGCCGCCTCCGGAGGGGTCAAGAACGACCATGTCAATCCTTCGGGGGATACCAAGGCCGGATTTGGTAACGTTCCTTTCGCTCGCGACGAGTTCACGGCCGACACCATCACGCTGTACGTGAACATCGATCTCGCGCAAATTCGAGGCTATGGCCTGGGAAAAGACGTCGAGGAACTCCTCATCGCTTTGGCCCTTTTCAAACTCCGTCGCTTGCTTTCCTCCAATCTGCGTCTGCGCACGGCCTGTGACTTGAAAGCCACCCCGACGACCATCGAAGCCAGCGAACCCAAAGGATTCGTTCTTCCCACGGAATCGGATCTGGCAACGCTGGTAAAAGAAAAAATCCAGGCCACGAAAGATAAAATGAAGGTATCCGAAGCGAAGTACGATGAACCGATGAAGAAAGGAAAAGAGGAGCCTGAGGACAAACCATCGGATGACCGCTCGGAAAACCACGAGGATTGACCATGGTCACCATCGTATTCCGATTTCCTGGGGGTCGGTACCATGCCACGCCCACAGGTCATCACGTGAATGAAGGATGGATTGAATGGCCGCCGTCGCCATGGCGCGTGCTTCGGGCCCTCATCGCTACAGGGTTTACCAAGCTTCATTGGGTCACCATCCCTGACCCTGCGCGCAGCCTCATCGAAATGCTGGCAGACACGCTTCCAGAGTACGTCCTTCCCCGCGCCGGCACGGGTCATACCCGCCATTATATGCCACTCGCCTCTATCGACAAAGGACGAGAGAAAACCACTCTCGTCTTTGATAGCTGGGCTGATGTAGGGAAAGGACAGCTCGCAATCCGCTGGAACGTGATTCTTCCCGAAGAACAAACCCAGCTTCTACGGAACCTTGTGGAATCCATGAGCTATCTCGGACGAGCGGAGAGCTGGGTGGCGGGATCTCTTGCCGACGATTCCTGGAGCCCCCCTCCCGATTCGCTACGAGCTTATCCCTGTGAGGGTTCGAATCGCCCCGGTGCTGGATGGGAACAAGTAGCATTGCTCGCTCCGGAGCCCGCGAACGAATACAGCCGCTGGCGGGAATCGCAGATGGCTTGTATGCCGCAAGTCACTGAAAAGCCTAAGAAAAAAGGCAAAAAGAAGAGTACGAAACACGAATCGGACATCCCGGAAGACCTGATAGCCTGCCTGCTGGTCGACACCACATGGTTGGAAGCATCCGGCTGGAATCAGGCTCCCGGATCCAGAAAAGCGCTGTACTGGCGTCCTTTTCGAGCCCTCGAACCCGGGGCTCCCTTGCGTCGAAGAGCGATGCACAATGCTCCCCCCGTCGAAGCGATGCTCCTCGCTCTATCCACGCCTTCGGGAAACATGCATGCGTTGCCCCCAATCACACGTGTCCTTCCGCAAGCCGAACTCCTGCATCGTTCCCTCGTCAGTCATATCGCTCGCCTGTCTCCTTCCCATCACGGAACCCTCACAGGAAAGTCGGAAAACGGCTCTCCGCGCCGAGGCCACAGCCATGTGCATCTTCTTGCCCTGGACCTGGATAGCGACGGCCACCTGGACCATTTTTTGTTGTGGGCTCCGGCTGGACTCGACGCGGCCTGCCAGGAAGCGGTACGAGCTACCCGAAAAACCTATATGAAGGGAGGAGTGGGGGAATTGCAACTGGCTATCAGCGGGGCAGGCTCCCTTGGAGATCTACGCACGGCTCCCGGGCCGGAAGGCAAAAACTTACTCCAATCCATTGGAGTGTCTCCCGTTTGGACTTCTGCCACGCCTTTGGTTCTACCACGACACCTCAAATCCAAAGGGCGCCATACGCTGGAAGGCCAGATTCAAGAGGAGCTTGCGTCCCGAGGGCTGCCCCCCGCTACAAGCATCGAAATTCTATCGCAACAACAAGATTTCCTGCGCCGTTTTCCTCACTTCGTCCGCGTTCGGCGTTCCGGTCCCCCTCCCCCCGCCGACCAGGGTTATGCGTTAAGCCTGAGTTTCGACCAACCCATCGCTGGTCCCCTATGCCTCGGCTATGGAAGTCATTTCGGTCTCGGCCGGTTCGTAACCTCCTCCCCTCCCCCGTCATAGGCGCTTCAAGAAGAGAGAGCGGATACTTGGACGGCGTGGTGCCACGTCGGCCCATATGCTCAACCGCACAAGGGGTGTTGGGTCGCGACAAGCCGGCTTCGTTCAAGGCAACATCCGGTACCACACGGGCGGGTTTGAAACCCGCCCCTACATGCGAATGAATGCCGCATGGAACGCCGACGAATCCGGACAACCAATCCGCTCCCTCAGCCATCCCCTCATTTTTCCCCGCGCCTTTCCTTCACCCTGCGACAGATGGAAACAAGCACCTACCATCACGAGGTTGAATTTTCACTCGCCAGCAAACGAAGATAGTTCTCTCGCGCCGCAATCAGCGTGCGACGCATATTGCGCAGGGTCGCTCCCGCTTGCCGTTGCGACGCGTGGCCTAGCAAGGCCAACTCCACGATACTGATTCCTTCATGGATATCCGCCGCCTGCACTTCCGTCCGCCCTTCCGAAGCCGCCCTGCACCGCGCATATCGGGAAATCACAATGGTCGATAGCGCCAAATCGATGATGACCTCCATCAAAAAGCGCGGATCGCGGAAAATTTGCCTTCGCTCGAGGACCAGCCGCAGCAACCGGTTGATCGGACGCGCTTTTTCCGTCCCCAAAAACCGTTCCACCCCGTCCACGCTCCCCAGCGGCACGGGATTGCGAATATACAATACATGGACCGAGCCCCGACAGAGTATCCACTTGAGTTTCGTCCATAGCACCCGCAGCGATTGCATCGCAGACCGAGGGTCAATCCGATGATGCAACGCCACCCGCGACGGGTAGCTCAATCCCCCTAGCACGTAGGCATGGAGCGTCCGCGCTTGAAACGGCAGACTCGTGCTGAGTTGAAAACGAAATAGCTGCGTTTCATCCGCGCGGGCCAACGCTTCCGTCACCCCCGCATCGTCGGGCTTCTCCGACGATCCCGGCAGCGCATCTTCGAACGCTTTCGTCCAATCATAGAGTTCAGACAGCAATTCAAGGGGAGGCGCCTGCCGTTCGAGCCGTTCCAACCACTTATGAACGACACGCATATATTGACTCTGGGTCAAAATACGCCCGTGTCGGGTCGCCATCGCCTTGGACATCCTCTCCGATCCCCCTTTTTGGGATAGCTTGTCACGCAAACGCTGTACCGTAACAAGGTCCCCAATTCCATCGCGAATCGAAGGGCAAAGCTGGGACATCTGAGCCACGAGCTGGTCTTTTTCGTTGCTCACGAACCCAAAGGGGAAAGACTGGCAAGTTTGCGGCAAAAAATCGTGACCCAGCTTCTTTTGCATGCTGCATAATTCGTCGTCATCGAGAAAAACACATTGCGGCATCTGGTCGACGTCACGAATGGGCACCACGCCTTTGGCAATCCACGCCATCCCAGCGTCCCCCACCCGTTCCCGAACCCAAGGTTCCTTCGTAAAACGCTCAATCTCTTGCGTATTCAGCGGAATGGCCACGGGCAGCCTGCAACAACGAGCGTTGCAATCGCGACAATCAAATCGCTGCGTGGAATCAAATACTATCTTGGGAGCCATGAACTATGCCACAAATGCCATCAGTTATCGTCGACCAAGCCGCGAGCCAAACGGCCCTTGGAAACATCACGGATCGCTCGGTAACACCGTAATGACCATCGAATGGAACCAATCGCCCTGCCGCCCGGGATTCGGCCCCGCCACCACTACCGTATAGTCTTTTCCGTCCTGCAAAGACGACAAGGACAATCCACCGCGGTCGAGAGCATCGGTCAACAACGATTCGGCCACGGGCGTCATCGAGTTATCCACAAACACGCGAAGCAGGTTTTCCTGGGAACTGGTTCCCAGATTCGCCACGCTGAGTTCCTTCGATGGCGGTCTCGGCGCTATTTTTCCGGGTGAAAGGCTCGCGGCGAGCACCGTCGCCTTATAAGGAAACGCCGTAACGTGGTCGAGACCCAGTTTTTCTGTCGCCTTCGAAGCCGAAATCACCTGCACGCCCATCGCACCGGCCGGTGAAGACCGATCCATCGAAGCCACCATCATCGTCACATTTCCTTTTTCCGATGAATAATCATCTCCGCATACGCTCTGCGTGTCCGGGTCCTCTACCTGCATCGGAGCGCAACCCGCGGCAATCATCAGCACGCTACGCCCCCGCGACAATGTTCCCGCGGGTACGACGGGCAGAATAGTCCGCGTAATTTTTTCGGGGACAGCCTCCAATTCGTCACAACGACGGCCTTGGATGGTTTCGACGGCACCCGTATAGACGACCGGCTGGATGTCTTGCGCGGCAAGGTCTGCGCCTTCGAGGCTTTGGGCGGAAAACGCGCTACCATACAGCAAGCCAAGGGTGTCGGATGGCATGGCAAGCACGGGGAGGGGAACCATGCTCGTTGCTTTTCCAGCCAAAAAGCAAAGCCGAAGCGCCCGTGCATTCGGAATCCCATGAAAAAACGTAAAAACCGACGGCCCATCATGTACGAAACTGCTATCGGCCGGCGCGACATCGTCCATGGAAGCCTCGATTTCGCGATCGTTCATATTACCATCCGCACCTGATGCATCGTTCGAGACGCTGGCGTCCACCACGACCCCAGGCGAGGCATCGTTGGCTACGAGCGCGCTGGTATCCGGTCCACTGCATCCGCAGATCGACAGAGCAACCGTCACGATGGTTGCGACCATTCGCATGTTCTGTTCATAGCGCGCCCTCGGCCACGGATCGAGAGTTGATGCATGCTCTTTGGTTTCATCCTGCTGCTTTCGAACCAAAGAGTGTGCAACGATAGGCTTTGGGGATTCCCACAGATGAACGGAAAAGCATTACCTGCACCTTTGCGAATTTCGATCGACGCGCGTTCGGCCCACGTGATTCGGCGTGGGCATCCGTGGATCTGGCGAAGTGCGGTTCGGGCGACACCTCAGAAGCTCGACACGGGTGCGTTGGTGACCGTTTTCGATACGCGGGGACAGTTCGTGGCGCACGGTCTTTGGGATTCCTCATCCCCCATTGCCGCCCGAGTATATAGCAGGATTCCGCAAGAAACGTTGGGTCTTGGCACATTGACTTCCGCCGTTCTTCGGGCGGTCGATGATCGGAATGGCTGGTTCGATCTTGCGGACACCGATGCGTTTCGGCTCTGTCATGGGGAAGGAGACCGGGTTCCGGGGGTGGTGCTCGATCGCTATGGGACGATTGTCGTGGCGCGATTCGATGGAGAAGCGATCAGCACCTGGAGCGAGATGCTGCTCGGTTCGTTATGGCCCGCTTTGAAAGCCAGGGGGTTTACGGCGCTCGCCGTGCGAGATCCCACCCGCGGCAACGCCAGCGTCCGCGTTTTCGCCGGGGAGCGGATACCCGATACCATCACGGTCCGCGAGCGCGGCATGAAAATGGTGGTGGACTTGATGAAGGGGCAGAAAACCGGTGCCTTTCTCGATCAGCGGGAGAATCGCAGGCGGATCCGCGCGCTTGCTTCGCGGGCGCGAGTCCTCAATCTTTTCAGTTATTCAGGCGGGTTTTCTTGTGCAGCGGCGCTTGGAGGGGCTGCTCATGTCACCTCCGTGGATATCGCCCACGCCGCCCATGCTATCGCTCATGAAACGTTTCGACAAAACGGCATCGATCCGAACGCTCATTCTTTCATTACGGCCGACGTTTTCCTATTTCTCGAACGAGCCATCGACTCCAAGGAGCGGTTCGATCTGGTCATCAGCGACCCCCCATCGTTCGCGCCTAACGAAAAGTCTCTCCCCAAAGCCCTGCATGCGTATCGAAGGTTGCATGAGGCCTGCCTTCGTGTGGTAGCCAAAGGCGGGTTATTTTGCGCCGCTTCCTGCTCCAGTCACGTCACGCTCGACGCCTTTATCGGCACGTTGGATGATGAAGTCCTCGCCGGACGTCCGTTTCGCATCGTGGAAACCTTTGGGCAGCCCGCGGATCATCCTACGGTTCCCGGCTGGCCGGAAGGGCGTTACCTCAAGTTCGTGGTCATGGCGGAAGCCGCGGCGCGCCAAGCTTCACCATCACACTATCGCGATGAAAACCCCTGCGCCCAGTAATGCTCCGATCGATATTCGACCTTGGGCTGTCATGAGCGGTTGTAATCGTTCGCGCGACTTGTCCCCATCGACGATTTCGATGGGCTTGTGGTCGCGAACGTCCTTCGGAAATGTCAGGATGCATCCTGCTTTCTCGATCCGGAGGCAGGACCTCGATGGAGCTGACACTATTTATCGATCATCAATGCAATCTTCGATGCACCTATTGCTACAATGGAGAAAAATTCACGCGCCCCATGTCCCTGCAAACCGCCAAAAAAGCGGTAGAAGTAGCGCTTTCCCTCGGTAGCACACCCTTTTTCGACGTCTCGTTTTTCGGCGGAGAACCCATGCTCCGCATGGACCTCATCCGCGATATCGTCGAGTATTGCCACGAACGCCTGCAATCCCTTCGTCCCAAGCCGCCGTTGCGTTTCGTCATGAACACCAACGGCACCTTGCTCACGGACGATGCCATCGACTTCATGCGATCGTGCGGCAACTTCTCGGTGTTCGTATCGCTCGACGGCGACAAGGCGGTGCATGATCGATTTCGCATCCACGCGTCGGGACAAGGAAGTTTCGATGATGTCGTCGCGGGTATTCATCGGTTGAGAAAGGCGAAAATTCGCTATCAACTGGTGGGAGTGATCACGGCGCAGACCGCCTCTTCGCTCGGACGAACGGCTCGTACGCTGATGTCGTTGGGCGGGGATAAGGCGGTACTTGCACCGAATTTTCGGGATGAGTGGACCGATGCCTCCATCGCGGCCTTGCATCAAGGATTGTCGGATGCGGGACGAGTGTGGATGGACGTATTTCGTTCCGGAAAAAAATTTGCCCTGGAGCCATTGCATACCAAAATCCTCACCCATCTCAAAGGCGGTATCCCCTGCCCCAGTCGATGTAGAATCGCAGGTTCGGAGCTGTGCGTGAGCCCTTCGGGAAAGATTTATCCTTGCGCACAAATGGTGGGAGAAGACGATAACGACAGCTTGGTGGTTGGCCATGTCGACGAGGGCATGGACATGGATCGAGTGCTCGAATTGCAACGAAAGAAAGACCGAGTCGAAACGGTTTGTGAACCCTGCGCTTTGCGTGACCGGTGTCAAAGCCACTGCGGATGTCGACACGTGGCCCTTTCAGGCCAGCTCGGTGAAATCACGGCAGTTCTTTGCGAAATCGAAGCCGCGTTCATTCAAGCCGCGGACCGTGTCGCCGAACAGTTGTACTCCGAAAACTGTCCAGCTTTTATCGATTACTACTATAAAAAATCCTGGGCTCCCGCACAGGGCGGAGTTCTCACACAACTACGAAAATCCCGGAATCAATAACCCTCCGACAACGCCTTCCGCCGCTTTCGTCCTTCCCCGCGTTGCCTAGAAAACTGCGCTTCCTTCCTGCTCGATGATGGTACACTCCAGCCCATTCGTGGGCCGCAGCATCCGATATCCAACGGTGATGCCTCCCACCACACTCGTCTCAGCCACGATTCGGAAGGGGGATTTTTGGTGCTTGGTGACTCAGTTCAATCGAAAACGGCAACTCCCGCTCCTTCGGACCTCACGGATATTGCCGACCGCACGACCCTGCAACGAGTCATAGAAGCGTTCGAAGCCCAAACCGGAGTCCCTATCATCGTCGTGGACACCGACGGCATCGTTTGGACGGATTCCTCCAACAGCCAACCCCAGACCATCGACCCGCAAACCTCCCGGTTGCGATGGGTCCACTGCATGCAACAACTCGCGCACGATCCCACGATGCCTCGGGTACAAGCCATCGACGACGATCGTATTCGCGAAGCCTACGCCCCCATCATCGTGGGCAATCGTCTGCTCGGAAGCTACATCTGCGGTCCCGTTCAAATCATCGAAAAGGAGCCATCGCTACCTCCTGCTTCCTCCATTCCAGCCATGACATCGGCCCAGTTCGATCGGATCGCCTCGCTCCTTCAAGCGATCGCCTCGATGCAATCCTCTTACGGCCAACGACTGGCCGAACAACATGCCACGTACTTGCCTTGCGCAAATGCCAGCACGGACTTGCATTGCTTGCTCAACGCCATGGATGACCTGGTTTTTATCAAGGACGACCAGCATCGATGGGTCCTTGTGAACGATGCGCTTTGTCGATTCATGCGTCGACGGCGCGAAGAGATCATCGGTAAATCCGACTTCGATTTTTTTCCCGAGGAGGAAGCTACCGAGTTCTGGCGAATGGACGACGAAGTTTTTCGCACGGGGAAGCCCAATATCAACGAGGAGCGCTTGACGGACGGCTCAGGGATCACCCACGTCATATCGACAAAAAAGACGTTGCTCGAGGGCAGCGACGGCAAGCGATTTCTGATTGGCGTCATCCGTGACTTCACCGAACGTCATCAAGAAGAGGTCGAGCTGACTCGACATCGTGAGCATCTCGAAGAACTCGTGGCCGAGCGGACCATGGAACTGTCGAGTGCCAATCGTATGTTGCAACTCGAAATCGACGAACGCTTGAGGGCCGAAGCCGAAAAGCGAGAAATGCAAGCACAGATCGTCCATCAACAAAAACTCGAGGCCATCGGCCGGCTTACGGGAGGAATCGCCCATGATTTCAATAACTTACTAACCGGTGTCTTCGGCCATATCTCGTTTGCCCTGCGCGACGAAACGATGGATCCGCATGCCAGGGAGTCGTTATTGCTCGTGCGAGAAGCGGCGACCCGAGCCGCGGATCTTATCAAGCAATTGCTCGCCTTCAGTCGAAAGCAAATCATCGAACCCCGTATCGTCGACTTGAATGCCCTCATCGAAAAGCTTCGACGACTTTTGGATCGAGTCCTCGGGGAGGACGTCAAGCTCATCACTCGCTACGATGCGCATCTGGGCAACGTTCGTGTCGACCCTGTTCAGATCGAGCAAGTCATCGTCAATCTGGCCATCAACGCCCGGGATGCCATGCCCAAGGGCGGCACGCTTCGCATCGAAACGATGAATCGTCGAATCCGAGACGTTGGCCTGCGCGATGACGAATCGATGCCTCCAGGAAATTACGCGGTCCTGGTGGTGAGTGACACGGGTGTGGGTATGGACGAAGAAACGAAAGCACGTATTTTCGAACCGTTTTTCTCCACCAAGGCCAAAGGACAGGGGACGGGACTCGGTCTTGCCACCGTCTACGGTATCGTCAAACAACACCGAGGGACGATTTTCGTGACCAGTTCTGTCGGTCAAGGCTCCATCTTCCAGGTCCTTCTGCCGTGTATCGACGCCCCTCACGAACCCGTTTTCGATCCGTCTGCAGAAACCATCCTCGGAGGAACCGAAACCATCTTGCTCGTCGAAGACGAGCAAGTCGTGCGACAAGCCACCGAAGGCATGCTCGAGCAGCTCGGATATCATGTCATCGTTGCGCAAGACGGTCCCCATGCTTTGCAAGCCAGCGAGCAATACCAGGGAATCATTCATCTTCTGATGACCGATGTGATCATGCCCGGTATGAATGGTAAGGAGCTTGCCGAATTATTGCTTCAGGCCCGTCCGAACCTACGTGTCCTATTCACCTCTGGTTACACCGATGATGTCATCGTCCATCACGGCGTGCTCGACAACGGGGTCAGTTTCATAAGCAAACCATTTGATAGCGCGGAGCTTGCCGGGCGTGTACGCAAGGCCCTCGAATCGTGATCCGTACCATCTCATCGTGAACCGGCGTTCGGCTTTGACCTTTCGGTCAAGCTGGGCCATGACCGGCCTCAGCCACGAGCCCATGGAAAGAGGAATCATGAATCGCATCGTTATCGCAACGGTCTTATCGATATCCGTTGGTGCATTGGCCTTGGCCTGCTCGGCGACTCCCCGTCCCGAACCACTTCCCCCCGAGGAACCCACCAAAGCGCTGGAGCCTACGAGCACACCCGTGGCTCCCGAGCCACCGCCCCTCCAAGAACAACCAAAAGAGGAGCCGCAAGATCAATCGCAACCTGCTGTCGACGCGGGACCGCCTGCCTGTCCCGAGGGCATGAAGCTCGTGGAAGGCGAATACTGCACCGAAGTCGAACAAAAATGTCTCGTGGAATGGTTCGCGCCTCAAAACAAAAAGCGTGTTTGCGAACAGTTCGAGCCTTCCACCCAATGCGTCGGCGCGCGTGTCCCCAAGCGGTTTTGCATCGATACGTACGCTTGGCCCAACCAGGCCGGCGCGCGACCGGAAGTGATGAACAACTTCTACCAAGCTCAGGTCAAGTGCGCCGCAGTGGGGAAGCGTATGTGTACGGAAAGCGAATGGACCTTCGCCTGTGAAGGACCGGAGATGAAACCCTTTCCCTACGGCTACGTTCGGGATCCGCGAAAATGCAACGGCGATCACCAGTGGGATGGTCCAAGCATGACCAAGGTCGCCAAACGTGACCCAACCGAATTGGCTCGTCTATGGCGCGGCGTTCCGAGCGGTTCCCAGCCCCATTGCATCAGTGACTTCGGTGTTCACGATCTTCCCGGAAACAACGATGAAGTGGTCGCCGGGGAAAAACCAGGCGCGCAATTCTCCAGCGTGCATACGGGAGGCCCCTGGTACAGCGGCGTCCGCAACCAATGCCGACCCAAGGTCTACACCCACGACGAAGGGTTTTATTATTATTTCCTCGGCTTTCGGTGCTGCTCCGAGCCCGACGGTCAACCTAACGAAACACGCACACCCAAACAAGTGCGCGAACGCATGAAATGGGAAGTCGTGGAACGGCTGGCTCGTTTCTCGATCGCAGAGATGCAGCAAAAACTAGAGTTGAAAAAGCAGGGCCAATGCACATGCTCCGAACGCGACATCCTTTGCAAAACCATGTGCGGTACCCTGCTCGGCCCTAACGCTGTCGATGGCGATGATTCCACGCGCATCTTCAATGTGAGCCGAGACAAGATTCGGTGAACGTTGCCGGATTGCTTCGAGATGTCGCGCTGTCCTACCCGGACCAAAGCGCGGGTTGAATCAATCGCTCGACCCCCGTGGCCCGATCATACTCGTCTCGCATGGTTGCCGTTTTCGTCATTTTGCTTCACGGTGATCACCCATGCGATTCAGCAATTCGCGAAAAAACGACGAAGGGGGGTTCGAGCCATTGGCACGTGGCGCGGCAACACCGGGCCATCGCCCCCATGCACATAAAAACCCTAGAAAAATTCATCAGTTATGCGCTCAAGTCCGGCAAGTGATCGATCTATGTCTCGCCGAACGATGGGATCATCCCCTTCTCGAGCGCGTGTCCGTGGTCTCTGTCACCCCTTTTCCTGACGCCTCCCGCTTATTGATTCTGGTATCCGTCGAAGGCGACGATCCCATCGATGTGCAGCGATTGCTCGCCACCTTGCGGGATCTGCGCCCGGTCCTTCGGCAGGAAATATCCATGGAAATCAACAGGAAACGCACTCCTGAGATCGTCTTTGACCTCATCCCCGACCCACCGCCTCCCTCTTTTCCTCCGGCTCCCTCCGAAGATTGATCCATTGTATCGATTCCTACCGACATTTCCCTCTTCCTTTCTGTTCACGATAGGCCGTTGACGCTTCGGTCCTTTGGCTTCACTATCCCCTAGTACCGGGAGGCATCATTCATGAGCGAGACCACGTGTTCCCAATGCGGCGCGCCCCTCGAAAACGAAGAAGAAATCTGTAGCAATTGTGAAGCTACCGTGGATTCGGTACGTTCCCCGACCAAAGCTGCCCCGCCCCCTCCTCGCGTCGCAACGACACCACCGCCCCAAGCTGTCGAACCAACGCCAGCCGCCGCTCGTATCGTCGCCGACATCATGATCCGCAAAGTCGCCACCCTTTTCGAAGGCGAACCCCTCGAAGAAGCGGAAAAGGGCTTCAAAAAAGTCAGGTTCCGGCATGTCCCCGTCGTGGGAGCCGACGGTCATTTCATTGGATTGTTGAGTCTGCGCCATTTGCTGCGCGTGCTGCCCAGCCCTTTCGATCCCGATGCGGAGGCTCGAAGAAGCGCAATCCTATCCCAACACCGTGTGGGCGACATCATGGCGCGCAACGTCAAAACCGTTCAAGCCTCCACGCCCCTCGAAACGGCTGCGCGACTCATGCTCGATGAAAAGCAAGATTGCCTACCTGTCATCGACGACGAAAACAAGTTGATCGGGGTGGTGACCTTGTCGGACTTCGTGCAGCTCGCATTGCACCTGCTTGCTTCGCAGCCGTAGTCGCTGATCATTGACCCTTCCCCGCGGCCCGACCACGATAGGCACCAACGATGACCGAGCCTGTCGCGGCATTATGGATTCGTGTGGGCCAACAGCTTACGGCATTGCCTGCCACTGGTTGGGCGCTTGCCGTCGGCGTGCTCGCGACCATCACCGCTTCTCTTTGGTGGAAACCCACGCACCTTTCTTCACGATGGTCATCGGCACGATGGTTCGTAGGGGGAGTCGTTGTCTGCCTTGCCGTGGCTCACGCCTGGAGCCTGCGTTGGATTGCCGATGACGCCTTCATTTCCTTTCGATACGCGAGAAATCTCGTCGAAGGTCACGGACTGGTCTTCAACCCGGGAGAGCGCGTCGAAGGGTATACCAACTTTCTATGGACCGTTTTATTGGCTGGAGCCTACGCGATCGGAATCCCTTTCGGACTATCCGCCATCGCTTTCGGCTTACTGTCTGTCGTAGCGGTACTTTGGCTCACCACACGGCTTTCACAACTCCTGAGCCCCTATCACCATCGTCCCCTCATTCCCGTGGCGGCTCTTTTGCTCGCTAGCAATTACGTGTTCGCGACTTTCGGAACATCGGGAATGGAGACGCTGTTCGCGACCGCGTTGGTGCTGCTGAGCCTCGAGCGCGCGATCCAAAAATCTTATTTTCAAGCCGGAACCGCCGGTGTTTGCGCCATGATGGCCCATCCGGATCACGCGATCTTCTTCTTCGCTTTGGCCGTGGCGATCGGCCTGGGCCGCCCCTCTCGCACCACGATCGTTCGATTCGCACTGCCGTTCGTGCTCTTTTTTCTACCTTATTTCCTTGTGCGCTGGCGTTATTACGACAGTCTGCTTCCCAACACCTTCTACGCCAAATCCGCGGATGAATCGTATTTCACACAAGGTCAGGTTTATGTTCTGATCAGCGCCGTATCCGCCGGTATCATCGGATGGCTTCCTTTGGCCCTCACGGGACTGCACACGCAACGATCCAGGTTATTCGGTCGATTCCTCTTCATCGCTCTGCCCCCGTACACGCTGTATCTATTGAAAATTGGCGGCGATTTCATGCTCGGACGCCTCCTCGTCCCGTGGCTTCCCCTTTTCGCCATTTCCGCGGACTTCGCCGCTCGTTACCTATTTGCCAAACAACGACGCCTTTGCGCCACGATTGGCTTGACGCTTGCCGCCACCTCCGCGCTTCCTCTTCGTATCCTTCACCCAGCCGAAAAATTCTTTCATATCGCTGACGAGCGAACCTTTTACCCTGTCGAAACGATTCATCCTTTACGTATCGACTCACCGTATTCCACATGGGCGGACCAATTGATCAGCACGTTCGGCGAGGGCAGCCACGGACCGCTGACAGCCATCGGCAGCATTGGGATCGTTGCATTTCAAACGCGCTATCCCATGCTCGACGTATTTGGGCTCACGGATATCGAGATTGCAAGACAACCGATTGTTCAAAGAGGGCGTCCCGGCCACGAAAAACTCGCTTCTCCATCGCTGCTTCTCGACCGAGGCGTGCTATTGACCGACCGCAACGTTTTCCCTCCTGAGTATGCCTCCTGGACCGAAGTCTATCCTGGATTCATTCCCCTGCACTCGCTCGCCTATCGAACGGATTTGGTGACTGCTATTCGAAAAACTACAAACTCGAGCTTCACGGATGTACCTTCGCGCATCGAGCGATATGAACCTCCCGCGGACGACCCGTATCGGGTGGCCTGCGACCTGTGGTTTTTCGAAACCTATTACTTCGCGCATCAATCACCCCAAGCCCGGCGTCAATTCATTCATCGGCTTTTGAAAAACGGCAAACTCTCTCCAAATACCGCTGCATTTTTCGAACTTTCCGATCATGACGAGCCACGGGGATGGTCGCGAAGCCTGACGATCGATTTCGCGCAAGTCGATAAGCGATCGTGGCTTCGTTCGGGAACGGCATTCGATGCCTTTCCCACCGATGGTCCCATCCTCGGACAAACGCGCGTTTCGGGTCATTCCGGCCCTTTGGTCAACAGCTTCACCAGCGCGCAGGGCGATGGCGCCCTGGGGATGCTGCAATCACCTTCGTTTCGGCTCGATGGCGAGGTGATCACGCTTCGTGTGGGAGGCGGAAAGGACGCGACACGATTGCGCGCGGTGCTTGTCGTCGACGGCGACGAAGTCATGACGGCCACGGGATGTGATTCGGAGATCCTTGGACGGCGGGTCTGGGATATTGCAAAATTCCGCGGTAAATCCGCTCGCTTGGTGGTGGAGGATCGGTCTGCCGACGGATGGGGGCATATTTTGCTCGATGAGTTCGCGTTGTGGAGGTCAGGCTCGTGACTCCAACGGTGCCGGACGATTCCCCTCGGCTACGACACCAAGCGTGGTTTCGCATGGCTTTGGTGACGTTCGTAGCCGGCGCCCTGTTGCTTGTTCACGCCCGCTCCTGGATGCCATTTTTCGCCGATGATGGCTTCATTTCCCTGCGTTATGCCCAGCGCTTGCTCGACGGGCATGGTCTGACATGGAACGACGGCGAACGGGTGGAGGGCTATTCCAACTTGCTTTGGGTTCTTGGATGCGCGGGATTGGGAAGCTTGGGAATCGACCTCGTCAACGCCAGCCGAGGGCTCGGATTGACAAGCGCCCTAGGCGCCCTCGCGGCTCTCTCTCTATCCTTTTCCGGACATAGACACAGACTCCTGGCACCCCTCGTCGCTTGCGTGATATTGGCACTGTCCGGCACGTTGGCGATCTGGTCCGTGGGCGGATTGGAAGCTCCGATGGTGGCTTGCTTCTTGTCCTGGGGGCTGTATTCGGTCCGTCGCCTTCTTTCGACTCCCCAAGCACAAATCAAAAAAATATCTTATATATTCACCAGCTTACCATTTGCGCTCTTGTGTGTGACCCGTCCCGATGGGGCTTGGATCGCGCTCGGAATGGCCCTTGGCATTGCTATCTTCGCCCACGGAAATGAGCCTCATGACGGGTCGCGGAAGCGATGGGTTCACGCCGCGGGATGGCTGTTGATCCTGCCGCTGGGGTTCGTGGCGCTTCAGCTACTATTCCGGCTCTCGTATTACGGCGCTTGGCTCCCCAATCCGGCTCATGCCAAGCTCGCATTCTCCTACGAACGCTGGGTATCGGGCAGCCGATCGCTGCTCGACGCCGCGGGCCCCTCGAAAGCGCTTCTGCTGCTTCTTGGGGCCGCCCTGCTACCGTTGGTGAAGGACAGGCAGGTGCGCGAGCGCATTTTGCCATTTACCCCGGTTTTTTTCGGCTGGCTGCTGTATCTCGTGGCAATCGGAGGCGATATTTTCCCCGCCCGGCGACATCTCGTCGTGCCGTTGATCCTGAGCGCCCATGCCATCGCCGAAACGATATCCTGGTACCGAAACAGAAGTGAACGCCATCGACACTGGGCCGCGATCGTCTGTGTGGGAGCCACTATCCTTTTCGGGATAGATCAGGCCAAAGATCCTGAAAACCTGCGAGCGAGCCAAGAGCGTTGGGAATGGGATGGGCAGGTCATTGGCACGTTCTTTCATCGGCATTTCGGCCCGTCCGGTGCCATGCTCGCTTCCGATAGCGCCGGCGCTTTGCCCTACTTTTCCAAGCTGCCTACCATCGATATGCTGGGGATCAACGACCGGTATCTTGCCACCCATCGCCCTTCGGATTTCGGAAAAGGACCGCTCGGACACGAATTGGGAGATGGGCACTACGTATGGCAGCGCCAACCGGATCTGGTGGTATTTGGCCTGCCGTATGGGCAGCGCAAGGCGCTATACCGCAGTGGTCTCGAAATGCAGGACTTATCTGGTTTTGAACGAGATTATGGGCTGCTGACGTTCGAAGCCACGGGACAGACTACGGTCACATCCCACGTCTGGGTACGACGCGATAGCGAGCGATTGGGAGTGAAGCGAAGTGCGGATCGTGTGTGGATTCCCGGGATGTATCTGGCGATGGCTCAAGCCGTGGCGCGAGAGGATGGCGAAGGAAATCTTGGGACGGTGGTAAGCCTTCGATCCCCGGGAGCCGCACGAATCACCCTGGATTCCGGAACCTGGCGAGCGACCCTCGTATCGACGGGACAGCCGGTTGAAATAGGCCTTAAGCCCAAAGGGCAAGGAGCGATGATCGGCACGCCACCCCTGAACGTCTCGTTGAGCGGAGCTGCCACCCATACCATCGATGTCGCAGTGCGTCCTTTGGGAGCCGGTATGGCGCATATTCGCTCGATGGAATTTGTGCGAACGGCACGGGGGCCCGGCGATTGACGTCAAACCGGGCCATGCCATGGCCGCAACCGGGTTGTGCTTGACCCACCGTCGGGCACGGAGTTGTATGGCCTGCTCAAAAACCAAGCGTATTGAACATTTTCCCGTGTCGGTTCACCTCCAAGGCGACCTTCGCTTCCCGCAGGATGCCGTGAGCCACGAACCGATCCAAAGCCGTATCAAGATTGCGGGCAAGCCCGGATCGATGTGGCATAAGCAGCATAGTTTACCGCACGCCCGCGTACCGTGCGGATAGCCATCATGAAGGATTGCGAAAGCCATCACCCATCGTCGCACCCTTCGTATCGCATCGGAGACAGTATGGAATCGTCAGATAAAAAGCCGGTTCTCGTGGTCGGCAGTTCGAACTTCGATCTCATGATTCAGACCGAACGGCTGCCAGGGCCTTCGGAAACGTTGCCCGGAGGGGATTACCGTGCCGGACCCGGAGGAAAAGGCGCCAATCAGGCTCTCGGGCTTCTATTGCTCGGCTCCCCCGTCCGCTTTCTTTCCCGCGTGGGAAACGATCATTACGGTCGTCAGATCCTGGCCTACCTCGAAGAGCAAGGCCTTGATATTTCTCATGTATCTATCGATTCGACCGCCCCGACCGGCCTTGCCCTCGTGACGCTCGATGCGATGGGCACGCGAACGATCGTCGTGGCGCCTGGTGCCAACGCCACGCTTTCCGAAGAGCATGTCGATGACTTCTTGAAGGAAGCTCCGGATGGGTCCGTGCTGGTAACGCAACTCGAGATTCCCGTTCCCACCGTGGCGCATCTATTGCGTCTTGCAAAACGCAATAATCTACGAACGGTATTGCACGCATCTCCGGCCGTGACTTTCCCCCTGGCCTTGCTTCGGCTGGTCGACGTGTTGGTGCTCAATCAATCCGAGCTTCATGTGATCAGCGGACGATCTGCGCAGCATTTGGAAACAGCGCGGGAAGCTGCCGACCATTTGCTTGCGGCGGGCGTAGGCACGGTGCTGGTCACCATGGGAACCCGGGGCGTTCTCGTGGCGCAACGCAAAGGCGCATGGCCTCCATCGATGGAAGAGGAGAGTCGGTTCGTTCCTGGATATAAGGTTAACGTCAAGGACGGCAATGTGGCTTCCAGCGCATTCATTGCCGGATTCGTTCATCATCTATCCGCACCCGGACAGTGCGAGGACCTTCGAGCGGCCATACGCTTTGGTTTGGCGACCATGGCCGTGTCGTTGGGCAGTCCGAGAGGCGAAACATCGATGGCGACAGAGCAGGAGACGCGAGAATTTCTGTCTTCGGCCTCGTCGGTCGTATCCCTGCGCCCCACCAAACAAGGGGAAAAAATTCAGATGATGGCCAACCGGGCGACGAGTATCCGTAAACGGATTATCAGGATGCTTTTTGCGGCTCGCTCGGGCCATCCGGGTGGCTCTCTGTCGATCGTAGAACTCCTCACGACCTTGTATTTCCATACGATGGTCTACAATCCGAAAGAGCCCAATTGGCCGCATCGGGATAGGTTGGTGTTGAGCAAAGGGCACGCTGCCCCAGCGCTTTACAGCACGCTCATCGAAGCTGGGTTTCTCGATCCCGCGCTCGAAGGAGAGCTTCGAAAGCTCGGCAGTCCGCTGCAGGGGCATCCGGATCTCAAAAAATGTCCGGGTATCGACATGAGTACGGGTTCCTTGGGACAAGGATTGAGCGCGGCCAATGGGATGGCCCTTGCCGCACGCCACAACCATGGTGGCTATCGCGTCTATGTCATTTTGGGCGATGGTGAGGTGCAAGAAGGGCAAGTATGGGAGGCCGCGATGACCGCCGCCCATTACGGGCTCGACAATTTATGTGCCGTGGTCGATTACAATGCTTTGCAAATCGATGGCAATATCTCCCAAGTCAAGTCCCCCATCGAACCGTTGGCGGACAAGTGGAAAGCATTTGGATGGTACGTGCTCAACGTCGATGGGCATGATTTGGTGGATTTGTGCGCGGCTTTCGATCGAGCGCGAGAGCTGAAAGGCAAGCCAACGATGATCGTGGCGCATACGATCAAAGGGCATGGCGTCTCGTTCATGGAGGGAGTCATCGAGTATCACGGCTCGACCTTGAGCGAGGACGAGGTTCGACGCGCATTGCGGGAGCTGGAGGAAGAAGGATGAAGGCATTGAGAGCCGTATATGGCAAGACGTTGGCTCGCCTCGGCGCTGAGAAGCCCGAGATCGTGGTATTGGACGCGGACTTGTCCAAGTCGACCAAGACATCGGATTTCGCCAAAGCATTTCCCAAACGTTTCCATGACATGGGTATCGCGGAGCAGGACATGCTCGCGACTGCAGCGGGAATGGCTACCGCCGGGCTCACCCCCTTTGCCTCGACCTTTGCGATTTTCGGCACGGGCCGAGCCTGGGAACAGCTACGAAATTCCGTTTGCTATCCAGAACTCAACGTCAAACTCGTGGCGACCCACGGCGGTATCACGGTCGGCGAGGACGGAGGCAGTCATCAAGGCATCGAGGACTTGGCCTTGACTCGTGTCATTCCCAATCTTCGCGTGATTGTCCCTGCCGATCCGATGGAAACCGAACAGGTCATCGAAACCGTGGCATCGACCCGAGGCCCGTTTTACGTGCGTCTTCCGCGCGGATCCGCCCCGGATATTCATCCCGCGGACTATCGATTCCAAATTGGAAAGGCCTGCGTGCTGCGACAAGGCGCGGATGTGACCTTGGTCGGCATCGGCCTGATGGTCAAGGTTGCTTTGGATGCCGCCAGCTTGCTCGCGCAACAAGGAATCGAGGCCACCGTAATCAACGCTTCGAGTCTCAAACCGCTGGATTCCGACACGCTGGAACAAGCCGCTCGAGCGACCGGTGCCGTGGTCACGATCGAAGAACACAGCATCATCGGCGGCCTTGGCGGCGCGGTAGCCGAAGCTCTGGCAGAAAGATTTCCCGTTCCAATTGTGCGGCAAGGCCTGAACGACGTGTTTGGACAGAGCGGTACGGCCGAATCGCTACTCGTTCATTATGGCTTGGTTCCCGAGGTTACCGTACAGCACGCAAAGCGAGCGATCGCCTTGGCAAAAGGCTAACGAACACCAGCCAACCACCTCGTTACGTTTGCGCAACCGTCACGGGCATTCCCATCAACGGCCAGATAAACAGGATGAACAGGCCAAGTATCACCAAAAGCATGATGCTCGCGGGGATGCCCGCCCGAAAGAACTGACCCGACGTAAACTGCTTGCTGCCGTAAGCGATAGCATTGGGTGCCGCGCCTACCAATAGCATGAAGGGCATCCCCGCTGTCGCCAAGGAGGCATAAAGAACGACTTCCGGAGCCACCCCGAGATACGGGGCAATGACTAGAGCCACGGGCAGAGAAATCGCAATGGCCGCCACGTTCATGATGAAGTTGGTCATCACCAGGACGAAAAACGCGATTCCCATGACGAAAATGAACCAATGGGCTCCCTGGAACATGGTGAGCCAATGGATGGCGATCCACTTGGCAGCACCCGTTTGCCACAGGCAAAAGCCGATGCTCATGGCCCCTCCGAACAACAACACGATGTTCCAAGGCACATCCTCGAGATCTTTGACTGTCAATATCTTGAGAATGAAAAACAAGAGAGTCGCGACAAGAATGATGGCGGATTTGTCATAAGCCTTGAGCACTGGGAAAAATGATGTAGCGCTCAAGACGAATACTGCCGCAAGCACGATGATGATCGCCAGGATCTCGTGGCGCGACATGGGCCCCAGGGTTTGATACAGGTGTTGCGCGCGCTGTTTTAGTCCAGGAATCGTCTTTTTTTCCGGTCGAAACAGAAGGAGCATCAACAACCAGATCCCGATGATCATCGTTACCCCAAGAGGGAGCATGTATTTCGTCAATCCGAAGAATGTGATTTCACGACCAGCAATATCTTTGAAAAAACCGATCGCCACCGCGCCGCGAGCTGCTCCAAGCAAGGTGATGATGCTGCCGGCTCCTGCCGTGAACGCCATGCCGATGAATAGCCCTTTGCCGAAGTTCGTGGGCTTTTCCCCATCGTCGTACAAGCTATAAATCGCCATGAGCAAAGGAAATACGGCAGCAGCCACGGCCGTATGCGCCATCACGAGCGTCATCGCTCCCGTCATCAAAAAGCTGCCGAGATAGATCATACTCGTTCGCTCCCCAACGATTCCGAGCATTTTGTACGCCATTCGTTTGGTCAGTCCGGTTTTCGAAAACGTCATTCCAATGATGAGCGAACCGAAAATGAACCAGACCGATGGCGCCATGAAGTCGGAAAAAGCTACGTCAGGTTTTCGAATCATGAACAAGGCCTGGAACACGCCAATCAGGATCGAGGTAATGCCAATGGGTACGACCTCGAATACCCACCACGTTCCAGCCAACAAAAACAAGGCAATGGCCGCTTTGCCTTCCTTCGACAACGCGAAGATTTCCCCTTTTGGATCCACCGCATCAGGAAAGGGCGGGGCGTAGTACACAAGGAAAAACAAACCAAGACCTATCCCCATGAACAATAGGCGCTTCCAGTCGAAGGGCTCATGAGGTGTGGCGAGTTGAATTTTATCCGGTTTGGATGGTAAACCAGCCGTCGGAGCCGCAACGCTAGTATCACTCATGTAGCATTCCTCCCAACGTCAAACGCTCTCAGAGGACCAACCTCGCGACCTCGCGAAACACATCCACCGTGCGCACAACCCCTGCCACACTCCCTTCCTTGAGCACGGGAAGAAGATGTAGGTTGTGCTCGACCATCGTGTGGATCAGCTTCATCAACGGGTCTTCATGATCAGCCGTGGCACGAAAGGGCCGCATCACATCACGAACAGGTCGTTCTGCTCGATCACGAATCCCATCGATCATGTTGTCATAAGACAGCTCCAGCAGATTCGGATCCCGCAAGGCCGCGAAATCGTCATCCGCCGGTCGCGTAAGAAACGGCGGCTCCAATCCTCGCAAAATGTCTCGTCGACGAACCAATCCCAAAAGCTGGTACCGTTCGTCAAAGACCAGCACCACACGAGGCAAAGACTTGCGGCCGTCTACGTTGAACTCCGACTTTTCCATCTCCGCTATGGCCTGACGAAGCGTAAACCAGTAGGGGAGATGTGGATATTGATCCAATGGGATCATCAACTCTCCCGCAGTCTTCGGCTTCATGGCATCGCTCCTTTTCATTGGTTGAAGGCTACGAGCCCCCACCAAGGATCAACCATGCCTCAATCCATCGATCCAATTCGGATCGAGCCCACTGCGCTCGGCTTGCGCCGATAAATCATTCGGTTCCCGTTCCTGCAAACGTCGAACGTACTCTCGATCGAAGGCCCGGCGTGCTTCCCCATAAGGTTCCATGGCTATCATCTCCTCGAGTCGAAGAGCCTCGCGCCGCGTCTTGGCCGATTGCATCGCACGATGAAGGGAGAACAGAAATGCCTCCTTGCGAAACGGTTTGTGAATATACTCAAATACCCCTTCCGACAATGCTTTCATTGCCGCTTCCATCCCACCAAACGCCGTGATCATGATCACATGAGCCCCTAGCCCGCGCTCGTTCACCATCCGGACAATATCGAAACCATCCAACCCGGGCATCCGTAAATCCGTCACCACCACGTCGAAAGACTGCGCCTCGAGCAACGCAGGAACCTCGAGAGAATTCGACGTCGTCGTCATCTGATAAGGCGTCTGATCCTCCACAATCCTCGCCAACAGCTTGAGCATATGAGGTTCATCATCGACGGCGAGAATATGCTGTGGCATGGGCCTTCCCTAAGGTGGGTCCAAGTCTCGTGAATCCTCACGCGACTTCCAAATCCATAGCGCAGCCCTCAAACTGTTTTCTACGGGATTCGCTATCGTGAATAGCTCACCATTGACCCTTTCCATCCCAAGTCTTGGAACATCCTCAGCTTTCAAGCCCCAACTTCGACAGAAAATCTTTCGTATACCACTCCGTAATGGCATCGCTCGACAACGCCATATCAAGTTGTTTCGTCAGCATCGTGATGCGTCCCAACAACCGAAGCTTGTCCTGAACCGTCTCGCAATCCGCATGCGAATACAACGCATCGAGAAAATCCGCTTCCGTTTGATTCTCGAAACCAAGACGCGACAACAAGGTGGCCACCAGACGGATTCTCCGCACCCGGCGTTCCAACGATGCTCCACCGTCTTTGTACTGTAATCGAACATAGTTTTTGTTCGCATCTTCCGTACACAACGCCTCGATCGTGGTGAAGTGATACCCAAGGTGCAAACACAACATCATGTAATGAGTGCCCAATACGGCATAGCTTTTCACGGTATATTGAAAAGGCTCCGACCGCTTGCCCCGGGTCTTGAGACGCGTGGGAAATGGCGTCCGGGTCGACGATGGCCCCGATGGCCATCCTTGTTCTCGCATCCCCGACCAGATCGCCAACATCGGCTCGCTGTCGATCTCCTGCATCGTCACCCCTTTGCCTTCTCCGAGATCCGTCATGGGTCGGTCGACGTACAACACACGCACGGGCAAAGGTAACTCGCTGACGACCGGTTGACCGAATTCAGCGGTTGTCTCCAACGTCGAGACCCGACGAAACATCTCTTCCATCGATTTTTGATGAGCATATCTCGTGATATCGTGCAGGGTTCGACAGTTCTCGGGCAGGAACGAAGGATCCGAAGGGTGCAGCATGTGCAAGGGAGCTACCAGGTCCAGAATTCGACGAAACCCTTGAAATAAAGGGGTATCCTCAAAAAGATTGTTCGTCTCCGCCACGCGCGCCTCGGCGAGATCGAAATGCAGACCCGCCAAAATTCTCCCCCCCGACGCGTCCACCGTCACCGACGTACCGTTGGGTATGCCCATGGCGCCGGAAGCTCCCACCAAGGTCGGCAATCGATATTCTCGCGAAAGCGTTGCCATGTGGCTCGCCACTCCCCCTACTTCGGTCACCAATGCCCTGGCCTTTCCCATAATCGTAATCAGACCCGGAAAAGGATTCGGGGCAATCACAACCATGCCATCGTTGACCCCAAGCAAATCGACACTCGTTCGCACCTGATAAACAGGACCAGCCCCCGCTCCCGGACTCGCCGTCGTTGCCCCTTCCAAAAGCACATCCTTCCCATCCACCTCGAACGTTCGCGGTGTCGTCGAACGCTTCACGAGTTGCAATGGCCGCGTTTGTAACAACTGAAGACTACCTTGCGCATCGATGGCCCATTCAATATCCTGCGGCACCCCATAGTGTTCTTCAAGACGAAGCCCCAATTGCGCCAGTTCTCGAAGCTCCTTCTCCGACACCGATGGCCTCGTCTGCTCTTCGTCGGGAACTCGCTCCTGCACCGTCCCCCCTGAAGAATCCAGCACCAATCGAACCTTTTTTTCCACAATTTGACGCTCTTGCTCCACCAGATCCGAGCGCGAATAGTTGAAAGCATCCGGCGTCAAGGTGCCATCGACCAGATACGCTCCAAGACCCAATACCGCGTGAATCCATAAACTATCCGTATCGGGATATACAGGATCTCGCGTATACACGACGCCACTGGCTCGTGCGTCCACCATTTGCACGTACCCCACGCTCATCGCGAGTTCCGCTTCCCCCAGGGCATGACTCAAATAATGGTAAATGGCTTGTGGCGTGTACTTGCTGGCCACCACCTGTCGATACGCGGATACCGCTTCGCTCGCACCCACATTCAACAACGTGGCGTACTGCCCCGCATAACTGAACAGGCTGTCTTCCTCCAATCCGCTCGATCGAACGGCTACGCGCTTGCCCGAGGACCCGGCCACAAGACGTTGAAATGCCTGGACAATCGCCTCCGACAAATCGGCTGGCACCCGCGCCTCCATCACCATCGCCCGGACTTTTTCGCTTACCTCGACCAGGCTCGCAAACGAGCAAACGTCTGCATTTTGCACCAGCGAACGAATGCGATCCGATAACCCATTGGCATCAAAAAACCGCTTATACGCCCATGCCGTCACCGCAAATCCGTTCGGTACCGTCATGCCAAGACGTGAGCGCATCTCCCCCAACTGCGCATTCTTGCTGCCCACACTCAGCGCATGCTCACGGCCAATCTCATCGAACCACAATACGTATGCGGTTGGTTCGAGCTTTCGATAATCGGGAAACATACGAGCGATTTGCCCATCGATCTGCTCGAATCGCTGGCGCAAAGGACGACATCGACCATCGCTCAACAAAACCAATTGCTCGATAATCTGCCCCACCGCCGCCCGAATGTCTTCGAGACTCGAACGAATATAATTCAGGTCGAAAAGATACTCGCCCTGGGACTTCTCCTCCATGTCCCCAATAATCTTGAGAACTTGATTGTTCTGCTCGAGCAGCACAAGAAAACGTTTGAATTGCTCTTGAACGTCTCTTAGCTGCGCTTCGGCTTCCTGTCGCTGCGGCGGGAGTGTCACGGCAGGGTCTCTCTTATTTTCCTTCGAACCACGACTCCCCCTGCTCTCGCATGGAAATGGGGCCAAAGCAACGTCTCCCACCCTCCACACCCCCCAACGAGCCCCTCTCCCCCTGTCGCAACCCTCGACGCTCTACCCTTGTCCAACTATGTTCGGTACGATTCAATCGATTCAACGTAGATTTCGCAAACGGGAGAGGAACAAGCGCCAGATTACGTTGTAATCGACAATATATGTAATAATTGGAT
>MWCO01000068.1 GCA_002070115.1 Deltaproteobacteria bacterium ADurb.Bin207
CAATTCGAGGCGCGAATCACTAGCAGCGACAAAACGAGTTGTCAACGCTGAGTCATGCCCCAACCCCCACTCGCCACCCAACACGAACCGCCACACGAAAAGAAAGCCTGCCGAGCCATATATTAAATCAACAAATTCAAATGGTTACAATATCATCCCTGATGCCAACGGCGCTTTCGCGCAAACATGCCCAAGTCCTTGGATAGTTGCTCCACCACCGCCGCCACCGTCGCAGAAAACCAACCATCGTCCTTGCCGAGTTCCAACATGACCAAAAGCTGGTTTTCCACCACCACTGGCACCATCAATACCGAGATGGGGGTAACGCCAGTTGCTACTAGACGCGCCGAAATCGCTGCTCCCACCACCCCCGCCATGGGTTCACTCATCACCAGTCGCCCCTCTCGGGCCGCTCGCAAGGCATGATCCGCCGGGTCGATCGTGCGCCCCACGCCAAAGGCCGCCCGTGGCCCCTTACCCTCGAGCGTGATCATCGCTCCTCCCGCTTGCCGCGAAAAAACATGGACCCAACCGCAATCCGCCTCCGTCACCGCCACGGCCTGCTCCAACCACTTGCTCGCCGCCTCGTTCAACGTCCTGCAATCTCGAAGCGCTTGCACCTGCACATCCGTCGAGGGCAATTGCATCGGCACCAAATCACTCACGCGCGCAAGCATCGAACTCGCCCGCGTCTCCTCCCGGCTCGGCATCAACCCCAATTCCGACGCATAGTCGGACACCAAACGCCATTGCGCCCACCCCGCCGACCACACCATCGCGTCCAAAGGAACCCGACCCGCATGAATGCCGCGAGCCAACAATTCCCCATCGACCGGCCCCACTGTCGCACTCCCATCGGTGACGAAATATCGTTCCCCACCCGATGTCACGCGCACGGAAACATCACTTTCACCACCCTCGGCTCTCGCAGACTCTTTTTCCATTTGTGCATCGACCGCCGGATCGTTCATGATACGCCCCCAATCAGACCCAAACCTATTGGTACGTGGTATGCGTACGTATTCAATTTGATCACCTTGTCAAGACACAATTGTTCTGAGTTGTGGTTTTCTCACGGAAAGGCCAACGACCCGAAGGCCGCCGTCAAAAACACCGGAATATCGTGACCCCCTCCGAGCCCCCTCGCCCCGAGCCTGAACCTACGCCCTTCCACGCCCCGCCTCCGTGGCGTGCTGATGTGCCAGGCATAAGCCCAGGAATGGCCGCACCAGCCCCGCCTGCACCGACGAGCGCCATGGCGATCACCGCATTGGTACTCGGTATTCTCGGCTGGATGTGTTTCGGCCCCATCGCAGGTATCGCCGCCATGATAGTTGGTGCGCTAGCCCTGTGGGATATCCGAGCTTCTCGAGGGAAAAAATCCGGTGCCATCCTGGCCTGGGTTGGCTTGTCCAGCGGCGCGGCCACTTGCCTCCTATTCGCGGCAGTTATCGGGTTCTTCTTTCATACCCTCCACAGAACTGCTCCAGCTCTCCCCCCCACCAGCTTCACGCCCTCTCCCCCATCGACATCCCTTCCTGCCCCACCCCCGTCGTCCACGGCTACCGAGACCCGCGAAGTCCGCACCGTCGAAACCCACGTTGGAAAAATCACCGTCGTGGATATTGGTGAACAAGAGTCCTCCCTTCCATCGGCCCTCCGCCAGCAACGGCTCATCGCCGAACGAGAGAAACAACTGCTCGTGCTACAAACGACATCCACCGAATGCCGTCCTTGTCAGGGGGTGGCGGCCGCGTTATCCGCACCAGCCATGCAAACCGCCCTGGCTTCCGTGCGGCTGGTTCGCACGGACGTCCACATTTTTTCGCAAGAACTGGATGAATTGGGGGTGCCCTCCGAACTCATTCCCGGGTTTTTCTTGCTAGGCACGGACCTGACCGCACGCGACGGAATCCATGGCGGTGAATGGGATGATGATGTGGTGGACAACATTGCCCCGGTGCTCAAGGAATTCGTTCGAGGGACCCTGACCCGACGGCGTCACCCCAATATCGTATCGCCCACCCCCAAGCCCAAGGGTACGGTATTATAAGGATTATCCTTCGGTACCCGCGCGACGACGTTTCCCTCTCGCGCTTTTATTCGGTTTTTGCTGATCCGGGGTGACAATTTCACGAGTTGGGGATCGAGGCCAAGACTCACAGGCCCCCCGTTGGTTCGGCGGGCATGCGATGCGTACATGAAAGTGGTCGGCGTGGGCCGAGGAGCCGGAGGGTTGAATCAGCACACGAGCAGCTTCCAATCGAAGTCGTCGTGGTGCCTGTTGCCGCTCGGCTTCGATAAGCAGCCGCTTTCGCACGTCGTTGGACACGAAAATCTGCTGAACTCGCGCTTTCGGGTCCGAAAGCAACGTGGCAACGAGGGCCCAATTGCGGGTATCGTCGAAACGCGCTTCCGGATGGTTGATGGCTCGTCCATCAGCCCCAAAGGCGACAAACGACGAGTGATACAAGGGTTTTCCCTTTCGATCGACCATGTAAAACGCGATATCGACATCGCGTCCGCTTTGATGCGAGCGATGTTTGCGCAGCGATCCCCCTTCGCGACAGGATAAATCCCCCACACTCATGCGGCAGGGGCCGTGTTTTTCATGAATATGGTGCGCGGCCCGTTGCAACATCTGCACGAGTTCAGGCAATCCCCAGCGATAATCCGGATGGTTCCAATCCGGCACGACGCGGATATGATCGGATGTTTCGAGTTTTGATCCCCGCACGAGACTCCCGGCATTGGGAGCACCCACCGACAACGCATGAGGGGTTCGAAATAACGCCGTCGGAGCGGCGGGTGCCGGAGGAGCGGAAGCAACGTCCACGGGAACAAGCAGGACCGCGGCCGCCAAGGCGATGGTTCGAACGGGTGAAATCGAGCGCACCCTCGTCCGATACGAGGTGCGGAACGGATGGGCCAAGAATTGCGCGAATCGATTACAAACGATGTACCGACCTGCCCCTATTCCCATTTCTGCAACAATTTCAAGATGTTACATCACAGATGCTGCTGGCATGCTCAGCGATACGATGCGGAAAAATCCGGACCGAAGGTGCGCACACAGGCTTTTATCTTTCGTGGGTTCGCGGCTCCCCTGCTTATCGCTGCTCGACAGGAGCGCGGTCTTCATCACCGATTATCACTTCGCTTCCGGTATCTTCGGCCGAAAACTACCGTTTCGCCTTTTTTCGGACGAAGCGAATTGATTTCCTTTCGGGATAACCCGTTTCATTTATCCATTCGCTCGGAGCAACATTGGATCGAGACGAATCGCTGCCGACAATTTTTTTGTGTATCGGATGAACAACCAAAGGCATGTCACCATCCGCGCGCCCGCCGCGTCGTCAACCACGGGAAAGAAACGAATGATGCGCCATGGCAAACAATGACGATCGCGCGCTTATCCAACCTCTTCCTGAAGAGGATATGGACTACATTTTGGCCCGGTGCTCCCAGGAGTTCGAAACCTTGCGGGGCGCGTCGATCTTCATCACGGGGGCAAGTGGGTTCGTGGGGAGCTGGTTGACGCAATCGCTGCTGTGGGCGCAAGACCGACGAAATCTGGGCCTTCGGCTCGTGCTTCTCACCCGCTCGTCGACAGCGTTTGCCGCCCGTCAGCCAGGGGTAGCCCATCATCCGTCGGTTCACCTTCTCGAGGGCGACATGCAATCATTCCCCTTCCCGGATGGCGAGGTTCGATTCATCATTCATGCGGCCACGACACCTTCCTTTTCCCCAACCCCTGTGCATCCCTTCGCCACGTTCCCATCCGATGTGCAGGGAACGAAGCGCGTGCTGGAATTCGCAAAAACGCATGGCACACGGCGAATGCTGTTCACCAGCTCCGGAGCCGTGTACGGCAAAGTTCCTCGTTCCGAGCAACCTATCCGTGAGGACTACCTGGGTGCCCCCCCACCATCGGATACCGGATCCGCCTACGGCCAAGCCAAACGAATCTCGGAGTGGCTATGCGCGATGGTTGCGCAACAATTCGGCTTCGATATCGCGATCGCAAGGCTGTTTGCGTTCATGGGGCCGATGCTTCCGCTACAAGCGGGCTTTGCATTTGGAAACTTCCTGCGAGATGCCCTGAACGGCGGACCGATTCGTATGAAAGGCGATGGCACGCCCCTTCGCTCCTATCTTTACGCCGCGGACTTGGCAGTATGGCTTTGGACCTTGTTGATGCGGGGAACGAGTTGTCGCCCCTATAACGTTGGTAGCCCCCACGCGATTTCGATCGCCGCATTGGCACGCGCGATCGCTGATCACGTACGTCCTGGCATGGCGATCGAAATGGCATCCACCGAATCGCTTGCAGGTCACGATTACGTTCCCGACGTGCAACGGGCGGAAAATGAACTCGGACTTCGAGCCTGGACATCGCTAGAAGACGGAATTCGAAAAAGCCGTGACTGGCATACGCGCCACGACAAGTCGTGATCAGAGTCCGCGGTGGAAGATCAACGATCGCAAACGCTCATCGTGTGCATAGGGACAATCAATCGCATCGATCATGATGGGTTGATCTTTGGCGATATCTTTCAGAAGCACTTCTCCGGACATGAGTTCTCGGCATGAAATCTGCCCTTTTTGCAGGGGAATAGCGAGGTAAACGTCTTCCCAAAGCGAGGGACCGTGTTCGAGCATATACCCCGCGGGGAGATCTCGTTTCGCATAAACCCCTCGCACGAGCGCGTTGAGGTATTCGATTTCTCGACTCTGTGGAATGCGTCGCATGCTCGAGGGCACCCCACAGGCTCGTTTCGCATGTTCGAACGCTTTGAACCACGTGTCGATTTGCGCGGGAAGCGAGCAGTAGGGCGACACCGACACGCCATCCATCTCGATATCGACATGCCGTTCGAACGTCCGCGCGCCTTTGGCATAGGCGATATACATCGATGTCGTCCAGTCGTGATACTCGTGCGTCGACAAACCGATGACATGCCCCGGGTATCGCATGCGCAAAAAATCGAGTTGGTTCAACTCCAGCTCATCATCCTCCGTGGGATAAAGCGAGACGCAATGATTGATGGCGAGAGGGATGTTACGCTTTTCAAAGAAGGAAACGATATCATCCGTTTCCTTGAGGGAGGCGCCGCCCGTGGAAACGATGACGGGTTTTCGCGTGGCCGCAATCCGTTCAATCAAGAACCAATCGTTGATGTCGTAGCTGGCGATCTTGAGCAGCGGGATACCGAGTTTCATGCACGTATCGACGGAGGCCTCGTCGAACGGCGTTGCCATCGGGATACAAGGTCCTTTCCGAATGGCTTCGACCAACGCCGCATAGCCCTCGAAAGGCAGCGCCGTATCCAACGTCTTTTTGATGTACCGAATGTCCGTGCGCCCCAGAAAATCTTTGTGAATGAAGGATGGGACATCGCGAATCTGCAATTTGAGCGCCGCGCGGACGCCATTGAAGCGTACGATTTGATTGTAGGTCGAGATAATTTTGAGTCCTCGATCCACCTTTCCCCAATGGTTGTTCGCGATCTCGAGGACGAAAAGTTCGTCGAATATTTTTTGATCCATGGTCTCGACCTTCGCGCGCCATCTTGCATTGGCTTCGCTCAATTCTTCCATTCTTCGATGAACAGGTTGCTTCGCAGTTCGTCTCGTTCGAGAAACGGATACATATCTTCGAGGGGGGCCGAGACGATCCGGCCATCCGGCAAGGATTTCGAACTGCTTCGAGGCTCGAAGCCCTGCTGAGGATCGAGTCGGACCACCCCCACACACGGTCCTTGACTCGCAAGAACCGAAGATAGACTTGCCTCGAAGTCCCTTCCCTCGATCTCGATGGCGGGAATACCAAAAGCCCGGGCCACATCGAGCATGTTGGGGAACGACACACCACTGCTGGGACCAGCGCCCACGAGACGACCAAAGAAATTGTTTTGCGTGCTGCGAATCGAAAGATACCCCGCGTTATCGAGGACGAATACTTTAACAGGAAGCTTATGATGCACGATGGTTTGCAACTCCTGCAAATTCATCTGAATCGAACCGTCGCCCGCCAGGCAAAGCACCCGCTTGCCTCGTCGCGCGATCGCCGCACCCACCGCGGCCGGCAATTCCCACCCCATCGAGGCACTCCCTGAGTTCGAAAACATCCGCTGGCAGCCTCGCATCGCCACGACTTGAAAGGGTACGATGGTCGCCGTCGCATTGGCGCAAACCAACACATCATCGTCTTGCAAACGGTCCGAAAGACGATCGAAAAAGTGGTAGGGATTGATGCCATCGTGGAATTCCCGGTGTCGCGGCTGCACGACCGGATAGCGGGATACGCGCTCTTTGCACCATGCGAGCCAGTCGGCGTGCTTGGGAGAATCATCGCCCCGCGCATCGAGCTGTTTTTCTAATTCGCTAATGAAATCAAGTAGATGGCAACATACCGGCAGATCGATGGACACCGTTGGTTTTTGCAATTCCGCCGGATCGATATCCACCTGAATCTTGAATGCTTCGCGGGCGAAGGCTTTCCCATGATACCCGACTTGACGGATGCAGAGCCTGGAGCCCAACACGAGCAGCAGGTCGCTGTTTTGCACGGTGAAGTTACCGGCCCGATCCCCGATGGTTCCTTGCCTGCCGCAAAAGTACGGGGAGGCGGTGGGCACAATGTCATGGGTCCAGGCCGTAGTCACGGGAATGCGTAGTTTATCGACCAGCCGTTGAAACGCTTGCACGGCGTTGGCGAGACGGATGCCGGTGCCCGCGAGGATGACGGGACGAGAGGCGGTTCGAAGGCGATGAAGGATCTCGCTGCAAACGCTTTCGAGCCCTTGACGGGACCATACGGGGGCATCTTCCGCGGGGTCGTAGCGCCGCAAGCACGAAGGGTCGATCGATGCGGCTTGGATGTCGGAGGGAATATCGAGCCAGCAAGGGCCGGGGCGTCCTTCCGTGGCGAGAGCCAGCGCACGCTCGAGGTGATAAAGGATGTCGTTGGGGTCACGAACGACGGCGACGTATTTGGTGATGCCACGGACCATGGCAGCGATATCTGCCTCCTGGTCGCCGAGTTGCCGCAGGCCGGGCACGGTATGGAAGGCCATGCATGTTTCTCTTTTGACCTGTCCGGAAAGGATCAGCATCGGGATAGAGTCCGTGTAGGCCCCGAAAACGCCATTGAGAGCGTTGATGCCGCCGGGGCCGGTGGTCACGTTGACGAGTGCCGGTTTGCCCGCGATGCGGGCGTAGCCTTCCGCGGCGATGGCACAAGCTTGTTCGTGATGGCAGGCCAGATAGGACAGACCGGAACAAGCACCGATGGCGTCGTTCAGGTGCATGGCGCCGCCGCCGGAAACGAGAAAAGCTTGGTCGATGCCGCGGGAAACCAAGGTTTGGGCGATGAAATCAGCAACCCGGATCATGGAAGCATAAGCATACTTGATTCGGGGTCCTGAGGACGACTTTGCGCCAGCATCGCCTGGGGTGGTGGCGGAATGATCGCCTATGCTCGGTATTCACCCTATCGAAATGCCGATCGCGATAGAATGGGTCATCGAGCATGGATGCATCGACTTCATTGCCTTGTTGTGATCCCGATTCTGCAAGCGGGGACTCCCCCTTGCCGCGACCCAAAACCATCAGTGTCGTAACGCCTTGTTTCAACGAGCAAGACAACGTCTACCCTCTTTTCGAGCGCACCCGCGCCACCCTCGAAGCCCTCGGTCCCACCTATCAATGGGAGCATATTTTCATCGATAACGCATCGACCGATGGCACGATCGAAGAACTCCAAAAGCTCGCGGCCAAGGATCGACGTGTCAAAATCATCATTAATACACGCAACTTCGGGGTCATCCGCTCTCCGCTCCACGGCCTTTTCCAGGCCTCCGGCGACGCCATCGTATCGCTATGCGCCGACTTGCAGGATCCCCCCGAACTCATCACCGACTTCGTTCGTGAATGGGAAAAAGGCTTTCTCATCGTCGCCGCGGTCAAAAAAGGCTCCAGAGAATCGCCCTTCATGTATGCGGTTCGAAAGCTTTACTACCGCACGCTAAACCATATTTCCGAAACGGAACTCATCAATGATTTCACGGGTTTCGGACTATACGACCAAAAAATCATCGACCTCGTCCGGCGCACCGGTGACCACTATGCGTTTTTCCGCGGTCTCGTCGCGGACATGGGGTTTCCCATCGCCCGGGTCGAATATATCCGGCCGGTGCGGCAACACGGGTTGTCCAAAAATCGGCTCTACGATCTGTACGACCAGGCCATGCAAGGCATCGTCAAACACTCGAAGATCCCTTTGCGCCTTACCACCATGACCGGGTTCATCGTCGCCTTTCTCAGCGCCCTATCCGCCTTGGGCTACTTAATTTACAAAATTATCTATTGGGATTCGTTCAGCGTCGGTATCGCCCCCGCGGTCATTGGCTTGTTTTTCCTTTCCTCCATACAACTGGTATTTCTGGGGATGCTGGGAGAGTATATTGGGGCCATCCATGGTCGGCTTTTCCAAAACTGGCTCGTCATCGAAAAAGCGCGCATCAACTTCGAAAACCATACCGGTCAAGAACCCAGGCTCGCGACCTCTTTGCCGTTGGAGTCAAAGGAACCACCAGGCCGCCTCGAGGAGCACGCCGACTTGCATTCCCATCCTCTGGTCGCCGAAGCCCCGCAAAAGGCCGATGAAGAAGTCCCCCGTAATGACATGAGCGAAGAAGGATAAGTAGGCAGTATGTCCTGTCGTGAAGCCTTATGCCCCTAAGCCATCCCCTCATATTTGCTGGGCTTTTCCTTCCCGGTCACGGTCCACGATCACGGTCACGGCGCACGGCACACAAAAATGGTCACGTTCATCCCATATCGTTCACCGCAAAACGCCAGTACAATGTTTAGTAGCCCAGGCCAACTGTTGGGGGTGCTTCAAGGGGGTCAAGGACCGAGCCAAACTCAACACCCAAGAATCCTAAGCTCGTGTTCCTTTCCAATTCAGGAAAAAATGAGGGGATCTGTCAGGTGATGACCCAGGTGGATGGGGGCTCGATAAGGTGCGGCGATGGGCAACGAGGCTGTCTCACGATTTGGCGCAATCGAAATACACTGAATAAAAACGGTAGGATAGAGTGAACGAGGCGAGATATATCGGGTGTGGGTTCAAGTCAAACCCCATCATGACCAGCTTATTGGACGTGGCAAGCGTCCCGCGCGTCGGCGGAACACGTTGATGGCTAACCCATTCGCAGCCACGTTGAACTCATATCCACCAAGCTGGACAGCCTTATTACCCAGCGGTGTCCCGATAATAGAGTGTTTGCAAACTGGCACCCCACCCTGGCTCTCCCCCCCTTTTTCCCCCCACCCTGGCTCTACCCCCCGAATCGGGGTGGAGGGGAATTAAAACAGTGGTTAATTATTTAGCTAAAATATTTTGAAACTAGAAACTAGGAACAAGAAATTCGAATTAGATATTATTGAAGTGCATTTTATCAATCCTGAACCAACCTTGATCCCACTCCGACTCCGCCTCCCTTCCACCCACCATGTGGGGAAGGGCCGGGGATGGGGGGCGGTAACAAGGGCCGGGGATGGGAGGCTACGGCGTGGGGGAAGGGCCGGGGATGGGGGCCGTGAAAACTAGCAAGTAGCAACGAAATGGCCACTAACAACTAGCAACCATCGGCCCGGAAAGGCAACGAAGCAATGCCAATTGGGGTACCGCATACAACGAAAAGGGTGGAAAGATAGTCTCGGTAGCCCTATACTCCCCGCATGGATAAGGGCTCCCGAAACGCGGCAAGGATCGTGGTATGGTTACTTGCCATCCCTTGTTACCCTGGCTGTGGCCACGATGACTCCTCCTCTTCGCCTGCAAGCGGAGGAAGTGGGTCGGTGGAAGCCGGGACAGACGCCCCGGGCACCGACAGCGGTGGCGGCTCTGGCGGTTCGGGTGGGGGAAGCGCCGGCAGCGGAGGCCTGGGCGGAACCGCGGGAGCCTCAGCCGCGGGAGGCCACGCGGGGGAAGGCACCGGGGGAACGGGAGCCACCAGCGGTTCCGGCGGAGAAGGCGCGGCAGCGGGACAGGCCGGTTCCGCAGGGGCAGCAGGCGCAACACAAGCTCCTTGTCAAGGCGTCATCGGCCCCATGCCCGTCGAACCAACCCCCCTCGCACAAGCTACCCACTTCGCGGCTCCCAACGGCACAAGCAAGAATTGCACGGAGGCCGCGCCTTGCGACGTGTGGACCGCGATTGCCAACGCCGGCCCCGGATCTGTCGTCTTTTTACGCGGTGGTGTGTACCCGGTCTCGAAATCCATCGCCTTCCACCAACAAGGAACCCAAACCGGGCCGATCACCATCGAGAGCTATCCGGGTGAATTGGCCATATTCGACGGCTCCAGCCTCAAGCCGGGCACGCAGGTGTACATCCGCGTGACGGGCGCCTTCTACCACCTTCGCCGGTTTGAAGTTCGTCATATGCCCATGCAAGGTATCTGGATTGGCGGAACGGACAATACCCTCGATGGAATCGTAGCCCATCATAACAAACTAAGTGGTATTCAAATCTTTAGCCCTTACGAAGAATATCCCTACGGCAAGTACGGCTCCCGCAACACCCTTCGAAATTGTGTCGCGCACGACAATTCCGGGGTCGGCCTGCTCGACCCGGAATTCGCGGATGGAGGTAACTCCGACGGTATCTCCATTTCGTCCGGGGCCGATAACGAAGTCGACCATTGTTTGGTATACCTCAATTCCGATGATGGCATCGACACCTGGCGATCCACGGGCAGTTCGATTACCTGCTCGGTAGCTCGTCAAAGTGGTTTGGGAAGCGGGGATGGCAATGGATTCAAAGCTGGCGGGAAACCGCCCTCCGACGGCACCGTGGTGCGCCGCTGCATTTCCTATCGCAACAAACAGACCGGTTTCGACTACAACTCAGGAAAAAACGTGGTCTTTGAGCACGTGACCGCGGTCGAGGATCATCGGGGCTTCTGGACAGGAGATGATACGCAACTCATGAATAGCGTGGTCGTCGGCGATAGCGTTCAGGGCTATGGCAGTGGACAGATCACGGGCAATTGCTGGCAAACGGGCGGCAGCCCGGAATTTATCAGCATGGATCCGACTTCTCCTGACTTCATGCGTCCTTTGCCTGGCTCGCCCTGTTCGCAACTCGGCGCGGCTGGACAATGATCGGCGTTCCCTCCCGCATCATCAGCTCATCGGAAGGCCTGCATCCACCGCCCAACTTTCCATAACCCATTGATATTTATACATTTTTATCTATACGCTCGTTGTTCTTGCCCCACGACGATCGTCCGGTCATTCGAGCCAACCAGCGTTGACGATGACGACATACTCGGCCGTGGTGGGGTCGAAGGCCCCCACCGAGCGTGGGTACAACAGCACGAGCACATCAAAAACATAGCCCCATTGCATGAGTGCGGCAGGCAACGCGGTTTGCCAGACGACATCCACCGCGGCGTCGACCTTTGCTTGCGCCAACGGCTGGCCTTGACCCAGATCGAAACCGCGCGCGGGTCGTCGTTCCCGGGGCGGGCAGCCGCTGCCGAGATCGATCAGGTTCCAGTCTTTCGGATAGTTGATATCGCCTTTGCCTGCCCAGACGGTGGAACCGCCGAACACCGTGAGTCCCGTACGCGCGCTCACGGCGGCGGAGCCTCCAAAATCACCCGCGGAGGTGAAAAACACCCACTCATCCTCGGGATCGGGGCCGGACAACAACGTTCCGCCGCCATAGCCCGTGTCTTTTTGTGCGACGTCGCGCGCCACTTGTTCTTTCATGCCCCCCGCATACCCCCCTTTGACAGCCACCTGTCCCAACACCTTCAGCGACGTATAATCGAGTCGAACGACGACACTGGTGGAACCAATCACTTGCGTTTGCGCGGCGATTTCCGCAGAAAGCGCGTTGCAATCGAGCGCATCGTCACCGGCTTCGGCATCGTCACTGGTGGCATCGGCGTCCGCATCGCCACCGGATCCCCCTTCGATCGACACCTCGCTCGCCACGTCGATGATGGCATCGTCCGCGGCCTCATTCGTTTCCGTCGTTTGGCCTGCTTCGAGCGTATCGCCCGCATCGGCCGCGTCCATGACCGCATCGCTGGCATCCGCTCCGCCTCCGGAGCTTTCCAACGAGGCATCCGTGCTCCCACAGCCGAGGGCGAGGAGCGAGATAAGCAATACCGCAGGAATCAGGCAACGCATGGGATTCAAGATGATCGATCGTCGGCGCGGGATCAAGTCGCTGCGTGATCAATACACCGTCACGCCAACCAGCGGCCTTCTTGTTTTGATGGAAACCGAGCAGCCCAAAACCGCTCCAATTCACTGTAAGCGCCACATTTTCAACGCATTTTTCAAAACGAGGGGGGGATTCTCCCCCCCTCGGCCCCCCGGGCCGTCTCCAGTACGCTACGGTCGCATTCCCCGCTGCGAGCGCCGCAAGCGCGCTCGCTTCGCGGGGCAAGCTCCCTTCGCTCCCTTACGACGACCCCAGATCCCAGATGACAAGGGTCCAAGGGTTCAAGTGTCAAGGGATAGACCTGCAAAGGCGGAAACCGAGGTAGTTGAAGCGGTAGTCGGGGCTGTAGTAGTAGCGAAACGCAGACCGACAGTGCCTGGCGAAGTAGTACCAGGAACCGCCACGTAGCACCCGACTCACGCCCGTCTGCGCTCCCAATGGATCCCGCTGCTCGCCTTGCCCATAATCTCTATACCTGTCCCAGACCCACTCCCAAACATTCCCATGCATGTCGTATAACCCCCAACCATTCGCTGCCTTCTGCCCCACCGGATGCGTCTTTCCACCTGAATTCTCCTCGTACCAACCCGCCCTGTCCAGATTCGCATCCCGTCCAGTCGGGTTCGTAATATCACCTGTATAAAACGCCGTCGTCGTCCCCGCACGCGCCGCATACTCCCACTCCGCCTCCGTGGGAAGACGATACCCCAAGCAAGCCAACCCCTTCGGCCAACTCGGCTCCCTTTCCGATGACGCCGAAGACTTGTCGTACTCCTTCTCTCCATCCCTATAACATATCTCCAACCCCTCCTTCTTCGATAACGCATTCGCATACGCTATCGCTTCATACCAACTCACTTGCTCTACAGGACAACTCCCTCCACAGGCCTTGAAATACGAAGGATTGTCCCCCATCAACGACTCCCACTCCCCTTGCGTCACCTCCGTCGCTTTCATCATAAACGCCCGCGTCAACGTCACTCGATGCTGATCTTCGTTATTACTACGCCCCTTTTCACTCGCCGGGCTCCCCATCACAAACGTGCCCGGCTCGATGCACACATAACCGCTGGGAAGTGATGTCGCCTCAGGACACCGCTTCACAGCAGGCGCCGGTTTGGACGGTTGCGGCTCCGGAGATGCGGGTTCCAAGCGCGGCTCATTTTCCGCGGAAGCCACGACGACCGGTGTTTCAACTCCTTTTTTCTTCTCCCCCTTCTCCCCGATCGCCATCATCAACATAGCAACGATTCCCACCACCCCTGCGCCACCAATACCCGCTATCGCCCACTTATTCGATAACTTACCCCTTACCTTCTTCGCTACCTTCTCCTGACCAGAAGCCTCCAACGTGTCAGGTACGTACGTTCTCACCTGATCACCAAAAACCGTCCCTTGCCCTACTTCTACAGGCTCCGCTGCCCCCACGGAATGCGATACAGGCATCGTCGTGCTCGAACCCTGCGGATGACTCCCAGGTACATACGTCTCCACCCCTAAACTCGTTGCAGCTACACGATCCATTGCCTCCTTTGCCCTGCTTTCCCGCTTCCCACGTTGCCCCCTTGCCCCTCTCAATACCTCATCCATCGCCGTCAACATTTCCTGCGCATTCCCATACCGATCGCGCGGATGCAGCGACAACGCCTTCGCACACAGCCTTTCCATGCCTTCACTGACTCGCGCTCCCCGACTTCGAGGCGTCGGTCGCTCCCCGCTCATCGCCGCATGCGCATACTCGTAGGGTGTCTCCCCTTCCAGCGCCGAATGGCCCGTTACCATCTCCACCATAATCAACCCCAACGCATGCACATCCGTCCACGGTCCCGTTGCACCGAAACGCTTCGACATGAATTGCTCGGGTGCACCGTATTGTGGGGAAAATGCACTAAATCCACTCGACGTCCGCGTCGCAAGCTGCGTCGCCGTATCTCCCTCCTGCATCACCTTCGCGATGCCAAAATCCAGCACTTTCAACGAATCGTCCGAATCTCCCCGCACCAAATACAAATTCGCCGGCTTCAAATCACGGTGCGCAATAGCAGGATTCATACCATGGGCTATCGCTATCGCTTCCACCGCCGGGCGAAGCAACAAAAGTGCTTCTTTCTCCGTGTACGGCCGCCCACGACGCGCCATCTCCGTAGCCAAATCGACCCCGGAAAGCCACTCCAACACCAGATACGGCGCGTCTGTACCCGCATACGTGCCCGTCACTCCGAAATCATAGACCCGCACCACCGACGGATGCTTATTCGAAAGCTTGTTCAGCAATTGGCCTTCCTTGCGAAAGCTTTCGAAAAACTGCCCCTTCGCTTCCGTGGTGAAATGCGGTGGTATCTTCAAGCACTTGATCGCGATAGGGCACTCGAAACTCAGGTGCCAGCCGCGATACACTACCCCGAATCCTCCTTCACCAACAACGCTATCCACCCGGTATTGGTTGTTGACGATCGTTCCCATGAGTCCGAAAATGTCCTCGTGCATCGTGAGCGTACGATACGCCAAGACCAAGCCCTGGGTCTACGATTTTCCATGGCTCCTTTGAAATGGCTGTTCGGCGATGACGCCGATGGCACGAAGTCTCCCGCCGCAGCCCTTCCCCACGGCCAGGCCAGCATCAGGGGAACAAAGGCGCCATGGCCGAATCCACGCCTCGCATCCAGCGCCGTCGCAAATCCAAATCCTTTTAAATTCAAATACTTGACATGCCAGCGCGGGCGTTCCTGGCGCCTCCCAGACAAGCTCCTACGACTCCGAACGAAAGGAACGGAAAGCGAGCGATTTGAGGAGGACATGGGGTAGCCAAGCCAGAATATGCTTGTTTCTAACGAGCTGGGCGGCATAGGTCCAGAGCCCCGGGTGTCGTTGGGACCATCGTGTCTGCCAACGCCTGTCGATGGGCCACGGCGCGGGCACTTTGGCAAAGCCCATGGAATCACTGCGATTATCTGTCACATCCTCTGAAAACCTGGTCATTCGCAGCGGATGCACACGGCCATTGACGTCCGTCATGCGGATCACGACAAAACGTCCCTCCAGAGTACGATACAACGACGCGGCATTCAACCGTAGAGGCGTTCATGCGTCAAGGGATAGACCAGGAAAGCCGGAAACCGAGGTTGTTATCGCGGTAACCGGGACCGCTGTCGTACCGAATCGCAGAGCGGCAGAGCGCCGCGTAGCCGAACCAAGAAACACCACGCCCCACCCGATCCATGCCCGTCTGTGCTCCCAAAGTTTGAAAAATCAGGTTGTCGAAGCGATGGTATTTCGATATCCTACATACATGGCTATCTCTCATTCCATTCCTTCGGTTTGGAAGGCGCTGCGCGTGATTCGCCCACAAATAGTAGCGGTCTCGGCAGGGGTCCTGACAATGGCTATGCCCGCTTTCGCCGATCCACCACCGGGGCAAAGTGCATGGCTCAACGGAATGCACGATATCGAGTCCCTGGGCTACATGCAGAATGCCACGTCGGGTTGTGATAAAGGATGGATCACTGACCTTCAATATATCGGCGCTGGAGGTCAACCTTCGACCAACTGCCACGACGCCGCGGTTGCCGCGGGAATTTCCATCATTCAGCGCCTCGATGTCGATGGCAGCCACTCTTTTCCTCTCGATCCGGCACAGGCTCCCGGCTACGCAAGCGCTTTCGCTTCCTTTGCCTCTCAATGCCCCAACACCCATGTCTGGATCGTGGGCAATGAGCCCAATTTCACCACCAACAACGCCGATCCGGAGAGTTACGCCTCACCTTACGCCGAGGCCTACGCCAAAGTGCATGCTGCGCTTCATGCCATTTCGGGTCATCACAACGACCTCGTTCTCGTCGCCCCGGCGAGCCCTTATTCTCCGTTTTGCATCTGCTCAATGCACCGGATCATCCAGCAGATCGTGGCGCGCGGCGTCCAGCCCGATGGGTTCGCCATTCACGCTTATACACAAGCCCAACATTCGGGTGACTATGGCTCCCTCGCCTCTTTGGTCACGAGTGAAGATATGAGCGCTTCCAACGACGGTTGCGGTTATCCATTCCACTGGCAGTTCCGCATTTACCGCGACTGGATCGCGGCGATCGAGAAGGAAGGCCACGGCGGAAAACCCGTCTTTATCACGGAAACCGGCAATGCCTGCGCCCCCCAACAAGGCAATTCCTGCTATCCAAACCAAGATGTAGGCTATTTCCAGGCCATGTTCCAGGAAATCAACGCCTGGAACCAGGATCCTTCGCATACGACCAAAATCCGCGCCATTACGCCTTATCGGTGGACCCTCAATGACGATGGCACTGGCCGGGACTTCGCGATTGGCAACCGTCCCGCCCTTCTTGACGACCTGACTCATGCTTTCTCGAAAAAATACGCCTGGACGACACCCGCGAGTTGTGAATCGCAGCCCAACACGTGTACGGACGACGCATCCTGCAGTGGATCGACCATTTGCGACCTGACCAAGGGAAATTGCGCTTCGATAAGTTCGTGTGGCAACGGTGGCGTGTGTCCAACAGGCGAAATCTGCCGCGAAGCGACCTTCGATTGTGCTCCCTCGACCCGAGGCGCGGCAAATATCACATTCGAACCGTCCAATCCAGCTCCTGGAAGCGAAGTGACGATCGACGTATCTGGCACGGCCGGATACACGAACGTCGGTCTTTCGTTCGAGGCCGTGCCTGGAGCCACCGTGCCGACGGAGCTTGTGGCTATCGAAGGAACGGGCCCTTATCATTGGAAATACAAGGCTACCGCGGGAGCCACGGGCACGTATCGGGCCACCTTCGTCGCTGACCCTGGCGCAAGCACCGTCTATGCGATTGGCTATGTGAACGTGGGAGATGTCTTTCCGGATACCGGAGGCTCGGGAGGGGCTGGCGGCACGGGAGGCGCGGCCGGTACAGGCGGTATGGGAACCGGAGGCAGTGGAGGCATCAGCGAATCCGGCGGTGCCAGTGGCTCGGGCGGTGGCACGGCAGGGTCGAGCGGTGGTGCGGCGGGTTCTTCTCACCAAACCTACACGAACGACACCAATGACGAGGGTTGCGGCTGCACAATGCCCGGAGTCGGCGCATCCCAACCTGGTTATCCGGCGATACTCGCGCTCATTGCACTGCACTGGGCGCAGCGGCGCCGCAGGTCCACGGAATCTGATAGATCCCCTCATTATTTCCTGAAAAACAAGGGATAGGGGAGACAATCCCCTAAACCTTGACATTGAGCCGGTCCTTGCCATGAACTTGAACGTGAACTTGGACCCCAAAACCTTGCGTTGGACATCGTCATGAACCTGAGCGATTCTGGCTGAGTGGTGATGGGTACGACTTTCCGGCAGTCGATAATCAGGGAAATAGTCCGGGAAAAATGAGGGGACGGCTCAAACCTCGCACAGGATGAATACTTCGCCGAGCTTCTGGAGAAGGCATAGGAACCCACGAGCATCACCCTACAGTGCTCAAGCAATTGTATTTATTGATGTTTTTACACCGCCCCCCTTCGGAAACGGGGTTTGCGGAGATACCCGATGTGATGGCTGGCTTTTCCAAGACGGCATCGCAGGCAGACGGTCTGTGGATGAAAGGAAAGTGGTTGATGAGCCACTTCCGCCGGAGTATCTTTTGAAGATGAGGCGGCGTTGTCAAACGAGAGCTGGCAGGCATAATCCCGGTCGGTGGCTACCGCTGGCTATCCTTACCATCGCCACTGGCGCGTGTGGTCCGTCGCACAACGTCATCGCCGGGGGGAATACCGTACCGTCCACCAACGAGACGGGAACCTCACCGGCCGCGCGTGACGTGGGTGCGAACGGGAGTGCATCGGCCCCTCCCGCGCCCTCGGCGGCTCCAACCCCGGTGCCTCCACCTCCCCCCGAATCTCTCGCCGAACGCTATGCAACGTACTGCCCGGAGGTCGTCGAACTCGCGGCCAAAGGCGATCCGGAGCCGACGACGAGCGTGTCGCGAGAAAACGTCAGCGCCACGATCAAGACCGTGAAAAACGGCCTCGCCGCGTCGGTCACCATGCCGCGCGCATTCTTACCGCCGATCGAGCGCGAGGTCCTCTGGGTCGCGCAAGGCGGCGACCCCTACGAGTGCTGCGCCAAGTCCAGCCCGTCAGGCCTCGACATGATGTGCTCGCTCAGCAGCGTCGACTACATCGAAGGGCGCGCGACGATCCGCCGGGAGGGCAATACGCTCATCGTCCGCTGGTGCATGGCCGACCTCGACACGAGGACAGTGCTCGACCGAGGTGAGATCCGAACGCAGCTCAGCGACGGCACCGCCCTTCGCTTCGTGGCGCCGGAGACCGCATGCAAGGGTTTTCCAGCGAATTTGGGTGGGGGCTCCAAATAGAAGCAAAAGAGCCAGTGATGATTCGCTCATGGGCTCTTTCCTTCCTCGTTCCTCGTTTCGCCGCTCGCCAACGCTTGCTCCCCCACGACCGGCAGCGGCGATGGGCAGGCGAGCAGGGGCTATCCCACCTTCTGATGAACGGATACCACGTCGCATCGTTGTCCGAAGACCCTTGAACATATAACGTTGTGGCGCGGTTCGATGCGTGGCGCAAACTCGCCGACCAAGGAGAATCAATCAAAGTGTCGAATATTGGTTACAAAATCGATCCGGCTCGATGAGGAAGTCCGAAGACGTTCTTTCGAAGGTCAAGTCGAACACGAGGCTGGCCCGCGACGCACACTCAACGGGGCCACCTTCCTCGTAACGGTGTCCGACGAGATCATGAACATCCAGCCGGACGCGGTATCGTCGGCGAAAATCCTCGCTGACGACCTCGGGGTAGGGCGTGAGCGAGCCCCCGGCCTCGAGGACCTCGAACGCAACCCCATTGACGAAAGCCTCGCAGGACCGGCAACTCTTGCAGGCCGTGTCGTCGAAATAGAGGCGAACCTCCCAGAACGTCTCCGGGCGGCGGCGGTCCTGGTACAGACGCTCTATCGGGTGACTGCCCACCTCCCAATCCCTGGGGTCCCCCAGGTGGAAGTCGGCACGGAGCCGGGTAGCGTCGGTCCTTGGATCCATGACAATCCAATCGTCCAGCACGAAAGATTGCGTGTCCGGATCCACCCGGACGGTGTTGCCGAGACCACCAGCAACGGCGCCGCCTTCCTCGTAGGCTCCCGGTGTGCCACTCGGATAGGTCAGGTTGCCAGAATCCTCCCCTACGCTCCAAAGGACCGTGCCCGACACGGGGGTGCGGGGACGCAGGCTTACGGTGGGGCACGGCCAGGGATCGCGAGGGTTCGGACAGCCGGTCGACAGGCCGAAGAGGCACAGCATAACGAACCGCGAAACCTTCATCGTCAACCTCATACGGAAAGCGTGTCGCGAAGGATCCCGGCAGTCAAGATGTCGAAAAAAAACGGAACTCGATGGTTCATCCACGGCTGGCAAACTCATCCGCTCCAATTCCTTATGTTGCAGGCCATTTCCCCCCAAATGTATGTGCGGACGAAAGCATGAATCGTCCGTGCAGCATCCACTTCTAACTATTTGAATTTACACCACTTTACATCTGTTTTCCATTCTTATTGCTCGACCGCAAGCCCCACGAGTTGCATAGAATTCCTACTGCGTGGTGAAGTCAACTACGTCCTGACACAAATCTGTAGACAATGCGGTTGCATGGGAGCGGAAAAGCTTGACGGGAGCTGATTTGCGGGGGACCATGACACGATGCCATGAACGGGTGCTCCGGGCACGAGACGGCGCGCGACGGAGGCGCTGTCCTGAGGGTTGCAGGAAGCGCGGGGCGAGTCAGGATTCGGTTCGAAATAAGGGAGAACAGCGGTCATGAGGAAGAAGTACGTCCCGGTACAAGGGGTTTGGGAGATCACGCTGGCCTGCAATATGCGGTGCCGCCACTGCGGGTCGCATGCGGGTGTCCCGCGGCCCGATGAGTTGACCACGGCAGAGGCGTTGCGGGTGCTAGGCGAGTTGGCTGCCGCCGGCTGCCGACGACTCGTCCTGTCCGGTGGCGAGCCGACCGTGCGTCGGGACTGGCCGCGCCTCGTCGAGGAAGGCACGCGCCTCGGAATCCAGATGAAGATGATCTCCAACGGTTGGTCGTTCGACGCCGAGACCGCCCGTGTCGCCCGTGCCGCTGGCCTCCGCGCTGTCGGCTTCTCGCTCGACGGACTCGAGAAGACCCACGAGTACGTGCGTCGTATCCCCGGCTCCTTCCGCCGGGTGCTCGACGCCGTGCGGGCCGCCCGCGCCGAGGGGATCGGCGTGGCGATCGTGTCGCATATCAATCGCCGGAATCTTTCCGAACTGGACGCCATGTTCGACCTGATCAAGGCGCTCGATGCTTATTCCTGGCAGATCCAGCTCGGCAACCCTGCCGGCGAGTTGGCGCTGCATCGCGACTTGGTGGTCGAGCCGATCGACCTGCTGCAAATCGTCCCTGCCGTTGCGCGCCTCGTGCAACGTGACGGCCTGCGCGTCGTCCCCGCCGACAACATCGGTTACTACGGTCCGTACGAGAAGGTGCTGCGCAAGAACTCGCACTACGGCCAGCCGGCTTTCGCCGGATGTCTGGGTGGGATCAGCCATTTCGGGCTCGAATCGAACGGCAACCTCAAAGCCTGTCTCTCGCTGCCCTCCGCCCGTCACGGCTGCGCCTCCTACGTGGAAGGCAACTTGCGTGAGACGCCGTTCGCCGAGCTGTGGAACCGCCCCGGAGCCTTTGCTTTCAACCGCGACTCCGATCCGGCGGAGCTGGGCGGCTTCTGCCGCTCCTGTCGCTATGCCCGGCCGTGCCACGGCGGCTGTCGCTGGTCAGCCACCGTCAACGGCGGTGGCCTCGAAAACCCCTACTGTTACTATCGCGTCGCGACTGAGGCCGAAGCGCGGCGCCGGCGCTCCCGTAGCTGGCGTTTGGCCGCCGCGGTCGCTGCTCCTCTCGCCCTGGGTGCCTGCGGTGAAGGCGAAGGCAACGAAAATGCCACCTCGCCGGATGCTCGGCAGGACGTCGTTCCGTCGGACGCCTACGGAATCCCGTTGGACGTGCAGGAGGACGTGCTTCCGTCGGACGCTTACGGAATCCCGTTGGACGTGCAGGAGGATGTGCTTCCGTCGGACGCCTACGGAATCCCGTTGGACGTGCAGGAGGATGTGCTTCCGTCGGATGCCTACGGAATCCCGTTGGACGTGCAGGAGGACGTGCTTCCGTCGGACGTGCAGGAGGACATCGTTCCGTCGGATGCCTACGGGATCCCCGACTAGGCCCATGGTCTCCTTGATGCTGGAGGCGACCGTTCGCCGGGTAGGGTCGCGGCAGGGGCAGCCTTTGGTACACGGGTTCGGGGTGCCTCCCGCACAGTCCCGGATAACAACGAAAATCGCGACGTGGAATAATTAGCGTTTCGTTTTTCCTTCCGCGCTGCTACTTTCCCGACCAATTCGGAACGAGCACGGATGGGCAGCTCTGGAATCTTTGACGCGGCACGGCAAGCTTTTGCGGGCAACACGTTCCTGATCCTCGGCTTCGGTCGCTTCACGGGCCCAGCCGCCGCCCGCTTCTTCGAGCGCTGCGGCCTGCCCTACTCGATCAGCGACTGCCGCCCCGCGCAAGAGTTGGCCCCACGACTGGACGGGCTCCACCCGGTCCACGTCCACGGCGGCCCCCAGGACGCCTCCCACCTCGAAGGCGCCACAGCCGTGCTGCTCTCCCCAGGGGTACCCCGCACCTCGGCCCTGGTGCGCGCGGCTGAGGCTGCCGGCCTGCCCGTCTGGGGCGATCTGGACCTGTTGCTCCCCTTGCTGGCCCGCCCGAAGCTCATCGGAATCAGCGGCACCGACGGCAAAACCACCACCGTCACCCTGCTCTCGGCGATCTGCGGGCACTTCGGAACCGCGGTGGCCTGCGGCAACAACGGCGTGCCGGTGATGGAGGTCGCCGCGGAACTGGACCGGGCCGACTTCGCCGTAACGGAAGTCTCCTCGTTCATGCTCGAAGAAACCCAACGCCTACGCTTTGACGCGTCGGTCATCCTCAACATCGCCCAGGATCACGTGGACCGCTACGCGGACCTCGAGGAATACCATCGCACCAAGCTCCGCATCCTGCGCCACTGCCGGAACACGGACGTATTTGTGCGCAACGTCGACGACCCCAAACTGCGCGACGTGTTGCCCCCTGCGGGACGGGTGCGCGACTTCGGTCTAGACACGGGATTCTTCGACCGCCGAGACGACACCTACATCATGGGCAAATGTAGGCTACCGCTGACTCAATGCCGCCTATGGGGCCGCCAGTTCATCCCCGACGTCTTGGCCGCGCTGGCCGTTGCCGACGAGCTGGGACTCGACCCCGAACCGGTTCTGGAAACCGTGCGGACCTTCCCTGGAGTCCCTCACCGCTTCCAGATCGCGGGAGAGACCGGCGGCGTGCGGTGGATCGACGACTCCAAAGCGACCTCCGTGCAGGCGGTGGCGGCCGCTGTAGCCTCGTGTCCGAAGCTGGAAACGGTGATTATCCTGGGAGGACGGGAGAAATTCCTCGATTTCACGCCCCTGCGGGAAGCGCTCGCGGGCTTGGCTGGCGTGATCTGCTACGGCGAGGCCGGGGAGCGCATCCGCGGCCAGCTCGGCAGGAAAGACGCACTTTACGTCTTCGCGTTCCACGAGGCGGTGCGTCTGGCGTGCGCGATCGTCCCGTCACCCGGGGTCTTGCTGCTCAGCCCGGGCTGCACTTCTTGGGACCAGTTTGAGAGCTACGAGGTCCGGGGCCGCGTGTTCGCGGAGGAGGCGGAGCTGGCCCTGAAACGTCGCTTCGGCCCCGGGGTGAGGCCATGAACCACCTCGAGGACTTTGGCATTTTGTGCGGCCGGCTCGGTTTGAACCGGGATGCCCTTGCGGGCTGTACGGATTTGGTCGTCCGCGCCGACGAGGTTTTCCCGGGCGCCTGCTTTCTCGCCGTTCGCGGGGCGCGTTTCGACGGCCATGATTTCATCGGCGAGGCCCTGGCCCGTGGCGCGCGAGCAGTGATCCACGACGCCGCACGACTGACCCCGCTACCGGCTCCCGGTGTCACCTTCCTCCCCGTAGCCGACACCCGGCCCCTGGAGGCTGCCCTTGCCTCTGCCTTTTTCGGCTACCCCTCCCATGCGTTGCGGATGACAGGCGTTACTGGTACCAACGGCAAGACCACGTCGTCGGTCCTGATCGCAGCCGTGGAGCACGCCCTGGGCCACCGCACGGCGGTGGTGAACACCCTCGGGGCCCATGTGGACGGCCACGTCACGCGCTTCGAGCTGGCGCTGCCGCCCCCGGCCCGGCTCCAGCGCTTTTTGAGGGATCGCCGGGACGACGGCCACGGAGGCGTCGTGCTCGAATGTTCGTCATGGTCCCTGCACCTCGACCGCCCCGCTGGCGTCGCATTCGACCGCGTGCTGGTCACGCGCCTCACCCGGGACCACCTCGACATGCACTGGGACATGCAGGCCTACGCCCGAGCCAAGTGGCGGCTCGTGGAGGCGCTTGGGAACAGTGGCAAGCCGCAACGTCATCTCAGCCTGGCAGCCTCTTTTCCGGCGCCCGGGCCCGTTCCCCACGACGTGAGCTGCCTGCGCTTCGGCCTCGTGCCTGATGGCGCAGACGTCTGGGCCAGGGATGTGTCGAGTTCCCCCGCCGGGACCTCGTTCGAAGTGGTCTGGCGAGGCCGCCCGGCTGGACGTCTTCGCACCAACCTGCCCGGCGCGCACAACGTGGAGAACCTTCTTGGCGTAGTCGCACTATATCCCGACCTGCTCGAGGTCCGGGCCCAGGGAAATAAGACGGTCTTCGACGGCGACTTATTCAACCGGATCCACATCGACGGACGGCTGGAGCCGGTTCCGCACCCCGGCGGCGTCCACGTCTACGTCGACTATGCGCACACCCCTGACGCTCTCGAGGCCGTCCTGCGCACGTTACGCGGCCTCCACGGGGATCGGGTCGTCGCAGTGTTCGGCTGCGGGGGCGAGCGCGACCGGGAGAAGCGCCCGATGATGGGGGCAATCGCTTCCCGGCTGGCCCGGGAGGTCGTCCTCACCTCCGACAACCCGCGTCGGGAGGACCCCGAGGACATCATCTCCCAAATCTTCGCGGGATGCGATCCTGGCTTGGCCCGAGTCCATCGCGAGCCCGACCGGCGGGAGGCGATTCGCCTGGCCCTCTCCCGGGTCACGCCCGGGGACGCCCTTTTGGTTGCGGGAAAGGGCCATGAGACCGAGCAGGTGTTCGCGGGACAAAGCTTCCCCTTCGACGACCGGCAGGTCCTTCGAGAGGAGATCGACCGATGCTAGCCACACCGCTTCCCTCCCTGAAGAGCCGGTCGGAGCGCACCGCGCCGCGGATCGAGAATTCCCTGCTCTACCGCATCTCGCTGGAGGTCAGCCGCCGGTGCAATCTGGCTTGTGTCTACTGCTACAGCCAGGCGGGAGTAGACGTAGCCCCGGTGATGGAGCCGGCCGAGGTGCGCGGGATCATCGATCAAGCCGTCGCTCTGGGCGCTCGCCTGGTGTCGTTCGTCTGGGGAGGAGAACCCCTGGTATGGCCGGGCCTGTTCGAACCGGACGTATGCCCGCTCCTGCATGCCAACGCCCGCGGCTGCTACGCCTATCTCTATTCCAACTGCGCCTGCATCGGCCCCACCAAGGCCGCGCGTCTCGCCGCCCTCGACGTGAGTGTCATCGGCAAGTGCAATAGCCTGCGCCCGGAGATCCAGGACCGGCTCGCGGGTGTTCCCGGAGCCCACGCCGCCATCCGCCGCGGCCTCGACGCCCTCATGAACGCCGGGCTCGCCACGCCAGGCAGCTCCCGGCTGGGCGTGGAGACCATCGTAAGTCCCTTGAATTACGAAGAAATTCCCGATCTCTGGCGCTATTTCCGATCCCATCACATGATCCCGGAGGTGGAGATCCCCACCCCGCACGGCCGGGCTTCCAAGCACGCCGACCTGCTGAGCTTTCCCCCAGCCGAGGCGCGGGAGAAGTACCGCGTGCTGTTCGAAGAACTCGCCCGCATCGACCGCGAAGAGTTCGGCTTCGAGCCGTGGGATCCGCGGCCGCCGTTTCCGGCCGGTACGTGCCAGCTCATCGACCGCGACCGCAATTGCTATATCACCCACACCGGGAGCGTCCAGCCCTGCGCGGGGGTGGAGCGGTCTTTCGGCCAATTGGCGGTCGGACCCCACCGGGAGGACGGCCTGCCCCTGGAGGCGATCATCTCCTCGCCCGAGTTTCAAAAGCTCCGGCGCCTGCGGGAGCACATCGCCGAGCCCTGCCGTTCCTGCGAACGGATCCACGACTGCTACGGCTGCCGGGGCGCCGCCTTCCACGCTTGTGGCGATCTTTACGGACCCGATCCTTTCTGCTGGCACCACCCGTCATGAGCGCTCGCCGTCCTCTCGAGTTCGCCGCCGCTGCCGCCTTGCTGACGCTCACCGCGCCCGCCTCCCTGGTCGCCGCCACCGCGATCCAGCTCACCGATGGCGGGCCGGTCCTGTTTCGGCAACTGCGGCTCGGCCGCGACCGCGTTCCCTTCATCCTGCTCAAATTCCGCTCCATGCGCGACGGCCGCGTGACCCCGGTGGGGGCGGTGTTGCGCGAACTGGGCTGGGATGAGTTGCCCCAGCTCGTCAACCTGCTGCGCGGCGAGCTGGCCCTCATCGGTCCGCGCCCCCTCACCCCCGAGGATGTGGCCCGCCTCGAGCTGGATCACCCCGAGCTGGGCGACCGTTTCACCGTTCGGCCCGGGATCACGGGTCTCATCCAGGTGTTGGGCACCCGGGGCGCGCCCTTCTCCGTGGCTGTCGAGAACGCCTACGCGGCACGCGCCACCGCTGCCCAGGATGCCCAGATCCTCGCGCTCACCGTCGGCGCCGCTCTGCTTGGAAAGGACCGTCTGCGAAGCATCGTCGGCCATTTCCCCACCTGGAAGTCGCGCCTGCTGTATCTGTGACACGTTTATCCCAACAAAAGCCGTGAATATCTTCAACGGGAAGGTGTGGATCCGAGTTGCCAGCAAGTTCGAGGTCCCGCGGCGCCCGGTCCAGACTGTCGCCATTGGGATTTCCTCCAGGTGGTTTTGCCTTGCGCAACCGGATATCTTGCTTGAAAATCTCATTTTTCAATTTTATTCAACAATTTCGTTTACATATAAACTGATCTTCATCAGTACGCGACAACAAATCGAGTCCCTAACCCAAACGAACTCTGATACCATCGCCGCACCGGACACCCGAGGAGACCCCATGCTCGCTGCTCGCACATCACCCTGGTTCCCGATGGTTCTATCCCTCGCATGTGGATCGGCCCTCATCGGATGCGGAGGTGACGATTCACCCGGAGGCTCGTCCCCAGACGGCGACGCAGGCGCCACGGACGTTTCCGCAGACAACAACCTCACGACCGACGCCTCCGCGGATGGGAACGTATCCCAGGATACCCACCAGGACAGCGAACCCGACGGTGCGACGCAGGGGGCCGCTCCCTGGGTGGTGTTTACGCTGGCCGGGGAATCGACGCCGAAGTCGGCCAACAAGCTCGCCAATGCGGACTTCGAGGTCACCGACGGTCCGACGGTGATGCCGTCGTGGACGCCGTTCGAGGGGGGGTATACGGCCGGTCTCAACGTGGGAAAGACCGGAAATGCGATCATGCTGGAGCGTGCGCCGGGGGACACGCAGGCGCGCGGAGCCTGGCAGTCGGTGGAGCTGAATCAGACGAAGGCCATGCCGATCCACTTCTCCGGCTGGAGCAAGGCCGAAGGGCTGACGGGCGATCCCGACTCCAAGGCAAGCATTTACCTGGACATTGCGTATGTGACCAAGGCCGAGGACCCGCAGAACGGCTGCGAAAAAACCGCAGACGAATCGTGCTCCTTGTGGGGGCAGGTGCCATCGCCGCTATTCGACACCGGGACGCACGACTGGCAGTATCGCGAGGGGTTCGCGATGCCGGCGTATCCCATCAAGCGGGTGACCTTCTACCTGCTGCTGCGCGGCGACCATGCCGGGAAATTGCTGTTTGACGACGTCTCGCTCGAGCAGGTCGAGGCGGATATCGTGCAATTCGACGGCCGGCTGGTGGCGTCGTCGAAGCCGTCGGCGCAGTACACGGGTGGTGCGACGATCCCGCTTGCGACCGGAGACGGGCTCGGGGTGACGCTTTGGTCGGAGGGCGGAGCGGCGAGCGGGGTGACGCTCGACGGCGCGGATGTGTTTCACGAGGAGTTTGATTACGGCAGCGGGTTCATACTGCACGAGGCGGGCGCCGAGGAGTGGTGGGCGCCCGGAGGCGAGGTGACGCTGACCGGTAATCAGGCGACCCAGACGGCGGTGGTGACGCCTTTGGGGATGAAGCTGCAGGCGACCTATGTGGCCGATGCGGACCGCCTACGGATCCACGCGGAGGTCACGAGCACGACCGCGGCGGATCGGGCTGTGACGGTGTACTACGCGCTTCCGATCAAGACCGTCGGGTGGTCGTGGGGAGACGACATTCGTCGGTCGCGCCCGGTGGGACGGGTGGCGGAGCTGACGAATCAGACGTCGTATTGGGGCACCGGGAGCCTGGGAGCGACCGGAGAGTTCAGTCGGTATCCTTTTGCGACGGTTTTCGACGATACGCGTGGGATCGCGATGGGCTATCCGTTGGATCAAACGCGCATTGCGCGACTCGTACACAACCCGGCGACGCGGCAGCTTTACGTGGCATTCGACGTGGGAATGGCGGCCGACGCGGCGAAGATGCCGTCGAAAGCGACGGTGGAGCTGGTGCTGTACCGCACGCGGCCGACCGGGGTGGATCACGGGTTCCGGGCAGCGTTGGCGGGCTTCCACGACCGGTATCCGGAGCACTTCAAGCGGCGGATTCCCGCTGAAGAAGAGGGCATCTGGGTGGCGTTCGCGGACCTGTCGAAAGTGCAGAACGAGGCTGGAGAAAGCATCGACGATTTCCATATCGGGTTCCACGAGGGCTCGGTGAGCCATGTCGCCTTCGACGATCAGCACGGAATCAAGACGTTTCGGTACGTGGCGGAGCCGGCGAGCACATGGCAGCAGATCACGGATAGCGCGGTGGATCCCCACGACAAGCAGCAGGTGAAGGCGTGGCTCGACAACCTGTACCAGACCGGGGATGCGAGCCAGAAGCTGAAGGCGGAAAAGACGCTTTCCTCGGCGGTGTACGAGCGCGACGGGACGCTGGCGTACAAGGGGTATGACGATGGGCCATCGTGGTGTAAGGGAAAGTGCGCACTGTTTTACCTGAATGCGGATCCGGATGTGTCGGAGCCGCCGTATGTGGCGAACCAGGCCGCGTACTTCTGGAACGCGGAGACGAAGGCCACGTACACGAAAACGCCGGGGCTGGATGGCGAGTACATCGACAGTTTCCTGATGGAGGCGAAGCGGGGCAACTTCCGCCGGTCGCACTTCAACGCCGCGGATATCCCATTGACGTTCACCCACGACGCGCCTCAGGCGGTAGTCACGCCCATCGTGTTCTCGACGCTGGAGTTCGCGCGGTGGCTGCGTCCGCAGATCCCGCAGGGTAAGTACTTCATCGCGAATGCGGTGCTGATCGGGGTGCCCTGGGGCGCGGAATTATTCGATTTCATGGGGCAGGAGATCGATTGGGTCAAGCAGGACGCCGGCGTGTACCGTATCGAGCCCGAGGCCGACTGGTTGCTGTCGTATCGTCGATCGATGTCGGCGAAGCGTCCGTATGGGTTCCTGATGAACACCGATTTCGCGCACCTGTCGAAGGAAATGGTGGAACGGTACATGCGGCTGTGCCTGTTTTACGGGATTTACCCGAGCATGTTCAGCCACAATGCGGCGGATGCTAACTATTTCGCGACGCCTTCGCTGTACCAGCGCGACCGCTCTTTGTTCAAGCAGTACATCCCCTTGATCAAGGCGTTGAACAAGGGCGGCTGGGAGCCGATGACGTTTGCGCGGGCCTCGGATCCGGGGGTGTACGTGGAGAGATTCGGTTCGTGGCCCGGCACGTTGTACTTCACGCTGCGCAACACGACCGACAAGGCGGTGACGGTTACGCTGCAGATCGATAGGGCGTCGCTGGGGCTGGCGGGGGTTGTGAAGGCGGACTTCCTGTTGTCTGGGGCCGCGGACGCTACGATTGCGGGGTCGTCGAGTGAGCTGACGGTGACGATGCCGGCGGGAGAAGTGGAGGCAATCCGGGTGTTTCCGTGATTGGCCGGGCGGTTATGCGCACGGCATACGCGCAGGGTTACGGTCACGGTCACGGCGCGCGGCATACGCTCACGGTCACGGTCACCATTGCTAATTCCAGGCTTGTACGTTGTCGATGCCGGGTCAGCCACACGAACGGGGGTGGCCATTCCCAAACTTTATTAATACTAAAACTGATCAAAACCCACCGAACAACCTCTGCTTCCATTTTTCCCCCCATCCCTGCCCTTCCCCCCGCACTTGCGAGGGGAAGGGAAAGAGAAGGAGCGATATTTTATTGAATATAATATATTTAAAAATTAGGTTCAAGGAACACGAATTAGGGACTGTCAAGACAGTTCCGGTTGTTGAACAAATGTATGGAAATCAGAAATTTGGAATACGAGTTAGGGATTATTGGTTCAACTTAATATCAACACTAAAATATATCATAACCTATTCTGTATCCCATATCTCCCTTCCACCCACCATGTGGGGGGAAGGGCCGGGGATGGGGGGGACAAACAAGGGCCAGGGATGGGGGGCACAAACAAGGGCCAGGGATGCAGGGCCATACCCCAGCCACGAATGGGGGCAAAAGGAGCATATGCATGGCATGGCCTCTTGTCCTGCGATAGTCTCGAGGCCTGAAGCATGAAGAGGCAAGGATTCAACGGTTTCTAAACCGACATTTCCACGATTCGACGAAGGCTCATCCTTTGACCAAAACCTACCGAAGACGAAAACGGGGCATTGCTCTCGACCGAAGAGCGGATTAGCCTACCGGGAATCCCAAAGCGCAACGAGTAGAAAACAGGCAAAAACTCAATGTCCTCACAGGGTTCCCCATCTCAATCGCAGGGTGATGATACACCTCCCGTTATCGAATGGTTCGGTGGTCCTATCGAAACACCCGCTATTTTGTCTCATGACAACGCCCCCTCCGAATCGTTGACGCTCATTTGGGCGAAGATTTCCGAGGGGGCACGCGGCACCACGCCTGTCAGGCCGGACGAACTCATTGCCAAGGCTCGGAGTAGTCTGCAATCGGCCATCGAAAACCCAATCATCGGTCAGCCGGAACGCCCCACCCGGGTGCGCGTGCCCACTGAGGAACTGGCTGAAGAACTGCGAGGAGGATTCCCCGACATCGAGTTCGTCTGCGCACCAGTACCCGAACTCGTTGAAATACTACAGATTATCAACCACCTGACGGCCTCGAGCGAAACAACTGGCTTGGCCTCCCTGGCGTCTTTTCTCACAGAACAACTGATGCTCGGGTTCTTTCAAGCGATAGCAGCGCTTTTCCGTGCTGCTCCGTGGAAATACGTCATAAGTGAGCAAGCCTTTTTCTATATCACCATCAAAAAACTCAATATTCGCTGCGGTGTCGTTACGCTGCCCGGCCGTCGCGACAAAGAGCGCGGGTTCAGCTTGTACCCCGACGCCCAGGCTTTCTGGGACTGCACGGTTTCTCTACCAGCCACGCCGGATGACTCCCTACCGAACACTCTCGACCACTTCACCCTGGAATTCATCGAAGCTGACAAGGTATCGAGAGAGTTTCGCAAAACAATTGAAGAAAAAGGCTGGGAAATCGCTGCAGCCAATGCGTATCCGAGGTTAGCCGTAATCAACGATACGCATTTCCTCCCACCCACGCAAGAGACTGTCCTGCTGAGCGAAGTCATTGCCCGAACGCTCACCTTGGCGATAGAACGCATAAAAAACTTGCCAAAAGGAACAGAGCGATTCGAAGACTGCACACAAACTTTCACAGTCCCCTCCTGCGTAGGTGAGGTCGAAGTCTCCTTGGTCCGTTTTTCCTTCGAACCATCTTTGGATGACCCTTCATCCCCGACGTTGATGAGCATCATGGCTAGCGTCTGCCGACGCGACGGGTTCAACGACGACACGTTTCGCACGATGCTTGAAAACGAATTGATGATTGCCTTCGAACAATCGCCGGAGGCGGCCGATCTCGACGACATCCACGCTTGCCAGATCGTCATGGATCTGGCTGCGGATCGTTTCAACCATACCATCTCGACCCTGGGTCCCAACCACCTTCACGAGCTAATTTTTGAATTCATCCCAGCCTATAGCCTGCTCGACGAATCGGAAGCCAAGTGGTTCATTGACGTGATCCGTGCTTTATATAAGTTCCTGAAGCGAAGATACGGGCTGAAGCAAGCCGACGATTGTTTGCGCGTGCTCGAGGGCGATGCCGCTCAAAAGCTCAGGAACGCATTGTCGGACTGTCGCGTGGTGAAGATGCTCAAGGTGATCAGGACTGCGGGAACCTACGCCGGCTTTGACCTGGATACGAAGGAAGGTACCGAAGCTTGGCGCCAAGCTTTGCAAGACGGTCCTATGCCTTCATTTTTTCAACAACTGGCCTCCAGCTCAGCGCAAGGGTCTTCTCAAAAAACCCCTGATAAGAGCAAAGCCAAACGCAAGGCCGCCCGAAAAGCGCGAAAAAAGAATCGATAACCAAAGCAACGGCAGTTCCGACGCCGAAAAATCCCATCCTTCTTTTTCTGACGTTGGCGTCTTGGCGGTTTTCTGCCCCATCTGCACCTTGGTGCCCCTCGCCAACCACCTTCCCAACACCTCCACCACCCCAATATCGAAGAATAGTAGGGGCGAGGTTCAAAACCCCACCTACATCCGATACCGTAGGTGCCTTTGTCATACAACGAGCATCCGAAAGGCCGTCGTAATGACCGGGCATCGGGTCCGGCACAAGCAAAGGCCGAAAGGGGCGTGATTGATCACCCGGTCAAACTGACGCTCAAGCAAGCCGGTCTTTGAGCCGTTGCTGAGGGGTTTACGCGATAGCGCGATCTCGTCGGGTCGCCGCCACTCCCACATTATGGCGCCGAGATGATTCGCGTGCCCATCCGCCCAGTGTAGGCTCGCCCCCACTTGCACGACCGGCATCTGCTCATCTGCGGTACGCTGGCGCCGGACAGAGTGGTATGTACAGCCATTCCCTGCGAGGAAGTCCGCACATGACCACCACGGATTCTCTGTTCTCATATGCCCCCAGCGTCGTCAAGTCTATTTTGCTCGACAGCTTGCTTCCGCAGGTCGAGCAGCTCTTCGAGTCGGCGCAGGCTGGTGCCTCAGAGCGGGTTCTCGAGTCGGGTGTGTGGAAGGTGCTGCTGCAGTTCGGACGTCTGCTTCTCACAGCCCTATTCGCGATGCAGGCGCGCCGTGCCACGGAGCAGGAAATTCAGGCTCGAGGCCTGGACGGCTCCCAGGTCTCGCCGCGGCTCGACCGTGACTACTTGGCGAAATGTTGAAATCCCCTGGGAACAACGAGGGGATGGCTCTGCGCGCCCGGACGTCCCGATTTCGGCTTCCTCTCACCCTCTTATTGAAGCGCCTATGGAGGAGAGAGGGGGTATGCAGGGTCGGCATGGTATTGTGGATTCGGGAGCGTACGGGAGTGGGAAGGGAGGATCAAGGGCATTGCGCGCGGGCGTGAATTACCCTTCGTTATGATAGAAGACGATGCGAATCCGGCCGTCGGGCTTCACGGGCAAACGGTCGGCATCGGCCACCGTGTTTGCTCCGTCGATTTCCAATTGGAAACAGGTTTGCGGTGCGTTGTAGGGGCACCACGACGCAAGGTCGGATTCGGCCGTCGACTCACCTGGCTGGAGAGCCACCTCCTTGAGGTGCGGCATCGTTGGTGGATTCGCAAGAGACCGGACCCGGATCGGAACGTTACCGACGTTCTTGATGGTGGGGAAACTCGCCTGGATATCGTACGCAGGGTCCTCTCCACTCGTGCTGGATGCATGGGACAAGTCGATCGGGTTGGTGCCGTCGTATGCCTCGATGTCGAACACCAGCGCATGGACCGAGAGTTCGGCCGTGGCGCGGATCGGAATGACCTCGCCCGTGTCTGGGTCCGAGGTCTTCCCCTGCACGGAAAGGGTCCAGCTATGGCTACCCGGCGAAAGGACCGGCTGCCATCCAACACCACCCAACGTCGTGCCGTGGACGGCCGTGGCTCGGATGACGGGAACGATCGAAGCGGCAGCATCCGGTTCCACGACAGAGATCGACTCCGGCGCCACCGGAAACGACGGTTCAGATGAAGTAATGGTCACGTCGGTGACCGCGGCACCGCCCGGATTGCGCAAGATGAAGAAAAAGTCGCGGCTTCCCCGAAGCTCTCCGAGGTCGAAGGCCATCGGCTCGGACGTATCCTCGTCATTCGTGGGCCCAGCATCGGAACCATCTTGCGGCCGGAGGCCTGGTGAGAAGTTTCGGGTTCCCATCCCCTCCACTTGCGCCAAGGAAAGGCGACCAGGCCCTCGACCCGGCTGGGTCACACCACCGCCGCCGTCCCCCCCGATCCCCGCCCCCGCGGATCCACCACCGCCAACAGGTTTGGCATCACCATCGCCGCTTCCGCAGCCCCATGCGACGGCGGCTACTAACAGAACCCCTACACTTTGCATGACGCGCATGGCTCCTCCTCTGTTGTGTCCTTTCAACGTAGATTTCGCAAACGGGAGAGGAACAAGCGCCAGATTACGTTGTAATCGACAATATATGTAATAATTGGAT
>MWCO01000069.1 GCA_002070115.1 Deltaproteobacteria bacterium ADurb.Bin207
TCGAATTACTCGATCGTCAGGGTTCATGCCGCCGAATTATTTCAGTTCAAAAAACTTGGCCAACTATCTTGCGTTCTTTCTTCCCAAAGTACGCCCCCATGCTACCTCCACACTACCCTATCGCCATCCGCTTGCGTCCCGGGATTAGTGATAATATCCAATAAAAACAAATAGGTGGCTTATCACCGGAGAAGGCCCAGTCTCCGAAGGCTTCTGCATCGGGCCCACGCCCGAAACGACGATCCCCAACAAGCCAAAGAACCGTCCACTGTGGCGAACGTTTGCAGCGTTTTCATCACGAAATAGCTCGTTGGTCTTCGCGGGCCAGGGGTGGAACGACAATATGGAAGTGGCGATGCTACCTTCGGGGATCCCAATTGCCTCGCCGTCGACGACCCCATGCGCTTGCGAGCCCCACAAGCAGCAAAGAGGGGCCAAGGGAAGCGTATCGCCAAGGAACAGGGGTAGGCGCATAACATCCTGCACCGCCACCGGTACCGACGCCACTGGCAGCGCTGCTGCCACTTGAACCCGACCCAGACGATCCCCCTGAGTCCGTTGGTTTGGAGCCTTCGCAATCGATTCGGTCGGCACATACAAACTTTTTCCCATTGAATGCACAAACTTTACCGTTCGGACACGTGGGGTCATGGTCATGGTAACATGTCTCTCCCGTAAAACCTGGGTCGCGACAACAATAGATATCACCGTTCCATGCACAATTCCCCGTAGAACACTCGTGATGATATGTGCAGGATTTGGCCTTTGTTACCATCGAGTTGCGACGGATCGCTTGGTATGGGGACGGAGCGGTTCGCAAATGGTGAACGCAGCCCGCCTTACAACTCAAACACTCGTACGTCCACATGATCCCCCAGGGGTCTTTGCTGTCATATAAGAAAATGTGCCCAACGTCTTGACCCTTCTTGTTCTTGGCGCGGTACACCATCGCATCCGCTTGTTTCACGTCCGCACGATCGATTCGTGACCAATGCAGATTGGTAGAATAAAAGTGCAAGGTCGAATAGACGTTAGGAGAATCCGTGGTCATGGGTATGGACGACGGTACTCGCCACACTTTTGCCAAGAATCCGGAACAATCCGCTCCATTGGGCCCGCTGTTCTGGCATCTGGGACAGGTTCCCGAACAACGCCCCGGTAAAGCTTTATCCGTTCGCCAGCTAGCGTGCCCCCACCGATAAGAATAACCCACGGCATATTGTGCCCAACTCACCACGTCTTGCGCCGTCAGCGATTCAATGGCCTGTGCCCGGGGTGCCATGAGCAAAACGACGATGACCGTTGCGAGAGCGATAATCAGAGTTCTCATCGTGATGATGAAACATGCAATTTTCTTACCCAAGCGGAATTTTGCCGCAAGCGCTGGTGAAATGGGTCTCGAGCCACTGATTGGCCACAGTTCGTGAGTGCGACTTCTTCCCTATGCGCACGGTTCATACACACGGCGCCATTCACGTTTCTCATCAGCGATAGTGACGTCGAAGCCGATACTCTACCGATTTGCCAGTGCCGAAAATATACTCCCACCTTCGATTTCCCTTGGATCCACACGGCCTCAGCGTCTTACGATTACGTTCCTGGAACAGTCATTTACTCTAATAAAAACAAATGGTTAGTTTGCCCGTGGAGAAGCACAGCACCGGAAACCCTCTGCGTAATACCTCGTGGTTTCATCATGGCTCTCCGTGGTCGGTCGACACCGGTTGCGCGCCCCGCCACACCAATGCCCCCCCTTGAACATCGAACGGTACGGCTTGCCCCCCAACGTCACGTTGACCGTCCACTCATCCACGTTTCCCCCCATGTCCATGACGCCGTACGCGGACACGCATCCCGGCATCGCGCCAGAAACGTGTCGCTGCGACAGACGCTCGATTTCCGCCTCGACTTTCCCATCCCGCGTCTTTCTCGCCAAAATCCCATCGTTCGGCTTGCGCCAGGGCTTGTCGATGTTGCATCGGCCGCGGTCCCGACGCCAGCCGTACGGGTAGGGAAGTCGTTCCGGTCCCTCGCAAGCCAGCGTCCATTCGTCGTCGTCACACAGACGTTTTCCGATTTTTTCGCATAACGCCTTGGCTTCGTACCAGGACACGAAAACCTCCGGGAGCACCCCTTTTTCATTCGGATACTCGTAAATATCGATGCAAAAATGCTTCGGAACTTCCTTTTTCATACACTTTGCGTAGCCAGGACGATACGCCTCACAATAATAGGGCATTGGATCGCTGCTCGGTTTGCCGTCGTGATTTTTTCCCCCCTCGATACATTGATGCATCACGGTGGGACAATACTCCCCCTTGACTTCGACCATCCCCGGTGGACAAGCCGCTGGTGGGGAAGGGGAGGGGACCGCGCTTGGCACGGGCGATGCCTCGGGCACTTCGATAACCGTAGGAGCCGGCTCTTCTGAAGGAGTACATCCCCAAAAAGCCCAAAAATTGATGGCAAGCCATACCCAACGCGGAAATTTCATGAACCTTGCGCGGTCGAAGGGGCAGCACGATGCCGCCCCTAAATATCGGCAGTCGTGAAAGACAACCATCGAACATCCATGCTTGCGATCGTGCCTCGGCCTTGTCAACATGCCCATTCGTAGCAAGGATATCTTTCATGACCCACTTTTCGGAACAAAAGGTCGTGCTTGAAACGGGCACGCCCATGGTTTGTCTCTGCCCCCATTGCCGGGCTTCGCTAGTGCAGGGCGAGCATGTTCTTCTCGAGGTGGAACGACACGACCAGCAAAGCGGACATCTGCGGCTCAGCCCCCGGCTGAACGTCTTCGATAGCACCAGCACCATCGAATTGGTCGAAGGGGTCGAGGTGGCGGACCTGCGCTGTGCGGATTGCAAAACAACGCTCGGTGACAGCCAACGACGATGCACCCTGTGTGGCTCGCGCGTCGCACGCCTCTGGATCAACATCGATGGACAAGACGTGGACTTCTATATCTGCATGCGCAAAGGCTGTCGTTGGCATGCCATCAGCCAAGCCGCTCGAAGTCGATTGATCCTGCAAACGGCCGGATTCCACAAACCAGACCGCCCCAGCGAATTGATTCAGTCCGGAACGAAACTCGATTGCTCCTGCCCCTATTGCGACCACGACCTGGTTCAAGGCGATGACTTGGTGGTCCGTATCACCAACGCCCCACAAGAGGTCGGCACGCTCATTCTCAGCCCCTACCTCAACGACTTTCGGGCCTCGAGTTCCATACCTGCGGAAAAAGGCGTCGTCGCCGAGGACTTCGCTTGCCCCTTCTGCCTTCGAAGCCTGAAAGACCCTCATCGACGCTGCAATCTCTGTGCGGCCTCCACCGCCGTGTTCAATGTACGCACCTCCGCCGGAAGCGCCCATATCTACGTCTGTATGCGCCGACAATGTCATTGGCATTATTTGGACGACGAACAGCGCGCTTGGGCGCTTGAACCGGATTGAATCGATGCGTTCCAACGGTGTTCTTCTCGTCCCCATCGACCTTTCCCCAGGCTCCCAGACAGCGTTGCAAGCCGCTCGGTTCTTGGCCACAGCCTATCAGGCGCGTCTCGTGGTCATGCATGTTGTCGACAAGGCCCCCGCCATTGGCGCATTGCGATGGGAAGCGGGGCGTAACGCCGATGTCTCGACAGCCGATGCGGAAGCGGAAGTCCAACAATGGCTGGCGACGCGCGGATTCGAATGCCAGGATATCGTGGTCGTTGTGGGGATGCCCGGCGCGGAAGTCATTCGTAAGGCCAAAGAACTCGCCGTCGATGCCATCGTGATGGCAACTCATGGTGTCACGGGGATTCAAGCCCGCTTTTTGGGAGGTACGGCCTACCAGGTGCTTCGAGGCGTTCGTTGCCCGGTCATGACGGTCAAACCACCTGGATTTGGAGCCCTACTATTCAAAATGTGGGAAGGAATTCAACTGTTTGGCGAAAAATTGCCGCCTTTTCATGATGGCTCCGTAGGTCTGCCGCCAAAACACGTGCTGCATCCCACTGACTTTTCCGACGCCTCTCATCAAGCCACCTTGCTTGCCGCACGGATGGCTGGACACCTCGATGCCCAACTCACGCTCCTGCACGTTTGCCCCGACACCGATACCGTGCAGGATCGCCTCGAAACTCTTGCTTTACAGGCTGAAGCGATGGGAGCCCGGCCCCCTCGACTGCATACGAGACATGGCGACCCCGCGAGCGAAATCCTTAGAGAAGCCAAAGATTGCAATGCCGACCTCATCGTCATGGGAAGCCAGGGAATCGGCGGGTTGAACGTATTTTCCCTCGGTTCGACCAGCAAGCTGCCCCGTCGTTACGTGGCGCGCCGATGATTCCCTCGAAAAAATCGACCAGGCCTTTCGAAAAGTCTATAGCTCCCTTTCCGTAGCTTCCTTGCGAGCCCCCGATGAAGACCCCGCAGAAGCCGCGGGACTATTTCGGCACCACGGGACGGAATACTATCTCGGTTATTATACCCGTTCCGGCTTTGTCCACGTGCTCGAACAATATGGTATCTTCGGCTTGCTTCGAGATCGGGGCTACGATCCCAAGGTTTCTTTCGACCTATCCGATCCTTTCGAGCATGTCTTGCGCATCCATGACGCTGGCATCGAAGATAGGGACCATTTGCTCATCGAAGTCGCCCTTCGGCCTAGCGTGATCGAGCTGCCAGGGCAAAATCCCCCCCAACACTTCGATGTCCTGCTCGTCCTCTGGCTCTGCCTGCAAGACCCCCGGGGCTCCTTCTCCCTTCGTAAACCACCCATGCCGGATCAATCCTATCCAGGATTGGGATTGGCTCGGGAAATGATGGAACTGCTGGTGCTCATGGCCGAGCGCTTAGGCAAACGAGCCCTCGTCAATCGGCCCATGAACCTGCATAATGCCCGGTATTATCACCATAAATTTCACTTTCTCGATCCACGGATGGAAGGACGACTCGCTGCTATTCTCCGAGATACGGAAGACACTTCCCTTGCCGATGCTTCTTGGGCCATGCAACTCGGATGTGTGGTCGATACCCACTCGGGAGAGCCGTTTCGTTGGGAAGGAAAAGAGCAGGTTTTCCCGATGTGCGATGAATTAAGAGCGTATTTCGATGATATCGAATACCGAAGGCAGGTTTGGGCGACCGCGCGAGAAAAACACTACGAAATCGATTGGGAGCAGTTTCGTCAGCGAATCCAGGACCCGTCCGTCATGGCATCCCTGACTACTTCGGGGTGCTGCAATGCGCGGTGACGGGCGCTGAGGTATTGTTGTCCGATCGGCACTCATGAACCGAGGTCGGAACATCCACGACCGCATACGCGCTATCCTTGCCGTTGAGCAGCCCTTCGAAAGCCGAGGGTAACGCGAGACGGACGACTTCGGATTGCGCAGAATACAGGGGTTTCGTGGTCGAGGCGGCTCCGATGAAGTCCCCGGACGGTGGCGTGCCGCGATAGAAGGATACCTCGAGGCCCGCGGGCATGGAGGCTTCACCGATGTTGCGGACGAGCGCCGCCAAGGCCGGCGGAGCACATACGATGGAAAGCTCGAGCACGGCATCCGGCGCGGAAAACTCATTGCCCGGTTGCTTATTTTGACGGAAATTATTCAATCCTGGCTGCTTCCAATTGGGGAGTTCGTGCAGCGGCACCGTCCCGTCTTCCTCGATATTCGTCACATGGTACGCATGCTGGTTCCACACCCGACGCGTCCGCACCCAGGAACCCGTGGCGGGACCGAAAACCCGCAGTCCGGATTGGCTCGTGCCCCCGCAATCATAAGCATACGCGTTGGAAACCACGACGATATCCGCTTGACCATCGTTGTCCACGTCCGCAACCAACGGATACTCGATGAGTGTGCCCGTGGTATTACAGGTTTGGAACAAGACATCACCGGTTTTTCCTTCGTAAATACGGAAGTAAATCTCGTCGGAATACACGACTTCCGCCTGCCCATCCCCGTTGAAGTCGAAAATGGAACTCCCCGTCGCTGCCGAAGAACAATCGCGCGTTTGTTTGACCCATAAAAATGTGTCTGGACCCGCTACGGCCGGATCCATGAGCTTGGCGCCGCTCAGAATGGCGTATCCAACCCCCCCCGCAAGGGCCACATCGGGAATGCCGTCCCCATCGAAATCCGCAATCGTGGGAGGCCCGCCGCCATGCGTGGCTCCCGACGATCCCGGCGGACAGAGCGCTGGATCCAACGCGCCATTGATGTCGATGGGGTCACGCACGATGACGGCTCCATTGGCAGACGACGGATCATGGCGCCACACCCACATCGTGTGATTGCTCGTATTGACCGCCACGACCTCGGGATTCCCATCGAGGTCGAAATCCCCCACGGCCGCGAAAGTACCGGCCATTCCTGTATCTACAAACTGCGTTCCGTCCGCATGAACGGCGAGTTGAGGCCCGACCAAGTCGAGTTGCCCATCATCGTCCAAATCCGCGGCAATCCACGGATGAGAAGGAAGGGCAACCTTGGTTTCGCCTGTGGCTCCATCAAGAATCCCTCCCTCCACGATAACCTCTGGGGTGCCATCGCCGTCCACGTTCGCGATAGCTGGAACCCGACAAGCCAGCCCGCTTGCGTTTCGCCATAGCTCCGTACCATCCGCCCGAAGCGCAATCACCGCCCCGGCGCCGCAACCCACGATCTCGTTGCCTGGTTCGCCATCGATATTGCCCCCCGCCAACTCCGATGACGCGTTGAATACTCCCGGAACGGACCACTTTTCCACAACCTGTCCTTGCACGATCGAGATGGCATGCACCGTTCCTATGCCCGTATACGCCCCTCCTGAAAACGTATTGAACACAATCTCGGGAATATCGTTGGCGGTGACTTTCCCATCGCAATCATCGTCATCGAGTTGAATGACGATCGGCGACATCATGATATCGGAATCGTAGGGCGGAGAAGTCATGCCGCCCCAGGCGTACTTGAGTTCCGCTTGAAAATCCGTGGTTTCCGGGACCCACTTGCACTCGTCCAGACAGGTCAGCGGCCCACCGTCCGGGCTGCCTCCATCGACTTCGGAGCATTGGGGTGGCCTTGGAACGCACTTTCCCTGCAAGGGGATATGGCCTCCGGAGCAACCGCTATCCGGAACGCCTGCTTCCATTGGCTCGCCGAGTCCGTATTCGCAGTATTCATTATCTTCACATTCTGAAGAATCCAAGCAATCCTTGCCTGGTGTGACGCAAACCTGGAAGGAACAGATTTGACTATCTCCACAACAAGCATTTCCACAAGCTTTCTCGGTGCTACAACAGGTATTGCCCGCGCAAATCCCGCCATCCCCGCAAGGTTGTCCGTTGACACATTCGTCGGCATCGAAGGGGAAAAATTGGTCGAGATTCGTATCGGAGGGGGCGTCCGTGCCGCTGTCGGCGGCATCCTTGAATCCTCCGTCGGAACCCTTCTGAGGGGAAGCTGTACTGTCTTCCTCGCCACCACAAGAGCAGGCGGGTAACGAAGCCACGACCCACGACAAGGTAAAAAAGATAAAAAGGCGCATACACTATTGCTACCCTGTAAACGCCCCGCGGACAAGGAATTCTTGTGCAAATAATATAGATTATATAGATTGTGTGGATTGTTAGATTTCTTACAAATGTCCAAGGGGTGATGGGGGATAATTGCCTTTATGGGGCGTACGACTATGATAGCAGGAGCAACGGATCGTCGTTTCTGACCATGGGACGGAGTCAACAAGTCGATGTATGAACTGCCAAACGTACGACTGGCAGGGGAAGCGGAACAGGCGGCTCTTGAGCCGTATCGTTGGTTGCTGGGGCAACGCGCGGTCGAGATGATCACGTTTGAAGAAGGGGAGGATTTGTTGCGAGAAGGCTCTTGTAGCGATGATCCCCGCGCCTGGCTTGTGGTGGAGGGGGAGATCGAAGAGCGAATGACCGTGTATCTGCCGGGGCAGGGCATGGTGGAGCAGCCGTTTTTTCTCGCTTGCTCCGGTGATTTGGTGAACGTGCAAGCGCTCGTTTCCGCGTACCAGAAAGCTCCGGCGATCGGCTCGTTGCATGCCGTGGGCGATGGTTGGGCGGCGTGCGTTCGGCCCGATATGCTCCCTTCCACCGGTGGAATTTTTGATGCCCTCTTTCAAAAAACCGTGGAAGCCATGGAGCGCGAACGGCAAATGCTGGCGCTTTACGGCAGTGTGGCCTCGCTATTTCAACATGCATCGGACTCTTTGCCCTTCGTTCCCGCCGACCCGCGCCAAATGATGCAGCGTCTCGTTCATGCATTGGAAGAGCGGGGATATCTGTCGCGGTCCCAGCGAGGAGTCGCCCACGCCTCCGCCGACCGCGTGCGTGTGTTGGAAGAGCAAAATAAAGCGTTGCGCGATCAGCTCGAACGCACCACCAAGGGATTGAGTACGGCGCTTGGGCAATGCCGGGCCCTCGAGCAAAAATACGAATTCGAAAGCCGGGCGCGCACGGCGCTGGAACAACGTCTATCCGAACTGATGCAAAAAGTCGTGGAGCGACCTGAAGACCCCTTGTCCAGTCGATTTCCTACCGCGGTTGCCGTGCTCGAGAGCAAAGAACTCGAGGAACTGGAGCGAGCCGCAAGGCATCATCGAAGACTCGCGGAGCAGCTCGATAATCGCGCCAATCGTCTCCATCGGGCCATCGAATTGCTCGAACACGATAATCCCGCCATGATCATCGCCGAAGACGTCATGATGCTGATGCTCGGGGAAGAACCTCCGCCTCGGGAACCTGAAAGCTCCCGAAATACCATTCCCTTGCGTCTCGACCCCAACGCCGCGCCTTCCGCGCAGCCGCCCTCACAGCCAGTGCCCATTCAATGCCCCGCACCTTCCAGCTTCCAGGACCTTGACCCGAAAACCTGAGCCATCCCTTTATTTTTCCTGAGCCTTTCTTTCACCCTGCGACCACCGGAAAAAAGTACCTGCCATCACTCGGCCACGGTCACGGCCCACGCAAAACGCCTACGGTCATCCAATGGGGTTCCCCAAAGTCCGCCAGTTCCTTGTTTTATTGCATATCATGTCGCAGTACTCCGATCAGCCCCATGACCAAAGCCATCAAAGCAAACCCGTCCGGCTGACGGGACACTACGCTCCACGTATCGAAATATGGTGACAATCCGATGGGATCCCGGCCCAACGTTTCCTTGCTATGCAGGGCGCACCCGACAAACCGCAGACGACCATCCCAGCCGAGCAGCAGCACATCCTGGCTGGGCTAACCATCACGCACCTCGCACGGGAGGAATGCTTTGCCGAGCTTCTGGAAAAGGCTTGGTAGCCCGCGAGTATCATCATAGATCGCTTAAGTAACCGTATTTATTGATGTTTTATAATGGATGGCCCACCAGGACGCAAGGACCAGGTCAAAATCAAAGCCGGGGGATCCCCTGATCGTACCCCTTTCCATTTCAGGAATAAATGAGGGGATCTGTCAGAGGGTATCCGGCTCACCATCCCGTACGTTATGCGGACAATCCGTGTGATTTTCCGTACCCTTGGCGCCTCACCCCCCCTTCTTTTGTGGCGTTTTGACGGCTGATTGACCTACCCATCCTATATTCTGTTTCTTGGAAACACGTTCTACATAGGCGATGCCGCGATGGCATCCGTCTGCTTGCGTCCTGGACCAGGTTGCACTACACGCACCAAAGATGCAAAAGGCCTCGATTGCCCTGGGCAGCTTGCTATGTATGGTTTCCGGGACCATCGGAGGTTGCAAGGCGCCTCCTGCGGAGGTCATGGGCCCGGGAGACCCAACACCTGTCCCATCGCAACATCAACCCTCGGAACATCGCCCATCGGAGGTGACCATGAAGTCGTCGACGGTTGTGGGAGACTCGGCATTCAAGCGGTATTTGCCAGATCCCAAAGCTCCGAGCCCCGCTTACCGCTCGCTGCAAAACCATCTGAAAACGCGGTGTTCCGGGGTAGAGTGGTCCATCACCCCCCTTTTGTTTTCCGTGGCGGATTGGCAGTTTTTTTCCGTGGATTGTCTCGAAGCCCGGGATTTGCCTCGAGAACTCTATGCGGTGCATGCAACCCGTGGGGTCGTGGAGAAAAATGACATGGGTGTTTTGGGGGAAATCTATCATACGCTGGATATTGTCGGGGTAGGGACGACCAAAGCCCGAGATTTGGCCGAAATTGCGGCTTGTATTCAACGCAGCCGCGGTACGGTTCTCGATGAGGTGCTTTTGAAGTCCATTTCGCGCCGGGAAGGGCTCGAGGCGCCGCGTTTGAGCAAGGAAAGCGGCAAAGCCACACTGGTGTATTTCGAACAGGTTGGGGGGCGAAGGCTTGCCTATCGGCGTTGCGAGGTTTCGATTTCCCAGGATGTGCAGGTCGATTGCGCGGAGTTCGCTCCTGGGGGAAGGCAGTAAGTCGCGTGGTTGATGGGCATGACGCTCGTTACCCAAATGTTCTCGCAGTCTCGGGTGAATCTGGTTCTGGCTTTTGAGCAAGCGAAGCGGCACGGCGTTCACTGACATGCGATTGGCCGTGCGCACCTCGGCAAAAAACGACGTGTTATTCGAAAAAGGCGCAATATTCGATGGATTCCGTGCTCAGCGGCACTGTCCTGCCGCACTTTACCTGATTGAAGTCGATGCTCTGCGCAGACCCCTGGAAGGTATTGCCCCTGGCGAACTGCCACGATGGACGGAAGCCCTGTCCTGACGATGCCGGGAACACGGTGGAGTGCAGTAAGACAATGCCATTGTCGGACGAAAGGAAACGGGTATATCCTTGTTCCATAGCTGTTTTTAGCTACGACTTGACGACGCTCTCGAAGCCGTGGGCAAGTCACACCACGCCACGCAAGCCCCCCTTGTGGGTGGCGCTAGCCCTTGTGTCAGCGGTTGTCGGTTGCGCGGGCAGACCTGCGGAACCAGTCAGACCCAACGCCGCATTTGTCGTCAATATCGAAGCTGTGGCCGCTGGCGACGGCGCGCCTGGCATTCGCTTCGACGGCCCCACGGGGGAGATTGGCGTCTTGCGGCTGGAACGCGATGATGACGTTGCCCCTGGAGCGATGCCGCTGCGAGTGGAGAATATGGGCCAAATAGGCAAGGCGGCCCTGCTGGTGATGGACACCAACCCGTCCGTGGCCGGTCCCATGTCGCATTGCCAGGCCGGCGAAGAGCAGTTTTTGCGTGTCGTCAATCTCAAAGGACAGCGGCCCATAGAGACATTCAGGCTGAAAACAGCGAGTTGTCGCGCGAATACGGAACTGGCGGCCGCGGGAATCAAGGGGTCGGATCGAGACCTGACGCTGACGGTCGAATGGTTGCTGGGGCCGAAAAAAGGGAATCCGCAGCGGCGGATCATCCGTTTCGACACGCATGGGAACCCGATTTCCGACAGCGGTTGATTTCCCGCAAGGTCCGGCAAAAAAATGCATTCAGAAATTACCATGCCCTTCGACATTCGCCCTTTTCGCAACGATGACACCGAAGCTTTGGTGGAAATTTGGCGTCGTTCGGTGCGTGCAACCCATGACTTTCTAAAGGAAGAGGATTTTAGGGATATCGAACAAAAGCTTGCTACCGTTTATTTCCCAAACGTGGAGATTTATGTTGCGTGCTCGGGTGACGACAGGCCTGTTGGTTTTATCGGTATGAATGGTCGGCATATCGAGATGCTGTTTTTGGACCCCCTGGTCATGGGCCTTGGTATGGGTCGCAAGCTATTGGAGCACGTCATGGCGGGGGATGGACCGCTGACCGTGGATGTCAATGCGCAAAACCCGAAGGCCGTTGGGTTTTATGTTCATTGCGGATTTGTTCCCACCGGACGTAGCGAAACCGATAGCGAAGGGCGAGCGTATCCGCTGTTGCATCTTGCGATGGTGGGTGACGGGTGAGGAGTATTTTAAAATTCATGAAAGATGCGCAGCGGGGGGCCGGACACCCCGAAAAATCCGTGTTTCATGCAAGCAATCCGCGTGCTGTGAGGGATAAACCTCGTTCCAACACCAGCCCGTCCTCGAGAGCCCAGGACTATGACCGTCGATGGCCCGAAGCAAGACGAAATCATGGTGTACCGAACCGCCAACGACGCCGTACGCGTTGAAATACTTTAGGAATCCGAGACCTTTTGGCTCGACCAGCGCCGCATGGCAAAGCTATTGGGCGTCGAGGTTTTCACGATAAGCTAGCATCTGAAAGAGATTTATGCATCGGGTGAACTTGAGCAGGAGTCAACTCTTCGAAAAATTCTAAGAGTTCAACGGGAGGGAAATCGCGAGGTAAGGCGTGAAATCGAGCATGATCATCTCGACGCCATCATTTCGGTGGGCTACCGCGTCAACAGCAGCCAGGCCACCCAATTCCGCATCTGGGCGACCCAGACCTTGCGCGAGTTCATCATCAAGGGATTCGTCCTCGATGACGAGCGGCTCGAGCTGAACAAGCGTTTTGGCAAAGACTACTTCGACGAACTACTCGAAAAGATTCAGGAGATCCGCGCGAGGGAACGTCGGTTCTACTTGAAAGAAAATTCCAGCCCAAACACGAAACTCACGCCCCAGTCCCGCTCATACGTTCCACCCTTTTTGTACGGCAGGCCGCGCCTTGAAAGTCTCCAACCAGCGCCGAATATGCTCATGGGGCTCGAGAAGTTCGGCCAAACCATAAAAAGACAGGCCATCGACCCAGGGGGCCACCGCAATATCCGCGATGCTATACGTCTCACCCACCAGATAGGGGCCCTGTTTCGCAAGCTGCTGCTCGAGCACCTTTAGCAATCGATTCACTTCCGACGTGTAACGCTCGATCGCATAAGGGATTTTTTCTTTCGCATAATGAACGAAATGGCCGGCTTGCCCGAACATCGGCCCCACGCCCCCCACTTGCCAAAATAGCCATTGCCACGTCGACAACCGCCCCATCGGGTCCGCTGGAATTAATTTCCCTGTCTTTTCAGCAAGATACAGCAAGATCGCGCCGGATTCGAAGAGGTGGACGGTCTTTCCTTCCGGCCCTTCCGAATCCACAATCGCCGGGATCTTATTATTCGGAGATATGGCGAGAAACTCCGGTGAAAACTGCTGTCCCGCCAGAATATCCACGATATGAACCCGGTAGGGAAGCCCTAGCTCTTCCAGAGCAATCGATACCTTGCGGCCGTTAGGGGTATTGTACGTATAAAGATCGATCATCGCACCTGCGCTCCTGGTGAATCCATGCAAAGACCCGATCTTCGATGCTCGAACCTCTCGTGCGGTCGCGCTTTCCAGCCTTCAACCTGGCAAATCCTCTTTCCCCCGCAATTCTAGGCCTCTCCAGGCCCCATCGATACCGCTTGCAGCATCCATCCCTGTTCTGCAGCGCGCAACAGACCCCGTTTTCCCCACCGTGATGGCCCCCCTTGTCCCAGGGCGACGAAAACCTCTCCAACACTCGAACCTGTCCATCACTTGCAGTAGACTGCTTCCCATGTGGACCTTGGACGCCCCCGCATCCCACGAAGCCATCATCAAAAAAAGCCGCTTCGTGGCCTGCGCCACGCGCGTGGACTCCCCCCAAGAAGCCGCTGAATACCTCGAATCCCTGCACGATCCCCATGCCACCCACCACTGCTGGGCTTATCGCATCGGCCTTCTCTACCGCTTTTCCGACGACGGTGAGCCTGGCGGCACTGCCGGACGCCCCATTCTCGCCGCCATCGAAGGACAGCAATTCGATCATATCATGGTGGTTGTCGTGCGATTTTTTGGCGGTATCAAGCTGGGAGCCGGAGGCCTCGTGCGAGCCTATGGTGGCGTGACTGCCCAATGCCTGCGTCTCGCTACCCGTGTCGAAATCATTCCTCGTGTGACGCTTCGCGTGGGCGCTCCTTTCCACGCCCTCGGCGCGCTATACCTGCTCTTCGAGCGCTTTTCCGCCACCAAAATCGACGAACAATTCGATGCGGATGGGGCTGTTTTTCGTATCGAGCTGGAACAAAAAGCTCTCGATGATTTCCGTGGAGCCGTGAGCGATGCCACCCGGGGGGCCGGAACCGTAGACCTGTCATGACGTCCCCACTGCCAATAATCAGGGGTGCCAACCTCGATATCCCTTCCCGTTTTCAGGCCATCGCTTCGCTGCTCAGCCAGCATACGGACTTGCTCCATACCCGAATCCAACGCCCGGAGGCTCCCGCCTGGTGTCATCGAAACGGCTGGACAGAATATCTGACGGCACTGTCCGACGATGCCCTGGCATCGTCTGAAGCTGGTGAATTTATTGATATTTTATCCAAGACCCGCGCCCCTTCCTCGTTGGTTTCGCTGTTGGAGCGCGTTCGCGCCCTCTGCGAAGTGCCGTTCATCGACGCTGCCCCTGGGCCGTCTCGAGACCCCGGTCGTCGTGTCAAACTGAGAAAACGCGCCCAGATTGACGCGCTTCTGGCTGCCTTGACGGGTTTTGGAGAGGGGGTCCGGCGCATCGTCGATATGGGGGCCGGCCACGGCCACTTCACGCGAACGATCGCAAAACACTGGAGCATGCGCGCGATCGGTCTCGAAAACAATGAGGATCGTGTCATCGAAGCGCGCCGGCTCGGCATCGACGCCCCTGTCGAATACCTGCCCTGGGATGTCTTTTCCCAGCCGTTTGCGCTATTCGATTCGGACCTTGTCGTCGGTATCCACGCTTGTGGGGAGTTGGGCGATGTGTTGGTGCAACGAGCCGCCGATAGCCGCGCTCGTGTGCTTCTCGTGTCTTGTTGCTCCCAGAAAGTGCGTGCCAAGGTCCGCGAGCCGCTTTCCCACATCGGAAAAACGCTGAACCTCTGCTTTCCCCGCCCTTTGCTGGGGCTTGCCAATCTCCATTCCTCCGAATGGGGGGTCGAGACCAGTTTGCAAGACACCATGCGCTCTCGCCAAAACCGGTACGCATTGCGCCTTTTGCTTTCATCCCGTGGCGTGCCTTTGGAAGCCGGCGCGGAAATGCGCGGAATGAATCGTCGCCAGGCTCTTCGGGATTTCGAAGACTTGGCGCGCCGAGCCTTGCTGTTCCACCGCTTGTCTCCCCCAACTTCCGAGGAACTCGCGGCTTATCAGTCCCGGGCTGCCGTCGAATTCGGCATCATCCGGCGCCTTTCTCTCCCCCGATCCGCCCTGGGTCGCGTGATAGAGCTTGCCATCGTCCTCGACCGCGCCTCCTTTTTGCGAGAACGAGGCTACCGCACGACCGTGGCTCAAGTTTTTGATTCTTATGTAAGTCCGCGTAATCTTGGGATATTTGCAGCCTGCGGCACCCCGTGACCATAGGGATTCCGGCTTTCCGGTTCGGGGCAAAAGTATCGTCGCAGCACCAGGTAATGATGCAGTGGCAAAACCACTGATTCTTCCTTCATCGACAGCCCGAAACGGCTTCGCTCCGCCCCCCGAAAAGCCGTTTTGGGATACCATGCCACGATACCCGACAGCGCTTCGTATTCGTCCAGCAATCCCAACATATGCCCGACCTCATGCGCCACGATCGGTAGCGACCAGCCTGACCGCATCGATCGGAAATAGGGTGTTCTTCCGCACGTTGGATCCAGAGGCAGACGCCAATGCACGGGCCCATCGGCGTCCTGGTCTTTCGCCATGGGCGTGAAAGAAAAGTCGTAGTGGACGGGAATCGCAAACGCTTCCGCATCGCGGTTGTAGTATCGCTCTGCGTTTTCGGACCAGTGCTCGAGCAGCCGCTTGACATTTTCCTGGCTGGCCGGTGCCTGAAACGTTCCGGTATCCGGACAGGCATCGAGCGTTCCCGAACGACTGTAGGCGATTCCCTGGCAAGTCATAGGTCCGTGCAGCCGGTTTGAGAGCGCACAATCGGGGAGTTCCAGCGTTGCGTCGGGATCGGGCAACTCCACGGCGTACCGCACCTCCACACGCCACTGGCCGTCGTGATGCAACACATCGTAGTGCATCGGTCCGTGATAGACACCGTAATGGGGCATGGTCCCTCGAATGGTTCGCCATCCCTGCGGCCCAGATCCCGAAAAAACCTCGCTAGGGAGAGGGTCGCAGAGGTAAGCGTCCTGGGATAGCGAGGTCGCGAGCACGTGGCGATACGTATCGCGATGCGCTGAAAACCACGGAGGACTCATCGTCGATAGCTCGTCCAGGATGGTATCCAGGCGTGCATAATGCGTGCAACCGATGCCAACCACACCGGAAGCGATGAGCCCGATGGTCACCAACCGCTCGAGGCTGCTGCTGTATTCGTCAAGCATCCTTTCTTGGGGCAAGGATACCCGTTTCTTTGGCGGTCGATGATAAAAAATGATTACGAGATGACGGGATTGATGGAGATGTGGAAATGATATACTTTTTGAATCATCAGGTTTGGGGTCAGCCGTATCCGAGCGTGTCCCCGTTGGGGGAGAATTGGCAGTCGCTCACGTATGACGGCCAATTGTGATGAGCAGAGGCGCAGCGTAGGCGGTGATTGAAACTAGGAACTAGCAACTAGCAATTAGGAATGGGTGGGAAATATGGAAAACCTATTTGTCGGGAATGGGAATCGCTGGAGCGCGGAGAAAATGACTTGCCGTTTGGGGTCATTCCGCTTCCTTGTTGGTGCCCGGAAACGACAGTAAGGTGTTTCCGGTCATGGTGCCGGACCCGGCCGTCAGGAGGATGCCGATGATCAAAAATAGTGCCCAAATTCATGCTCTTACATTCTTCATGGTCACGTTTCTTTTCTCGGCCTCTTCTGCAGTATTGGCTTCCCCGTTGGATCGAGAGCCAGAAGACAATGACCGCAATTCTTCGCAAGAGCCCTGGAATGATGAATGCCCCACCGAGCGAGTATCCATGCACGGCATGGGCGGCCGTATATCCGTCCTGCGCCTGAGCGGAAGTGATGCCGACGATACTGGCCGCGGCCTCGGCCTCTCCTTTTCAGGGTATAGCGAGCGTTACACCATGACGCATTTATCCTCCCGGGTCTCGAGTTTTGTTTTTTTGGGAGGTGGCAGCCTGGGTATGGAAGGGGGCTTGGGATTGGATGCGGCTACCGGATTTCGTTTTCCCGCCGGGGGGCACCAGGGCTTGGTTCTTCGCCTTGGATTGCGTACCAGCCTGGTGGGAGATGATAAGTTCTTGGAATCGCTCATCGAAATACCGCAACTCCAACTTGGGTACCAGTGGATGAAATCTAACCGCATGGTTGAAATCGCCGGCCGGGCGGGTGCTGTACTCGCGGGACGGTTCAAACCGGGTGACGAGGCGGCGCGCAAACTCGGTAAATCCTTCGATGTGGGCGGCCACGGCGCCCTGCACTGGGATTCTTTGCATTTCGATTTGCAACATACGCGAGTATGGCTCGAGGGCCCCGCTGCCGATGTCGACTTCATTTTCGGACGCGTGTGTGGCGATCTCGCTTGGTTTCAGCTCTGTGTCGATTCGCGTATCGACCGCGGAGGCGTATTTCTTCCGGGACCCGATGACGCCACCGCAACCGCGACTTCGATCTATAGCGGCTTGTCGTTCGGTACGAACGATTCATGGTGGAATTCCGGGCGTCGAGGCGATAGGCGCCGGGCGTCGCTCCCCATCTTGACACCGTCTCTCTGGTGAAAATCGATGGCCTCGAAGGCGCAACATCTTGAGTTTCTTGCGCATAAACACTTTATGCGAGATGTCTCTCCCTCGTTGCGCCCAGACCTTCACGCTTGCATGCGCAAACTCAGGGTCTACGACCGCGAACGCTGGCATAGCGCTGGCGTTCGCGTAAAAAAGCTAGCCGCCCTGGACCAACCCGTTTTCGAAGCCCGCCTCAACCGCGGAGATAGACTCGTTTTCACCTTGCGTTCGGCGCAAAGCGATCGCTTCGATGGAATCCATATCGTTTTATGGTATGCAGGCCACCACGACGACGCGGTTCGGACGGCTGTCCGAAGAATGGGAATCGGACAACGCGCTATCGATGCGCTCGTCGATGACCAACCGTGGGACGAGTCCTTGTGGGGTGGGGATAATCAAAAGCAAATTCAACTTGTTACACCTGATGGGGCAACGCGGCGGGACCTCCCACCCCTCGTGGAATTCTCCGAATACGAGATGGACCGTTGGGCGGAAAGCCAGATTGACCCCCTTTTGCATCTATCGCCCGCGCAACGGGAATTGACACGCGTGGCGGAGGATAGACCGGTATTTTTACGAGGCGGGGTTGGTACCGGCAAAACCACCGTCCTTCTTTACCGAATGCTCAAACTCTTGTTGGCCGGATCCATCGAAAACCCGGTGTTCATGACCTTTTCGAAGAGCCTCGCCACCTGGTGCCGCTCGATTTTTGAACGTCTCCCCGGCGCGGAAAGGCGAAAGGTCGAGTTCACCAGCCTCAGCGGTTGGCTTCGTGCCCACTTCGGCGCAACCAGAGGCGGCAAAAGACTCTTTCGACTGGCCTGGGAAAAGGCGAAACTACCTTCGAATCCTGAGCCGGCCTGGTGGGAACTCCAACGATTGCGCGGTTCGGCCGCTTTTCAAGGCGAGCAACCCACCCGCGGCGACCAACTGCCCTCGCATGTCAGCCCCGAAATCCAAATCGCTTACGATGCTTACCGCAAGCTCTTGAACGGCGCTCCCGACGTGCTCGATCTCGCTTGGAAGGCCTACGACTACTATCGCGCCGAATCCGCACTGATGAATTTGCCCTTCGATGCCGTATTCATCGATGAGGCCCAGGACCTCACGCCCATCGAATGGCTCGTGTGTATTCTCATGGGTAACCGTCCCAAGCTCGCGTTTTTCTGCGGGGATGAAACGCAGGACGTTCGCGATACCCGTTTTTCCTGGGAAGGGGTGGAGGCGGCATTACGCCTGGTCGGCCATCGCGCGCCGGCTTTTTCTTTCTTCCAATTGCATGAAAACCGACGGAATTCCGAGCCAATCGCCCTTGTCTTGCAGCGCCTGGCCGAACGCTTCGACCTCGGGGCAACCACACATGCAGGCTCCGAGGAAGGTCCTTCGCCTCTGGTCTGCGTGACTTCACGAAAAATCGCGGAACAGACCGCCCAGCGCGCGGGATGCCCTGTGCTTCTCGATCTGGAAGCCCGCGAAGAACGTTCCCCCAACCCTTTTTTCTGGGTTCTTGACCTCGAGCACATCAAAGGCCTCGAGTTTCACGTCCTGCCCTTGTGGGCCCCTGCCGGCTCATGGCCTTCCTCTCCGCACCTGGCAAGAAAGCTTTTCACCGCCATCAGCCGCGCCATGCACGGTCTTGTGATTTTCACTGATCACGCAACCGCCCCCGCTTTCGAACAACTGGGAGCATCGCCCGCGGATAGCAGAACCGTCCATAATTTTCTCGACTCATGTCGGCCGCTCATGGCTTTCGACCGCGAAGCCGTGGCCAAATGGAAGGAAATTCCATTTTCTGAAGCAAGATCCTGGGTTCAGGACGGCCTCGGTTCCTGGGCCGACTTTCGTCTGTCGTTGAGTCATTGGGCTTCCGAGGTCCCTTTTTCCACCGCTCGCCTCTGGGTTGAAAACGGCCTTTGCTCCTGGGCGATCTTTCATGAACAACTGATGGAATGGACCGATGAAGTCAGTCCCGCGTTGGCCGCCGACTGGGTTCGCAACGGTTTGCTCTTGCGTCGGGATTTCGCTCATCGGGCGCAACAATGGGTATGGGCCGCTCGATTCGACGACGCCGTCGCGTGGGTCGACGCCGGATTGCTTGGATGGGAGGATTTTCAGCCTCGTCTTGCCGAGTGGACGGATCGAGCCACTTTGCCTTTGGCCTGTGCGTGGGTATCCGCTAAGGCCTGCCGATGGATCGACTTGCAACGACACCTGCCGAACTGGTCCGAGCAGGCCACGCTATGGCAGGCGAGGGCATGGGTGGAAGAGGAGGCTATCAGTTGGAAATCATTCGAGAATATGTTGTCTCGATGGTTCTCCGAGGTGGATGTGGACTTGGCTTCCCTCTGGGTTCGACAAGGCTATTGCACCTGGGAATCCCTGCGTCATCGATTGCCTTCCTGGCGCGATACGGTTGGATATTCCGATGCTCGAACGTGGCAGGAACAAGGCTTGATCGACTGGTCTGCGCTCGCGCACCGGCTTGCTTTCTGGATGGCCGAGGCATCTTACGAGCATGCGTGTCGGTGGGTGGAAGCTGGTTGGTGCTCCTGGAAAGATGCGGGAAAGCGAGTGGAGGTGTGGCTGCCGGAAGCTTCCGCGGAACAGGCGATAGCCTGGCTTAAGGCCCGCCAATGTGATGCCTCTCAGGCTTGGCGTCAATGCACGCGCTGGCGTTCGTCGTTGACCTTTTCTCAGGCTTCGGCGCTAGTCGAAGCGGGAGCCTGTTCTTGGCATGGCCTGGCCCCGCGCCTGGGTGAATGGACGGAGCTTGTGACGTTTTTGCAGGCATGCACGTGGGTGGGGGAGGAGCTATGCATGTGGACGGACTTCGAAAACCGGATTGCCCAGTGGACTCCTGAAGCAACGCGGGAGCTGGCCACCGAATGGGTTCGGTTGAATTTATGTTCTTGGGAAGCCTTCGCGGACCGGATCGCTTCGTGGAAGCCAGGAGCGTCTCTTGAGCAAGCAACAGGGTGGGTCGACGCCGGGCTGGCGACCTGGAAAGACTTCGAACTCAATCTGCCGAGGTGGTCTGAATCCGCTGAACCCTGGCGGGTGGAACAATGGCGCGAACAGGGGCTGGTGTCGAAACAACTAGCGAAAGCCGCCCGAAAACGCCGTCGCTGAACCTTTTCTCCCACCCTTGCCCTCCTCCCCCTTTTTTTCCCCCCACCCTTGCCCTCCCCCCCGAATCGGGGTGGAGGGGAATAGAGACAGAGGTTAATAATTTAGCTAAAATATTTTGAAACTAGAAACTAGGAATACGAATTAGATGTTCTGTCACCCTTCTGCCCACACTGTGGGGGGAAGGGCCAGGGATGGGGGGCACACCGTGTGGGGGGAAGGGAGGGGATGGGGGGGCGGAAACAACGCCGCGGATAGGGCCCACACCAACGCCGAAAGACACAACCCGTCACCGCCGTGTCGCCTCCCCTTGCATCGCCGCTGCCACAATGCTCTAACCCCCCTCATGACAAGCAAAATCGCATTGTTCTGGCCCGGCGATGGTCGTCCCATTCCCAACGAATTGGCTCGTCCGAGCATGCAACGAGCCACCGAGCAGCTCGAACGCGCCTTGCGCAAGCTTGGCAAAGAGCCCTATCTCATCGAGGGATTCCTGTCCAAACCCCACGAATCCATCGAGAAACTCGGGCCTGTCCACGATCCCATGATCGGCGTTTGCGTCCATTGGATTTACGGCCCGCATACCACCGATGGCGTCGTCGGAAAGGACAATCCACTTCTTCTCGCGAGCAACTTCTCGGGTCAATGGCCAGGATTGGTGGGCCTTCTCAATACCGCTGCCTGTCTAGAAATGCTTGGACGACCCTATTCCCGCGTCTGGACGGATGCCGACGATTGGAGTCGCGATGACGTTTTCATGAGTCGTCTGGATGCCTGGTGTTCGACAGGACGCATTTCCTATGAAGAACAAGGTTTTTCCTACCATGCGGTGATTTCTTCCGAGGCATCGCGGCTGGCGAAACGAGTTGCCGAGCAAATCCGCGCTCGAAGGGTGCTCGTCATGATGCTCGGAGATACGTCGATGGGCATGATCAACGGTTACTTTGGCCCGCGAACCCTCGTGAACCATGGGTTTTCGGAACATAAAATCGATCAGGCCTGGATTGTCGACCGCGGTCGCGCGGTGGATAGCCGACGCATCGACGACGCATTTTCGTTTGTTCTGGACCGCGGCGTGACCTTTCATTGGCGGGAAAAAGGAGCCGAGGATTTCGACGAAGCTGCGACGAAAGAGCAGATTCGGGACTACCTTTCGGTGCTCGACCTCGTGCGGGAATACAAGGCCGATTGTGTGGGATGGCAGTACCAATTGGGATTGCTGCCGTTGCGCCCGCCTTCGGACTTCGCGGAAGGCCTGCTCAATTCTGTCTGCCGGCCGGAATCCAATGGAGATACAATAGTTTGCGCTACCGAGGCCGACCAGGGGAACGTCGTGCCGATGGAGTTGATGAAGCGCTTATTGAAAGCCAAAGGCCTGCATCAGGCCGTCATGTTCCACGACGTTCGCTGGGGAGGGGAGCACGACGGACGCTTCGTCTGGGTGCTGTTGAACTCCGGGTCGACGGGCGCCTATGCGTTCAACCACGACCCGGATACGTTGCGCGGTGTGCATTCCTATCGCCAGCCCTCGCTGTATTTCCCCCATGCGGGTGGGACTTTCACGGGCGAGAGTATGCCAGGAGCCATCACGTGGGCACGAGCTTTCGTGCGTGGTGAACAGACCTGGATGGATGTAGGAAGGGGCGAAGTGCTGGCCTTGCCTGAGCAAACGAAGGAAGCCTGGTGGCAAGGGACCAACCGGGAATGGCCTTTCATGGCCGCGGATCTCGGCATGTCTCGGGATGCCCTGATGGCCCACTATATGTCCAACCATATTGCGGTGGCCTACGGCGACGTGTTCGAAGAGATGGTTGCGTTGTCGCAAGAGCTTGGATTTCGGGTTCGTGTCTGGGGTTGAGGCTTCCGAGGAGAACACACCATGGGCGAACGAGCGTTTGTCGGCGTCGATGTGGGAACAGCGAGTGTGCGGGCCGGAGTCGTGGATCGAAATGGCCGCATGCTCGGTGTGGGGGTCGAGGCGATTACCGTATCCCGGCCTTCGGAGGACTTCGTGGAGCAATCCTCCGAGGAAATATGGCGTGCGTGCGGGCTTGCGATTCGTAAAGCGTTGCAGGAAGCTGGCGTGGAGCCGGGCGCCATCGCGGGCCTTGGCTTCGATGCCACGTGCTCCCTGGTGGTCGTCGATGCGCAGGGGCGTCCTTTGAGCGTGAATTCCGATGAAGCCGCCGAGCGAAACGTGGTGGTGTGGATGGATCATCGGGCGACGGAGCAAGCCTCGCGGATCAATGCCACGAAACACGAGGTGTTGCGTTATGTCGGTGGCGGGGTATCTCCGGAAATGCAGACTCCCAAACTGCTGTGGATCAAGGAGAACTTGCCGGAAACGTGGGGCCGTGCCGCCCGGTTTTACGATCTACCGGACTATCTCGTGGTCCGCGCCACCGGTGTGGACGTGCGTTCGGAATGCACCACGACGTGCAAGTGGACCTACCTTGCGCATGAAAACCGCTGGGATGAAGGATTTTTTCAGCAGGTGGGGCTCGGCGACCTGGCCGCCGACGGTTTTGAAAAAATCGGTTCAAAAGTGGCACCCGTGGGGAGTCGCGCGGGCGAGTTGACGGAGCTGTCGGCCCGGGAACTGGGGCTGGTGGCCGGCACCGCCGTGGCGGTCGCTCTCATCGATGCCCACGCGGGCGGGGTGGGAGTTCTTGGTTTTCCTAATGAAAACGGTGACTTGAGTGCTGATCTGTTGGAGCAACGTCTGGCGCTGATCGGCGGAACCTCGACGTGCCACATGGTGGTATCGAAGGAACCGCGTTTCGTGCCCGGCGTGTGGGGCCCTTACTTTTCTGCCATGGTGCCAGGCCTATGGCTGAGTGAAGGGGGGCAATCAGCTACCGGTGCGCTCATCGACCATACGATTCAGACCCATTGTCGCGGGCGGGAGTGCATGGAACGCGCGAAAAATGAAGGAATATCCGTGTATTCCTTGCTCAATGGGCTCTTGGAGACGATGAGCGGAGCTTATCCTTTCCCCGCCGCGCTGACCCATGAACTGCATGTATTGCCCGACCACCACGGCAATCGCTCGCCTTGGGCCGACGCCTCCTTGCGCGGGATGGTGAGTGGGTTGCGATTGACCGACAGCTTGGAGAGCTTGGCGTTGCTTTATCTGGCGACGATCCAGGCGCTTGCTCACGGTACGAAACATATTTTGGATGTGATGAATGCCCATGGTCATCGGATAACGACGCTGGTAGCCACCGGCGGGGATTCGAAAAATCCCTTGTTTTTACGCGAACATGCGGATGTGACGGGCATGCGGATCGTCTTGCCCCGCGAAAGGGAGGCGGTACTTTTGGGCTCGGCGATGCTAGGAGCCGTGGCGTCGTCGCATTTTCCCTCCTTGCTCGAAGCGATGCGAAAAATGGGGGGAGTCGAGCGAGAGATCGTTCCTGCGGGCGGCGCCCTGGCGCGCTACCATGAGGCGAAACACCGCGTATTTTTGAGGATGTACGAGGATCAGAGGGCGTACCGGGAGGCCATGGCCCAGGCCGCCTTCGCGTTGGGATCCACGGGATAGCGTGGAAGTGGGTGTTGACTCTATCGTTTCCATGGATTGTCATCGTTGTCACCCCAGAGGCGGTGGCACGGGGTCGTGAGGGAAGAGCATGATTCATCGACGGTCGTTTTTGGTGGGTTTTGGAGCGTTGGGGGTCCTTGGTTCTTGTAAAAAGCAAGGGCAGGCGGCGATGCCTCGGGTGGCGGTGATCCCGAAAGGCACGACCCATGAGTTTTGGAAGACCGTGCATGCGGGGGTCAAGCAAGCGGCGCAAGAGGAGGGGATCGACGCGGTATGGAAAGGGCCGCTCAAGGAAGATGATCTGAAAGCGCAGATAGAATTGGTGCAGAGTTTCGTGGCGCAGAGGGTAGCGGCGATCGTGCTGGCGCCATTGAGCGATAAGGCGTTGTTGGGTCCGGTCAAGGCGGCGAAGTCGTCAGGGATTCCGGTGGTGATTTTCGACTCGGCGCTGCAAGGCGAGGAGCATGATGCGCTGGTGGCGACGGACAACCTGGCGGCGGGCCGGCTTGCGGCGGAGGAAATGCAGAAGGTATTGGGCGGCAAGGGGAAGGTCGTGGTGCTGCGATACCTGGAGGGTTCCGCGAGCACGATGGAGCGGGAAAAGGGATTTCTTGATACAATTCGCAAAGTTACGGGAATCGAGGTGGTGAGCGACAACCAATACGGGGGAGCCACCACAGAGAGTGCCTTTTCGACCAGTGAGACGCTGCTTTCGGCGCGTCAGGCGGCCACGGGCGGGGTGGATGGCATCTTTGCTCCGAATGAATCCACAACGTTTGGCATGCTCTTGGCCCTGCGCAAGGCGAATCTCGCGGGAAAAATCAAGTTCATCGGCTTCGATGCGTCGGACAAGCTCGTGGAGGGGGTGAGGCAAGGTCATTTGCATGCCCTCGTTCTCCAAAACCCAAGGAAAATCGGCTATATGGCTCTGAAGCGGGCGGCTCAGCTCCTGCGCAAGGAACCGGTGGAGCGACGATTTGACACTGGGGCGCAGCTCGTGACGCGCGACAATCTGGATGACGATGGGGTTCGGGAGCTGCTTCGCGCTCCGGAGCCGTGAGGCATCCAGCTCAGCGATTACGCTTGCGATGGCGGAGGTTTTTATGGCTGTTCGACGAAACAATTTCGTGATTGCGGGGCTTGGCAGTAGCGGCACGCTTTTTCTGGCGCAGCGCATGAACCAAAGCCAAATATGGCAAGTGGTTCATACGGGCGTCCGCCATCGGGTGGACCTGGATGAGGCATCGTCGAAGCCGGAGCATTCGATCCCGATGACGTTGCCGTCGTTGTCCGAGGCGCAGGCGGGTTACGATGCGCATCCTCGAAATTTCGGCGATATCAACGGGGTGATGTTATTTCACTTGCTGGAGCTTCAGGTAGGGCGCAAAGCGGTGATCATCCGCAATCCTCGGGACACGCTCTTGTCGTGGTATTGTCATGCGAAGGGCGCGCTTCCGGGCGCGTTTTTTCCTATCTATGCGAGCGGATACTTCGCCTTGGAGGAGTGTCTTACGGCGGGATTGCCTTGCATTCGCTTCGAGCGAATGGTGCGCGATGCCGATTATTTACGAAGAGTTTTCAGGTATTTTGGAATTCTGGACGTCACACCGACTCCTGCCACGCTCGGCAGCAAGATCAACTCGAAACGTTCGGTGTTTTGCCCCTCTTATGAAGCCATCGATCGCGTGACCCGGGAGCGGTTCGATCGCGCGGTGGGAGGCTTCGCTTCCAAGTATTATGGGGATGGTCCCTTGCTTCACGACGATGATTTCAAGGGTGTGGGCGAGCAGGGATTGGGTGATCCTGACGGGCCCGAGGTGGAGGAGAGCGTTTTCGCAAAGCAGGACCTTAACCCGGGTTCGTCTTTTGAAAAGCCTGATTCGCTTGCTACCGAAGCGCTGACGCGTCTGGCATCTCGTTTGACATTGAATCCACCGGGCGCAACCGGGGCAGAGCCACGCCTTGTTCACGCCCAGGTTTTCGAGGATCGGCTGGTGTTGCACATTTCGTCGGATGCGCAGGAAAGCGATCGAATCGTGATCGAACGTCGGAAAGATGGGGTGCCCTATTATCTCCGCACGCGTTACTTACACTTGAGTTACGTTGGATCGACATCGTCTTCGGGATTACAGGCAACGTTTGATGTGCTTGTCCGACAACTTGGGGATACGCGTTTCGAGCAGCTTATGGTTGAAGTGGAGCCGTCGGGCCCGCACGGGGGGTGAGGGGCGGCCAGGGCTAGTTGGCTCGAAACGTGCTTCCGTGGTGCGGGTGTGTCCATGAGGATCCATGGCAAGGATGCTGGGGAACCAGCTTTTTCACGAATCCAGGTGAGCCATCGCGTGATGAGGCAAGAAATGGTTCGTAGCCGTTTTTCCTTTGGCTTTTGTGGTACAACCTCGTTTGCGATGAATCGATTCGGCTCGAGCGTTTTTTCAGTCCTGAAACGTCAGCTTTTGCTGATGTTTTGCGCGACATGGCTCTCATGTTCCGCGGATCCTCTTACCGAATTGGTGGTGGTCATCAACTCGGACATGGAGACTCCCGACGAATTCGATGGTTTTCGCGTGGCGGTGACGGATCATGAGGGGGCGCTCTCGACGGAGCGCTATTATTTCGTGGGGAAAGAGCCGGGAAAAGTGGTGCTTCCCGCGGACTTCGGATTGGTTCCCAAGGGCGGAGATGCATCGAGAAAAGTCGCTGTGGAAGTGTGGGCCACGCTTGCGGGAGCCGACCTATTTTCCAATCGCGCCTTGACGGGCTTCGTCAAAGGCAAGGTATTGCGGCTGGATATGTTTTTGGCGAGCCGCTGTCTCACGGAAGCCAAGGCTTGTAAACCCAACGAAACCTGCCGTGTCGAAGGATGTGTGCCCGAGGAGATCGATCCGGGGAGCCTGCCCGAATACACGCCAGGATCGCAGCCTCCTGCCACCGAGTGGATAGCCGCCATCCACAGCTCCCGTTCGAGCCGTTGGTGGAACGTGGCCCTGGACTCGGCCGGAAATAGTTACGCCGCTGGCATGTTCGCCGGTGAATTCAAAGCCCAGGGAGTGACCCATACCGCTTCCAGCCTGTATTCCGCCATGATCGCAAGCTATTCCCCAACCGGGAAAATGCGCTGGTTCAAAGCACTTGGCGGCAATACCTTGTCGTGGGCTTCGTCGGTGGAGGTCGGCGCCGACGATCGGGTATGTGTGGTCGGCTGGTTCGATGGTTCGGTTCAGATCGAGTCGAAAACCCTCGATTCAGGAAGTGGACAGGACAGTTTCGTGGCTTGTTATGACCAAAAGGGTGACCTGCTATGGGTTACGTCTTTTGGAAGCCACAAAAACGTTCAGGCAAAGGATATCGCCGTGGCACCCAACGGCGATGTGGCCGTCGTCGGCGTGTACAACGCTCCCATCGTTTTTGAGGGTGGCGTGACCACTCCCACGAGCGTCAACACCACCGACGACGGTTTCATGGCTCGATTCGATTCGTCGGGCAAGATCAAATCCTACCGGGTGCTTGGGGGAACGGGGGAAGCCGATGTGGTCTGGAATGTTGCTTTCGACAGCCAATCCAACTTGCTCATGGTTGGCACGTTGACCAAAGGCGATGTGGATCTCGGGGGTGGGGTGGAAACCTTTTCGGGAAAGATTACCACCTTTTTGGCGAAATATGATGTGGATAGCGCTCTTCTTTGGTCCCACGCCTTCCCCAGTGCTTCCTTCGCCGTATTATACGGTGTTACCGCCGGGCCCAACGATCGGGTTGCCGTTACGGGAAGGGTCGAGGGAAGCGTTGATTGGGGCGGTGGGCCCCTGAGCGTCAAGGGGCAGGCCGACTGTGCTGTGGCGGTCTACGATGCAACGGGAAAACATGAGGCTTCCGTGTTAATTGGGGAGAAGGGAGATGCCAAGGGCGACGATATTCGTTTTACGTCCGACGCGATCCTGATAGTCGGAGCCCATTCGGGGCCGCTGTCTTTCCGTGGCTCGTCCCTGCTCGAAGCTTCAGACCAAAACGCCTTCGTTCTTGCCCTATCCCCTGATTTATCCTCGGTGCCATGGGCCTTTTCCCTTGGAGCGGAGGGCGAAGACCAGGCGCTCGGCTTGGATACTCGCGGAAAGTACGTCCTCGTCGCGGGAGAGTTTAAAAACTCTTTGAAATACAAACAGTTAAGTGCTACATCGCAGGACGTGGGCCAGGCTTTTCTTCTTCAGTTCCTGCCACCGCCTATCACGAATTAGGGGGCACCAGGCCGGACCATGGGCATGGACTTCTGACGACCGGTTGGGACACGAATGTCGCACCCACGCTTGTGGTGATACAGGAACCATCCTCTCGAAGGGCAAGCTTGTGGACCGGGGGGGGCGGACCTGCGATTTCAGCCGTTGGAGGGGATGGGGCGGAGATCACGCAACAAATGATGCCATGCCTGACGTTCCACCCATCGGGCCACCAGCGACAAACAGCCTCGAAATCCCATAAAAGGCTGGTCTGTGAGGGCGTGCGAATGAAATGAGGGGAATCCGAGTTCAAAAGCGGCCACGGGGGGGACGAGATCCTGCAATACATAACTGGTGGCGACCACCAGATTCACACCGCGTTTTTCGATGGCGACCCGCAACGGCTCTTGAAGCTGTCCTTCTTTCGGATCCACGATGGTGATGGGATCGTCCAGCGGATCGGGTTGGAGCCAGTCCTGTCCATCATTCTGTACGGCGCTGACAATGGCCCGCAGAGGCACTGGAATACCCAATTCGCGCGCAAGACCGAGCAAACCCCGGACAAGATACGGTTCTCCCATCAGCGCCAGACTCATATCACGGCTGACAAGCGATACGACCGCTTCCAACTTGGTTGCGGCTTGCGATAGTTCCTTGTGGACGAAAGCCTCTGCCGCGCGTTGTGTTCCGAGGGCTCGAGCCACCGTTTCTAACCAGGTGCGGGTGCCTTCGAGGCCAATGGGAAGCTCGGTTTCCACCAACGCGGCGCCGGTGCGATTTGCCAATATTTTCGCGGCATTACGTGCGTAGGGGAGCGAAATGACAACATCCGCCTGGCCGATTTTGGCCAGATGCGTCGTAGGCTTTCCGCTCAACCAGGTGCAGACGAGCGTTCCGCCGATCCCTTCGATCAGCCGCTCCAGTTCTCGCAAATTACCGAAATGGTCTTCCTCATTTCGGTCCATCAAGTAGCCCACGATGGCGACGCGCCCCTGGTTGGCTCCTTGCCGTGGTTCAAGAGGCAAGTATTTCGCAAGATATTCGAGGGTATTGTCGTAGCCCGTCAGCCAATCATCCACCAAAGAACGCGTAGGAAGCAAAATCAAAGGCTTTTCCGTGCCGGTTTGCTCCGCGCAAGCGTCGAGGATGAGTTCGTAGGGAGGTTCCGTGATCGACGCCATCCGAATGGCCCCCAAAAAAATCACCCGGCTATCGGAGCGTCCGAGCGCATACGATACCACGTCTGAAATGGCTTTTTCCCGGTTTTGCCAGACCTCTTCCGGCATCGCGTGGGTGGTGAGGATTCGGTGGGCGCCATCGGCGGAAATCAGATTCGATTGCCAATCGTGATTGCCCTGGATCTGGGAAGCCATTTGCACCGTGCAATCCATCCCATCCATCACGAGCAAGGCGTCGGGAAGCGCGTTGATGGCCAGATAAACACCCAAGGAGTAGCTGAAGCCAAGACGAATATCGAATTCGGAGTGGTTCATCCTTGCTCCCCCGCCAATAATGAGGCGTAGCGGTGATAAAAGGGTAATGCACAGGCGCGCACGAGCCGATGCAAGCTCCGCAACGCCCCGGCCAGGCCCATCTCGAAATCAGCGTAGGAAAATTGCGATTGGCCTGCTCGGGTCAATCGACGATCCAGGGTGCGGTCGCTGTAAACCGCCCGAAAAGAGCCTTCCCGAAGCCGCTGCTGGAGCTGTAGCGGGGTCTGGAACGGCGTGAGCCGCACCGGCATGTCCGAAAGCTGATGACGTGCATACGAGGTATCCCCCTCGGGCGCATAACAAAGCACTTCAATACCAAAGCCCATTTCTCGAACGATTCGTGCCAGTGACAGTCCGAAAGAGCGATCCGGGTCCGTCAGACGGGGCAGCACCCGCTGATCCACCACGAATCCAAGGGTGTTTTTTCGAGCGATGGCACTAAGCTCGTCCCAACGGGCCTGAATGGCACCTTGTTCGCTGTTGAGAACCTCGTGGACCCGTGAATCGTCGAGGGAAAGCGCGTGGGCAATCGACGTAATCCACTGCCGGGTGTCGTCAATTCCGTAAGGGGCGGGAGGGGTCACGATCTGATCCGCCATGGCGTCAAAAACTTCATGGTACAGTCGGGTGTAGTTGGGATTGGGAAAACGCACTTGCAAGTTGGGTTTCGGGGTACGACGGCACACCGCTACATCGATATCGGGCAGAAGCAGGGCATTGACGACGGCACCGCAGCGCTCGAGAAGCGTAACCAATTCCAGCGTGTCGGGGCCGTCGGGAAAGCCTACGAGGTCGATGCGCTTCCCATCCGGTTCCTGCTCCAGGCAACGGCCTTGGGGGGGTAGCAAAAGATCGCGCATCACCTGTGGTTCGTCTTGACCGAATTCGAGTTCGTCTGTGTACAGACTGGTGTCATGGGTGAGAGGAAGAGCCTGGGACAGGCAATGAACCTTCGGGGTATTGCGAGCCAGGGAAATGGCGGGCCCGACGTCTTCTCCCATGACTTTGGGCAGGCAGGTGGCGTTGATGGCGACGATACGTTCACCTTGGCCGGTGGCGGCGAGGGCGACGGCTTGCATGAGTTTGTCTTCGGCCCCGCGCACGGTATCGACCTCGTTCATATTGGTGGATATTCTGCGGAACGGTTGGTCGAGGTATTGGGGCCCGAGACCGAGACGGGCGCGGAGCCAATCGGCCGCGGGACGATGGGGGCGTCGTGGATGGTAGAAGAGAAAAAACGAACGCGTGCGTATTTTCGGTGTGACGCAGGTGCATTCATGGCAGCCGTGGACGACGTGGGTGGTGGGCAATACGAAGTTGACCCGCGACAATGCCGTGAACACGAACACCAGATCGTCGAAAAATAGACCCCATTGGTCGACCTCACCAGGTTTTCCCGTCCATGTATGCGCATAGGGTTTGGGGGCGAGGTTGGCTCCGGCGCGCAGGCCGCCGAGCAATCCTTCGGAAAGCACTCCGCTCATGGCTTCGGTTTTGGGGTCGCGGCGAAGCCAGTCCAGCAGGTCTTCAATCGGTGTGGCCTTGAGCCGATTGTGGAGGAAATCCACGAGACGTTCCACCTGCGGGTGGCTGGGCGCATCCGTAGATTCAGCCTTTACCGTCAGTTTTTCCTGACCGGGGGTGTGCGTCGGTTGAAGATGAATCATGGCCCGGCCGAAAAGCCGTCCCGTAAGGCAAACGCGAAGCATCCCTTCTTTCCAGGTGATGCTGGACAGGACATAGGTTCCGTTGGCTCGAAGTGTCGGAGAGATACCAAAAACGTGGTGGAACGCGGCGACGGCATCGGGGCCAGCGACCAGATATCTTGGAATCCTCGATAGATCGGAAGTCATGGTCTTGTATCGCCACGCCCCTTCTGATTCACCTACGATGAGGCAGAGGCGTTGTCGTTGCCATCGGATGGCTCGTCTTGCAAGTCTTCGTCGCGAGAATACTGCCGGATGAACTGCACGAACTGGTTCTGATCCAGGGGAGTAGGGATGGGATAGGGTTGCGGCTCCCGAAGGGCCATTTGTGCTGCAAGTTCTTGAAATTGAAGGGATATTTTTGAATCCGGGGCGGCTTCCACGACGGTTTGAAAGCGATTTTCGGCCTTTCGTACGAGGGGGTCTCGATGAAATAGGGCGCAGAGGCGTGTGCCGAGGCTTTCGGCGAAGGCGTTCAGCATATCGGAAAAGTCACCTATTTCTCGCTGGTTGGCGATGAGACCCGCCAGCATGATGCCGTTGCGGCTGTAGCGAACGACGGCTTTGGCGATATTGTTGGCGGCGTATAACGACATCGTTTCTTCGGAGGTCACGATGTAGACGTATTGGCCGATACCGCGTCGCAGAGGCGCGGCGAAGCCACCACAGACGACATCACCGAGCACGTCGTAGACCACGACTTCGTAGTGTCCTTGTTCGACGAGGCGTAATTGTTCCAACCGTTCGATCATCAAGCTTACGCCCCGTCCCGCGCAGCCCATCCCGGGTTCTGGGCCGCCTGCTTCCACCAGATGCACGCCATGGCGTCCGACCGCGACCATATCCTCGGCTTTGACCCGGTCGCCTTGCGCGGTGAAGGCGTCGAGCACGGTGGTGCATGCTTGTCCATCGAGCAGTTTGAGGGAAGAATCGCGTTTGGGATCGCAGCCCACGTGCAGCACTTTTTTGCCGGACTTCGCGAACAGGATGCTGAGATTGGTGGCGATGGTGGACTTACCGATTCCTCCTTTGCCGTATATGGCGATTCTATGGGCTGGCATATCGCGATCCTGGCGTGAGTCTAGTCTCCTTTGGTGCTTTCGCAAGAGGCAGAATCCATGGTTGGAGGCTGAACGAGGGGGATGTGGGGCAGGATACGAGCTGAGGCTTCTTGGGTTTTGGTTTTGGCTCGGTCTTTGACCCCCTAGGCGCTTCAATCAAAGAGAGCGGATACTTGGACGGTGTGGTACCACGTTGGCCGATGTGCTCAACCGCATGAGGGGCGTAGGGTCGCGAGAATCCGTCTTCGTTCGAGGCAACATCCGGTACCGTAGAGGCGGGTTTCAAACCCGCCCCCAGGCGTCATTGGCGAGAGGCTGAAATCCCCCGGAAACAACGAGGGGATGGATCAGCGCGCCTGGACGTTCGGATTTTCGCTCCCTCTTACCCTATTATTGAGGCGCTTATGGTCCTTGAGCACCCTTGGGGCACCCCCAACAGTTGCCCTGGGCTATTAAGCATTGGGCTGGCGTTTCGTGGCGTACAATAGGGGATGACCGTGACCGTTTTCGTGTGCCGTGGGCCGTGACCGTGATCGTGGGCGGTGACCGTGAAGGAAAGGCTAGGGAAAAATGATAGGATGGCTTAGGGGATGGTTCCGAGTCACATAATAGCCATGGTTTGCGATGCATTTTGGTCCGGGGGCGATGAAAAGACACGGTGGCATTTGTGAGGTTTCTGTGCGATGATGGCCTATCCCCGGCTTGTGGATAAGGGAGGTTCCCGTGAATACACGACGATTGGCTATGATGGTACTCCCTGTGCTGCTGTATGGCATGGGCTGTGGTTCTTCGGAGGCCACGGATTCGCCTTCTTCGGGAAAAGATGCTGGAACGGATGCTCACGCAGGTGGAAGCGGAGGTTCGGGCGGCGGTGGGGCGGGCGGGACC
>MWCO01000070.1 GCA_002070115.1 Deltaproteobacteria bacterium ADurb.Bin207
GGTTTTTTGACGAGCTTCTTGGTGAGCTTCTTGAGGGGCTTGTCGGCCGGCTTTTTGACGAGCTTCTTGGTGAGCTTCTTGAGGGGCTTGTCGGCCGGCTTTTTGACGAGCTTCTTGAGGGGCTTGTCAGCCGGTTTTTTGACGAGCTTCTTGATGGGCTTGTCAGCCGGTTTTTTGACGAGCTTCTTGAGGGGCTTGTCGGCCGGTTTTTTGACGGCCTTCTTGATGGGTTTTGCTGTAACCTTCGAGGGAGCCTTGCCCGAAGCTTTCTTGAGTTTCTTCGCGGGGGGCTTGGGGGATGCGGTTTTGACGGTCTTTATGACCTTTTTCGTAGCCTTTTTGGAGGTGCTTGCCGTCTTTTTGACGGCCTTTCCGGAAGGCTTGATGGCGGCCTTTTTCGAGGATTTCGTTAGCTTTTTTGAAGTCTTGGAGGGCGCCTTTTTCGCGATCGAGCGAGCGCGTTGCTTGGAACCCTTTCCCGTGTTTTTTCGGGCTTTGCTAGCCGCCATGAGTGTTGCCGTACCCTCTGTTCGTGGAAGATTAAGACGTTGCGTTCCGTACTGTTGCAGCCTCGGGTCTGCGAATCGACTGAAACCCTAGTTCGCGGAATATGCCTCCGTCAAGCAGCCTAGTGGGATTGTCAACCCTCGTTGTCGACAAAATTGCGTTTTCCAAAAGAACCGCGAAATGCAGCTCGGTTGCGGTGTCGTTGTCCGAAAAAACACGACGAAACGCACGCACCTTGCCGGGGGCCGTTTTCGAATCGCGCGTGGACCTTGACGGCTTGCCGGCTTCGAACGACAAGGCGCCTGATCATGCTTCTCGAGCTGCGCGTTCGAAACTTCCTTCTCATCGACTCGCTCGATCTCAGCCTCGGCCCCGGCTTCAACGTGATGACCGGAGAGACAGGGGCAGGAAAATCCGTCATCGTCGGCGCTCTTCAACTCGTTCTTGGAGGCCGTGCAGGCCCCCATCAGATTCGCCCCGGCGCGGAGTCAGCCGAAATTGAAGCCCTTTTCGAACTCGAGCCCACCGACCCCGGGCTCGAAACCCTACGCGCTGGCGGCCTCGACAACGACCATGAACTCGTCGTGCGAAGAGTCCTCCTGCCGTCTTCTCGGTCTCGCGCTTACCTCAACGGCCGTCTTTGTGCCGTGGCCGAGTTGAGCCAACTCGCTGCCGATCTTGCCGATATCGCTTCCCAGCACGAAAGCGTCTCCCTGACCAATGTCGCGTCGCACTTGGGCTATTTGGATGCATTCGGAGGGTTGGATGGCGAACGAGAACAAATCGCGCGTCGCGTCACCGAGCTGACCGCGTTGCGAGCCGAGGTCGCACGACTCCAAACCCTCGCCCAACAACGCGCCGAACGACAAGAATTCCTGCTGTTTCAGCTCAATGCCATCCAGGAAGTCGACCCCCGTCCCCACGAACGCGAGCAGCTCCAAAACGAAAGAAGTCGGTTGCGCGGAGCGACCCGTCTAGCGGAAATTGCATGGAATTCCGCAGAGTTACTGACTGGCGACCAAGGCGTCTGCGACCGTCTCCGTGGTATCGTCGGTGACCTCGCCACCGTCGCGGATATCGACGCGTCGCTGGCGGAATACGGATCCGACATTCAAATCGCACTCGATCGCCTTGGAGAATGCGCCAGAGGATTGAAAAAAATTGCCGAAACGACCCACGCGGATCCCGCTCGCCTCGATGAAGTCGAACACCGCCTCTATCGACTCGAAGGGTTGCTTCGACGCCATGGTCCCACGGAATCGGATGCCATGGCTGCCATGGAGCGATTGCGTGCCGAGCTGGTGTCCTTGGAGGAAGTGGAAGAGTCGCTTCGAGCAGTGGAAAAACGCTTCGATCAAGAGCTTTCGCAAGCCGAGCAAGCCGCGTTTTCCCTCTCGCGCAAGCGGACCGAAACGGCATCACGGCTGGCGCTTGGGATAAGCGAACAGCTCGCCAGCCTGGGCATGGGCGGCGCTCAGGTTCGCGTCGAAGTGGCACGCCACGCTGGCGAAGGAGACCTCATGGTGAAAGGCGCGAGGTTAACCGCGGAGGGCGTCGACCGCGTCGAGTTTCTCATCGCGCCCAACAAAGGGATCGAGCCCCGTCCCCTGAGGAAAATCGCGTCGGGAGGTGAGCTTTCACGAGCTTTGCTCGCCATCAAAAGAGTCCTCGCTTCCCAAGGCCCCGCCGGACTTTATATCTTCGATGAGGTCGACGCTGGCGTGGGGGGCGCCGTGGCCGAACGTATCGGTCAGGCCCTTGCCGATATCGCCAAACATCACCAGGTGTTGTGTATCACTCACCTCGCTCCCATCGCCGCTCTCGCGGACTATCACTTTGTCGTGCGAAAGTCCCAAGACGGTCATGTCGCACGAACGCAAGTCGTTCCCGTGACGGGAGAAGACAGAGTGCGAGAAATCGCTCGGATGCTGTCGGGAAAAAACGTAACCAAAGCATCGATGCAAGCGGCCACCGAAATGATGCAACAGCGACAGCGCTAAATCCGTTCATCTTCAGCGATGTGGCCTCGGCCATGACCGGTGTCATGGGCGAATCCAGCGATCGATCGCATGTTGTTGCTTGGCGGAGGCCATCATGACCAAAAGAATTTTACGAGACATTATCGAAATCGACGATGACCTATGCGATGGCTGTGGACTTTGCATTCCAAGCTGTGAAGAGGGCGCCTTGGTCCTCGTCGATGGCAAAGTGAGGCTTGCGGAAGAAGCCCGCTGCGATGGCGCTGGCGCGTGTTTGGGTCATTGCCCTCGAGGAGCGCTACGCCTCATTCAGCGTGAGGCGGAACGATTCGATGAACGATATGCCTCAGGCATGCAGCCATCGGCGACGCAAAGCGCGCCTTCCCTTGAATCACTCGTTGCTTTCGGAAAAACCGCCATACCCCAGCGTCCAGCGGCGATTTCGGCTGGCTGTCCCGGAAGCCGCTCGATGGCTTGGAACACAACGCCCTCTTCGGTTTCGGTTCCCGCGAAAGCGGCTTCCGCGCTGACACAATGGCCGATTCAACTGCACTTGCTATCACCCGGCTCATCGTTTCTGCGCGCACGGGAGCTTCTGCTCGCCGCGGACTGCGTTGCCTTTTCCCTAGGTAGCTTTCATGGCGATCTTCTCGAGGGAAGGTCGTTGGCCATTGCTTGCCCCAAGCTGGATGACCCCTCTGGCTACGAAGAAAAAATCGCTGAAATCCTCGCTCATTGCGACGTCCCGGCGCTTCGTGTGGTCATCATGGAAGTGCCATGTTGCGGCGGGCTCCTCCGCTTGGCCTCCACGGCCGCCAAGCGCGCCGGATACCAAGGCGAAATCGAAGTCATCGTCGTGTCTCGTTTCGGTGAGATCCTTCAACGAAAATCCCTCACCCCCACGCCATCACCCAACGAAAGCACCGGATGCGCGTGCGGTGGATGAGCGCGACGCTCAACCGTTGCAGCTCGTTACGTCAAAAGCCCATACCGATGCCGTGGCACTCCTAGCTGATCACACACCATGCGCAGAATCGTTTCGGTTTGCCTTCGTACATCCTGCAGGGAACCTTGGGTGTCGATCACGTAATCGGCATGGGATGCTTTTTCGTGCAGCGGCATCTGAGCATCGATCCGCGATCGAGCCTGCGTTTCCGATAGCCCGTCGCGCCCCATGAGCCGAGCTATCTGTGTGGCCGGGTCTACGAGCGTCACAATCAGTGGACGATACTTGTCGGCCAACCGATTTTCAACGATCAGAGCGGCTTCATACACGGCCAACGGATGTCCTTGCCGCGCGAGTTGACTCGCCCGTTGTTCGGTCCGCTGGCGAATCCGTGGGTGGGTGATCGACTCGAGTCTCTTACGTGCATGCGAGTCGGCAAAAACGATGGCTGCCATTTTACGACGGTCTAGCTGGCCCGAGGGGTCGAGGACCTCGGTGCCGAAAGCCTCGACAATCATCCCCAATGCTTCCGAATCGGGGGCCACGACCGCGCGCGCGATCTCATCGGCATCGAGGATCGGTACGCCACGTTCGCTCAAAATGGCTGCTACCGCACTTTTTCCGCTCGCGATGCCACCGGTCAGGCCCAGGAGCTTGAAGCTCATGGCTCGTTCCGTTTGGATTCGCCCCGGGTGATCTCATACGCCCGGATTTTTTTGTGCAAATTGGTTCGTTCGACGCCCAGGGCAATGGCCGTCCGCGAGATGTTCCAATCCAACGCTCGAAGGGTCTCCACGATATAGTTGCGCTCGGCTTGTTCGCGGAATTCGCGAAGTGTAAGACGTCCTTCTTCCGACTTGGAGGCCATCGAAGGAGATATGGGGGAGGCGTAACTACTGCTAGAGGCGCTATTTTCTCCCAGATCGTCATCGAACGGAGAGTCGTGAGGATCTTCGGGAAGATCGGCGATGGTGATGAGGTCTCCCGACAGGATGGCCGCGCGTTCGATCACGTTTTTGAGTTCTCGGACATTGCCCGGCCACTTTCGTCGGCGAAGCGCGTCGTATACCGGCGTGTCGATGCTCATGGGGCGAAGCCCGTTTTCTTTGCAGAAAGCGGTGACGAACGAATCCGACAGCAGACGGATGTCTTCGATACGCTCACGCAAAGCTGGACAGCGAATGGGAAAGACAGCGAGTCGGAAGTAGAGGTCTTCCCGGAATCGGCCATCGGCCACTTCTTTGGACAGATCCTTGTTGGTGGCCGCGAGCACACGAACGTCGACATGGATGAGATGTTCGCTTCCCACACGCGATATTTCTCCGGATTGAAGGGCGCGAAGCACCTTGGCTTGCGCCGTCAAATCCATGTCGCCAATTTCATCGAGAAATAAGGTGCCGCCATGAGCTTGTTCGAAAAAACCTCGCTTTCGGGTTTGGGCACCCGTGAACGATCCTCGCTCATGACCAAACAATTCACTTTCGATGAGTTCTCGGGGGATAGCGGCGCAATTGACTTTGACGAAAGGGCTTTCCGCCCGGGGGCTGAGCCGATGCAGGGCTCGGCTGACGAGTTCCTTGCCTGTCCCGCTTTCGCCCGTGATGAGAACACTGGCTTTGGTGGGCGCCACCCGATCGATTTCGCGATACAGCTTTTGCATCGAGGGGCTCGTTCCGATCATTTCGTAACGAGCCTCGAATTGCTCGCGCATGTCTTCGACGGTGCGAACCAGGCGTGCGGTTTTCAATACGTTGCGCACGCTGACCAGAACGCGCTCGCGATTCAAAGGCTTTTCGAAAAAGTCGCTGGCACCGAGCTTGATGGCCGTGACCGCATCGTGAACCGTGGCGTGACCGGAAATGACGATGACAGGCAGTTGTGGAAGGCCTTCTTCCGTGCGCATGCGTTCGAGCATTTCGAGCCCGGACATGCCTGGCAGCTTGACGTCCAACAGGATCAAATCCACGGGGCTGTTGGGGCGCGCCAATAGGCCGAGGGCTTCTTCGGCGGAGGCGGCTCCCGTCACGCGGTAGCCTTCTCCCGTGAGCACCATTTCCACGGTTCGACGGATGTTTTTTTCGTCGTCGACCACGAGTACCATGGGAGCGACAGCGGTGAGAGGCTGGTCCTGGGGTGGGCAAGGTTCGGTCATGGTTTCACCTCACCGGAAGATATCTCTTGGAGAAATGAGCGAGCGGGTACGACGAAGGGGCTGTCGGGATAGGAGGTGAGCACCCGATGGAAAGCCTCGCGTGCTTGCGGTCGCTGTTTCATCTTGAGATAGGTTTCTCCCAATAAAACAAGGGCTTCCGGTTCCAGCCCGGAGTTCTCATAGTGCTGGAGAGCATAACGTGCGCGTGACGCCGCGGCGGGAAAGTTTCCCTCACGAAGATAAAACCGCGCCACGTATAGCTCGTGACGAACCAATCGCCCGGTGACGTCGAGCAGCATATAGTCGACCTGCTCGTCCCATCGACTCGTCGGATACTCGCGCTTGAAACGTCGAAGCTCCTGATAGGCCTCCGTGGTGGGACCTTGGTCTCGCTCCTCCTGCGGAGGAAGCATGATCGTATCGTTGATTTGTTGAAACAAGGCTTGGCAAACTCGGTATTGCGCATACGCGATACCCGGGTCCAATCGTCGGGTCTGCACGAAGGTTTTGTAGGCGCTGATCGCTTCGGGGAGTTGGTCCCGCTCGAACTTGATGTCCGCGAGTCGCAATTCCGCCCATCGGGCATACCGGCTCTGCCCATATTCCCTGCGTACTTTCTGAAACCGTTTCTCCGCTTCTTCCCAGTCCCGTTCGTAAAACGAGCGCATGGCTTTTTCGTAAAATAAACGGGCCTCTTCGCTGTATTGCAGCGTGCCCGGACGAGCGGCAGGCAACTCCTTGCTACAGCCTGTCGCCATCGTGACGAGCAGCACTGTCGCGAGCAGAGCCAACAACCTTTGCAGTATGTTCATCGCCGACTTTCCCTAGCCCTGGACCGTCTCGATCTCAACGGTGATGATGACTCGACGAGGTTGCCAAGGAAAACGAAGGTTGAATCATCTCCCTCGCGACGGCCGGCGATTTCTCCTAAGCTTCGGGGGTGACATCTCGCAGCCATCCGATAATCCTCGAAGCCCAGTTTTCTTATGGTTTTACGGACCTTGGGTCCGCTCCGCCCAGTACATGGCCTGAAATCGCCTTCGCGGGACGGTCCAATGTTGGCAAATCGAGCTTGCTCAATGCTCTCCTGCAACGGAAAAACCTCGTTCGCACCAGTTCGACACCGGGCTGTACGCGCCAAATCAACGCGTTTCTGGTTCGTTTGGAACATTTGGGCCCGCTGCACCTCATCGACTTGCCCGGTTTTGGATTTGCCAAACGCTCAAAAACCGAACGAAAACAATGGGGTAGCATGATCGACCAGTATCTGCGAGACCGCGCCGCTCTTGCGGGGGTTGTCGTTCTCGTGGATGTTCGCCGGGGCCCCGAATCCCTCGAAGCAAGCCTCATTCAGTATCTGCAGGAAATACGCGAACCTGCGATTCCCTATCTTTTCGTTGCCACCAAAGTCGACAAGCTGCCTGCTGCTCAACTCAAGCCAAGACTCGATGCCTTGCGGAAAACGACACCCGGACGGATTATCGGGTTTTCCGCCAAAACCGGTCTGGGCCGCGAAGAGCTTTGGAAGCAACTCCTCGAGGCAATTCCAGCATCCAATAGGCAGAAGGCTTGCCTCTGAAGCACCAATAAAGTTTGTCGATCTCGTTGGTTCTTTGGTAAAGTGGCGGCTCGAGGGTTAAGTGGCGACCATTCAGCTTGACCAAGAAATCCTGGATGTCGAGAGAATCATCGACGAAAAAAACCATGATGAGGCTTTTCGTCGGTTGATTCTCTTGCGCGACCGATTTGGGCGTCGACCCGAATATCGGTACTTGAAAATTCTGTTCGATGCCACGTTTGCCGTCCGAACGGATGCGGAACTCCTTTCTGAGGTCCGAACGCTCGTGGCCGAACAGCAAGACTTTCTGGAAGCGGTGGCGTTGCTCGCTTTGCTGCTCGACCGCACGGGCGACCATGAGCGCGCTATCGTGTTTGCGAGGGAAGCACTGCGGTCACCTAACAGCCGCGCGCAAATGCGGGCGCGAGCCATCTTGGGGGAGCAGGCAGAGCAGGAAGTCGGCGGTCCACCCCCATCGGTGAATCGATTTGCCGCTTCCACCGCACGGGAAGCCCCCACCAAACCGCATGTCAGGCCGGTCAATGTGCCCGCGGCCGACGGACAAAGCCAAACCCGTTCCACCAAAGCCCTGTTTGCGGTCGCCGACGACAAACAAAGTTCACCCCCGGTGGATAAGGCGGAAGCCAAAGAAGCGGACTTGACCCTGGAAGGCGTGGCGCCGCCTTCCAACCTCGATGCGGCGTTTGCCGCCGTTCGCCCTCGTGAACCGAATTCTTCGAACCTCCGGCTGCCGAGCAGCCCCCCGATTCAGGACGATCGAGTCAGTACCCTCGAAGGGCTCCCTAGGCCCCCGTTGGTGCCTAGCAAGACGTTTTCAGGCGCGCAACAGCCGCCCGATTCTCTTCCTTCCACGGTCGACTTCCGAATTTCCCCGTCACTTCCCGAGCAGGAGCCGAGCCAAAACAGCGTTGGGGCCGAGTTCATTCCTTTTTCTCCTGACCAGGCACCCATGCCTCCTCCCCCCACGATCCCACCGGGCGTCGTGACAGCCAACGAAAGGAGTCGTCCGCCAACTCCCCACCCATCGGCTCCGCACGCGCACCGTTCTTCGTTTTCGCAAGCATCTACCCCACCGCCGCGTCGGTCGGCCTTTCCGCCATCGCCCGAGCCTCGCGCGGATATCGCACCGGAAACCACTGCTTCTCGTCTCCCCTCCACCCCGCCGACCCGACGACAACCCACCCCGTTGCCTCCCGAATATGCCGTTGACGATACGGGTGTGGGGCGTGAGGTCGAGCGACGACGTTCCCGGCCTTCTCGTCAAGCCCTTTCTGTGCCTCAGCCTCCCGAGCACATCAAAGGGTGGTTCCAATTCGCACGGCAAAATCAGCTCCAGGTAGTCGAGGGGTTTTCCACGGCCCAGATGCTGCTCGACTTATGTGAACGGGTCGTCGAAGGGGCCACTTCTTTGTCGAGTCGTCCTGTTCCGCTCGACCGTCGTGGGCTCATTTTGGTGGAAGAACAACTCGAAGCGTTGCGAGGTTCGCGAACCAAAACCCAACCGGTTGCCGAACGCGGCGCCGTTACCGCCGCCGCTTCATTTTTGCTCGGGTTGTTGCTCAAAGAATGCGATGGTCGCGCCGCCGATACCTCCGTCGAAGACGGAGCCTGTAAAGTAACATTGCCTTCCGGGGCTACTGTCCGACCCTTGCTCGTCGCCGCTGCTTTTATGCGTTCCCGCGGCCCAAGCCTCATCGAGACTTTCGACCGGGCGGCCACCTCGCATATGCGACGAAACCCAGCTCGCGTGACGACAGGCAATGCGGCTCGCGTCATCACGGGCAATGCGGCTCGCGTCATCACGGGCAATGCGGCTCGCGTCATCACGGGCAACTCCATTTCCCAACCGCCCCTTCGAAACGCGCGCACTCCCGCCATCGCTGCCGCTTCCAGCTTCACGGTGCTTCGCAGGGATCTCGACGCCAGCACCTTGGGCATTACGGATCCCGCGGCTCCGCCGGCGCCACAACCACCGATAGACATGCGCAAAGTGGCCTCCGAGTTCTGGACCAGCGACCTCGGACGAGAAATCATTGGTAGTTCCCGTAGGGTAGGCACTTTCACCATCGCCGACGTGGACGCCATCGAACGTCATGCCAGCAAAGCTTTCAACGCGGTTGGGTTCTCACCTCCTGGATCTCCGTGGCCGTGGATGCCCTCGGAGGAACAGGATGACTTGATTTTGGCTTGGGGGGCCATCCTCGGGGAAGTGCTCGTTTCGTTATATTTGGGACGTTGGGAAGCGGATCCCGGCAATCCTGATGACCGTTTCCTGTTTCGCGTGATCCTCAGCAGTGGTGTCGTTGCCTGGCCTGTCGCCAAAGCCTATATGCGCTTAGCCCGCGGAATTCCTCATGATTTGACCGTATATATCGATGCGGTGGGGCGTGTGGTCGGCAGGCAAGCGCTGGGTGCTCGCTCCTGGCAAGGGCTTTGACCGGCTTATCGTCCCGGTTCCTGCCATTGTGTTGCATTAGGCTTGTCCGAGGCATGCCCTATCATTGGCCCGCACGTTGTGGTATGCGGCGCCGCCGTTGCGAACACCGCTTTTGCAAAACCTTTTGCCCGGAACGAAAAAGCCTTTCGTTACGCCCGTACGGCATCCATGAGCCATGACTGCCCGTTGTTCAAGCCGATACCGTCTATTTGTAGCCAAAGACGAGCATAAGTTTAGCTGTGCTCACATGACCTTATTTCCTGATGGAACCAAAGAGCGTCTGCACGGCCATAATTATCGTGTCGGGGCGGCGTTGGAGATGCAGGAAGGGTTTCTCGACTTCGCGCGGGTCAAGTCCGCACTGGCGACATTGTGTGAAGAATTGCGGGAACATCTGTTGATGCCTTCCCAGTCCGCGGCCGTGCGTGTGCTGAGCCAAGACGAAATCTCGACGGAGTTTTCGGTATGCGGAAAGCGATACGTCATTCCATCGGATGAATTGTTGTGGCTTCCGATGCAAAACGTGGTGGTGGAGGGCTTGGCGGAATACTTGTGGGGGCGAATCGCCCAGCACCTTCGGGCGGAGTTTGAGCAAGCGGGGGTGGGGTGGTTGGAGGTGACGGTGACCGAAGCGCCGGGGCAAGGCGCTCGCTTCCGTGCGGATCCTCGGAAAGGTGGATAAGCGATGGCTTTGGATAAGGTCATGGTGCGCGCCATTCGCGTGGATGCTTCGATTGGCACGCTTTCATGGGAAAAGCACGAGCTTCAGCCGGTGCAAGTGGATGTGGACGCGGTGGTGGATACCGAGGCGCTGCTTGGTTCGGGGGATTTGACCAAAGGCGTCGACTTTTCGATCGTGATCCAAACCGTGCGCGATGTTGTCACGCAAGGGCATGTCGAATTGGTCGAGGTGTTGGCGGATCGAATAGCTTCGGCACTGCTTGCCGCGACACCCGCGCGAAGCGTTCGGGTGGAAGTACGAAAATACAAGGCCTGTGCAGAGTACGCGTCCCATGTGGGAGTCGAGGTTCATAGAGAGCGGACCCATGGCTGAAAACCTGTCTGTGTTGGTGGTCGATACGGCCACCCGACGAGCGATCGTGGCGCTGGTGCGGGGGGGAATCGTGGTGGCGGAGGCGTTCCATGAGCAGCCAACGACGCATGCGGAGCGGTTGGTGGCGATGACGACGGAGGTATTGGAGCGTTCTGGTGCGGGGTTGGAGTCGATTGACCGGCTTGCGATCGGCATGGGTCCGGGATCGTTTACGGGGGTTCGCGTGGGGATGGGATTTGCGAAGGGATTGGGATTTGCGCGAGGGATTGGCGGGGTGGGGGTGATGTCGTTGGAAGCCATGGCTTATGCAGCGCGACGGATAGTGGGGGCTCGACGGGTGTTTTCGCTTCTTGATGCCAAGAAAGGGGAGGTATTCGTGGCGAGTTTTGATGGGCAAGGGCGACGGGGTCTTGGGCCGGAGCATTTGGCGCGTGACCGTGTGCAGCGGTGGATGGATACGGTGGAGCCTTGGGGCAAGAGGGTGGTTGTGGGAGAGGTGGCGGAGGAGCTGGATTTGCGGAATGTGGAGCTAATTCGCGATCGGTCTTGTGATTTGCCGGGGGCGGAAGCGATGGCGGCGCTTGCGGTTGCGCGCGCGGCGAGCGATGATCTCGCTTTGCTGGAACCGTTATACGTTCGCCCGCCGGACATCACCCAACCGGCGGGGTAGGGGGCTATCCGAATTCGAAATTCGACGATACGGAGTCGTTCGGTTTAGGATGGATGATATGCAGGACTTTGGAGCCGCTGAAAAAGAACGCCTTCTTGCTCGTTTTGGGCGCCCTTTCGAAAAAGGCGACGTGATTTTCCGCGAAGGAGAGCAAGCGACGGAGGCTTATCTTCTTCAGGAAGGCTCCGTACGGTTGGTGAAACGTGTGCGGGCGATGGAGCGGAGCCTGATGGTGCTCAAGCCCAACGATTTATTTGGCGAGACGGCGCTTGTGGAGGGAGCGGTTCGGACTTCCACGGCCATCGCCTTGTCGGATGGTGTAAGTCTTGCCCTGGATCCATCGACATTTCGTCGGCTTCTCGAAACGAGCCCCGCCATCTCCCTGCGGTTGGTCCAACAACTGGTTCGCAGGCTTAGTGATGCGGAAGACCAGATTGAAATCATGATGTTGCGCGATTCCCAGGCCAAGGTGGTGAGCGTGCTGCTCAAACTCGCCAGAGCCGAGCAAGAGCCGGGGACGAACACGAGGATCCTCGAGGTATCTCCGATGGACCTGAGCAGTCGTGCAGGGCTCGACGTGGATACGGTGAAGCGTGGCGTTCATCAATTGCGTGAGGGGCGATATGTCAAGATCGTAGACGAGCGCATCGAAATACCCGACATGGAGGCGTTGACGAAGCTTTATGCGTTGTTGACGCTAAAAGATGAGATTCGGGGTTCGCATAGTTCCCATCCACCGGATGATCGGGGTGAGGGGGAAGACGTCCGCTGAGAAATAGGGTGCGGGGGGAATCGTTGCGGATGGACGCGGTGCGTCGTTTTCATGAATGACGCGGAGCGTCTGGGGAGCAGGGGATGGTCCTCAAAAAAGTTGGCCAAATCGTCCAGGGGCGAGTGGTGGGATTCATGGCTCGCGTATGATATTAATCTTCAATAATTTCCTATACTTAGATGTTTATTCAAGAATATTCGTTTCATTATGAATAAGAATATTGTGAACAAAACCGCAGGGGATCGAAGTGATCCAGTTGACGGCATGTCGAGGCTGCGGTACTTGCGGCATGATGAGTGTGAACCACAGGCACACCTTGATTTGGCAGAGGAGCGAGCGGTACTTGGATTCCATAGGGATGGTTTTGGGAGGATTTGAATAGACTGTCGTTGTTTTTGGGATGAGCGATTCCAACCACGAGTGAAAGATGATTCGAACTCGGCAACAAAAAGCGGGACAACCGACCTTGCGGGGGATGGTGGGACGGCTTTGTGTTGGGTTGGGGTGGGTATTGCCTGTGATTTTGGGCTTGGCTTGTGGGCCGTCGCGTGATGCGCAGTCTCCTGGAGCGGCTGATCCGGAGCGTCAATCGATTGCGGACTATGATGTCGCGCGGGATCTTTTCGTAGCGAGGGGAAATGCGCGCGAGGCGTTGAAGGTGGCGCTTCGGGCGGTAGAGCTGGACGACGAGAATGCCGACGCGGCGCATCTTGTATCGCTTATATATTTGTATTTTTGTGCATCATCGGAGGCGGATTGTCGGTTGGACGAGGCGGAGCGTTATGTTCGCATGGCGATCAAGGCCAAAGCGGACTTGCGTGAGGCCAAAAATACCCTTGGTGTCGTTCTTATTGAGAAAAAGCGGTATGCGGAGGCGGTGGAAGTACTCGAGCCACTGACGAAGGACATTCTTTATTCCACGCCGGAAACCGCTTGGGGGAATCTTGGCTGGGCTTATTTCTTGAAAGGCGACACCGACAAGGCCATCGAGAGCCTTCGTCGCGCGTTGGCTTTGCAGCCTGAGTTCTGTGTCGGTGCTTATCGTCTTGCGTTGGCTTATGAAAAAAAAGGTGATCACAAAGCCGCGTTGGAATCTGTGACGCGAGCTTTGGAGACGGATCGTCCCGAGTGTCGAGGTCTTCAGGATGCCTTTCGGGCCAGGGCTCGAATTGCCATGCGTCTGGGGGACCATGAATCGGCCAGGGGGGATCTCGAGCGGTGTCGGGACTTGGATGCGGAAACGTCATCCGGTCGCGAGTGTGCTGCCGCATTGGCAAAGTGGAGATGAGCAAAGCATCGCCCTTCTTTTACGAGAGGGGTGATGTGGAGAGGTACCATGGAATCGATCGGCAAATACCTCAAGCGGCGCCGGGAGGCGCGCGGTATGAGCGTGGGAGAACTATCTCGCGCCACCCGCATCCCGGCCGCAGCGTTGTGTCGAATCGAGAGCGATCAATTCGATGACCTGCCTGGAGAGGTCTTCGTTCGCGGCTTTCTCAAAGCCTATGCTCGTGCTGTCGGGCTGGAAACCGACGAGGTGTTGGCGCGTTACACGTCGAGTCGTCGTGTGGCTTGGGTGACTCCGCTACCTTTCAACACCCCGATCGAGCGGCCGCCCACCCGTCGTTTCGGAGTCGCGATCGCTTTTGTTCTTCTACTCATTCTGTTCACGCTGGCAGTGAGCATCGTGCTCAAGCCTCGTGGAAGGGACCTTCCCCAAGAACTATCCCAGGCCGAACCCTCGGCTTTCACCCTGACAGGCTGAAATCATCCGAACCTTCGCCTCGCGGGCCGCGACTTTCCGAACGCAGGCGTTGGTCGTGCGAACGGTCCCCTTCGCGGAGGCTGATCTCGTCGTTACCCTTTTTACCCAAGCCCTCGGTCATCTGGCTGCCATAGCCCCGCGAGCCCGATCGACCTCCCCAAAAAACAGACGAATCCTCGAACCCATGCATACGCTCGACGTCGTGTTGCGTGACAGACCCGCGGGCGCTCTCTTGTCGCTCGTATCCTCCCAGATCGCTCGTCCGCGCCTGGGGATCCTGTCCGATCTCGATCGAATGAAAACGGCTGGCACCGTGCTGCGGTGGGTTCGCCAAACGGCTCCCTATCGAACGCCAGAAACCGACCTTTGGAAATTGATCGAAGAACTGCTCGATGCATTGGATCAAACGGCTCTTCGAGCCTCCCCCCGGGCCTTGCTCGTCGTGGCTGGCTTCCGATTGCTCGAGTGTTTGGGGTATGGTTTGGATCTGGGCGCGTGCGTGGTGTGTGGGCGTCCATGCCCCCCTGAGCGTCCGGCTTTCGTAGATCCGGTTCGCGGTGGCTTGGTATGCCGTCGATGCGGTGGTGCGGGGCGTTTGTTGTCGGGAGCGATCCGCCAGCGGATGCTCCTTGCTTTGCAAGGGCAAGCCGAGGTGTTGGAGCAGGATATTGCGCCGTTGCTCGGGCTTTTGGAGGCTGCTTTGGTAGCCCACACCAATATCCGGCCGGAAGGGGCAGAAGCCATCTCGCGTTGAGGACAGCTCGGGGCTTGTCGTTTCGGTGTCGGACCGCGGCCAGAACGTGCCTCGCTGTGGAATTTTCCCGGGTTCCTGACGAGGTCGACGAGGCGTGCAAAATGGGAACTGAGGCTGTATAAGGGGGCCGTTCCGTTCGGATGTGGAACGAACATGACAGAGCACGAAGCCCCCATTGGGCATTGTGCTTAGGGAAAGGACAAAGCCATGGCCCGAGTATTCAACTTCAACCCTGGTCCGGCGGCCCTACCGCTCGCTGCGCTCGAGCGTGCCCAGAACGAATTCACCGACTTCAAAGGAACCGGTATGTCCATTCTCGAGCATAGCCATCGAGGAAAGGTCTACGACGCGGTTCACAACGAAGCGATTGGTCTGATTCGGGAGCTATTGGACGTTCCTGAAGACTATCACGTGCTTTTTTTGCAGGGGGGAGCGAGCCAGCAATTCGCCGTGGTCCCGATGAATCTATTGCCCGCGGGCAAGAGCGCTGATTACATCCTGACCGGAGCGTGGGGAAAGAAAGCGTTTGCGGAGGCGCAGGTGGTTGGGACCGCGCGGCTTGCTGGCTCCACGGCCGAAGAGAAGTTCACGCGCGTGACCAAGCAGCAAGAGCTTTCCCTCGACCCCGCTGCTGCCTATGTGCATTTCACCTCGAACGAGACGATTCACGGCGTGCAGTATCTCGATGCTTTCCCGGAGACTGGAAATGTGCCGCTCGTCTGCGACATGTCCAGTGACTTTCTCTGGCGAAAGATCGATGTCCGAAAATTCGGCCTCATTTATGCGGGAGCGCAGAAAAACATTGGTCCTTCGGGGGTGACCTGTGTGCTCGTGCGCAAGGACCTGGTCGAAGCTGGACGAACGGATATTCCGAAAATTTTCCGCTACAAGACACAGGCGGATGAGAACTCCCTCGCGAATACCGCGCCGACGTTTGCGATTTACATGGTTCGCAACGTCTTGCTTTGGCTCAAAGAGTTTGGCGGCCTCGCGGCGATCGAGAAGCAGAATCGCGAGAAAGCAAAGCTGCTCTATGGGCTGATTGACGAGAAAAAAGGCTACTATAAATGCCCTGTTTCCCCGGAGAGCCGTTCGGTGATGAACATCGTGTTTCGTCTTCCGACGCCCGAACTCGAGGCCAAACTCATTGCGGACGCCGCGGCAGCCGGGTTTGTCGGCCTGAAGGGACATAGAAGCGTGGGAGGAATTCGAGTTTCCGCGTACAACGCGATTCCGCTCGAGGGCATTCAGAAGTTGGTGGCCTATCTCGACGATTTTGCGTCGAAGAACAAAGCATAACGCAAGGGCTCCGAGAGAGCTTTGCTCATGGTGGCGTGGGGCTTCGCATGGCGGCTATTTCCTGCTGATGGGAAGACCAAGCGAGGCCCATGCCCGTCTCATGGCTACCACCGATGAGGCGTTTCGCCCAAGCCCACCCGATTTCCCTTCCCATTTCGAACAGTCGTCGTGCTCGTCCCGAGCAACGGAAGCGAGACCAGGATACCAAGACCGCCGAGAGACATGGAGGTGATGCCTCCTAGGGTGGCTTCATCGGAGTCTTCGAGACGGCCGAGTCCGTAGGCCAGGCCGCCTGCCAGAGCAAGCACGATTCCCGCGGTCAACGAGCGTTGGCCCCATACATGCGACGTTTCAGAGCCTGCGTTGACTTGTAAGCTCTCCTCGCCTTGCTGCGCATCGATCGCAAATGGATTGGAAGGTCGAATGCCGGGGCCGGTAACGCGAAGGTTTTTTTGGTAGACGGTCAGGGATTGATTGCATGGAGCATCGCAAGCGAACCTCCAAGGGCCGCCCTGCAAAGGTTGTGTTTCGAGGCGAAGGTGAGGATGGTCTCCAAGCAAATGTATGAGCACCCCCGAGCGGGTGACGGCCGGTGGTGAAGAAAAAACGGGTGGTGTGCTCGGTGTTGCGGAAGCAGATGCTTCCACCCACTGGTGTTGTCGAATCTCATCCCAAGCGATTTGGCGGATTTCGCCTGTGGCCAACTGCAAGGTGATGGTCTTGCCAGGGACGAGTTCGATGATGGCGCCCCGCAGTACGGCTCCCGAGTGAAGCCAGACCAGTTGCTCTGGCGGACGCTCGATGGGGGGCGCAGAAATAGCGGAGTTGGAGGCGGAAGCGGCTGTGGACGTCTCAGCGCTGCTTGGTTCCGATTGCGCCATCGCAAGGCCGATGGGTACCGTAACCATAAGAAAAAGCACGAGTTCCAATCTTCGTGGGCGCATGCGTAGGCTTGACCACGTTCTAGCCTTGGCTGCAACCAGTTCCGCAGCCTCATGGTCTCATGGATGTTCGGATAGGGCTTGCACCCTTTGACGTACGTGCCCTTGCGTTGCTACGCTGATGAGGCTGTCCGTCATAGATTGAGGCTGGGCCTTGGCACGTTTTCGACTTCGAATCCAGTTGCAGGAGATAGATCTTGTGCAGGGTGATACCGTGCTGGGGAGAAGTCCCGAATGCCATGTCACCATCGAGGATCCGCTCGTATCCCGTATGCACGCGCGCATCGTCATCCAAGGGAGCCAAGCGACGATCCAAGATCTTGGTTCGCGCAATGGTGTACGGGTCAATGGCGAGCCGATTGATACGGTGACTGGGTTGCGAGATCGGGATCGAATCCGCATCGGGATGCAGGAGTTCGTGTTTTTGGCCGTCTCGCCGAAAGACCCACGCATTGCCAGCAAATCCACGGGTTTTCTTCAGCATTGCGAACGATGCGACTATCCGTATCCGGAGGGTAGCCCTGTATGTCCGAATTGCGGGTATGAGGCGACTCGAGAGCCGGAGGAAAGCACTTTGTCCGGCGTTGTCGGGGACAACAAAGCCAATTGGGCTTCCCAGTTGTTACTCGAACTCATGGATCGAGCGCTGGCCGTAGGCCGTTGGGAAGAAGCTGAGCAGGTATTGAAAAGGGCGCGTGCCGCTGTCGATGAGCGTCTTGCCATAGGAGAAATGGACCCCTCCCAGCTCAGTCAGCTTTTGGGCAGCGCTTCGAAAATCGCGCAGACCCTGCAGGCCGAACATTGGGTAACTTGGATCATGGAAAGCTGCGCCAGAATACGTCGCGCTCCATCCGCCGATGTCGTTGCGCGTCTTCGCACGGTTCCTCTTCGCCATCACGACGTCGTGATTCGGGCCATTGACGCCATTGTCGAGGAACAAGTTCCGGCCGCGCGCGATGAGGCTCTTGGTATTGCTGCCCTCCTGCAGTGGCGTAAAGAACTCTCCGTACAGGAGTGAACATGCATTTCCGTCTTCGATATCTGCACCACGACTTCGAGTTGCCTCCCGGGCGGTTTCTCATCGGAAGGAGTACGGAGTGTCAGCTATCGCTCGACGATCCGCTCGTGAGTCGAAAACACGCTCTTCTTGTCGTAACGCCCGATTCCATCGAGCTTCAGGACTTGGGGAGCCGTAACGGTGTGCTGGTCAACGATGAAAAAATATCGACGTCTCGCGATGTCAATCATGGTGATCGGATCACCATCGGCTCCCAGTCAATGACGATATACGCTCCTCCAGAGGAAGCGCCGACGGTGAGGGCCTTTGATATCGCTCGAGGGGATTTGCATGTAACGGTGACAGCGATGGATCCGGTACGCGTTCCCGTGTCGGAGTCGGTCGAGCCGAAAGACGAAGGAACCAGCAAACGGGATGCCTTTCGACTGCTGGGAGGAGTCGCGGAAAAAGCTCTTGTTCTTGGTCGCGCGGAAGAGGCCGAGCGTTTGCTTTCCACCATGCTCGATCACGTCATGCAAACGGTTCGAGAAGGAGCAGACATCGACGATAGCCTCATCGAGCAAGCTGGTTATTATGCGGCAAAATTGGCGGGAGCTACGAACAAAGGAGCGTGGGTCAATTACGTGATCGAGCTTTATGCTTCGAAGCGCAAACCATGCAGTGCGGCCACGATCGATGAACTGCATGCGGTGTTTCGCAAAGTCAAAGATATCGACCTTGCTGCGTTGCGAGCCTATGTGGATGCGTTACGCGAGGAGGCGACCAAGCTTGGACCGGCCGATCGTTTTCTCGTTCAGCGCATCGAAGGGCTCGAGCGGCTGGTTGCCGCACAATGAATCGAATTCAACCGCTTTGTTTCGTGGCCAAGCTAGCCATCATGGCCGCACGTATAGCCTCTCGAAGCGCATCATCCTGCACGTCATCGAGATCGCGCTGCAAATCCTCAGGAAGACACGCTGGCTTGGGAACAAATCGCGTCTCGACTCGACCAGGTCCACGTCGCTCGGGCTGCACAGACGACACCATGAAACGGACGGTTCTCACGTCGTGACCTTGTGATTGTAGCCGCTGGCAAACCATGCTCGAGAGCATGGACAGCTCTTGTGCCCACACCGAGCTTTTGACGGCAATCAATAGGGAGCCATCAGGGTCGAGCCGCCGCGGCGATGAGCGATCGGCGAGCCGAAGTCCTACGGCTTCTTGCCATTGTGCCAAGGTGATGGGACATCGTGTCAATTGCTCGCGAAAGATCTCGGGCTCGAGGGTCGTGAGCACGTCGTGAAGTGAACGTGGAGTGCTTGCAGTACGGTTCTTACGGCGACGTTTCGTTCTATGCCTGAGCCAGAAGGATAACGCTTTTCCTTTATAGGCACCGGCCATGCTCTTCATCCCTGCGATGGTCCTTGATGGACAGCTATGTCTTTCCGCTGAAAAAACCTAATGCTTCACGGCTGTCGCGTCGATGGGTTTCGCATTCTGAACGCAGAGCGCTGGGATGAGTTCACCAGATGGCAAGCATAATCTTTGTTACGCGGGTGGTTCTGTCGGCTCATCAACTTGCCGTGGTATTCCTTGTTTTTGCGGGCGAAGGGATACGCCTCAGGGGATGTGGGATGATGCGGGTGCGGTGGGGGAGGTAGCCCAGGGCTGCGAGATATAGGGCGCGAGAGCTTCGATGCGTGATTCGGAGACGATGAGGAAACTCAGGCCTGCTCCCAAGGCGACGAGCAATCCGACGATCAATATGGCGAAAGCGCTGAGAAAGCGGTCTTCCACCGGTTTGGGTAAGGCAGGGAGGGCTGATCGGTGCAGAGCCATCGGTCTGGCGAACGACTCGGAAGGGGGGAATCGAGGTGGAGGAACGACACGTTTCCACACGTGTTTGGGTTTGCGGCGACGCGGTCGAAAACGGGATGTGGTTGTGGCTTTCGGTATCGACGGCAAACGCGTGGGGTGAATGCGTTGATGGGATGGTTGTGGTTGTGGAACCGTGGGTGGTACAGCCACGTGTTGCAACGCTTTGGGAGCGATTGGTGCGACGGGTGGAAGGTTTGCGGGGGCGGTATCCAGACTGCCTGGCCCTGGAATCGTGTCGATGAACGCGGGAAGGCGTTCTTCTTGCCGATTTCTGTCTGTCAAGTAAAAAACGTCATCGGGTCCAACGCGCGGGGCTGGGTGCGTGTCGGGATTGGCTGGGCGTTCGGAACGATGGGTGCCGGTAGGGTTTTCGTCGTCATAATCGAGATCCGCGAGATTTCGGCTTCCAAGGATTCGCGTCCGCGTGAACGCGCCAGGGGGAAGCTTATTCGGGTCTTCGCGGTCTGCCATCGCATCCTCTGCGACCATCTTTTCTCATGTCATGGCATCGGTCAATGAAGCTGCAATTCGAGACGTCGCGCCGAGAAAAGACGAGTGCAAAAGGAGCAGAAGTTGCATGAAACGGCTTACTTGAGCTTGTACCCGGCAACGCCCGCCGTTACGCCCGTGGCTAGGATGATGCCTTCTTGCTCCATTTGAGCGAGTGTTTTGGAGGCATCCCGTCGCTTGAGGCCGACAGCTTTTCCAATATTGGTGGTCGTATCGGCCCCTTTTCCGCCTATCGTTTTCAAGTACTCGATGATCTTGTCACGGTATTGCTCGTATTCGGAACTCATGTTCATCCTCCTGGCCGTTGCGGGAAGACCGTGAATCCGGTGTATACGGGTCGATTGGCGCACGCAAGGGCTGTGCTCGAGGCATTGGGAATAAATGTGAAATCCAAGAGGAGAAGTGTTTTGTGCCGCGTCCCGAAACCAGGGCAGTGTCGCAAAAATGGGGAAAAGCGAAGCTTGGAGTTGACACCCAGCCCGTCGCGCGGTAGGCGAGGGCATCGCGAACGTTTCTGGTGCTCGGCTCGAAGCTCTCGGCATACTCGGGATTGCAAACAGCCGTTTCCTCTGGCAACGGTTCACGGATGCGGCATATTCTGCTGCAGTCACTCGTCGGCGAACGGCCCTCCGGGGGGTGACAAGGGATGGCGCGACGAGCGCGATATTGGCCGTAGGTAACGAGAGAGACAGATGGGCAATCGACTGTACGTTGGAAACCTCGCGTATGAAACCACGGAAGAATCTCTGCGAGATGCATTCTCGCAGTGGGGAGACATTGCGGAGGTAAAGGTTATCCTCGATCGAGACACGGGCCGCTCACGCGGTTTCGCCTTTGTCGAAATGCAGACGCAGGAAGGCGCCAGCGCTGCTGTTGAAAACATGAATGGCGCCATGGTGGATGGCCGCCCCCTGCGAGTCAATGAAGCAGAAGAACGCCGCCCGCGAGCGGGTGGCGGTGGCGGCGGCTACGGTGGTGGCGGCGGCTACGGTGGCGGCGGCGGCGGTCGTCGTGGCGGCGGCGGTCGTCGCGGTGGTGGCGGCGGCGGCGGATGGTGATCGCTCCTGCTGCTTTTCCTCCCTTCGTATCCCCCCTGTTCTAAGTTCACAAAAATATATCTAAGTCGAAAAAGCATGTGATGCTCATCGATGCATACGCTCTTGATCCGCGCTATACGACGGGATCATGAATTCCACGAATCAAGATGACGACTCCTTTGCTTCCCTCTTCGAAAATGCAACGACTGTGCAGCGCCAACGACATTGGTCGATCGGCGATCGTGTCGAAGGTATCGTCGTAAAAATCGGCTCAAATGCGGTTTTTCTCGACCTGGACGGAAAACGAGAAGCGTTCATTGACCGTGCCTCTCTTGCGGATGTCACCGGACAGGAGGCGACGCTATCGGTGGGAGATACCATCGTGGCTCGTGTCGCGGAAGTCGGGCGGCATGTGGGAGGCGTGAGACTGGAACCGTTGTCGATTCGAGCCGCGGGGCAACAAGAGCAATCAGAACGAGTCGAACTCGTGGATGCCGCGGGACCACGCCTGTCGACCGGTGCTCACGTGAAAGGTCAGATCGTGCGTGTCGAATCGTACGGTGTTTTCCTGCAAATCGAAGGGACCACGGGTCGCGAAGGACGGGGTCTCATCCCCGCATCGGAGACCGGTTCTCCCAAAGGGACAGACTTACGAAAAAAGTTTCCCCTGGGTACGAACCTGGAGGCCAAAGTGCTCAGCATCGCCGACGATGGGAAAATTCGTCTTTCGATTCGTGCTCTCCAAGCCGATGAGGAGCGAGCTTCGTTCGAGAGCTTTTCCGACCATTCGAACGACCATCAAGGTGGATTCGGAACAATGGCCGCAGCCTTTGCCCGCAGCAAAAATAAGTCGAATAAACGCTGACCTCCGTCTCCTATTTCTCCTTCACCGCCATGCCATGTGCCCCTTGCTCCCATATCGCGCCGTACCGGAGTAGCCATGCCCCTTGCTCCACTTCCTAATCCTGAAAACATCAAACTGCGCCTGCGCGGCTTGTTGGTGGCCATGCCCGCGGTCGCTTTTTTAGGCTCTTCGCTCATGGCCGCCAATGCCGTCCAAATGGCAAGCCTTCCCGTGCTTCCCATCTCAAGAAGCGCCTTTCGAAAAACCAACCGCTGGGTTGCCAATACCTGGTGGGGTTGGTGCGTCACCGCTGGCGAAGTCATTCACGACATTTCCCTCGTCGTGTCCGGCGACGATGTCCCCATGCGCGAAAACGCCATCGTCATCGTCAATCATCAAGACATGGCAGACATCACCTTTGTGATGGCGTTCGCCAAATCCAAAGACCGGTTGGGCGACCTCAAATGGTTCGTGAAAAAAGCCATCAAGATCGTGCCGGGAGTCGGATGGGGAATGGTCTTTCTCGACTGTATCTTCGTGGATCGACAATGGACCTCGGACCGAGCTTCCGTGCAAGCTGCTTTCCGGCGCTTTTCACGGGACTCTATCCCGATATGGTTAGTCTCCTTCGTGGAAGGAACGCGGTTGACGCCCGAAAAACTAGTTCAATCCCAACGCTACGCCAGACAATTGGGAATCGAACCCCTCGATCACGTGCTGCTCCCAAGAACCAAAGGATTCGTCGCTTCCGTGCAGGGACTCCGTGATCATGTCGATGCGGTTTATGATCTCACCTTGGGCTACGAACATGGTGTCCCTAGCCTATGGCAGTATATCCAAGGTTTTTCTCCGCGAGCCCATCTGCATGTTCGACGCTTCCCCATGGCGGATCTTCCCCATGATCCGGAGGCATTGGCGGCCTGGCTTCATGCGCGGTTCCGTGAAAAAGATGAGTTGTTGTCCCGCTACTACCAAAGCGGATCGTTTCAGGAAACCGGGTCTTGAATCATCTCTTCAGCATCCGGTTGCCGTGATACCCCCGCCCGCGACGTATCGCATCACTTCAGATTGATCACCGAGAGCTGCGTACCCGCTGCGTAGGCGTAGCTGACATAATTGTCGAATCCGTACACCAGGGCCAGTACGGGCATGCTGGCTTCGATGCGATGGACACCATCGTTTTGTATGCCCGGAAGCACATTGTTGGGCGCTTCCGCATCGGGGAGCACCACGGGAAAAGAAAGCTGGCAACGATACACCCACGCGGGCGAATGGCTCGAACCACGTTCTTGATCCGTCAAACCATCCGCGGCGGCACGCGCACATCCCGCTTCCATGACATCTTGTCCGTCCAACGTCACCAACGCCTCGGTGGATGCCACGATGACCACAAAATCAAACGCGTATTTGTCAGGCGTGAGAAATACATAGTTGGCGCGATACTGTTCTATCGGCGGGATGATGAGAAGACTCGGATCACCACCAGGCAACCCTCTTCGCACGCCCGCTGCGTCTTGGCTCGCTTGGACACTCGCAAGCATGATCGGACCGTCGGCATCGATATGAAAATCCCGATAGGCAATCAGATCCAAGTAGGCACCGCGTCCGGGTAACTCGAGCTTGTCATCAGGCTCCGGCAGCGTCGTCTGAATGTGAACGGGTCGATCGGCTACCGACAAAATCCTGAAAAATTCCGGCTCCGGCACGACTCCGAGCAGCGATGCCCCCGCTTGCGATACCGCCGCGGAACGATTGGGGGCGTGAGCGGCAAAAAAACTCGTTCCCGCCGTTCGAAGGGGATCAAGCTGCTCTTCCAAGTGGTCCGCACAACAAAACCGATTGGCCAACCGATCGAAGTAAGGAGCATCGGACGCTTCCGAACCCGAAAAAGCCAGCACGGGACCATCCGCTTCCACCAGCGTTCCCGTAAAATCCGCATTGAAATCCCCGGTTTCGAGATTCAGAACCTCGAACGGTTGCAGCACCGCTTCGATGTACTGCCCAGGCCTGGTCTGCTCTATACCCATGCCGGCTACCACGACCGTCGATGGCGCGATGCGAACACGAGTGTCCGGTTGGGTGCCCACCACCGTCAAAAATGCTCGAAGATTCGTGGGATTCGCTGGATTGAAGTTGGTCTCCGGATCGTCGGTATGCGCTATCGTTTGCGGCCAACCCAAACCAATATACTGAAGATCGAGCAAACCAGGCGTATACGTCACCGCTTCGACCGGTTTGAGAAGCGATGCGTCATTCGAAAAAACATTGACGTTGTCGAGCGGATTGAATTGATAAGCTACCACCGGTACCGAAGAGAGAACGCGATACGCCGCTCGCGTATGCGCAGTGCCCGGACCCGTATCGAATTGACCCGGCGGACTGCCGTCCACTTCCCGAGGGCCCAACTTAAATACTCGAAGATTTCCAGGATAAATCGTCGCGGAAGAGACAACCATCGGGTCGTTGGGCGAACCTACCGGCCCATCGTCTTGCTCAATCGTTACCTCCGCCGACAAATCAGGCTGGGGGTTCGATACCACGATGGCATACTGCTGCGCCGCCGCATTGCTCGTCGCATTGATGTTGGCGTTGTCCAAATCAACACCCCAATACTCACAGCCCACATTGCTCTGTTTTACCGCCGCTTCCGCACATAAATCGGTACAAGCCCCGGACCGACAGGCCACTCCCCGCTTTCCCTCACAGTCGTCGATGACCACCCTTTTCGTTCCATCCGAAGTACAAACCAATACTTGCTGCCCATCGCATATCCGTTCGTCCGGAAAGCAATGAGCACACGCAAGAAGCGAGGGAGCACATACCTTGCCTTGCGCCTTGCAATCATCCAATACCGTCCATCGCGTGCCCCCCGCGCCGTTGGATACACATACTTCCAACACCAAGGAGCATTGCAGGTCCCCCTCGCGGCACGTCATCATCGACGTGGGTCGTAGATCATCCCAACGGTCCGAACGGTCGAAACCGCAACCGCCCACCATGCTCGCGAACAAGAGCCATGGCCCCGGCTTCCCACAACGTCGTACGCGGTCCCAACCCATCGATTAGTTGCCCCCATACCGATGGAAAACGTCGTAGGCATAAGCCGTCCAGCCCCGTGCGTCGAGTTGACGATACACCAGCGTGCCGTAGTCAAAGGAACCATCGCCCACGTGCCCACCATAGACAAAAATCGATAACGGACCCGGGGGCAGACCGAGCCCGAGCGACGCAAGGTCGGGTAGCTCCACGGGTGATTTCGAACCCGGAATGGCGACCAACCATTCGACGAGACCAGCTCCGGCCTGAATGCGCACAACCGAAATATCGACGCTTGCCCCTCCTGGCGCATACGCTATTCGCAGATGCCTGCCATCGAAGGGTTGACCCGCCGCCGGCTCTTGCAGCACAGGGACCTGAACGAAACCCGCCATCTGAATAGGAAGGCTCGCGTCGTTGGATAAGTACTTTTCGATGACCGATAACGGTGTCCCCGCATTGGCTCCCGTCACCGCTTTGGCAGAGGAAACATAACGAGAACCCGCAAGAGCATCCGTCAACCCTGGCATCCCGACAAACGGCAAATCCCCCGTATTCGCGAGCAGCGCAACCCGCTGACCGTTGGGAAAGATCGCGTACCCTTCGTTGCCTAACTTGACTGCCACACTGGCGATCAAACGATCCGGCCCTTTGGGCCCCGCCGATGGCGGTTCGACCGACAACACCACCGCCTGATCTAGCGGCTTCGTCATGGGAATGAAAATGTCCTTGGTCGTTTGTCCTGGCAGGGTCGAGATCCCTTGTAGGAACCCCATCGCGTAGGCCGTGAACACCGCGGTGGGTGACTTGCGATTCTCGATTCCCGCAAGAGCATAAAGCGAAAGGTTGCCCGGGTACGCTGTCAAAGAAAACTCGTATCCAATGCTGCCATCCGCGTCCGGAAGAACCGCCCGCGATGCATCGGGAAGATAAAACTTCGAGGTCGGATCCGAACTTGGCTGGAACAAATAGGCAGCCTGCCGCTCGTCCGGCCCCTTCGGTGACGGAACGTTGGACCAATGCGCTCGCTTGAATTCCGTCCCCCCATACCATACGAGCTGCCCTTTTATGGTGGCTAGCGTTGCTCCCTTTCCTCCCACCGGCGGAATCTCTCCACCGTCCCCAAGACAAGCCGGACTCAGCACCGGAGGCAAATACGCCGTCACCGTATCTACCGGAACATCCACGAACGTGACTGGTTGAAAACAAGACTTGGCAATCGTCACCGACCGTTTGTCTGAAAGCCCTGGCTCGCTAAACACATGAAGCCCCGCCTGATCCGTGGTGCCGAGGAACGCCGAATCAAGATTGTCTCCCACGATGATACGCGCCCCCGGTATCGGACTGCCCGTATAGGCGTCATACACCAAGACCTTCAGCACGCCCTGCATCTTTCCGCCCGAAAGCCCCCCCTTGTACCCGTTGTCACTGTCGGAATACGTAAACGCATCGTACACCACCTGCGTTGCTTCCCCCGGCATCTTGACCGAAATGGCCACACTGCCCGCGGGCTGGGGCGGCGTCACACACTCAATCTCGCTGGGTGACACGATCTTGCTCGTCAAACACGGCTCGTTGGATACACGCACCTCCGCCGTCGACCCCCAATTCGTAGACTTGCCGATGAGCTTGACGATCGTCCCACCGCTGGTCGGTCCCTTCGAAGGTTCAGCATAAAAAGCATCGTAGGTATACGCGCTTTGCAGGGTTCGCGACGTGGATGCATCGTCGCCATTTTGGGTGCGTACATCTACTTGCCCCGGATCGCCTGGGGGAACCAGGACCTGAATGCGCATCGGATCGCCCGCCGTCACATCCGACGACGGCACTTCCACCTGCCCAAACCATACCCTTGCCGTCGACTTGAACCCGTTTCCTCGAATCACCGCGACGCGACCTCCGGAAAACGGGCCATGCGATGGGTCGACGCCAAGGATCGCATGGGGATCGGTGATCGGGCGATCGATTCCGGCATCTTGCAAAGGCGCGTTGGCTTCCACGTTGATGAAGGCGTCGGCGGACGCATCATCACGGTCAGTGATACGCGACGGAATCCCATCGCCTTCGGGAATCGCAATACAAGCCCCGAGCCCGAAAAGGGTGAAAGCCACGCCAGCAGTTGAAGAGATACGCACGGTCCAGCAAGCATAGTACAGCTTCGTGGCGGGCGGTACTCGAGTGGATTCCTCCGAATTCCGGAGCCGTTGCCAGACGACAGGCCTGAAGCGCATCACGGTCTTTACGGCGCTTGTCAAGCATGGTCCAACCAAACAATCTCCGGACATCGGCAGGCGGCCTGAAGCCATGGCCGCAGATCAATCGCCGTACCCATTTTAAAAAACCGGCAATGAGCATTGCCGTGCGCAAGCGTGGTGGCAATCGCGGTGTCCGATTACCCGGCGTCTGGCACAGCCACAGCCATCAGCTTGGCCGGAAAGTGCTCGCATCGTTTGATATCGACTCGATACAATGCCCCTGTCATACGCTGCAAATGGGCGGATACGGCCCTAACTTCAACCCAAAGAACGCACCCAACGGCATCCAAGGCTCGGCACGACCAGAAGCGAAACGCTATAGTGGAGTCGGCTTGCAAAGCTTGCAAAACAAATTCTTCGGTCCGCTGCACGGCATCACTTGCCACCGCTTCGATGTCGGAGGCTCGCGCACAACGCTTTCGGCGCGCTGTTGAGCAGTATACTTTGTGGCCATCTTCCCGGCCTCCAAGACAGCAACCTGAACACCCTACGTGCCTGGTCATAGTGCCGTCGAATTGGATGGCCGGCGTAGGACAAGCGTAGCTACGGACAAGCGGCGTGCGCTTTGATACACTCCCCCGAATTCGAATACAGACTCGGGCAATCCGGTCCTTTACAACTGCATCCCATTGTTTCCTGGACACATTTTTTGCCGTCCCATCGGATAATCGGGCCCAAAAATGCGCAATTGCCCGCGAGATGTCCATCCTGGGGAGCGCAGGTCAGACAACCCCGATACGCTTTTTCGCACGTCTCCTGCGCGGACAGTATCCCCGTGGGAAACGCATGACTCTCTTCGAACCCATGGGAGCAATCAGAACCAACGCACGAGCACCCCGATAAGGTGACACAAGCTGCCCCATCCCAATACATGCCCAATACCATCGCGCAAGGACCTTGGGCTTGAACGTCTTGCGGCTTACAGGCAGTCGCATCACCTCCTGCCGCCGCATCACCTCCTGCCGCCGCCTCTCCTGCGCCGCCTGCCATCGGCTCTGTTCCTGCCGAGCCCGCTGTGCCGCCAATCGACGCACCCCCCGATCCACCCGCCGGCGTGCCCCCAGCTCCGGCACTTCCCCCACCCGACGAACTGGCCGTCTCCACCGTTCCACTGCAGGCCCAAAAACCAATCCCCACGCAAAGAATCCCCAGCCATCGAGTATTCATCATGAACGTAGAATATCCTTTTCTTCCCATACGCGCACTTACCATCCTGATTCTTTCCCGACACCCTACCCACCGTATCCGATCTTCCCATGATACGCAGGCTGTGATATAAGTTGTTGATATTATTGTAAATTATTGTCTGCGGGACGGCCGTGCGTACGAGCCTCGGCCCTCATGGATCGAGCGATTCGACGGAGATATTGCGGTTTTCGATGCTAGGAACGAAGGATGCCGGGGCAAGATCGAGGTCGGATACCGTCAGGGAAACGGCTTCCGGGGTCAGATCGCATTCGACAGAAGCATGGGGAAACTCGAGCACTTCCGCTTCGCCCGGTCGAAAAGCCACCGCGCCATCGACCGCCGCGGCCTTGAACATCCAGACGTTACGATTCTCGCTGGGGATGGGCGCTGTCGAATAGGCTGCCAGGAGCGCGGCCCCATCATCCGTCAACTGAATCGAAGGAAAAACCTGCTTTGCCGGGAGTCCGCTTTCTTGACTGGGCTGCCCGTAACTTTTGAGCCAAAGCGTGCGCCCTTTTGCATCGAGGCCCGCAAGAAATACGCGGTAAGGATCGTAGTGGTGATGGTACCGCCCCGCCGCCAGGAATCCTGTGGTGGGAAGCTCTCGAACAGAATGAATCGCCAATTCTGATAGCGGGTCATCAGCCGACAAGGCCGTTGCCCAGGTCACCTGCCCTTCGGGCTTCACTTCCATCATGAAGCTTCTCTGTCCAAGGCCCAGCAGGCCTGTCACGAGGATGTCACCGTTGACGAGCCGCCGGGCATCCGTGGGCTGCATCCCTGGATATCCGCTGCCCCCACACGAGCCGAAACGCTTTGCCCATACAACCGTTCCATCGAGCCGGATGCGCGCCAGGACTAACCCGCGATAATTGGATTTTTTATCCCAGTCCATCCCCGCGACCACAACCCCGTCGTCCACCGCCACAAGCTGTAGCGGATACAAAAACTGCTGGTTCGAAAACCAACGGGATGATTCGATAACGCCTTGATCGCCAAGATGAAGCAGCCAGATTCCCGATGGCGTATCCTGATCGGGTTGGTAAGATCCAGCGATGATGGCGTTTCCCTGACCGTCGTCAGCGACCGACATGAACATCCTTTGATCCGAAAGCCAGCCTTGAGGACCTGTTTCCGTGATTTTTTCGCTGGGTTCGAACTTCGCCGCCCAGCGCACACCGCCCCCTTGCCCGATCTCCATCACCGCATACGGATGGCCCGTGAGCAACAATCCCGCGCCTTTCGTGGGGAGCGTACGCTGAATCAAAAGAGCCTGCGGCTTGCTCGAGTCCGCCGGGGCTGGATCGAGGTAACGTTTCGCCCAGACCAACTTGCCTTGGTCATCGACTTTGGTCAGCGTATCCATTCCGGACCCCGCCAAAGCCCAATGCCCGTCGATCGCCCTTTCCAATTCGATCCAGGCCATATCTCTCGTTTGATGGGGGATCGTCGAACACACGCCTTCGAGCTGTCGAGCCCACGGATCAAACGTCGGATTGAGATAATGATCCGCGTCAGGCCCAGCGCCGGGAGGGTAACTGCTCGAATTAGGCGGCTGTTTGCAACTCCCCGTGGCGACGCTTTCGTCGACCAAAGGAATTGATGTGCCCACATCCACCAACGTTCCAAGTCCAGGCAGTTGGAGGTGAAATCCAACACCTACATCAGCGCCTGCATGAACGTCGAAACAGGGCGTACGCTTCTGGTCCGCGTCCACCGATGCATTCGCCCTCAATTCCGCGTAGGGCCCCACCACGCCATACAACATCAGCGAAAGCTTCGGCCCGATCGATACCTTGGCGTATCCCGATAGGGTCACATCGGTAGCCTCCGGCGCGAAGTGGTGGTTCAGCTTGGGAGGAATGAAACTGACACCAGAAAGCGAACCATAATCGAGCCCCGTCGTCACATCGACAGAAGCAGAAACCCCCACGTCGAACCGACTCGACGCGCGCCCCTCGATGGTGGCCGTGACATCCACAAGCACCACGAATGCGATTGGGCCTATCTCGATGACCCCAGGCGAAACGATGATGGTCGCCAGCGGATATTCCTTCTCGTAACTTTTGAAGGCCGCGCCTTCGAAACGCACGTCCGCCTTCGCGTTCGGCGTGATATGAAGATACGCTTTGATCTCCGGAAGTTCACAATTTCCCCCAAGCCCGAAAGAGAGTATTTTCCCGACGCAATCGGTGACTTTCGATATGGCGTCGAGCTTGCCCCACGACGTATCGATGTCAATATCATAGGTCAATCCACCGCTGAGTTTGCCCGTGACATGAACCTGATCGTCTTTGGTGGATGGATCCCCATCGCCATTGAACAAGAAAAAATCGATGGGTTCACTGGCTTTGCCGCTCCCTTTGATGCTGGGTTGCAATGTCGGGAAATACCATTCGTTGTCAGGGGAGGTGAGGGAAGCAATCTGGTCGGAGGCTCGAAGATGAAGTTTTCGGAACGCGAGTTGAGGCGGCGCCCCCACGGTACGTAAGGTGAGGTGGCCGTTGGATGGTTCCACTTCACGAACGATACGTAAAAAACCATAGGGCGCGTTTTTCGCCACGCTCGAAACAAGGATCGAGCCCTGCTCTACCTCGGCCAACACGGGTGGAATCCCATCGAATACGAGTGTCCCATCCTCCCGGGATTCCAGCAGCGCTTCTCGTGCCGCCGCATCGAGGGAAACGACGAACGGAAAAAGTTCGTATTCAATTTCCTTGATGGGCCCGGTCATGACCGGCTCGGGCGTGGAATCGTTGGAAGAACAAGATACCAGGAAAATCAATGCTAGGAGAAAGACTGAGAGTAGACCCATGATCCTGCCTGAGAATATGGAGTGGCCCGCGCTTCAAGCCTAACAAATATGGACATTGGTTGCATCCGTCTTGTTGATTCCTCTTTTTTTACCGGAAATGGGGAAGACATCGGAGGGATTGATCCTTTTTTTTGGTCCATGGCCGTGATGGATGACAGGTTCGGGGTATGCGAATCGCTCGCGTGTCGTTCTGCACCCGAAGGCTGTGCGCGCTGCTTGTTTTTTTGGCAGCCGGGGGCTGTGCTCGCGAGCATGCCCATCTCGTCGACCCGGCGTCACGGCCCATGCTCTATCATCGCGGTAATACGCACGGAGGGGACCGTTTCGATGCTTCTCTGCCCTCGATGCCGTGGGCAGAAAGGGCTTCGACCGAGGATTGGCGGGCCGACCCGCGACCAGAAACGGGATTGACGCTGGAAGATATCCTCTCGACTGATTCTTCTCTTTTACCCGCCCCGTCCACGGAAAACCTGCCTGTCCCACCCAGAACGGATGCTGAACTACCGCCCAAGCCCGTGCCGAATTTGCCGTCGCTTCGAACGATGGATGCCAGTACCATCCCCGATGGCGAAGCATGCCTGACGCAACTCATGGGGTTGGGGGTGTCATTTCGGATGGGGCCGGAAAAAAAGGGAATGAAGACGTCGGTGCTCGTCGATGGGCCGATCGGAGGCGTTACGTATCGCGGTTATCAGAACGGCCCTCTTCTTTGTGATTGTCGTCTCGCGGTGGCGCTGTCGTGGGTCGGAGCTGATTTTTTGGCTTTGGGAATCTCGGAAGTAGTCTATTCCGGCGCCTATTCCTACCGGATGAGCAAGGTAGGGCGGATGAGCCTGCATGCTTGGGGGCTTGCGATCGATATTCACGAGGTAGTGGCTTCCGGCAAGCGGCTGTCGCTCCTCCAGGATTATGAGCGCGGGCTCACGCAGCCATGTTCGTCCGGGCGCACGCTGAACCAACTCGGATGTCGTCTGCGAGCGCGCGGTATGTGGCGGGAGTTTTTGACTCCCGATACCAATGGCGACCATCACGACCACTTTCATATTTCCATCAAGCCTCATGGCGAAGACCCTGTGGTGCGACGACCCCAGCCGTATGAGCCGCCGGTGGAAGTGCCTGCCAACGCAAAACGGGGAAAAAACCGTGTTGCAACATCAGGCCAAGGTTCTGCTGCTGTATCGAACAGTGGGACGACTGCAGCGAGGGGACAAACGGGGGCTGAGGGAGCCAATCCGAAAAAGCCCACGCAACCCGCGCGCCCGACTCCGCCGGAACCGCCTTCGGCCAAGCCTGCCGAGCCCGCGAAAAAGACAGAAAAACCAGCGGATAAACCCGCGGAAAAGCCCACG
>MWCO01000071.1 GCA_002070115.1 Deltaproteobacteria bacterium ADurb.Bin207
ATGGATTCACTGATATTTCAAATAATTATCGCGCTGGACTGCCACTCAACGAATTGAAGGGGCGCGAAACCTACGCTGAATGAGGATCGATAGGCGCTAGTTTTTCCTCAACGTTAGAACATATTTATCAATATACGATTGCCGTTCCTTCGATTTATATTGTTGAATATATCGAGGATGCTCCAATACCGTTATCTTACCAAACATCTTTTCCAACGAATCAAGCCTATTTATATAGGCGGCATTCTTTTTACCCAAAACATATACCTCCGCGGTATCCAATCCGATATCGATATGTTTTCGCAACGAGTCGAGCATGAAGTTCCGCACGCGTTCGAAAACCTCTTCATCATCATAATAATTAGCATTCAACCACTTACCATCGTCGGTTTGCCTCAGGAGCGCCAGCGGAAATGGTGAATTGACATAGTATTTTTTATAAAACGCATGAGCCCCTCCGAATTGCTCAATCATATCATAGAAAAACACCGACGAAATCTCGTGGGTATGGGCAGAACGCATGGAAATTCCACACGCATTTTTCAATCGTTTGGTATCCGTAAACCGAACCCCAGTCACCCCGGCCCCATGACGACTTGGATTGATCCCTATGATGAATCCCCTACGATCGTGATCATGATAATACTTATGATAAAATTGACCCATGATCTCCATCGTCTCCGGGTTATCGAGATAGGGGTTCAACACCCGGTAGCCTTCGGGCAAATCCCCCTCGAAACGAAGACCTCGGTTGAACGCAATGACTTTCTCTGCAATCGTTTTCCGATGCGTCATAAAACCTGCCTCATGAAACAAAACCCTCGTGTGAATACCGCCATGATTCCCAAGGCTTGCGCCCTTCTTATGAACAAAACGACTGGCAATCCGTACTTCAACGATAATTTATATTCTTTGAATTCTCGAACGGACGGTGTACGAACAATACCTCGTGCCTCGATGAAATACCAGAACGAATGCCTTGTCCAGCGGTCAAACTGCGCTATACTTGCCCGTCGGGCTGATTTCCGCGTGCTCATCGTCTGAACTATTGAAGGCGCCGCTCGTGATGCGATTGCAACCACTCCATTCTTTCTTTCACTTCTGCGCGTTTTCCGCCATCGCCGGCGTGCTAACCCTGGCAGGCTGCTCGGACGACGACGCTGGCAACGACGGTAACCCCACCGCTGGCGGCCATGCTGGAAAAGGAGGCTCCTCCGGGTCTTCGGGGGCCGGCGGAAGCCACTCAGGTGGCAGCGGCGGCAGCCAATCCGGCGGCGCTGCTGGCAGCCAAACCGGTGGTGCGGGCGGAAACGAAACCGGCGGCAGCGGCGGTAGCGTAACCGGCGGCAGCGGCGGTAGCACAACGGGGGGCAGCGGCGGCAGCGGTACGGGCGGAACCTCCGCATCAGGAGGCTCCGGCGGCTCCACCACCACCGAACCGCCAGCCGGTAACCCCTACCCCGAAGCAACCTGCACCGCGCCCCCAGAAGCAGGGCCAGAAGATGTCTCCCATCCAACAACGGTCGTGGGCGATGGAACCGCGGCAAGTTGCACTTCCGCCGCGGTCGTCAGCGCCATCGCCCAAGGTGGAATCATCACCTTCGACTGCGGTCCAGCTCCCATCGTCATTACCCTCGAACAAACCGCAAAAATCTTCAATGATACCGGACCCAATATCGTCATCGACGGCGGTGGCCTCGTCACCCTCGATGGCGGTGGCCAACGCCGAATCTTGTATATGAACACCTGCGACGAGGCGCAAAAATGGACGACCCCCCATTGCCAAAACCAGGATCATCCGCGGCTGACGGTCCAGAACATCAATTTTTCCAACGGCAACTCCAAAAACGAAACGCAATACGATGGCGGGGGTGCCATCTGGGTGCGCGGCGGACGCTTCAAGCTCGTCAATACTCGCTTTTTGAACAATACCTGCGCCGATACGGGCCCTGACCTCGGCGGCGCCGCCGTCCGCGTCCTCAGCCAATTCGAAAACAAACCCGTTTATGTCGTGAATTCGACGTTCGGGGGTGATGCCAACCGTGGAGGCATCTGCTCGAACGGTGGCGCCATCAGCAGCATCGGCGTGTCATGGACCATCATCAACAGCCTCTTTTCCTATAACCGCGCCATTGGTCATGGGGCCAACCCCGCCCAACCGGGCACCCCCGGGGGCGGCAGCGGGGGCGCCATCTACAACGACGGCAACACCATGACGCTATCGCTTTGCGGTACACGAATCGAGCATAATCAGGTAAATGCTCACGGAAGCGCCATCTTTTTCGTGTCCAATGACCATTCCGGCGATATCTGGATCGATCGCTCTGTCATCAAAGGCAATACAGGCGGCTCCTGGTATCCAACCTACCCTCAAATCTCCAACCACTCCGATACACCCATCCACGTCACCGACTCCGTCATCGAAGAGTAAATCCCTTTCTTTTCCCGCACATTACCATCGATTCAGCCCCGATCGAACCACCGTACCGAAGCCATCGTTCCCTCTGCCGCAAGCGGTAAAACCGCTCTCCGATACCCACTTGATATTTTGGGATGGCACGACTACCACATTTTGTGCTACCAGCGTTTTTCTCTTTTCATGCGATTGTCTCGGCTTGGATTTTCATGGCCCTTCGTGGCTCTTTTCTTGGTCGCGCCCCAAGCAGCCGCTGATCCTGTCGAACCTCCGGTCCGCCAAACCCCTGCCATAAGCTCTTGGCCCGCGGGATTGCAAGCTCCCCAAGCCGTTGTCATCCCCCTGGAAATCGTGGTTGGTGACGACGGAACCGTTCGCGAAGTCCATGTATTGTCGTCCCCCTCCGAGGCCTGGGCCGAAGCGGCGCGCGCCGAAGCCATGACCTGGGTATACACTCCCGCGAGGGTGCAGGGGGTGGCGCGAACGGCTCGCATCCGCGACCAAGTGCGTTTTGAACCGGAAGCCCAAGGGACAGGTCAAGAGCAAACACCAGCCGTTGACGCTACGCCCCCTCCCAATGCTTCCCCTTCCCTGGCTTCTTCCGCTCCCGAACCCGAAACATCGGCATCCGCCTCCTTGCCCACGGAACCCATTCCGGTCCTCGTCACCGGAAAAGCGCGTCCACGCGCGGCTTCTGACGTCGTTCGCAACCGCGAAGCCCTGTCCGCGGCTCCCCATCGCGATGGCAGCGAGCTGCTTTTAACGGTTCCTGGCGTATTTCTGACGCAACATGGAGGGGAGGGCAAAGCCCATCAGATATTCTTACGAGGGTATGATGCCGTTCACGGCCAAGACCTCGAAATATGGGCCGGCGGCGCCCCGGTCAACGATGTTTCCAACGTTCACGGTCAAGGCTACGCGGACCTGCATTTTTTGATACCCGAAGCGGTTAATGAAGTCCAGGCCTCGGCTGGCCCGTTCGATCCCCGGCAAGGGGATTTCGCCGTCGCGGGTAGCGTGAGGTACAAACTCGGATTGGCGGAAGAAGGGTTTCTCGTTCAGCAAGGGATTGGTTCCCATAAGGGCCGACGCACCCTCCTGGCGTATCGTCCCGAAGGCGAAAACGAGGAAACGTTCACCGCCTTCGAATCGTATTCCACTGATGGATTCGGTCCTTCCCGTGCGGCGCAACATATGTCGTGGATCGGACAGGGGCTGCTTCCTTTGGGAGGGCACGCCCACCTTCGGGTTCTTGGGTCAACGTATGCCGGTCGTTTCGATTCCGCGGGTGTCATTCCCCTCGCCTGGATCGAAAACCGGGGAGTGGATCGCTTCGAGCCGTGGATTCGCGGACAGTCGGGACAATCCTCTCGCACACAATTCGTTGCGGAATTCTTTCAACACGACGATGCGGGCATGGAATGGACCGTTGCTCCGTTTTTCATCCTTCGCGGGCTCGGATTGCGTCAAAACTTCACGGGATGGCTCGACGACCCGGTGCGTGGAGATACGACACAGCAGCGAAACGATGCCACGACCCTTGGAGCTACGGCGCATCTGAAAAACAGAATCACGGTGTTTTCGGAGGACGATCAGATTGAAGTGGGCGTGGTGGGCAGAACCGACCGCATCGAGCAGAGCCAGCGAGCAATTGCTTGGGGAACAGGAAGGGAAACGGAGACGGTGGTCGATGCTTCGGTGCTTGCGAACCATGTGGGCGGATATCTGGATGCATCGTTGCGGCCGATACGACGAGTGACCGTGCGGGGGGGCGTACGTCTCGATGGGTTGTCATACCAGGTCGACGATCGAGCCACGACCGGCAGCCGCTCTGCCCAGGGGCTTCGGATGAGCAAGCGGGCGATGGTGGACGTGGCAGCCGCAACGGGGCTACATCTGATGGCGAGCTATGGGGAAGGTTTCCGCTCTCCCCAAGCGCGCAGTCTGGGGGAAGGAGAGACAGCGCCATTTACAACGGTCCGCGCGTTCGAAAGCGGCGTTCGGTTCAATGCGGAAGAACGTTTTCAGGCCCAAGCAGCGGTTTTCCAATCACGCCTCTCCAAAGATCTCGTTTTCGATCATGCCACGGGAAGAAATGAAACCGTCCCGGGAACCACCCGTTCGGGAATGGCCCTGGATCTGGTCGTTCAACCTCGACCATGGCTATTTTCCATGGCGAGTCTGACGGTCGTTCGCGCGGTTTTTCGCGAATCCGAGGGGATTTACGAAAAAGGATTTCTTCTTCCTTATGCGCCGCAGGTGGTCGCCCGATCCGACACGGCGTATCGTCCGGTGGTAGGGTCGATGGCGGGAGCCGATGTGCGGGGGCATCTGGGCGTTGGGCTCACGCTGTTGGCGAGAAGGCCGCTTCCTTATGGCGAGATGGGGCACGACGTTTTTCTTGCGGATGCGTCAGCGCGCGCGCGATGGAAAGCGGTCGAACTTGCCCTGGAGGTATTCAATCTCTTTGATACTGCCTGGTTTGATGGGGAATTCGTATACGCCTCGCGGGAAACACGAAACGCCGCGGCTAGCCTCGTGCCACAACGACACGTGACCGCAGGACCACCACGCACGCTTTGGCTCACAGGAGCGCTTCACTTTTGATGAGGGACGAACCCGCGAGACACCTAAGAAAGATAACTGCCATGAAAGCAAAATCATTCTCGTTCTCGTTGCTGCTTGGGCTGGTGAGCACGACGGCATGGCTTGCGCTCAGCCTCGGCGCGGTATCGCTGGCAAGCAGTGGCTGTGGGGATAGTGCGGAGGAAAAAACCGCCGGCAAGCGCGTCACCCTTCGAACACGCGTCGAGTCCGCCGACGATCTATCCAAACCAACGCTCAACGCCAGAGGATGGAGCGTCACCTGGTCGCGGGTGCTCGTATCGGTATCGTCATTGTACTATTATGACGGCGCGCCGCCCTCGCTGGCGCGCTTGCCCTCGCCTTCCCTTTGGCAGCGCTGGTTCGGCATTTCTGTCGCCCATGCGCATCCCGGACACTATCAGGCAGGCAACGCCATGGGCCAGATGCTCACGGCCGCCTCCTTCGATCTGGTGTCCGGGCCGACCGACCTTGCCGAGGGCGAAGGCGTCACGGGCCCCTACCGTTCGGCAAGCTTGCTTTTCGGATCTCCCGCCCAGGGACAGATGGCCGCGGTACTGGGATCGAACGTTATCCTCGTCGAGGGCACCGCAACACGAGAGCAAGAAATTCGCGTATTTCGCGCCCGTGCCACCGCCGCGGACGTGACCAACGCCAGCGGTACGGTGGGTGTGGATGGCTGCGTTTTCGACGAAGCCACAATCAACGATAACGGCACGGTGGTGGTTCGGTTCAGCCCTTCCGTGTGGATAGATCAAGTCGATTTTACGGACGTTCCGGCCTCATCGGATACGCCGGTGGAATTTCCCGCTGGCAGCGCGGCCCAACAAGCGTTCACGCTTCTTGGGGTGACGCGGGCCAGTGCTTATTCATTCGCTTTCGAGCCTTGACGCTACGACTGGAGGAAAAAGATGAAACGAGGATGGATGGGTGGTTTGGTGTTGGGACTTGCGCTGGGTCTTGCGCTTTCCGGGTGCGGAGACGATGAGTCGGATGGGGACAGCGTGGGTAACGGGACGGTGCGGTTCACGACATGGGGTGAGGAATATATCGAGCAAGAGATTCCGGCGGCGCCCCCTGCCGAAGAGGGTTTGGTGGACGGCTGGACGGTGAAATACAGCAAATTCCTTATTGTTTTCAAGGATATAACGGTTTCTGGGGGAGGGACGGAAGCGGCTCGGATGACGGGCAGCAAGCTGTTCGACATGCATGCGGCGGGAGAAAAAGACATCACGTCTTTTGAAGTACCTGCCAAAGCGTGGACTTCCACGAGTTTCGTGGTAGGCCCGGCCGATGATACGACACAATTGGGCGAAGGGGCGACGCAGCAGGATCTCGAAGCGATGAAAGCTGGGGGGTACAGCATTCACGTGAAAGGGAGCGCTTCGAAAAACGGGGTGACCAAGACGTTTGATTGGCAATTCAAGACGAAGACGCTGTATCGGGATTGCAAGGCGGAAGTGGATGGCAAAGAGGTGCATGGTGTGGTGGTGCCGCAAGGGGGAGAGGATACGGTGGAGTTGACGATCCACGGAGACCACTTCTTTTACGACGACTTGGAAGCCGCGACCGCGGAGCGACGGTTTGATGCCATTGCCTGTGCGGACGCGAACGGTGATGGCGAAGTAACGTTGGAAGAGCTGGAGCAAGCGACGTTGCTTCCCGATGCCAACGCCACGGACGAAGCGTGCAAGAACAGGCCGGTGTACCGTCCAGGCAGCCAGCCGGTCAACAATCTTCGCGCGTTCGTGACGGCCCTGTCTCGCACGGTGGGTCATTACCGGGGTGAAGGAGAGTGCATCTCGGAGAAAATGGAATGACCCCGTTGGTGGCGGGAACCCTAGCGGGTGCCTTTCACGTGATTTCCGGACCGGACCATCTGGTAGCGGTCACGCCGCTGGCCGTGCGTCAACCGGCCCAGGCCGTTCGAGTCGGTGCTTTATGGGGCGCGGGTCATGCGGTAGGCGCCGGGTTGCTCGGAGCCATCGGAGTCCTCGCCAAATCCTACCTCGATGTCGATTTTTTGTCGTCGTGGGCCGAGTTTTTGGTCGGAGCCGTCTTATGCGCGGTGGGTATTTGGGCCATCGTGCAGACGAGAAAGCTGCTGATCCATCACCATCATCACGCTCACGACGGCGAGGTCGATGCCGTGGCGGAGCATGAGCACGAGCATCTGCATATCGGTGACGACAAAAAGCATCTTCATCACGGCACATCGTTTGGTGTTGGAGTCTTGCATGGGGCTGCGGGCACCGGGCATTTGCTAGGCGTGCTGCCATCGTTGGCGCTTCCGCCCTTGTCGGCTGCCGTGTACCTGATTTCTTATGGGTTGGCGGCGGTAGGGGCGATGGCTGCGTTCAGCGCGGGGTTGGGGTTGTTGGGAAAACGGCTTCGCCCCGCATGGCTACGGCATTTTTTGATGGGCTCGGGAGTCGTGGCCATTGGGCTTGGCGTGTATTGGATGTGGACCGGCTGGCCGGGTTAACCCTCCACCATGTGCTTGTCGGGTCTGCTTTTCGGACCCTCTTCCTCGATCACCCCCTTTCACCCCCCCTTCATGGCGAGCGAGAGCACGACGCGAACTTGATGAGCTTGGGTAAACGGCCCCCAGCACCAGAGGCGTAGAAAAAGTCGATAGTGGCGCAATGTTTTATGTTAATGCACAATACGTTGCGCATCCAATCCTTGGATGGTCCTCAACACATCCTCCCACAATCATTCAACACACAACGTTTCATGATTTCCTACCGTTTTCACGCGCCGCGATGATCGGGTCGTCCATGGTCGGCCACGGTGATGTTTCCAGGCTCGCGGGCCCAAGGTCTGCTCACTTGGCCGAATCAAGACCTGCGAACGCTTGGGCGTAATCTTCCTCTCGGAAACCCACGATAACCCGCTGTCCCATGTCGACGAGGGGCCGTTTGATGAGTTTGCCATCGGCTGCCAGAGCCGTCAGAGCATCGGCATCGGACATCGTGGCAAGTTTATCCTTGAATCCCCCCTTCCGGTAGGATTCCCCCGAGGTATTGAATAGCTTGCGAATCGGCTCCCCGGAACGTTTCCAAAGGTCTTTCAGTTTTTCTTTCGATGGCGGAGTCGCCACCAGATCGATGGCCTCGTAGGCGATCTCGTGCTTGTCGAGCCACGCCAACGCTTTGCGGCTCGTTGCGCATTTGGGATAGTGGTAAACGATGAACCTCATGGAGGGCATCCTACACGGGCTTGCTTGCCCAATATGATGAAAACGACAGTTCCTTGGGCTATTGGCAGCCAGCGCTGCCAGTCGCTTCATCGAAGGTGCCAACCGCGCTTTCACCATTGTAATTTCACCCTTCTCCCCCTCTTGCCGTCGGCCATCGCCACCCCATACTGCAAGGACTTGTCATTCCTTTTACCCCCTCCACCATCGCAAAACAACCATGCCAACCACTAGATTTCCTCGCTATTTCAATATCTTCCACGACAAAGGGGCTTTCGCTGGCCTTTTCTTCGCGGCTTTGTGGGCCGCTGCCTGTTCCTCACCCCCATCATATCCCACCAGCCCCACAGAAACACCGCCCTCGATTCGTCCAAACGCCCCCGGCGACCTGGCACCACCCCTTTTCACCGAAGAAAAACGAAATAGTGTATTCGCCGGGGTGGCGCAAATCACCGGAACCGGATTCGCACCGGGCATGGGCCCCACTTGCACCGGCTTTTTGCTGGATACCAGCGCCCCCAACGCCCCAGCGTACGTCATCACCAACGGTCATTGTGTCGATATCCTCGATGCCATTACCGTCCTTAGCGGCTTTCCCGCCGACGGCCTCGCTTCTTTTGCACGCTTCGCCAACCCCGAGGGAACCGTGGCCCCGAATACCATCGACGTTCGGGTCAATGAAATCGCCTGGGCTTCGATGCGCGGAACGGATACCGCCGTGCTGCGTCTCGACCGCACCCTGGGGTCGTTGACCGAGGCTGGCATCCCAAGCTATCGCATTCGCGGCTTCGCCAAACCCGGGGAAGCCGTCCACGTCGTGGGAATCCCCATCGATGGGGTGCCGTCGGAACAACAGGTTCTCCGACGCGTCGACTGCACGGCCCACGCTCCCTCTCGCCTTCTCGAACACGTATGGTTGTGGGACCAATCCCAAGGGGGGGACTGCTGGGGTATTCGCCAGGGCAGTTCCGGCTCGCCCGTCTTCGACCGTAACCAACAGGTCGTTGGCGTGCTCAATACCACCACCATCGGCGCGGAAAAAGGAGGCGAATGCTATCTTGGCAACCCCTGTGAAGTCGGCCCGGCAGGCACGTTACACCGAGATAACACGAGTTATTGGATGTCGCTGGGCGAGTTGCCGGGATGCTTTGACGACAAAGGTGTGTTTTCCCTCGAACAAGCCGGCTGCCCCCTCGAAGCCGGTCCACCGTACCAGGTCCTCAATGCCAACGCCTACGCTCGTCCGCCCGCCCACTTTTCCCTCACGGTGAACAGCACGGCCACGGACCCGATCGTTTTCAAGACGGGCCCCCTCGAAACTACCGACTGTCGATCGCCCGAGGGCTATGGGGGATCGCTCGAGATGGGTGCCCTGTACGAAGCGGAAATCAATGCATCGAAAGGTCACGTCCTGTTCTGCGCCACGGGAAAAAATAGCGATGGGCAGCTTGCCCTTCGCCAAGCCGGATTCGCCGTCGTCGAAATCGATACCACCGCCCCCGTGCGCCCCATCCAACTCACCGTCACGACCGACGAAAACGGTGCGCTCTACGAACCCGTTTTCTCCCTGCCCGAACTCGCCAGCTTCCGCATCAAACATGGCCCCACGGATACCATCGATTGCGCCAATCCCGAAGGATATCGCGACTACGCCGTCGTACCCGTCCGAGTGCCCTCCGCCGAACTGCCCGTGCGCGTTTGCGTCATCGGCGCCGATCTCGCCGGCAACCCCTCACCGCCTTCGTCGTTCCCTATCCCACACCCCTAAACGCTCCCCTTCCCCCGAAACTGATAATGTTCCTGTTGCGCCATGATAGACGCAACAGGATATGAATTTATCAATATTTTCGTATATTTTCGAACCTCATACCGGCTGTTTTTCACGGGGAATAGGACGGCGCGACGGGCAAGCATAGTCCCAAAGGGCAAGCTTCAGCCCACGACCACAGGAGGGCCCTGCGCCAGAAGCGATGGATAATTCATAATGATTTCAATTATTTAGCGCGTGTTCGCACGCGGTTCATTCGCTTGCGCGAAGTACCCGGATGACGATGGGTTCCCCATCGATCGAGGCTTCTTTCGTCGTTTCCGGTTCGAAGGTAGCCTGCCCGACCAGAAACTCGCTTGCCAAAACCTCCTGGGCCAGACGAGTTTTCGCTTCGGCAAGAATCCGTCGAAGGCGCTTCGAACCATCGATGGCCACCCGAATCCTGGCGGTGTAGGGGAGGTTCAACTCCTTGCGAATCGCTTGAAGACGCGACAAACACTCGCGTTCGAGCCCTTCGTCGATCAACGCATCGTCGAGGGTGGTATGCAATACCACGACGCCCACGGCATCTCCCGCGGCGGCAAACCCTTCGGCGGCTTCCACGGATATTTCGATTTCCTCTGGTCCGAGTTCGATCGCGCCGGCAGGCAAATCCAACACGATTTTTCCGTCGGTGACGAGCCTGGTGCGAAGCTCACCCGCATCGGCCTTGGCCAGCGCGGTTTTGGCTTCTTGCACACGTTTACCGAGCTTTGGCCCCAGTGCCCGGAAGTTGGGCTTGAGTTTGTACACCACCTCTTTGCCCTCTTGTCCCGGATCGAGCCAATGGACCTCATGGACGTTGAGTTCGCTACGAATCAGGGATTCATACGCCTTCATTCGGTCTTTCAACGCGCGATTCGCCAAAACCACATCCACGGAGCGAAGGGGCTGACGAACTTTCAAACGGTTATTGGTTCGCACTTGCAACCCCAGCGATACGATATCCCGCACCGCTTTCATTTCGACGGATAAGGCTTCATCGACCGCTTTTTCGTCCAATTCGGGCCATTGGCAGAGGTGAACACTGAGAGGTTGCGACGCGGGCCAGGGCCGTCGCACGAGGTTTTGATAGATTTCCTCGGCAAAAAACGGAATAAAGGGCGCGCACAACCGGGCCAACGTCGTCAGACTCGTATAGAGCGTCCAGTAGGCATCGCGTTTGTCTTGCGAAAAACCAGCCGCCCAGAACCGCTCACGACTCCTTCGCACATACCAATTGGACAATGCATCGACACAATCAATCAAACGTAGCGCCGATTCATGAACCCGGTAAGCCTCCAGATGGGATGTGACATCGCGCACGGTAAGTGCCAATTCGCTAAGCATCCATCGGTCGAGCAAGGGACGATCTTTGATGGCACTGACAGCTTTTCCGGATGCCAACGCTGCCGCGTCCAGCCCTTGCCACTCCGCGATCCCCTCGGAAGGATCGAAGCCGTCGATATTGGCGTAGATGGTGAAAAACGAATAGACATTGCGCAGCTTGATTTGGAATTCTTTTTGGGCGCTCCGAACGTTGGACAGGGAGTGGCGCGTATTCGTCCACGGGGGTGAAGAGGCATAAAAGAACCAGCGAAAAGCATCGGCCCCCGGCGATGGGGTTTGCGTATCTTCGATGGTGACACGATACTTTCGGTCGAGCCGCGGCACCTCCACCACCATCACGTTGGCACCCAGAGGGCCTACCTCGACGCCCAACGCATTTCGATCCGCCTCGTGCAGCAACACCACGCGCCGCGGAAGTTTGCGAGATCCCCGCAAGACAAAGGGGCGCGCCTCGTCGGAAGAACCCGATACGCTCACCGTGGCGCCATCGGTCAAGTCGAGCCCTTCGAGATCCGCCGTGGCGATCCATGCCTCACCTTCTTTGGACTGGAGCCCTCGACTGGCGGCATCGTCGATGACCGCGAAATCCATGCAAACCCTGTCCAATATCACCTCGGGTGGGGTGTAATTGCCTTTGGACTTGGACTCTTTTTTCCCATCCTTGTCACAGGTATGACCAAGCACGATACAAGCTTTGTACGGGTGGGGGACGGGCCGAACCCGCGTCAATCCCATCTGTTTTTGCGTCGATTCATCGAATACGAGCGTCGATACCATCAACAAGGAATAGAACCATCCTCGCGTCTGATCGATCGCTTCACTGATGAAATCCGCGGGAAAACTATGGTCAAAACGGGCGAGCGACCCGGGCACGTGAGGAAATCCCCATTGCGCAAAAGGCATGCACCCCGAGTCGAACCAACAATCGATGACCTCCGGGACCCGGTGCATCGGAGCACCACAACTCGGGCAGGGAAATACAACGTTATCCACCCACGGTTTATGAACCATCAGATGGTCGCTCAGCGATGGGTCTTTCTGCTTGGCCGCATGAAACGCTTCGAACGCATGAGGATTGAGCTTTTCGATCGCCGCGACACTGTCTGGCGCATGCTTATGCTCCGGATCTTGCGAGCATACCCAAACGTTCAAAGGGGTTCCCCAATAGCGCTCCCGCGAAAGCGCCCAATCGACATTGTGTTCGAGAAAGTCACCAAACCGCCCCTCTTTGATGTGATCCGGAATCCAATGGATGTTCCGGTTGTTGGCTTTCGCCTTGTCAATCTCGCGGGTCGTGCGGATATACCAGGCAGGACGCGCCATCTGAATGAGCGGATCATCGTCGCTACGCCAACAGAACGGATAATCATGACGATAGGTCTCCGCATGAACGAGCAGGCCCCGCCTGTCCAGGGCCTTGATCAAATCCGCATCCGCGTCCTTCACCCAGCGTTTCGCCACACCCTCGCCCATCGCATCGATGAATTTTCCGTCGGGTTCGATGGCGCAAAGCAACGGAATACTCGACGGATTCTCGTAGGTATCGAGAAGGGATCGATGCAGCGCGTGGTCGTCTTCTCCAAACGCGGGAGCGACATGCACCAGCCCCGTACCCGTATCGAGGGTGACGAAGGAGGCGGGCTCCACACGCCAGAACGCGAGCCGCGTCGTACCGTCCTTGCCCTTCGCCTCTAAGTCCTTGTATTCACTATAAAAAATGTCGAATGGGGGGATATAACTCAGGCCCACCAGATCCTTTCCTTTTTTCGTTTCGAGCACTTCGAGAGGACGTTTGATCGACGTTTCCAGGCGTTCGCGCAGTTCGGCGGCGACGATGAGCTTGTGCTCCCCATCTCGTACGATCACGTAATCGAAAGACAAATCCACGGCTACGTAGACATTGGAGGGCAACGTCCAGGGCGTGGTGGTCCAAACCACCAGACTGGTGGAGGGGTCGTCGCGCAAGGGCAAGCGCACGAAAACGCTCGGGTCATCGACGGTTTTCCAACCTTGTCCGACCTCGTGACTCGACAGGGCCGTGCCTCCCTGGGCCCACCACCAGACCACTTTATGCCCCTGGTAGAGCAACCCTTTGTCGAAAAGGTTGGACAAAGCCCACCACACGCTTTCGACATAGCTTTTGTGATAGGTGACGTAGGCCTGTTCGAGATCGACCCAAAAGCCGATTTTTTCGGTCAACGTCTCCCATTCGGACGTATAGCGAAAGACCGATTCGATGCATTTTTGGGTGAACGGCTCGATGCCATACGCTTCGATGCCCGCTTTGTCGGGGATACGAAGTTCTTTGGACACTTCGACTTCCACGGGCAAGCCATGGGTATCCCAACCGGCTTTGCGCGGCACGTTCCAGCCCTGCATGGTTTTGAATCGCGGAAACAGGTCTTTGATGACGCGGGTCAACACGTGTCCGTTATGGGGCATGCCGTTGGCCGTGGGCGGTCCTTCGTAGAAGACGAACGTGCGCGGGCTCTCGGCTCGCGCGTCCAACGTTTTTTGAAAAATATCGTGCTCTTTCCAAAACGACAGGATGGCAGCCTCATCGCGAGGGCAATCAATCTCCGTACGGACGACGTCAAAGATGTTCTTTCGATCAGCCATGGGTTCTCTCATCGTGAAAGGTCGCGAAGCGTATAACTCCACAGGCGACAAAACTCCACCACTTGCCCTCGCAAGCGTCTCAGTTGGGACGTGAAGCTCCCTGGTCGCCATCCATGGCGAAGATTTGTGTGAGACGGCTCGGGTCCAGGTTGCCGCCAGACACGATGATACCCACGCGTTTTTCGCGCACATCGACCTTGTTGGCGAGCAAGGCGGCCAAAGGCACCGCGGCCGAAGGTTCGACCACGAGTTTGGCTCGTTCGAAGAGCATGCGAACCGCTCGAGCGATCCATGGCTCATCGACGGTGACAATGGAGCCGATTCCTTGGCGAATGATCTCGAAATTGAGGTTTCCCAGGGAGGTCCGCAAGCCATCCGCCATCGTCTGCGGCTGCAGGGAAGGCACGATACGACCTTCGGCCAGCGATTGAAAAGCGTCGCTGGCGCCAAGGGGTTCCGCGGCGATAACAGCAGCCGAAGAGCAGGCTGCGACGGCTAGAATCGTACCCGCCATAAGTCCTCCGCCACCGATGGGAGCCATGACGATATCCAGATCGGGGATTTGTTGAAGCAATTCGAGGGCAGCGGTTCCCTGCCCTGCCACGACGAGGGCATCATCATAGGGATGCACGAAGACGGCACCCGTTCGCTCGATGAGCTGATTCAGCGTCGCTTCCCGTGCCTGCAAGGTAGGTTCGCAGCGCACGATGGTGGCGCCATAGCGTTCGACCGCTCGTTGTTTGACGATCGGGGCATGCGTTGGCATGACGATATGCGCGCGGATGCCTCGACGGGCGGCAGCGAGGGCGAGCGCGGCTCCGTGGTTGCCGGAAGAATGCGTGGCAACTCCTCGTTTTGCTTGTGATTCGGGAAGACAGCGAACGGCGTTGGTGGCACCTCGAATCTTGAACGACCCCGTTTTTTGAAAGCTCTCGCATTTGAAAAAGAGCCTGGCGCCCACGCAGCGATCGATGGAATCACAGGTAAACACGGGAGTTCGATAGACGTCCCGAGCAATTCGTTCGCTTGCTTCGCGCACGTCTTCGAAGGTGGGTATCCGGCATGGGCCGGATTTGGGAGTCCAGGCGTTCATCAGGGCAGCACGTGCTTGGAGAAGAAATCCCAGGCGCCCCGCGCGGCATCAGGCCCTTCGGGATCGGAAAAGAGCATTCCCGAAGCTCCTCCGGACCAGGCATGGGCCATCCCCATCACCGTCCAACGAAGCACCCACACCGACTCCCCTTCCCCATACGTCAGTATTTCGTATGTTTTTCCCCCAGGAGCCGTCTGCGTTTGCTCCGTGGTGGGCGTCCGCGGCACCGAACCATCGAGCTGCCCGTTGTCCGCGAGGTCCGCGACACCGAGCCATTGTTCCACGACAAGATCCCCATTCGCGGGTTTGACCACCGCGTCTGCATCCCCCTGCACCACGAAAACAGGTAGTGCCCGGGCATGCGCTCCCATGGCCGAATAGGCAATTTGGGCAAGTTCATTGCCCGTGAGCGGCGAAGGTTCGTTCAGGCAGGGAGTGCCGCGAAACGGACACCCCTCCACCGTCCCCACCGCGGCAAAAACATCGGCGAAAACCGTACCGAGCACCACGGCCATGGCTCCTCCAGCCGATAGGCCGATCGCATAAATCCTAGAGGGGTCAATCCCTCCTTCCGCCACCACTTCGCCAACGATTCCATGGAGGATAGCCGCCTCTCCTACGTCTCGACGTTGCTGATCTTCGAGGAACCAATTCCAACACAGGTAGGGGTTGGCCTGACCCGATTGCTCGGGAAATACGGCTACGAACGAAGCCTCCTCCGCCAGAAGGTCAAAACCCGTCAGTTTGGCAAACGAGGCGGCGGATTGGTTACATCCGTGCAGAACCACGACGAGAGGTTTGTCCTGGGGGCCTGCAGGTCGGTGAAGGAGATAATCACGTTTGCCTTCGAGGCCGGCGTACGTGCGACGCTCGAGCGAGGGCAGCGGTTCGGCGGCATCGGCTTCGTCGAAAGGGGCATCCGCGCTTTGGTCTGGTGGGGAGTCCTCGGGTAAATCCTGGGCAGCATCGAGCGGTGGTTCGGCGTCGGACGAGTCTGTCACGCCAGCGTCGGGGGATGCAGCGGGAGATGGGTCCTCGGAATCACAAGCAGAGCCGAATAAGCCAACGAGGCAGACAAGCGCGGCTTGATGTCTCATGGGCCAGTTGTACCCCGGCAAGGCTCAAGGGTCGTGAGAAAACGACGTTAAGAGGCGGGGATTTTGCGATGCAACATGAATCAGGAGCCGACGGGAGTCCAATCGGCGGAGCGTTTCGCGGTTTCCATGACCGCATCGCACCATGCTTTATGGACCTTCATTCCCACGTCGAAGGTTGTGGTGGAAGCTTTGTGGAAGGTATCCAGGGTGGCGCGAGCTTTGTCCCATCCCTCGGCTTGCAAGTCCATCATGGATTTGGTGGAACCGGAAACGGCTTCGAGGTGGCGGTCCACCATCCCGGACCAGGTCGAAACCATCTCGGTGGGATCGGAGATTTCCCGAGCATGTTCCATGACTTCACTGGACAATTGTTTTGCCTGTTCGAGACGTTCGGAGAGTTTTTCCACGCCTTTTTTGTTCCAACTCATGAGTTCGTCCGTCACGCTCCCCGCCATCTCTTGTTGTTTGTCGATGAGTTTTTTCCAAGCGCCGATAGCTTGCTGCACATGCGAATTGATGGTTTCGGTCATGATAGGGTCCTCCGTAGGGGGAATCATTACTGATTCCTGTTGTTCATCAGGGTTTTGATGAGCAGGAAGGTAGGACCGGGCAAGAATATGTCAAGAGACAAAATGTTGCGGCGCAACATTTTCTTTCATGTCTTGTGTTTTTGCTGGATTTCTTTTCGAAGCTCTTCGATTTCGCGTCGCAACGCGGCTACCTCGGGATGAAAGTCCGACGGCTCCCCTTCTTCGACCGGCTCGGCCGTGACCTTCGGCTCCTGATAGGGCACCGAACTCGCAAACATACGCGCGAAAGCGCTGATGGCATCGAAGGGAACCGATGCGAAAGGATTGAAGGAGCTGACCACGCTGGCTCCGCGTTTCGCCTGCAAATAAAGCGCAAGAGCCACGGATAAGTACCGTCCCAAAAACTCCGCCAACGAGGCATCTCCCAAACGGATGAGTTGCACCAACAGACTGACAGGCAGCAACTTCGAGGCTCCACGACTTTCCATGATGATCTGGGCGAGCGTGGCCTGCGTCAAATCGTTCCCCGTTTTGGCGTCGACGACCTGAACATCCTCCCCTTGGCGAATCTTGGCCGCCAGATCGCCCATCGTGATGTAACGGCTTTCTTTGGTGTCATAAAGCCGACGGTTGCTATATCGCTTGACGAGCATGCTACCTCTTTGTTGCGCTGCGATATCCTACTTCGCTTCGGCTTCAAGGCAAGGTTCTCAACCCCGGTTTTACCATCCACGCCGCGTTCCATCGATCCCCCCACATCTCATTCCCCCATCGATATTCATGCCGTAACGCTTTCTTTTGCTACGCTCCCGTTGTGATCCGGTTACGCCTCTTGTCCATCGTATCGCTCATCCCGCTTCAGGGATGTGTCGAGATCGTACCCAGTCCTTTCGTATCCGACGCCGGAACCGATGTGGAATCAGAAGCCATGGATACGGACGGCGACACGGTCGACGCGCCACAGAGCGACGCGCCCCCATCCGTGGGAACCCCTTGTCTCGACGACAAGCAATGCGATGATTTCATTGCCTGCACCTTTGATACCTGTGATCTTTCGATCCAACGCTGTCGCCACGAACCCAATCATCTGAGTTGTCAGGATGGTCGGTATTGCAACGGTTCGGAGCGTTGCGATCCATCGATCGGTTGCGTGGCAGGGGAACCCATCACATGCTCCGACCTGGATCCCTGCACCATCGATCAATGCGTGGAGCAAACGCAGAGCTGCGATCACGTTGTGCGTGATGCGGATGGCGATGGGGACCCTGATTGGCATTGTGGAGGCGGCGATTGCAATGACAACGATCCTTTGATCAACAGCCTTGTGCTGGAAGTCTGCGCCAACGGACGAGACGATGATTGCGATGGTGAAGTCGACGAATCGGACTGTATTTTCCCTTCCAATGATACCTGTGCCGATCCTCTCACGCTGCCTTTCGATCAGACCATCGTGGCGCCTCTATTCGGAACCAAAGCCGATTATGCCGCTTCGTGCATTCCTTCCAGCGGGTTGCGCGACATCGTAGCCGCTGTCGATGTGCCCGACGACGCCACGTATGATCTGGATGTATGGGTGCGGGCTGATCAGGGCAACGTCTTTACCGCGATTTCGTCCATTTGCGGCGATCCGGCCGAGGAGCTTTCTTGTGGTTCGAGCGCATTCGGGCCCATGGGGCCGGTAGCTCGTTTTCTGGCTCGTAAGGTTCCCGCGGGTTTGCTGCCTGTCTATTTCGCCTCGGATGTGGAGCAGAATCTACTTGTCCACGCATCGTTGCTCCCGACCCAACCTCCAACCACCAACGAAACCTGTGGTACGGCCATCGAAGTAACGCCTGGCCAGCCTACGATCGCCACGTTGATTGGTGTGGAAACGGATGTAGGTTCTCATTGTTCCGCCTCCACAGGAGATCTTCTCTATCGTTTCACCACCACCGATGCTCACGACATCCGGGTAACCGCTGGTTCTATCGATGGATTTGGCGAACCGGTGCTCAGCTTGCGCAACGAAAACTGCGCCAAGCCAGAAGACGAAATCGCTTGTGCATCGGCCGCGGCTCCGCTTCTTTTCGCGCGCAACCAACCAGCCGGCACCTACTATGTCGCGGTAAGCGCCACGGCCGCCTCCATCATTCAATTCGTCGTTGAACTCCAAGCGCCCTCGGAGCCACCACCAGGCGACGATTGCCAAACCGCTCCAAAGATGACCGCCAACGTCACGGAAAGCATCTCGCTCTACGATCATGCCGATAACGTGAAGGATAGTTGTCTTGCCAACGCCAAGGATGCGGCGCGCACGCTCACCTTGACCCAGCCCTCCGACGTCTTGCTCGTGGGACAGTACTCCAGCTCCGATACGGGAGCCGTATCCCTATGGTACCCCCCATGTGCATCCGAAGACTTGATAGGCTGCGCCAATGCCGCTCCCTCCCCGGTTCGTATCGCCGCGAGCAATCTTGCCGCGGGCGAATACCGGGCCGTCATCGAAACGCGTCACGGTAACCCCGCACAGCTCACCGCTTTCGTTCGACCAGCCACCGCCCCCACCTTCATCGCCTTCGCCGACACCTGCGAGGAAGCATATCCCATCCCGCTACAAGGCGGCCTGTTTCAAGGCAATACTTCCAATGCGACCGCGCAATACGCCGCGGGATGCGATCAAGCGGGTGGTGCCGCCGCCGGTGCCTCCGATCAAATGCTTCGTCTCGATCTGCCCGGCCCACGACGAGTCGTTTTCGACATGCGTGGATCGTCCTACCGAACGCTTCTCAACATTCGAAAAGGCCCTGCTTGTCCCGGCACGGAAGTGCTTCACGGCTGTTCCGTGGGGTTCTATCAGCAACGCAGCTATCTGGACCTACGCCTCGAAAAAGGAACGTATTATGTTCAAGTGGATGGGTTTTTCGGGGAATCAGGAGCGTGGTTCCTCGACGTATTCATCGTGGAATGAGAATCCGCTTCCGTTCGGATAGACTGTATCTATATGAATTAAAAAGGAAAAATCGATGAACCTCGGCTACGCTGCCTAGTTCTTCCTCGGTCAAGGACTCGCCACGCAGATCCCGTCATCCTCGTCGCATTTGCCACTCTCGCAATCGCCATCGACCTTACAGGTCTTTCCGTTTTTGCATTTCTCACAGTCGGGCCCGCCGCAATCGACATCCGTCTCGTCGCCGTTCTTTTTCTCATCCTCGCACTGCGACTTGACACATTTCTTGGTCGTCGCCGCGCAATAATTCACGCAATCGCCATCGACCAAGCATGCCTTGCCATCCGCGCACTTATCACACACCGGCCCGCCGCAATCGACATCCGTCTCGTCGCCATCTTGCTTGTTGTTCTTGCAGGCATCCGCTGGCTTGCACTCTTTGTTGTCGCAATTGCCCGATGCGCAGTCATCATTGTTGGCGCACGCTTGGCCGTCGTTGCACTTCGTGGAGCAAGACCCTCCACAATCGACATCGGTCTCATCGCCGCTCTTTTTCTCATCCTCGCAATGCGACTTGACACATTCCTTGGTCGTCGCCGCGCAATAATTCACGCAATCGCCATCGACCAAGCAGGCCTTTCCATCTACGCACTTATCACACACCGGCCCGCCGCAATCGACATCCGTCTCGTCGCCATCTTTCACGTGGTTCTTGCAGGCATCCGCTGCCTTGCACACGTTGTTTTCGCAACTGCCCGATGCGCAATCCCCATGGTTCGCACACGCCTTGCCGGTATCGCACTTGGTAGCGCAAGAGCCGCCACAATCCACGTCGGTTTCCGTCCCGTTCTTCTCCTCATCCGTACAGGTCGGTTGACATTGGTTAGCGTCGCATTGCCCGCCTTTGCAGTCGCCGTTTTCCTTGCAAGCCTTGCCAGCAGCGCAGCCGTTGGGACACGAACCGCCACAATCCACGTCCGTCTCCGAACCGTTTTTGACTTTATCGTCACAAGCTGGCGCCGAGCATGTTTTCGCTGTGGCATTGCATACGCCGCTCTTGCAATCGTCCCCTTCCAAACACTTCAGCCCGTCGGCACAAGGAGCACAATCGGGTCCTCCGCAGTCGACATCGGTCTCTCCCGGATCGAGTTTTTGATTTCCACACGACGCGGGAACGCATTGTTTGTCGACACAAAGGTCATCATTGTTCGGGCAATCGGAAGCTTTCATGCATTCGACACAAGCCCCCTCGCCATCACATACATTTCCGCCATTGGAAGAGCATTCGGTCCCCTCGGGCGCAAAGTCGACCTTTGGCGCTCCCGCCACACACGAGCCGACAGCGCACTCGTTGTCCTGAGCTGGGATGTCCTTATCGTCATTGACTTTGATCGTACTTCCGGACCCATCGCATACGAGCGACTGACAGTCTCCTTCCACTTGCTGGGAGGTCAGGGTTCCGGCGGCCGCGTATTCGACCCCGCAGGAATTGCCAACGCATGTGCGCGAAGCACAGTCGGTATCCGTTCCTGGACAGTCAGAGGGGACCGTGCAACCACCAGCGCCTCCGGATCCTCCGGTTGCTCCGACTCCTCCCGTGCCACCAGCTCCCCCAGCGCCGCCGGTTCCTCCCGAGCCGCCCGTGCTCGGAGTCTCGTTGGAGGGAATATTTTCCCGGTCGACCTCAGCCACAATGGAACAAGCGCCGACCAAGACGAAGAACGAGCCCACTACCCATGTGAGTCGATTCGGTTGTTTTCGTACCATGGCAAGAGAATACCGGAAAGCTTGGCGTTACGTTCTCAAAAAAAAAATATTGAGGGTTTTCCCTATCATACAAGCGGAATCCCGTTCCTCTCGTCCTCCAAAACCGCTTTTTGGGTTAGTTGGAACCCGTTTTTTCCACCGCACTGCTAGGATGCGCCCCCATGACGCAACGGGAAGACGCTGCCCCGAATATTGCCATCTTTGCCGACTTCGAGAACGTGGCTCTTGGCGTTCGCGATGCCAACGTCGAGCCCTTCAACATCAGCTTGGTGCTCGAACGTCTTTTGGACAAAGGAAAGATCGTTGTTAAAAAAGCTTACGCGGACTGGGATCGATACAAGTCCCACAAGCGTTCCATGCATGAAGCGGCTTTTGAGCTGGTGGAAATCCCGCATATTTCCTACTCAGGAAAGAACTCCGCGGACATTCGACTGGTCGTGGATGCGCTCGATCTTTGTTACACGAAAACGCATATCGATATTTTCGTGATCATATCGGGCGATAGCGACTTCTCCCCTCTGGTCAGCAAGCTTCGGGAAAACGATAAGAAGGTCATCGGTTTGGGAGTCAAAAACTCCAGCAGCGACCTGCTCGTCGGCAACTGCGATGAGTTCATCTACTACGACGATCTGATTCGATCTCTTCGCACGGGCATCAAACCCACGGCGAAGCGCGACGCGAACAAGGGCAAGGCACCGGCGAAGCCGCCCGCCAAAGCGACTCGGTCGGAAGGCCAACCGAAGCCTGAGTTGGTAAAACCGGATTCCACCAATGCTTCCTCGCCCGCGGTGGACATGGATACGAAAAGTGTCGATGAACGACGGGAGGAAGCGATCGAAATGGTGCTCGACGTCGTGGAGTCTTTGTTTCGTGATCGAGACGATAACCTGTGGGGCTCGATGGTGAAGCAGACCCTCAAACGAAAAAAGCCCAATTTTTCCGAATCTTTTCACGGTTATAGGACGTTCAACGAGTTGATCGAAGACGCCCAGCGCCGTGGCCTGCTCGAAACTCAAAAAGACGAACGCTCTGGGGGTTATTTGATTCTATCTTTCGGCCCCAATGCTTGATGGTTCCACGTTCGCGGAGTCGCAACATGACCCAACCACGCCCTAACAAACCGCCCACCAAAACCGTTCCCCTTCGAACCACCAAAAGCTCGGATCCAGATCAGATTCCGGTCGACGGCGAAAGATTCGAGATTCTATGGCTCCAATTCGAAGACGAAGCAGGGTTTTCGACCGGACGCTTAGACGATGAACGAGCCAAATTGCAGCAGGAAATCGCAGTCTTAGAAGCCAAAATCGCCGAAAAGAAATCTTGCCTGCAGATGGTCGAAAATCAGGTCGACGCGGCCAAGCAGCAATTGAAAGTGCTCCTTTCCGCCAAGCTGAGTGACGATGCCATCCTTACGGCCATGCGCGTCGAATACAAAATCAAACGCAGCGCCCCGAAACCCAAAAAAGATGACGTCGCGGATAGCCCGGCTGACGAAGACAAGCAATTCGTCCTCGATCAACTCGATGCCGAAGGGCTTTCCATTTCCGATTTGCGAAAACTCACCGGCAAAGATGCTCGCACCCTTCGCATCACCCTCGAGGCGCTCGTCGCCGAAGGAAAAATCTCGAAAACCGGAGACCGTGCGAACGCCAAGTATCACTTGGTATAGAGAGCACCCTTCGGCCTAACCTCGTGCGAACAGGAGCGGGCCTATGACGCCTGTTGGCTCAGGCCATGCGATACGGATCGTGCTCGCCTGACAAGGCACCGACTCCCGCGACGCTGTTGGTTTGGTGCTGTGGCGTTTTCGGAGCGACGCCAGGTTGGGCCCATGGCCATGTTTGAAGAAATGACCTGATCAGCCAGCCAGTCGCTCGGTGTTCTACACGGTGATTTCACCCGCCTTGGCTTTGGAAACCCAAAGCAAAACCTCTTTTTCGATCACGGATAACGCCTGGTTTTTGAAAATCCGAAGAACGAAAGGAACATCGAGTTCCAATTCGATCGTCGAATCCGTCACCTCGAATCCGCCCTTCAAAGAAAACCCTTTGACGGAAAACCCAGCGTCCGCCTTACGGTCACTCACCCATCTAAGGGTTGGTTTGTATTCGGCGAATCTCGCACAATACGATTCGAATGCCTTGTTCACGGCCGCTTTCGCCAGCGGAATCGATAAATCATGAGCCACGGCGTGCTTCACGGAGACCTCCTCGTGTTTCAACGCTTCCCTGTCACTTTAAGGATGGCTTTCGTTCTATGTCCAGAGGGCTATTTCACTTTCTTCTTCGTTTGCGCTTCGACCGCGTGAAGCACCTCCCGAAGCTGGTCCTCCGTAGCAAGCCCACGACTTCGCCAAATCACGTTGCCTCCCGCATCCATCACGAGCACCGTCGGAACGGTTCGAACTCCCAACGTTGCTTTGCCTACCTGCGAGGAAGTCACATGGGCCACCGGAAAACGTAGCCCCAGTGTCGTCACAAATGATTCCACCAAAGGAGCGTTTTCTGCCTGCTCCATCACAATCCCAAAGCAATTCACCCTCGGCGTATGATGACGCTCGATACCAGAGATGAACCTGGCTTGCGCCTGCGAAGCCCAATCGAAGGTTGCCATAAAAGCAATCACACTCGTTCGTCCAAGAGCCACGTCACTTGATACTTCGCGTCCATCCAAGGCGCGAAATCGAAATCGAGGGGTGTCTCCCGAAGGAAGCAAGCGTACCGCATGGGAACCCTCTTCCGATTCGTCGTGAGCCGGAGGAATTGCCGCCCCGCCGCATCCCCAAAGAGCAAAGAGAATTGCCAGCAACCCACGGAAAGGCCGATGCCGCATCCAGCGTTCAACCTTTGCCTTCGGTGACGTAGCCATCCTTCCCCCCCAGCGGATCCTCCGTCCCGACATCGAATAGTTCGAGCAAAGGAAGCAAGCTCGGCGGAAGAACCCCATCCCGTCGTCGTTGAGCAACGATGGCGCGCGCGATGATATCTACCGCCGTACGGACCGGAAGTGGCTCGAGATCCGCTTCGTACATCCGGGTCCCTGGTTTGGTAGCATCCCGTGCATGAACGAGAGGCTCACTTCGAACCCAACGGATACCATGATCAGGGTCCAGTCGACACACCGTCAGTCGAACGAAATCCAAGTACGCATGCGTTTCTGCCACAATGATTTGATCCCCATCGCTTCTGGTTCCCATGAGTGCTCTGGCGGAGATTTGCCTCCGTTCATCCATGTCCGATCCGATGGCTATCCGTATCCGGTCTCTCCGTTGACTGTCCCGTTCGACCGATAGCAGAGGCGCAAACACGGCAATTCTTGGAACGGCCAGCGTTGCCACATCCTTTTCCAAGATATCGAGCACCGCATTTCTTCCCCCCTCATCCAAAGCTTCATAGGCAAGAGATGCCCCCAACGCGGCCTCGGCATCGGTCGCCAAAGCTTCCAACCACACACGCCACGCTCCCTCGACGCGACTGCGCGAAACGTCAGCATCATTTATCGCCTCGCGTGACGGGGTCGACGACATGAGTTCCAACCTACCGAAGTCACCGCTTCGCATCAATTCCTCCCCCGAGATCTCACGAAGAAGACTCGCGCTTCCTCCCACCGTTCGTTCCTCGTTCAGTGACTATCGCACCAAGCTCCACACGTAGGTCCTCGATCACTTCCTCCAACCGTTGCTGCTGACTCGAGGGACTCACAAGCATCAGGTCGCCGCCTTTTTCCGCGAACATACACGCCAATCCTTCGCTGGCTTCCAGAATGCCTCGCACGAATGCCACATCTTTTTCGACAACACGAATTCGGTACCATACCAGCGCATCGTCATCGACCGTGGGAATGGGAACGGACATCGCTTCCTCAACGCGCTCACTTTGTTCGGAGACCGGTTCCCTGTCACTGCCGCGACGTTTTTGCAAGACGGTTCCATGACACGGCTTCGAAACGCCCCCATCGCCATCGCGCGAATCATGGAAAACAACTTGACTTATCCCTTTACGACATTGCTGCATTATGCTTCCAACCATGCAGGCGGCCGCACAATCCAACGACGATCTACTGGATGATCTCCCTCCTCTTGACGGAGAAGAGGAAGGGGAAGAACAGGATGTTGGTTTACAACAGGAGTTTTTAGAAGAGAACGACACGGCTTGCGGAGAAGAACAAGACGGATTTCCCGATTTCTCACTGCCCGTTGGCGAACTCATCGATACCCCCTGGGATATCGATCGCCCTTCTCTCGAAGAAGGTGATGAACTAGCCGGGGTCGATCCGGTGCAGGATGACATCCCACCATTCGACATCTCACATCGGCGTGAGGATGATGACGATGAGGGAGTTACGAACGACGATATCGCACTCGGAATCGACGATCTCGAGGCTGTCGAGCGCGATGATGGCGCGGAGGGTACTTCGGATTCGTTGGACAATGAAGTCAATGAATCCGCTTTTCCGCACCTCGACACGAGCGACGACGGTGATGATGGGGACCAAGTGGACGTTGGGCTAATCGATCTGCCCGATGAAGTCGCTTTACCCGCGTGGGCGGAGGCTCGTTGGCATCGTACGCATACACCACTCGTCGCCGCACCCATGTCTTTCGTGATATGTACTCCACGACTCGTTGCCGCCGCGGGCCATGGAATTTGTTTTCTCGATGAATGCGAAGGAACGGAACGCTGTGCCGTATTGCCCATTCCAGACAGTAAGCACAGTGAATTCGTGTCGATGGGCTTCGCTCCGCGAGACCGGGTGATGCTCGCGAGCCGTCAGCGGTTTTTTGAAACGACTCGTTCGGTGCAGACCTGTCAATGGTTCGAAAGCGGATTATCGAAAGGAGATGCCATAGCGCACGTCGTTTATGGCCTTTGCGATAGGGCATTTTCCTATGCCAGCACCACCCAAGGCGAACTGCTCGTCAGCGCTGACCATGGACGGACGTGGAAACGCGTGGATGGTTTGGGGAAGGTGCTTGGACTGACTTCGGACGAAAAAGGAAACGCTCATATCCTCACGGTTTCGGAGACAAGCTTTTTCTGGCTGGATGCGGACGACGAAGGGCGATGGGAATCGAAGCTCGTGAAAGCAGTCCTTTCGACCCATGGCGTCGCCGCATTGGCCGCGTCATCCGACACTTGGGTTGCCGCGCTCGAAGATGGCGCATTGCTCGCATCGCCGGACCGCGGTGAGACATGGTTCCACACAAAAATTCCTGTTGGAATTCAAAGCCTTGCCATCTTACCGAACGAAGCGAAGGCAACGATCGTCGGTGCCATTTATCTCGAATCCCACGATAGGAGCGTGCTGTTTTCTTGGACCCCCGGACAAGAGCCCACGTTGGTCGCTGACTTATCGCCCGACGTAGCGGTTGTCGGGGCGGATGCAGATCCCACGGAAGGCATGGGACGAGCGCATCATTTGCGTTGGGATCCATTCCGAGGCTGTCTTTGGGTGGCAGGCGCCTTCGGTTTAATCGCCTGGAGTCCTTCCCTTCCCACCTGAACCAATCATTCACCGTTCCCACCCCCCCAGCATCAGTGCTACCTCATTGCCATGGCGATCATCGTTCAGAAGTACGGCGGCTCGTCTGTCGCTGATGTCGGTAAAATCAAGCGTGTTGCCGATAAAATCGTAGATACCTTCCACGCGGGAAACCAGGTGGTGGTCGTCGTCAGCGCCATGGCCAAAGCCACCGATTCGCTGCTGGAACTCGCGTATCAAGCGGCCGCGGTGGATGGCAAGTCATCGGCGCCGGCGCGACGGGAACTCGACATGCTCGTAACCACGGGCGAGCGCGTTTCCATGGCTCTTTTATCTCTCGCCATCCAGGCAAGGGGCTGCGATGCCATCTCTTTTACGGGATCCCAATGTGGCATCCTGACCAACGATCGACACTTCGATGCGCGCATCATCGAGGTACGTCCCCACCGTGTCGAAGACGAACTCGCGAGGGGAAAAATCGTGATCGTCGCGGGCTACCAGGGGGTAAGTTACAAGCGAGAAATCACCACGTTGGGACGTGGCGGATCGGATACGACCGCGGTCGCCCTGGCGGCTGCCCTCGGCGCAGATCGGTGCGAAATCTATAGCGATGTGGATGGTGTGTATTCCGCGGATCCCCGGGCGGTTCCCAATGCCAAGCACATCCCGGAGTTGAATCCGGAATTGCTTCAAGAAATGGCCGAAAGCGGTGCCAAAGTCCTCAATGCCCAAGCCGTAGAATGGGCCCGAAAAAATGGCATCGCCATCTATGCTCGATCCACCTTCGATCCTTGTACGCCCGACGGTCAGCCGCGGCGCGAGACGATCGTGCGACAATTCGCTCCGCAAAATGACAATCGCGTGCGTGCCATAACCTGCGAAAAAAACATCGCCCTCATTCGCTTGAGCACCAACGATACGCTGTCGTTTCGCGCGGCTACGGCCCACCTTCGACAATTCGATATTCCTGTTCGAGAACTCAGCCTCTCAGACCATGGCGGTTCATTTCTGATCCCGCTCAACAATGTCCCGGAGTGGGAACAAATCCAGCCCCGCCTGATTCGCGATACACCATGGAAACAAGCTACCATCGACAATGAGGTCGCCGTCGTGAGCGTGGTCGGACACGGGCTCACCGAAAGCGCGGAACCGATGGCGCGCATGGTAGAAGCGCTGGAAAAGACCAACGTCCCTCTCCTCGAACTGCGCGGTTCCTCCCTTCGTCTTGGTGCCACCGTCGCGGCAAACCATGCCATCACCGCCCAACAGGCGCTTCATCGGGCATTCGTGGAAGAATCGTGACATCGAAAGTCGATGCCTCTTCTCTCGTGCAAACCACGAGCGTTACGCAAACGAACGCGAAGGTGAATGACATAGTATCTCGCGCGTCCCGGTGGGCTGCCCGAGGACGTCTGGAAGAAGCACTGCAGTTGCTTCGCCAAGCAGCATTCGATCATCCCAATCATTCGACCGTCCATGAATGGCTCGGGCTGGTGGCTTTGCAAGATGCACGTCTGGATATGGCCGCGGCCTTCCTTCAGCGAGCGATCGCGCTGGATCCGAAACGCGCCTCCGCGTACGCCTCCTTATCCGATGTATTCGCCGCCAAAGGCCAGCGTTCCGAAGCGGAAAACGCATTGCGCTCGGCTCTTCGAATCGCTCCTTCGTTGGGTTCCGCGTGGCTACGCCTCGCTCATCTTCGACGTTTCCGAAAAAAAGACGATCCTGACTTTCGTCGGCTTCGAGATCTTTGCCGCAACCATGGGCCAGATACCACCGATCGCGAAGCCCTCTATTTTGCGCTCGCGAAAGCCTACGATGACCTGGGTTGCCCCAATGAAGCTTTCCGCTTCATGAAAACCGCGAACGAAATGCACCGCGAGCGTCATCCTTTCGATATCCAAGCCATGCAGCAACTCATGGACCGCGTCAGCACGGTTTGCGACAAGGAATTATTTAGCAAATACAATACCTTAGGCAATGATTCCTCCCTTCCGGTTTTTCTCGTGGGCCTGCCTCGCAGCGGTTCGAGTCTGGTCGAACGGATCATCGCCACGCATCCCCAAGGTGACGGGGTTGGAGAAATCGGAACGCTCCCACGCCTGGCCGCGGATTTGCCCAGCCGTGTAGGGACGCAAACGCCTTTTCCGGAATGCTTGCGCGAGATGAGTGGCGAGGCCATTCAGGCGGTTGCCGGCGAGTATCTTCGACGACTCACGCGGGACGCTTCTGCCACGACTCTTCGAATCTGCGACAAAATGCTATCGAATCTCGTGTTGGTCGGGCTTATCGCGATTCTTTTTCCCCGCGCACGGATTGTGTACTGCAACCGGAACATCCTGGATGCCGGCCTGTCGATGTATCAACAATCGTTCCAGGGCGGCGGAGTTGGCTACACCTACGATTTGGAAGACATCGGCAAGGTGTATCGAATGTCCAGCCAACTCATGGAACATTGGAAACGGGTTTGCCCCATCGCGATTGAGCAGGTGCAGTATGAAGCATTGGTCCGCGATCCGGAAACGCAGGTTCGCAGACTACTCGACAGCCTGGGATTGCCCTGGGATCCGGTTTGTCTTTCGCATCATCGTGGTGGCAGCACACAAACGGTAAGCAACTGGCAAGTGCGCCAGCCCACGCACACACGGTCGGTAGAGCGCTGGCGAAAATACAGCAAGCACCTCACGCCCCTGCGAAAGGTGGTAGAGCGGTCCATGTGATCAGGAGGCCTGACAGGCGATACGGATTTTGATTTCCGCGTGACTATCCGCCTGAATCGTCGAGCAGGAATCCGGACAGAGATTGACGGTGGTAGGATTCGTGGGGTTATCGTAATACCAGCCGGGTCCGGAGCAATCACCCGCGGAATTCACGCGAGGCAATTCAATCGGCGGGGGTTGGCCGTTGGGGAAGTAATCGACACGAACGAGATCCGGATCGAGGACTCCTTGGCTCGGCTCGGGCACCTGGAAAGTACACGACAACACGGACTTCTGGATCTTCTTCAAGGCCTCGATAAATACGGCAGGATTGCCCTTGCCGACGTTATAGTGGTGACATTCGCAATTGTTGCAGTTGCCACAAGCATCGTTCGTATCATCGTGCTTGATGGCGCCCGTATAACTTGCCCAAGCCTCCAACCTTTGGAAGGCCGAACCTTCGATGCCCACCATGAACGTGTGGATCCCCGTGTTATTGAAGTGAGTTTGAGCGATGTTTCTCAAGCCACTATCGCTTGACTCACATTCGTTGGGAGCACCATCGGTAATCAAAATGCCGATGATGACACGTCCGGGAGTTTTGTTGGCCGCGGTGAACTTCACCAGGCCATTCAGGGCTCCACCCGTTGGTGTATTGCTGAATGGATAGGCCCAATTCAGCCCTCCATACGCTTGTTCGACAATGACCTTTGCGTGGCCGGTGTAGCCGCCGGACAGGGTTCCGAGCGCAACCATGGGCGTGTCATATCCGGAACCATTGCAATTATGACTTGTGTAATGTTTGAAGTAGCCAATCGCCGCACGATTTCCAGCCACCGACGAGTCGGAGACGTAGCCAGCCACCGCATTCACCGCATTACACCAGCGGGAATTGACCGAAGGGGAAAAAGGCGGCGCCACGTTGCAGTCACCTTGAGCACCGGAACCCGCGGGAATCGACATGCTCGTGGAAGCATCCAACATGAAGTAGATGTCCAGCGGGACAGGTTTTGCCGCCGCGGTTTCATCCACACAAGCATCTTCCAAACTGGCTTCCGTCACCGGAGCGTCATATTCGAAGTTGACGTCGGGGGAAGCATCGGGCTGCGTGCTTCCACCGACTCCACCGGTTTCACTGGAGCCACCCGTTCCACCTCCGCCCGACCCGCCCGTCGGCCAACCGCCCGATACTCCTGCCGATCCACTCTCCCCCCCAGAGCCACCATCGACGCTTGCGTCCCCACTGGAACCACCTTTTCCGCCCGTGGCTCCACTCCCGCCAGAACCTCCCTTTGCAGAACCGCCTGACCCATCCGGCGACGAATCGCTACTCGTACCGCATCCAATGAATAAGCCAACGGCTACCGCGCCTAGAAACCACGACCATCGTTTCATGTTTCGAGTGTCGCATGCGAACGAGTGCAATGCAACTCGGTAGATGTGCGCGGGAGCGATAATGCACCAAAAGCTTGGCTCATCCCTTTTTAGGGGTTGTCGCCCGTGGTTCGGAGAGCTTGTTTTTCAGGGGGTAAACGCCGTGGCGGCACCGAAATGGGTTGAGGAACCACCGGTACGACCCGCCCCCTCGTAGGAATCCGATACGTCCGCTTCGCACGAATGGCAGTCGATCTCAGACCATTGGCTCGCTGAATCGCCTCCACCGTCGTTCCATAATGATTGGCCAGTCGACCGAGGGTGTCTCCTTTGCGCGCCCGATGCATCACATAAGCGACAGGAGGATCCATTTCGCGTGTTTTCGCCAACAAAGGTTGGACACGCCGAGCCGTTTCCCGAGCCACCGGACTATAAAACCTCACGTGAAGGTGATTCGCATGGCCGCGCGCATGACGAATCAACGCCGGACGTCCCTGGGATCCTCGAAAAATATCGTTGATCCAAGCCGGATCCTCACCGATCGCCAAGGCATGCTCTCGCAACAATCGCTGCAATCCCCCGTCGATCAGGATCATTTCCACATCCGTATGAACGATCAACGCCCGCACGAAAGCCCATGTTCTGGCTCGATCCAGATTGCCCGCATGAGCCCTGGTAAACCAACGAGTCGGCGACGTGTAATAATAACTCAAGTCCACATCACGCCCAGCTTGATGACTCACGTGAGGGGACAAAGCCCCCCCCTGACGCGCGCTGATATGCCCGATTTGCATTTTGGGCGAATCCGGAAACCGCGCATGCACCTCATCGATGCACCGAATGATCCCATCGACCGTCTCCTGCGTCCCCCAGGCCCGTGCCGGATCGATCAACTCCCACCGCTCCCCTTTCGGCATTTGTACTGCGTTGATCAGACGCCCCGCGTTCGTGGCTCCCAAAGACATCGGTCCTAACGATGCCAAGTCGGTCTGCACCATCCGCTCCAACTCGGCATCGGAGATGGATGCCAGCGGATGATCCACCGGACGATAGGCAGCCACGCTATCCTTGGAATCATCCGAAGCTTCGTCGTCATCACCACCACCATCGTCGAGAATGGGATCGTCATCGTCATCTTCGAGCGCTTCCGATTCCCATGGTCCGGCGGCCTCTGTTCGAGGTGGCTGCGGGCCAGAAGACGATGAAACAGGCGCGGTCGACTTGGCTCCGCTCGTTTCGGGTCCGCGCGACAGGCCCGGCGTCACACAGCCCAAGAGCGAAAATAGGAGCCAAACGGGGAACCTCGCCGGATCGAAAGCCATGGAAACGTCAACGTAGCGGACGATCGAAGCGCGCGCCACTTGCTCAGGATTTTTGGTAAGCGCACAAGCCGGCGACGCGCGACAGGATGGGTTCGTTCGAGGGCGGCGACAACGTCGAAAGCTGGCGAGAAATCACGAAATATTTATATATTACAATAGGTTAGAGAAGACGAAACCATGGTTTTCGGGGGGTATGGTGGCCGTCGATGGGGCGGAAAGATCAATAGGGGTTGTTATTGTCGGCGGGGGGAGCAGGGGGAGGGA
>MWCO01000072.1 GCA_002070115.1 Deltaproteobacteria bacterium ADurb.Bin207
CGAATAAATATCGCTGAACACCGAAGGCGGCTCGCCCATCGCCAACTCGGGAGCCATGTAGCGCGAAGTCCCACTAGCAGTCCCGCCGCACGCCAGCCTCGGTATCGCCACGGATGCAAGACGCCCCAGCACGTGGTTGACCACTTTGGCCCGCACCTCGCCCTCTTCCGTGGCCCCAATCAGAATGCACTCCGGAAGGATATCGCCATGAACAATCCCTTGCCGATGCATGTCCTCGAGGGCGTCCAAAATATCCAAAGCTGTTGAAAATACTTGAGAAACAGGCAGCACCCCCCGCGCTTGCACGATCGAGCAAAGGTTCCTTCCTTCAAAGGATTCGGACAACAAATACAATCGTGCCTGCCCCTGCAGCACCGTTGCCCCAGCCCCCAATAGACGCAACACCCCAGGCCCCTTGACCCGCAATGCCTCTTCGACGGCACGGGACAATCCTCGCGAGAACGTACGATTGCGGATCAGATGATCATGAATGATTCGAACGATGACACTCTGCCCAGACGGATCCGTCGCTCGAAACAGACGAGCGATGGCATCTGCCCCGATCCGTTCTTCCAGATGCCAGCCGCCAGGCAATGATTCCCCCACGAGCGAGTCTTCCCCTTTTCGCAACGAGGAAATCGGCGAACGGCAATGCGGGCAAAATTTCGCCTCCGCCTCGCAGGTTCCACCACAAAGCGCGCAGGCAACCGAGTGTGAGGAAGGACTCACGTTGGGATGGCTCCCATCCAAAAAAAAGATAGCGTGGCTCAGACTAACCCATGCGCTCGCAATTCGCCAAATCCGAGGGCATTCGTCCACCTGCCCTCGCCCATTTACGGATACGATACGCTCTCGCCGCTGCCCGTTATCCCCTTCGGATCACGGCTCTCGCTGGCCCGTCTTCCTTCCCTGCTTGAACAGCGTGACAAGGCGTTCGCTAGCCGTATACGGATCCGTTTCACGACGCGCCACCTCGTGAATGGCTCGCTCGATGTCGTCGTGAATGTCACGAACCGCCGCATCCACCAACGCCTGACGCATTTCGTTATACATGAGTTCGCGAAGACGTGCTTCGATCCGAAGCTTTCCCTCCGCGCTGGACCGCAGCCAGACATAATGTTCCGCCAGACGATGGGCGACCGCATCCACGCCTTGGTTCTGCGTGGCCACGCTTCGCACGATCGGCGGTTCCCACCCCGGGCCCATCGCCCCTTCGCCGCTCATCGAAACCGAATGCCCCACGGTCGCCGCCGCCACCCCTTTTCCAAGCGCAACCATCAGTTCCAAGTCCCGAACCGTGGCATCCGCCCCATCCCGATCCGCCTTGTTGACCGCAAAAACATCCGCAATCTCGAGAATGCCCGCCTTGATCGCCTGTATCCCGTCCCCCAACCCAGGCGCCATCACCACCAGTGTCGAATGCGCCGCCCTCGTAATCTCGAGCTCGTCTTGCCCCACGCCCACCGTCTCCACCAACACCACATCCGCCCCCCACGCATCGAGGATACGAACCGTATCCATCGCCGAATGCGATAACCCCCCCAGGGCCCCCCGGGTCGCCAACGACCGAATGAAAACATCCGGATCCTCGAAATGCCGCTGCATTCGTATGCGATCCCCAAGGATCGCCCCCCCCGAAAATGGACTCGTCGGATCCACCGCCACCACCCCGACCCGCTTGCCTTCCCCACGCCAATACGCCACGAGACGATCCGTCAGCGTGCTCTTGCCCGCCCCCGGATTGCCCGTCACTCCAACCACCCAGGCCTTGCCCGTATGCGGATACAAATCCTTCAACATCTCAATGTATCCGTCGACTCGATCGTCCACGAGACGACAGGCTCGGGCCACGCCGCGAACGTCTCGCTCCAACACTCGCTTCGCTGTGGGATTCATGAGCCCCTCGGTAGCGTCAGGCACTACAAAAACGCAAGAAAAGATGTACCCCAACGTCCTTCGGAAACCACGCTGCCGCGATCCCCCATGTCTCAGTGGGTACCTGCGCTGCGCACCCCATCACTCCTCTTTCCCCCAGGGCAACACAACATCATCAATAAATACCAATAGTTATGCTTATTATTCCCGATCGCTGCTCCCCCTGCCCTTCCCCTTCCTCCCTTCCACCACCCCTTTGTCTGCCCCACCCCACGAATTCTCAGGCCGTTTCGTCTTCCTACCCGCGTTGGAAAAACAATCATTGGTGATTTGACCGAATCGACGCTGGCTCGGGTGTTGCTTCCCGTCCCAGGCGATGATGCGCCTTGCCCCGTTCTATGCCCATGCTCTCGTCTTTGGACTTTCCCTTGTCATCGCTGGCTGCGGCGACGATCTCGGTTCGACTAGCCACGACGCCCCTGCCGACTCTCAGGCTTATGACGCGGCTAGCGAGACCTTCAGCGAGGCGTCCCCCCAAGATGACGCCACTTCCTCTGATGGCCAAACGCACGATACGTTGGAATCTGACAGCGAGGCGGAGTCTGGCGAGCCTTACCGTGAACCCGACACGCCGCCTTTTGCATCTACGGTATTCGGAAACGCTCCGGGCGTCATCTTTCGCTGGCGTTCCGATGGGACGTCCACGAGCCCTGGGCAATATGGGGGCGACATCGCGCACGTCAAAGCCGAACGCCCGGCGCCCTTCAGCGTGTTCCCTTATACGTCTTTCAGTCCTTCCCAAGAAAAACCCGCTGGCTACCTCGGAACGACTCCCATCACCACCCAATCCGTCGGCTTCACCATCCAAGCCTGGTTTCGCCCTCGATCCATCGATGGCACGGTCACGCTTTTTTCCAATACGGAAAACGGCCAAGGCTTGTGTTTCGATATAAAAGACGGATACTTACAGATGGCCCTCAGCACTTCCGACGCGGGGAAGCCTTATCGTCATTGGGTGCGCGACACCTCTACCCCCCTCGAGACGAATCGTTGGTATCAGGCGTCTGTTTCCGCTTCTTTGAAAAGCGACCATTGGCGAATCGCTCTCTTTCTGGACCACAATCTCATCCACGAACAAAAACTACCTTTCGATCATGGTTCGGTGCTCGTCAACAGCACGGAACTGCCGGCGGTAGCCGCGGAACCCACGGGGGGCAAGCTCGATGGGGAAGTTTTCGATGGCGACATGCATGCCCTGGTTGTTCATAACTACCCGATTGGAGACGATTATTTGGGTACTCGCCAGCTTCGGGAGGGTGGCCGCACCTTCGGCACGCCCAGCTATCACGACTACTTGCAGATTCCCGAACCCGGCGGCACTGCGACCGCAACCCCGCCATATTCCGACCGCCGATACAATTACGCCCGCCGCGTGGCTCTCACCGACAATGACCGTCGATTCACAGGGCTTCGACACGCGCGAGCACGCCTAGGCCTCCCCTTTCTCAACGATCGCTACGTCCCCAACGGAGTGGCCGTCTCTGGAGATGGCCGCACGCTTTGGCTGAGTTTTTCCTTCGAACAGGACGAGGGCGGCAACCCCAAAGACCACGACTCGATCCTGGCGCAAGTGGATCTTCTATCCCACGATGTGCAAAGCGTTTTTCGATTGCGTGACATCCACGGAACCCCCTGGACTCGCGCCATCGGAGGAATGACCTGGGCACCGACTGGTCTTTATCTGACGCTGGGAAGCCAGGTCTTGCGTTTCGACCCTTCCAAAGCGAAAGTCGAACATGCGGCGGATCCCGATCTGCCCGCAACCACCGCCTTCTATTCTTTACAGGCCACCGATGCCTTCGATGTGCGGGTGGCCAACGCCGCCATCACCTACGATCCCGAGGTCGGCGCGTTATGGCTTGCAGGCAATGTCGCCATGAATGGCGCCATCGAACGATATGATTTATCTGAAACGGGAGCTATCGAAAGGCCCTCTGCCCATGATTCGGATCAGCATCTGCTTCTTCCCCCATCCATACCGTTCGTTCGCGGCCTGACTCGTCTGCCGACGCTCGAAGAAAGATGTTTTCTTCTCACCTCTTATCATCTTGCCGACAGTACTGGATCCCAACCATCGAAGTTGATTCGTTGGTGCGAAAACCGGCCCGCGGGTGCCGTCCGATGGCAAGTCAGCGGAGCCGCCCAAGCCCTGACGTTGGGGCCCGACGCCACACTCTGGGTCGTGACCCAAAGCGGTTCGGCGCACCTGCAAAAGCGAAAAAAATCACAACCTTGGTACGACGTGCTCACGCCCTACCTCATCGGTTTCGATGCCTCGATTTTTGAACCCACCACGCGCGGATGCATCACGGACGCGATGATCCCGCTGCTTGGGGATCTGCATACGCACACATCGTATTCTGACGGAACTGGATTGCCGGAGGAGATGTTTGCGCTGGCACGCGACGAGGTAGGGCTCGATTTTTTGTTGGTCACGGACCACGTGGAACACTTGACGACAGAAGAATTCTCACTTTGCAAAAAAGCCGCCAAAGCAGCAACGCAAGCTTCTTTTCTTGGGTTGTGCGCGTTCGAGATCGCGACCAACGCACCCAATAAGCAGCGGCTAGGCCACGCCAACGTGTTTTTTTCTCCAGGCTTCATCGAAAAGTCGACCAACCTCGATGGGCTTTACGACAAAATCGCGGCTTGCGACGGCTGTCTCGCGCAAATCAACCATCCGGCAAGCACGGATTTCCCCTGGACCGGAGATAACGTCGTTGCCAAAGTCGATGAGAAAATGGCGCTCGCAGAACTGAACGGGGCTGCCCAGGCCGCTGCCCGCGCCTATTACTTCAAACTCCTCGATGGCGGTTGGCACGTTGCGCCCACTTGGAACAGCGACACCCATTCGATGAACCCATCGGCGGGAGGACGTCGCTCCGGTCTTTTCGCCAGCGCTTTGGACGAAGCCTCCATCAAGGCCGCGATAACCGAACGACGCACTTTTGCCGGCAACACGGGCAATGGCGGCTCTCTCGCGCTCGACGCCCAGGGCTGTTGGATGGGGGTGCGGTTGCAAGGATACTTGTCCGCAACCATTCACGTGAGGGCCGAAGATGCAGAAGTTGGCTTCTCCAGCATCGTGCTTCGATCCCGGGCAGGAGCGGTGGTCCATACGTTCGATTGCGCGGGTGAAAAAATATGTGATGCCACCATGACTCTCGATATCGACCCCGCACAGCGATACATCGTGGCGGACGCCACACGCACCGATGGCAAGTGGATCCTGTCTTCCCCGGTTTGGGTGGAAGACTAGGAAACCAAAAGAAACGTTTTCGGCAAACGATTGGAAGCGCAAAGAGCCGCCCGCATGGGTTACTCCCTAGAGCACCGAACTGACAATCTCGTCCAAAACCTCAACTGTTCCACCCCAATCAATGAGCGCGACGCAGACAGCCCGAGCCGCCCGAACCCGAGACAGCCTTAGTTCCACTTCCCATCGGCAAGGATGATTTTGTGCTCCGCGCGCACCATCCTTTCCAACCACCACAGGACAACTTGTCTCAACGATCCGAAACAAGCGATGCTTTTTTTCCTGACCGGTGGTCTAGGAACCCGGAGATCCGCGTGATGCCTGGGATCCGCATCCAAGCCCCTGACAACATCTATCCCAACGTCATTCCATCTGCCCATCATCGATAAATATTCAATAAATACCATACGTTAGATAGACTCCGAACGAGTGGCACAATCCCTGCCCCGCACATCGACCGCGGGCCCGCCGAGAATCGATGGGCACCACAACCCCAGGAGATTGCCCATGAAACTCTGTGGTCTTTTCCCCATTGCTCTGTCGTTTGGACTCCTACTACCCGCTTCCCAGGCACACGCGGGACTAAACGACTATTCTTGCAAACCGTCGGCCTTGCGCCCCTATCCCGTCGGCCTTGCGCCCCTATCCCGTCGGCCTTGCGCCCCTATCCCGTCGGCCTTGCCCATGGGCGAAGCGGCTCTCCTGGGCAGATGAAAGACATCATCAACGCTCTTCAATTCGCCGGCCATTGCGTATTCGGCGAGGAATACGGGAAAATCAATGGAAAAGGGCAAACCGGAATGGCGCACTTGAACCAGTCTGGCGCTGAGTTCGCCGCCGTTGTCGACAAAGTGCTCAAGAAAACAGGAGCCAAAAAAGTCAATGTGGTCGGTTATTCCGAAGGCGGCATGGTCATCGACAACTACATTCTTGCCAAAGGCGGCGCGAGCAAGGTCAATCGGATGGTGGGCTTCGCCCCCGGCCACCACCCCTACGCACATCTTGGGTTGTCCACCATCATCGATGGAATCGTGTTTTGCCCCAATACAATGGAAGCGGTTCACAACCTACTCCCCCCTTTCACGTCGAACATCAAGTCCCAAGATATCGTTGCCGCCGCACTGGGGCTGGCCTCTTTTGTGGGCCAGCACCTGTCCCCCGCCGACCAGGAGATCGTCGAGTCCGACTTCGCTGCGGACTTATTCGATGCCAACTACTGGATCTCTCTGCACGGGGGGCTTTCCGAACCGCCAGGTCACTTCTTGATGGTTGGTCAATCGGAACGAAGCCTGCCCACCAACGACAGCGCTCCCGAGGTCTGTTACACCAATCTCATCAGCCCCCTCGACATGATGGTGGGCGCAAGCGCAGGATTTCTCGATGAAGGACCCAACGTATCCAACATCGTGTTGCCTTCGACCACTGACCACGTAACGGTGATCGAAGACAAAGTAGGCATTGCCACCATGCTGTTGGCGTTCGAAACTCCATGCAATCCAACACCGAAACCGGACCCTGAAGGAACAGAACCACAGCAAGACGATGACACGAGTGAGGCAGGAGTTCACGCCGATGGCGGCACAAACGACGAATCATGGCCGAGCGAGGAGAACTCCACGGACGAAAACGATGATCGCGAAGACAAGGCATCGGTTGCTGATGGTGGCTCCCCACCAGACGATCACCAGGATAGAGATCATAATCCCAGCAACTCTCCGAGCCGCCATCCGATGCGCGATGATTCGCAAGCGGGCTGTGCCTGTGCGTCGATGAATACGACATCGACCGTGCCGGACTTGTATCCGCTTGTCGTCCTGTTGGCGATGGCGGGTCTCCGACGTCGACGAGCCATCCAGTGACTCGAAATGGTCAAACACCGATCCTTCACCCCCCCTGTCGCAACGCCTCCAAACACATGACGAGTTCCTCGGGAAGCGGCGAGGTAAACCGCATCGCCTTTCCGCTGATGGGATGCTCGAACCCGAGAATTCCCGCGTGAAGCCAATGCCTTCCAAGCGATTGCTCCACCTGCCGAAGCCATGGTTGCAAGGCCCCTTTTCCGTAGAGCGCATCGCCCAGCACCGGTGTGTTTCCTCTCTCGAAAAGATGAACCCGTATCTGGTGCGTCCGTCCCGTTTCCAAACGACACCGCACAAGGCTAGCCAACCCCTGCGCAAGCTCTTGCTCCAGCGTCACATGGGTAATTGCACGACGAGGCGCCACGGGGTTTCGCGTCGTAAACTTCAATCGATGACTCGGGTCTCTCCCATGAAAGGTATCGTATGTCGCATTGACCGCGCGCCCCACCACGATCGCTTCGTACTCTCGATCGATTCGATGGCTCGCAAACAGTTCTTTCAACCCTTCCCTGGCCTGTCGCGTACGAGCCACCACCAGCAATCCGCTCGTGTCCTTGTCCAATCGGTGAACGATGCCAGGACGCAAGACCGCCTCGGGATTCGCATCGTCGTCGATCACGGATGGATCGAAACAATCCAGCGCTAGCAACCCATTGACGAGGGTTTTGCCCGGATGTCCGCGTCCTGGGTGAACGACGAGCCCCGCGGGTTTGTCAATCACAAGTAAGTGCTCGTCTTTATAGACTATTTCTATGACGAGATCAGGATCCGGCTCGGCCTCCGAGGCAGGGGGAGGCGCCGGATCGACCTCGACGGTCGCGCCGCATCTCGAACGCGTGGCTGCTTTGGCCGGCGCACCATCAATGCAAACCCGTCCTTCGCGGAACCATTGATGCAGGACACTGCGAGATACCTCTCGCCCTTGCCGCCGCAACTGTTCGAGCACCACGATATCGAGACGCAGGGGGCCATCGGCCGGAGCGACGACAAAGGTAAAACGACCGGCAGGGTTGGACATCAACGAATCGCGATTACCAGAGCTTGGATGGGACATGCCCTTTGGAACGAACGAGGATATCCACAATCGCCCGTTCGTAAAGGTTTCGCCCGTAGAGCTTGGGAGACACGCGGCTGTTGTAAAGAGCGCGTCCTTCCTCTATTTCCTCTTCGAGCACCTCGAAAAGGTTGTCGTCCTTGACGCCCTGGGTGATTTTATCCTCGTTGTATAGGGAAATATCACTTGCGATCGCACGTGCCAACCGACGGGCGGCTTCCTCTATCTCGATCAAGGGCATTGGGCTCTCCTAGGCAAAACAGTATCTCCCGAGCAAGCGGAGGATGTCAAAGGTTCGACGCATACCGTCGGTGGGCAGTCCTTGCGCGTGGCGCGACGAATGGATGTCAATCATCATTTGGGTATGGTCGGTACTTCGAAATAATCCCAGACCGGCGTGTGATTACGAGCCGAGGCTTTTTGTGCGGTTACATAAAGGGGTGGATAGTCCGCCAGGTAGGTTTCTCCTTGTTCGGTCACTTGTGTGACGACCGCCGCGATATATAGCTGCGCCATCCAATCGCCGTTCGAGGCCACGCTGCCCGCGTAGCGCTTCGAGGAAAAAACCAACCAATAATATCGTTTACCCTCGTGTTCCAGCGCTTGGGGTGCCCACCTCGGCCATGAATTCGTCAAACCGGGGCTCACCAATCCCGTACAAGCCGGAGGATCGTTGGCTCGCAACCGCTGCGCTACCCCACCTTTGCCCGGAACGATAAATAGCTCCGCCGTCGGTTCATCATAAGAATCCACGGCAAGCTCCGTTCGGTTGAAAGCTATCCACGTATCGTGTGGCGAATACACGGGATAAAACTCTCGCATCACCGGATCGCTCGCGCCTTCGAGCGGTTTGGCCGGTCCTCCCGCCCCCTTGTTGAAAGGCACCGTGTAAATATCCATCTCCCCATCCGCGATCACCCCTTCTCCCGCCACATCCGAAGATACATAGGCTATCGTCGATCCATCATGACTCCACGATGGCGATGAAGCTTCTCGCGAATCTCCGTCGCGCGCCACAATCCCCCACCCCTGCAGATCCGGCGTAAGAAGGTCAGTCCAAATGACCTCGCTATGTCCGCTCGTTGCTGTAGGTTCGATGAACACACTGATGACCATAGATTGCAACGAGGACTGTTCGGAAAGCGTCGTCACCGGCGCCGATTGCTTGTGACGGCCCAGCAAGGACAAAGCACTCGGACTGACCATGGTCGGACTTGGAACACCCGTCCCATCCATCATCCGCACGTCGAGCACGCGCGACCCATCGGTCGAATCGGCCGTGTACACGAGCAGCTTTCCTTTCGAAGCTGATGCATGACAGGAAATACAAGTCGTTTCGTGGCCCGACGGAGCATTGCCGGCTGAAGATGGTGTCAACACGGTCACCGGTTTGGCATCACCAGCTTGAAACCCTTCGAAAGACGTTCCTCCCGACGCATCCCAATACACGACCGCTCCTTTGGCGGCCACGGGTGCGATGTGGATATTGCCGCTGACGCCCAAAGCCGGCCCCGCCGTGATCGAGGTTCCGTCGAAATGAGCCCCTCGCAACGTAATCGTTACATCATGACCACGGGAGTGCTGCATGAGGTTGGACCACATCGACGCTTCCATCGTGTAGGTCGGTTGTTTCGTATAAACCACCAAATCATGGACTTGGTTATCGACCGATAGGGTCAATTCGAAAACGTTGTGTTCGGGGCTTGCCATCCATTCGAAGGGCAAAGCCGGCCAGTTGTGCGGCACCATGGCGTCAATGGGCGGTTCCGACAAACAAGGTCCACCGGACGAGGCTGCGGTTCCCGCGTCGAATAAGGCACCGATGTTGGCGGGAAGCCCATCGCCCACGATCGGGGCAGTTGGGAAGTCATCGAATTCATTAGGTATTTGGAACCCTTCCTCGGGGGTATCCGCGTTTACATCGACGCTGGCCTCTTCTTGTATCGTCGCCTCCGTACCCCCATCGGTCGTGGTTTTGGGTGGCACCGCGGAATCGTCTTCCGAACTGCCGCAGGACACGCCGCCTGCAAGCAATCCGGCCAGGGCCCCGATAAGGATAGAAGCCGCCAAAGGACCGTGACTCAAGCTACGCCTCATGATTTCCTCCAAGTCCACATAAGCCCGTAAAACTGTGTCACGTTCCTTTCCCCATGTCCAACGCAACACCGCGCATCACGGTTCCTCGATGACAATGAACGCGCTAGCCTACCTGCCATGGTCGGAGACGATGGACGAGACGAGCCCCCCGAGATTGCGAAACCCGTGGATATACCGCGCCACGGTTATCGACATCGTATGTCCGTATCCGATGAGATCGGGTTTGCCATGCTGGCTCTTGCGAAAACCGCGAGAAGTTTTTCCCTCTACGATCCGCATAACGATGCGGTGAAAGCGCTGATCAGCGATTATCGAGACAAGTCGATGGCGATCGCGCGCAACGCTCCCGTGGAAATCGAAGTCAATCCCTTCGAACTGCGATACCAAAAAAAAACCATCTATGAAGAACCGGACCAAGAGCGATCCATCGCCTTTCGGCTCTTTCGAGACGGTGTGAGGAAACTCCGCTTCGAACCGGGGCTTGGCTGGGATGACTTGGTTTCGTTGCTCGAGGTGCTTTCGGTGCGATGCAATGGTGTGCGGCAACAAGAAGAAGACCTCATCACCATGCTGCGCAAGGCTCGCTTCCAATGCATCACCATCGATTCGGTGGAAGGGTATATCCCCGATGAGGAGACGCCGGAAAACGAAGCGCTGGCTCCCCTCATCGATGAATCCGAATCCTCCGACCCCATCGCCGATTGGGACCAACCTTTACCCGCTTCCGCCAGCGGATCCGTGTCATTCCAACCCATCGATCCCGCCGCTTTGGAAGCATTACGGGCGGAGGAAAGCCCCCAAGCCATCGCCGCTCAAGCCGTCCGCTCCGTCCATGAATTGTTGCAAACCGCCAATTCCCTGCAAGACCCGGATTTCTCACGGCAATTGCTCTCCTTCGTCGAGGAGGTGCAGCATTATCTCGTGGTGGAGCGCAATCTCGACGAGCTGGCTCGTCTTGCGATCGTCTATCGCGATGCGTTGGGCAAAGACCAAAAACTCCCCATTTTGGCCGAGGATCGGGCCTTCGAACGCGTTTTGCGTATGGTCAAAGAGGATGAGCAAGACATCCCGGCGGCGTTGGTGGCTTTGCTTGGCACTCCCACCGCCGAAATGGTCCCACGGGCCCTCGATATGCTCTTGTTCGGTGCTCGGGGAGCCCGTCGAAAAGCCTTGCTTCAAATCGTCGCCCATGGATCGGTTCGCGATGCGTCGGAGATTGTGCGACGGCTCGCGCATTGTCCGCCGGATCTGGCCAGGGAACTATTCGGCATCCTCGGTCATGTGGCGCCATCGCAACGGCTCGAAGTCGCTTTCGACCTTCTTTCCCATCCCGACCCGGACTTTCAATTGGAGTTGTTGCAGGTGATTCAGAACGCACCCGCCGGGCTTCGTCTTGCGCGCGGACTGCAAACCCTCATGGCCTCCGAACATGAATCCGTCCGCATACGAGCCACCTTCGTGCTGGGTCACGTCGGAGGTGCCAAAGCGATTCCTATGCTTGTCGAACACACCAAACGAAAAGCAGCGGAGCTTTCGCTCGATGAAGCCGAAGCTATCGGAAATGCCCTCGGAAAAGCTTCTCCCCAAGATGCCTTTCCCATCTTGATCGAGTGGGCCGAATACAAATCCGGACTTCGATCGATCCTGTCGAAGATCCGAAAAGACGATACGGGCAACCGATCTACCGCGGTGATTGCCGCTTACGGACTGATCCATTGCCATCACGCCGCCAGCGGCGAGGCCATCCGTGGCTTGCTTTCCCGATGGACGAGCGATGCCGACGTCACACACCGACTCCAACGAGCCCTCGACCAGCTCGAGAAGGGACGGCACCATGGTTGAATCCACCCTTCCGGCTGCGTCGTCCGAGCCTCGAAACGACGACAACATCGTTCAAGACCGTCTCGCCCATGCGATGGAGCGTGCGCGCATCGGCGAAGACCGTCAACTCGCACAAGAAGTGCGTGAACGAGGCGAACAACTCGCCAATCAACTCCATGGTTTGCTGAAAACCAGCCGTATGTACGATGCCGACAATCAGGCTTTCGATCGGCCTGTTTCCGACTTTCGTCAAACGCTTCATTCCCTGGTGGATATCTTGGGGGTCGTGCATCTGGTCACGGTGGAAGATCAGGTCTACGTCAACGACGTGCGGGTTCGGTTTGGCGAACGAACGGGCACGCCAGGAATCCTCGGACAGGAGCTTCGCAAACATAACGTCGGGGGAATGACCTTTCATGCCCCCCTGTCGGAACACGACACACGCACGTTGGTGATGGCTTTCGCGCGTCCTGCCGCCGGCTCTTCTCCCCGCATGGCTCTGGCTCGCTCCTTGTTCAAAAACGGAGTCAAACAAGTCGAACTCGCTGGTATCTTCCGCTACTTGAAGAGCGGAGAGACTCGCAGAAACGTCGACGGCAGCCAGACGGATACTTTCGAACGCGCCCAGCGAACCCTCGAGCAAACCTGGAATAGCGCCTTGTCGGGACGCGTGCTCAATGCGCTTCCTTTGCGACGTATCATTGCGGAATTCTTGGAGATTGGGCCTGGTGCGGAGGCGCTTTGGGATACGTTCGAGGAGGCTCCCGCTCATATCGCACATGCCATGCGGGTCGCCCATGCTTCGCTCGTGCTCGGGGCTGCCATCGGGCTCGAGACGTCCGCTCTGCAGGATCTTGGTGTCGGCGCGTTGTTGCACGACCTTGGGTACGCCGCACCAGCTCAGCTAAAAGAAAGTGTATCTCGGCTGCCCCATGTTCTCGGACACGCCGTCATCGGTGCCCGAATGCTTGCTACCCGTCGAGGCTTCCACGAAGCCAAGGTCAAACGAGTGCTCGTGGCCTTGCATCATCACCGCGACTTGGTCAATCGAACCGGTTCTATCCCCCCTCTTTTCGGTCGTATCGTTCGCATCACCGAAGACTACGACAATTATACGCGCTCGGATGCGGGCGGGCTTTCCCCGCCAGAAGCCCAATCCATCCTCGTGGGCGGAGCCGGCTCCAAATACGATCCGGTGCTGGTACAAGCGTGGATCAACGCGGTGGGAAGATTTCCCCCCGGCACTTTGCTCGAACTGGAGGATGGACGAACGGTACGAACCTTGTCCGCCGTGCGCAGCGCCGAAACCTTCGCAACACCACGCGCGTTCGTCGTGGGAGAACAAGGAGGCTGGGTGCCGGACTACCCGGAGCTCATCGACCTGGCGGAAGTCGGACGTCCCGTGCGCGTGCTCCGAACGTTTTTCCCCCGAGAGCGGGTATATAGGTAACCTGTCAATATTTCATGACAATTTTGGTCTCCCCAGGAATTCGGGTCATCGTTCGCGGCCCTTGGGCGCGCAGGAGTCGTGCCATCGCGTACGGTGCTCTGATGACTTGCTGGGCAATCCCAATGCGATCGTGAACAGCCTGCGGGCACGATGGCGCGAACCTCTTGCTCAAACGCGCCAAGCGTCGTACGAACGAGCATCCTTTCACCCCGAAACAAACCATGAACAAAGTCTATAAGAACGCGCGTGAAGCCTGCGCGGACATTCCTTCGGGCGCCACCATGCTGCTTGGAGGTTTCGGTCTGTGTGGGATCCCCGAAAACTGCATCCTCGCTCTACGAGACCTTGGGATCAAAGACATCGTCATGATCTCGAACAACTGCGGCGTCGACGATTTCGGAGCGGGTGTGCTGCTTCAAACCAGACAAATCCGCAAAATGGTGTCGTCGTATGTCGGCGAAAACAAGGAGTTCGAACGCCAATTTCTCGAAGGAGAACTCGAAGTCGAACTGGTTCCCCAGGGGACGTTGGCCGAGCGCATTCGCGCGGGCGGCGCTGGCATCCCCGCCTTCTATACTCCCGCCGGTGTGGGAACCGCCGTAAGCGAAGGTGGACTACCCATGCTCTACGACAAAAAGGGCAACGTGATCAAAGCCTCGGAACCCAAGGATATCCGCGTATTCGATGGCAAAATGTATGTGCTCGAACGTGGCATCACCGCGCAATACGCCTTGGTCAAAGCCTGGAAGGGCGACCGGCTCGGCAACCTTGTCTATCGTCACACGGCGGCCAACTTCAATCCCATGATGGCCATGGCCGGTGAAATCACCATCGCCGAAGTAGAAGAACTCGTGGAAGTGGGTGAGTTGGATCCCGACCATATCCACACCCCCGGCATCTACGTTCACCGAATCTTCCAAGGCGAAACTTTCGAAAAACGCATTGAACGACGTACCGTTAGCAAGTCGTAGGAGCTTTCATGGCAGCATTGACACGTGATCAGATTGCCAAGCGTGCGGCCGCAGAGCTGCGCGACGGCTATTACGTCAACCTCGGCATCGGCATGCCCACGCTGGTATCCAACTACATCCCCAAAGGGATGCAGGTCTTTTTGCAGAGCGAAAACGGATTGCTCGGCATGGGACCGTATCCCACGGAAGACAAGATCGACGCGGACTTGATCAACGCCGGCAAAGAGACCGTCACCATGGTCCCAGGCGCATCGATTTTTTCAAGCGCCGACTCGTTTGCCCAAATCCGCGGCGGCCACATCAATATCGCCATCCTTGGTGCCATGCAGGTCTCCGAAACGGGCGATCTCGCCAACTGGATGATCCCTGGAAAAATGGTCAAAGGCATGGGCGGTGCCATGGATCTCGTGGCCGCGGCGCGACGGGTGGTCGTCATCATGGACCATTGTTCCAAAGACGGTTCACCCAAAGTCGTTCGCTCTTGCTCGCTCCCGCTTACCGGGCGGCGCGTCGTTCATCGTATCATCACGGACCTTGCCGTCATGGATGTCACCCCCAAAGGACTGCTGCTCATCGAAGTCGTGGAAGGAATGACAGCGGCTGACATCCAACAACGCACCGAACCCAAGCTCCTCATCGCCGATAACCTGAAAACCATCGCGATCGATTGATACCCCTGCCTGACCTGCTCTCGCGCGTTTACGGTCGCGCCCCCCGCGGCATCGAACTCGGCCTCGATCGCGTGGGTCGCGCCCTTGATGCGCTCGACCACCCGGAACGAAACTGGGCCTCCCTACATATCGCGGGCACCAACGGCAAAGGAAGCGTGGCCGCCATCGCCTCCCTTGCCCTTCAACAAGCCGGTTATCGGGTCGGCCTGTTCACCTCCCCTCATCTTCATCGTTTCGCCGAACGAATTCGAATCGATCAAATCCCCCTCGATGACGATCGACTCGCCCAGGCCCTCGCCCTTGCCCTCTCTTTCGACCTCACCTTTTTCGAAACGGCTTTCATCGCCGCCATCATTGCCTTCCACCAGGCAAAAACCGAATGCGCCGTATTCGAAGTCGGTCTTGGTGGACGACTCGATGCCACCAACGTCATCGAAAAACCTGTCGCCACGGCCGTCACCCGTATTGCCCTCGATCATGGTTCCGTGCTCGGTTACTCCTTGGAAACGATTGCTTTCGAAAAAGCTTCCATCGCGAAACCCGGCTGCCCCATGGTCATCGGACCGATGCCGGAGCCCGCTCGCCTTCGTGTCCAGCAGGTGGCTTGCGAACGAGGCGCCAACCCCGTGGTTTTTGCCAACCACACCCCATGGGCCCAAGCCCCACTGCACCCCCGTCTCGCCGGTCATCATCAACACGATAACGCCACCGTGGCAGCAGCCTTATGCTTCCACGCCACAACCGCCCTCAACCGTCTTACCCTCACCCATCTACAACGGGCCGTGGCCACCGTCACCTGGCCCGGACGTCTGGAATCACTTGCTTTTCGCGGTATTGAGGTCCTTTTGGACGGCGCTCATAATCCCGATGCCATCGATGCGCTGGTTGCCCACGTGAACCGTCGACATCTCGAACCCAACCGCGTTGCGTTGGTCTTCGGAGCCATGCAAGACAAGGCGTGGAAGACCATGTTGACGATACTTCAACCCATCGCTCGCCATCGTTTCTTCGTGGAACCCCATGGCCGCCAACCCGCCGCTCTGCCCGAACTTCAAGCAACCCTGGAAGGCAAGGCCTGCGCCTCTGCTTCCCAAGCTATTGAAATTGCATCACAAATCGTAGGACCCACAGGGCTCATCGTCGTGTGCGGCTCGCTCTTCCTCGTCGCCGAAACCCGGTCTTGGTTGCTCCAAGAACCCTCCGATCCCATGGTTGCACTGTGAAATCTGATGCTCCGATCGAGCCGCGTCCACGAGCCGCAACCGCGCTGTGGGCGATGGGCCTGATCGCCACGGTCATCGCCATATCCGCAAGAAAACTGGGAGACTTCGACCTGCCCTGGCATCTTGCCTTCGGAAGGATCGTTGTACATACCAAAACCATCCCGCGAATCGACGATCTCGCCTACACCCATCGTCCCATCCAATACGCCGAGTTTCTCGCGGATGCCGGGCTCTATGGCTTGATTCGTCTTGCCGGCCCTTTCGGTTTGCAACTGCTCGGCGGCTTGCTTGCCTTGCTCGCCTTGTGGATCCTATCCAGACGCGATCCTGCAAGCCCTGCCGACTTATGGCTCGGAAGCTTTTCCATCGCCGCCGCAAGCGCCTGGTGGATCGTCCGTCCCGCGACCCTGTCGTTCGTTTTTATCGCCTGGACGGCCACTTGTCTGGAACTACATCGAGCTCATCCACGATCGAAAGCGGCAAGATGGTGTTTCGCATCGCTGATTCCCGTGCATCTTCTCTGGGCCAACTTGCATGGATTCGTCGTCATCGGCCTGGTTCTGATCGCCGCTTATATGGCGTATCGCGTGGGTTGTTCGGTGTTGCACGCTCGTTTTCCCAGATTTTTTCCGGCCACCGATGCCAACGAATGGAAGGAAACATGCGTCGTCGGAGGGAGCGTTTGGCTGGTTTCGTTGATCAACATGGCAGGGTTCAACCTGCTCGCGGCTCCGTTTCGTGCCTTGCCAGACGTGGGCCGAGTCACGGAATGGGAGCCTACGACACTGCGATTTCTTCTCACCCAAGAACCCGTGGCACTGCTTTATGCGGTGCTGGTCCTGGTGTTGCTCGTCGGCGGAGCCTCGCCCCCCAAGACCCATCGCCTGCCTTCCGCCTGGGATTGCCTGGTTATCCTTTTAGGGATAATCCTGGCTTCTTCCGCCGTGCGTCTCCTTGCCGTGGCTGCCATGATGACGGCGCCGATCGCGGCCCGACGTCTGGCCGGAATCCTCCCAAAAACCAACATGATATGGATGACGGCAAGCGCCTCGCCGTGGCTTCTTGCCCTCTGGATACTCCTTCGCCCGGGAACGAGTTTCGGCATCGGATTCGAGCCCGATCACTTCCCCGAACCCGCCGTCCAGTTCATTCAATCGCATCCCCTGCAAGGCAAGATGTGGAATTCCTCGGTGTATGGCGGTTATTTCTCCTGGCGTCTGTACCCGGAGCATCGGATCCTGATGGACGGACGCACCGCCTGGGTCCATGAACCAAGATTGATCGAACTGGCGTCGAAAAGCGAACGAAGCACCGAAGCCTTCCAGCAACTGCATCGCGAGTTCCACTTCGAATGGGCCATCTGCCGAGCCTTCGAAAACGAAGCCTTCGGACTTCCCCTCGCCCAGGACAACTCCTTTGCCATGGTATTCTGGGATGACGTATCCGCGATATACGTACGTCGCGACGGATTGAACCACGAGCTATCCGAATCGGGATATAAGCTTGTGCGTCATCTGACACCCCTTACGGATTTGCTTGCTCTTGCGGTGCAAGGAAAACGGGGTCTGGAGTTGGAGCACGACGCCCAACTGGCTTGCCAGCAGGCTCCCCTTAGTGCTCGAGCGGCGTTCGTCGAGGCTTGCGCCGCCATGGCGTTGAGAAATGCCTCGGCTTTCGAGCAAGCCCTGGCGCGACTGCAACGTTTATCCCATCATCCCGAGCCCGTTACCCTACTGGAAAATGCCTGGAACCACGTGAGATGAGCACGATGCGAAGGTAGTCTGTCGATGACGAAACGAAAGGAATATGTGCTTACGATTCTCATCATCGTGATGGGGGTATCGATCTACGCGAGCACATTGACGGCGGACTTCACCTACGATGACATCCAGACGATCCTTTTCAACCCTACGGTTCGTGAGCCATTTTCCCTTCATTCGCTGCTGAACCGGGATTTTTGGGGGCGCTCCTTCGAGCATACGATTGGCACGTGGCGTCCGATGACCACCTTGCTTTTATGGATGGATTGGCATGTCGCCGGAGGACATCCCCTCGTTTTCCACGTCACGAACCTATTTCTTTACGGCTTGTTGCTCGCGGTAGCGAACGCTTTTCTTGGTCGATGGGGAGGCAATCAATGGACGATTGCGGGAAGACTGCTCGCGGTCGCGGCGTTCGCCATGCTCGTCATCCATATCGATGTGATCACGAATGCAACGGGCCGCGCCGAGATTCTTGCCGCCTTATTCACGTTGAGCGCACTGCTGGTCGCCATGCCGAAAGATGGCTCCCTTCGCCTTTGGCGCATCCTCGCTTCCTGCTTATGCCTGCTTTTTGCCATGACATCGAAGGAATCCGCGTTTCCCATGGCGATCGTGATCCCATGGTTGGTGGGACGTCACCTGCGCCGACGCCGTGCTTTCGCATGGAAACCCATGATCGGCCTTACCGCTGGATGCTTTCTCGTCCTGGGATCCCTGGTTATCTTTCGAATGAACCGGCTGCCCTTCGCGAAAACACACGATACGATTGCTTTCGACAATCCCCTCGCGACCATGCCGTGGTTCCTGCAGAAACTCGGGGCCGCGGAGGTCTTCACCCATTATCTTCAACACACCTTCACGGGCCTCGATCTCGTTCCCGACTATAGTTATTTCGCCATCGCCGTGCTGGAACAGGGCGCATGGCCTCGCGTGCTACTCGGCTCTCTGGCCCTCATGACCCTGCTGCTGGTCGCCATCCTGTCTCGGAACACACGACCCCTCGTTACCGATGCCATCGTTGGTTTTGCCGGCTCTTATGCCGTGGCATCTCACCTCATCGTCCCCGCTTCCGCGATGCTCGCGGACAGGCTTTTTTTCTTCCCTTCTTTCTGGTTGATGACTCTCTTCGCTCTTTGGGTACATCCACGTTCACTACAAAATGGAGTCGCTCGGCGCATCAAAATCAAAAAAATCCTGGCAGGAGCGTATGCATCTTGGATTGTGGTTCAGGGCTGTATCACGACAGTTGCCGCGGCAACGCTCTGGAGAAACGATCGTTCGCTGTTTGCCCAAGCGCTACAGAGTTATCCTCACGTGTCACGCACGCGCGTCAATTATGCCCTCGCCCTGCGAAAGCAGGGGGAACACGAGGAAGCGGCATGGCATATTTTGCTTTCTCGAGCGTACCTGATCCGATTTCCCAAACCCATCGAACCCAATGATTTTCCCATCTCTTGGGACAACCTACCCTTACCTACACGCCTGGAATCCCTGCATTCACATCTAGGAAACCCCTCGTTTCTACAGGTATCGGACCAAGCGATCGTGTTCTGTTTCGTATGGAGGCTGCATCCCCAACAAGAGATCATCACGCATTGGCGCGCCATAGCCGCCACCTCTTCAAGCGTGCCGTCCACCGACGACATACCTTCGAGCGAGCCAGAACCGTGATGGCAACACCACGCGCCACGTTACTCGAAAGCCCTGATTTCGTTGCTTCGCAGACGGGATTGGAGGATGGTGCCGAACCATCGTAAGCCGTAGCGCAAGGAGTGTCTCATGCCAGCGAAAACCCAGAGCAAGAGCCCGAAAGAGAATGTGATTCAGGTATTGAACAAGGCCCGCGCCGATGAGATCGCCGCGATCCTTCAGTATATGGCGGATCATTATGCCTTGGACGATGCCGACTATGGTGCCGTGGCTGCCAACATGAAACTCATTGCTATCGATGAGATGCGGCACGCCGAAATGCTCGCGGAGCGGATTTTCGAACTCGGAGGCATGCCCGTGGCCGCGCCAAGCATGCCTGCCAAACGAGGCCAAAAAATCCAAGAAGCCCTCGAATATGCCGTCGGACTCGAACACCAGGCCATCGCCGATTACAACGAATTCCTCGAAATCTGCCGTGCCAATCGAGATAGCATCAGCGCCAAACTCTTCGAACAAATCATCGAAGAAGAACAGATCCACCTCAACTACCTCGATAACGTCACCGAGCATATCCGCGAACTCGGAGCGGCATACCTCGCGCAAATCGCCGGAGGCTCGGCCGAAGCATCCACTCCCGGACGCGGTTTCGTCGCTGCCCAAGGCGGCGGAGCATAAGTCAAAACCCCTATCATCCCCAATTCATCCCATTGCCTCTCGTGTCCCTTTGTGCCCTGATAGCCCCGTGACTCCGCAAACTCACGTGCCACACAGCACACGCTCGGCCGTCCTCGTAGGTACGGGGATGACCCCCGTCGGCAAGCTCTCCACACGCCCAACCCTGCTGATGCGAAGAGCGTTGGAACTCGCTCTCGCTCGCGCGGGCATCGCGCTTCGTCAAGTCGACGGCCTCATCGCCATTCCCTCCCTGGCCGATCCGCATTTCATGGAGGCCCATTATTTCGCCACCCAAACGGGGCTGCTCCCTCGAAAAGACGTGATCGTTCGCACCATCGACACCGGAGGAGCCGGCCCGGTGACCGGACTCATCGAAGCCGCGCGAATGATCGAACACCAAGCTTGCCAGGTCGTCGCCGTCGTGGCCGGAGACGCCGTCTCTTCCTTGCCCAAAGAAGAATTTCTTCGACGGGCGGATCAGACCTGCCGTGACCCCGAAGGAGAGCTGAAAAGCCCCGTCATCGTCCATGCCTATGACCGCGTCGCCCGATGGCAAATGGATACCTACGGTATCACCCGTGAACAACTCGCGATGTGCAGCGTCCTCATGAGCCGCCAAGCCCATCGACATCCCCTTGCCTTGACCCGCACACCCCACGCCCTCGCGCAAGTCCTCGACTCGCCCCGCATGGCTCCTGTAACCCATCTGTTGGAATGCGCGCGAAGAGCCGACGGTGGCGCCGCCATCGTGGTGGCGTCATCAGATTTTCTAAAGCAAAATCAAATACATACGCGTGGTCTGCGCATCCTTGGGGGCGGAGAATGCTCTGGCCCTTTGTACCCTCCCCCCGTCATCGACGAAGATATGTTCTCTTGTGAAGAAGCTTGCGCCGCGGCTTACCAGGCTTCCGGACTCGGTGTTCGCGACATCGACTTTTTCGGCCTTTACGACTGCTATCCCATCTGTTTGATCCGCGCTATCGAAGCCGTGGGCATCTGTGCGAAGGGTGAAGGGGGAGCTTGGGTACAAGCCAAATTCGAGCAAACCGAGCAGGATTATGCTCCACCATCGTTTCCCATCAACACCCATGGGGGCCTGCTCGCCTTCGGCGCACCGTGGGAAGTCCCGGCCATGTACAACATCATCGAGGCTTTCGACCAACTCACGCACAGAGCGGAAGGTCGCCAGATTCCCAACGCACGACGCGCCCTCGTCTATGGCAACGGCGGTGTCTTTTCCGCTAGTGCGGTCGCCATTCTCGAAAACATGCCCCCTTTCTGACCCCGCCTTCTTACCTCCCCTCGTGCCCGTCCGCGCCGCCGTTCACACCCATGGTGGACTGCCCATTCGCTCGTCACGCCTGGCGACCTTTTCCATGAGCGAAAGGAGTGTTCATGAACTCGCGAAGCGTTCATGTCCGAAATTCGCGTCTTCTTCGCGCGGCTCCCCCGCTGGCCGTCGCGAAGATTCGTTCCCATGACCTTTGGGCGGGGTTTTCCCCTCATCAATTCGGCCACGGTCCGTGGGCAGGAGTAGCTTGAAATGCGAACGTATACGATACCATCCCTCCTTGCTTCCCTTTCGCTTCTGATTGGCGCTTGTAATCTCAACGATTCATCCGATGACGACGACGCGGATGGCGCGAATGGGAAGAACGGCGGTGTCAACTCACCACAAAACCCAGGTGGTGGTGGTGGTGATTCGGGCAATCCCGGCCACAATCCCGGTGGCTCCGGAGGCGGGCAGAACCAGGCCAGAGCCTTGTCGCCAACCACCTTGCTTTTCGAACGCCGCGTGGCCGCTGACCAGGAGCATATCGTCGCCATCGATTATTTGACCAAAGAACAATGGGTCATTTCCACCCTGGAAGAAAACAACGTGCCGGGATGGACTGTCGATGGAATGGCCATCTCGCGCGATCGAACACGCATCGTGTTTTCTTCCATGGTGGGAGCCTCGTCCGCGGATGCCGCCACCATGATGGCCGCGCAACGAATCTGGAGCATGAACATCGATGGGCAAGACTGGATACGATTGACCCCGGTCTTCAAAAGTAACGGCACGACAAGCAAAATTGATGTACGCAATCCTTCGTTCTCCCCCGACGGGCAGACCGTCGTGTATGATTATGGCGAATATGCTGGAGGATCTTGGTATGTCGCACCCTTTCTGGTCGCAAGCGACGGCAGCGCCACCCCCGCGTTGGTTCCCACCAACCTGAATTGTTCGATCAACGGATACGGGGCCTACAACCCTGTCACCGGAGACCTGCTGCTGAAACACTCGGTATGCGTGCCTGGCTCTCCAAGCGGTCTGTACCTGTACCCGAAAGATGGAAGCGCACCCATCCAACTGGTCGATGGCAATAGCCTGGAATTGACCAGCGAACGGCCCGTCTTCACCACAGATGGCGCGGGAATCCTGTTCACGGCCCAACCGTCGCCCGGCAAAGAATCCTCCTTATACATCTACTTGATGAAAGACCAGAAGGTCGTCAGGCTGCTCGAGGGAGAAGCCGGTATTTGGGTCGTCAACGCGGCCGTTGCCCCCGATGATCGCCATATCGTCGTGTGCCTGCGCGAAAACGGAAACACGAACCTATGGTTGTGGGACGTAGGAGTCGATCCCACCACCTTCGAACCGCTGACACAAGATCAGATAAGCTGTAACCCTGTGTTTTAAAACACAATTTATTGGTCTTGGGGAAACGGTTCGTAGCGCACCTCGACAATCACAAATTCCGTATCCCCCCGGGGCCGTCGCACCACAACCTCCGCGCCAACTTCTTTGCGCAAAATGGCACGAGCCATTGGCGAATCGATACTGATGCTTCCTTCATGCAAATGCGTTTCGTCGGGACCCACGATTCGGAACTGATGCACCTCGCCATCATCGCTTTCCAGACGAACCCAGGCGCCGAAAAATACGCGATCGGTGCCAGATGGTTTTTCCCGTACGACGGTGAGTTTGTCGAGCCGATGCGCCAGGTACTGCATACGACGATCGATTTCGCGAAGCTTTTTCTTTCCGTAGATATATTCGGCGTTTTCGGACCGGTCTCCTTGTGCCGCGGCTTCGGCAACCTCGTGTGTCACACGGGGTCGCTCGACTTTCCATAAGCGATTGAGTTCGTCTCGAAGGTGTTTTTCCCCTTCCGGGGTAATATAATTCGATCCCATGGGCGAGGCGGAAACTAGCAGAAAACACGCGGTTCTGTGTGATGATCGAGCATGACCCCCACGGACCGATGCCTCGATCTGGTTCGCCCACGAGCTTCGGATTATGCTCGCTGTATGTCGTCTTTTCGCTTCTCCCTCGTTGCAGCCTGCTTGCTTGGAGGGCTTGCGGCCATCGCTTTGCTCCCTGCCGCGGCGGCATCGGATAGCGCACCGCTTGCTCCCAACGCCCCCGTCGTCTTGCATGTCGGTGATTCTTTCGTTCACGTAGGTTTCACGCAAACCCTCAGCCCGAAATTCCGTAACGCAGGCATACGTTATGTCGTTCGCGCAAAACACTCGCTTTATATCCCTACCCTGGTCAACGGCGTCGGTCTCGCCAGTCTCATGCGAGATCACAAGCCCTCTTTGGTCATTCTCAACATCGGCGCCAACGAAATGCGAATGCCTCAGCCTTCCGACCATGCTCCAGCCATTCGTCAAGTGAGCGAGCTGGTCAGCCGAGAACAAACGAGTTGCGTATGGGTAACCCCTCCCCCTCCCACCGACCTTGGAGAAACCGGTATCGTAGCGGAAATAAAGAAAAATTCATCACCATGCCGGGTCTATGATTCCACGACCATCGCGCCACAACTCGAGCGGGAACGCTTCGACAACGTTCATCCCACCCGTCAAGCAGGCGCGCGCTGGGCAGAAGCGTTTTGGACTTGGCTCCAAACCGAGCGGGACCCGTCCTCCCATGGTTGGAGACTCAAACCCCGTCCACCAGAATCTCCCGAATAGAGCAAAACCGACCCAGATGCCCCAGCACGCCATCGTTGAGCCCAGCACCCATCCGTCATCCGTTTTTTTCGCGTTTGCCCTTTGTGAGCGCCCGATATCCCCCAAGGACGCCAACGGGATGCCGCCTTTCATTTTTCTTGCTTTCCGCCCGTTGGGGATGGATTTTCCGCGCAAAGGAGTATGGTTTCCCCCGTGCGCCCACCTCCCACACGAACCTGGGTTGGGTTGACCGCCCTGATGCTGGGAGCCTTGCCAGGCTCATCGGTGGGTCTTGCCTCTCCCTCGGCTCCCCCACCGCAGGAATTGACGGCCCAAACAGCAAGAAAACTCGAACCAAAGACGGCGTGGCGGACTCGGACGGGCGCCTGGCGTCTGCATGAAATCACGATCACCCCACCTCGGCACCCTTTCGCGGACTTCGACGACGGAGCGATTTACACGTTGCTACGCCACCAGCCGCAATGGCTCGGTCCCGCTTCCGTGGGAAGCCCCACCGCCGGAGCCCTGCTCAACGGCAAACCATTGCCTGCCTCACCGTTTTGGCACGTCCAGGTCGAACGTCGAGCCTGGGGCACGCCCGAACTCATCGCTTGCCTGGAACGAAGCGTCGCGGCCGTCCACGAGCAATTTCCCCACTCGCCCCTCATCCACGTGGGAGACTTGAGCGAACAACAGGGCGGGTTTCTACGAGGTCACCGAAGCCACCAATCCGGCCTCGATGCGGATATTGGCTTTTACTATCGCGGTGAAAGCGCCTGGTATGTCACCGCCACGGAAAAGAACCTCGACCGCGAACGCACCTGGTGGCTCGTCCGCTCTCTGATCACGGATTGTTCGGTGCAATACCTGTTCATGGACGGCCTGGTGGCAGCGCTACTGCGCGAATATGCCGAAAACGTGGAAAATGACCAGGCGTGGGTCGCTTCCCTTTTTGCCCGAGGCTCCACCCAACCAGGCATCATCCGTCATGCCTGGGGCCACCGAACCCATCTTCATCTGCGAATCTTCGATGATGCCGCCACGGCCGTGGGCCAGCGCGTGCAGCAAGCCCAAGCCTGGGCCAAAGCCCATCCCAGTCTCGCCCAAAAGGCCGAATCAGAAAGAAAACACCAGTGATTCGCGCGGGTTCACGCCCCACGACCACCGGCCTATTTCATTTAACTATTTGATTTTACAGTATATTTTACTTCTTTCGCCACCGATCCACAGCCACCGCGGCCACGATGATCGCTCCGGTAGCAATCTCTTGCACCCAATTCGGCAACCCCAAATGCGTGCCGCCCGTCTTGATCACGGTCATCCACAACGCCCCCAACAGACTGCCAACGATCGACCCTTCCCCCCCGGAAAGCGAACCGCCGCCGATCACCACCGCCGCAATGACTTCCAATTCGAGTCCAAACGAATCGGTAGGATCTCCCACCGTCAGCGTGGAAAACTCCATGATGCCCGCGATCCCCGTAAGAAGCGCGGCAAGCCCGTACACCGCAATCCGAATCCGTGATACCTCCACACCGCACAACCGCGCCGTCTGCTCGTTGCTCCCCACCGCAAATACATGCTTTCCGAAGCGCGTATACACCAACACCGCCCCGGCAATCAGCGCGATCGCCAATCCAATCCATACCCCCGCGGGCAACACAGCCCACGTCCCCGGTGCCATCAACCGGTCCAATCCCTTGGAATCCGCATCAATTTTCTGCTCCCCCGCCAGCCCCTTCGCCAGCCCTCGCAACATACTCATCCCCCCCAGCGTGATGATAAATGGAGTGACCCGAAGCCGTGTGATCAATACCCCCATGCCCACACCGGCCAACGCGCAAACCGCAATCGCCACCAACGAAGACCCCACCGGTCCAAGCCCCGCCCGCAACAATAACGCCACCACCACCGTCGCCAACGCCACGCCAGAGCCCACCGATAAATCGATTCCCCCATGGATCATCACCATCGTCATGCCGATGGCCGCAATCCCCACCACAACCGTCTGACGCAACATGGTGGTGAAATTGGCCACACCCCAGAACGTCTCCGGACTCAGAATCCCAAATAGCAAATACGTAGCGAATAACGCCACTGCCGGCCCAAAATAAGGTTGTGCGGCAAGCCCGCGAAGTCGTTTCATCAGCCGCCATGGCTCCTGTGAAAAATCGAAAGCCTCCTTCGGACCCACGTTCCCTCCGCGGCCCAATCACCCAAATACCGCCTCATGCCGTCGCTCCAAGAGCCTCCTGCAACAGCTCTTCTTCCGTCCATTGTTCCGCCTCCCGGATGGTTTCGAGCACACCCCGATGCATCACCCCGATCCGATCACACACCCCCAGCAGTTCCGAAAGCACACTGGAGACCATCAATACCGCCTTGCCGCCGCACGCCACCGCGTCGATCCGCTCGAAAATCTGCTCTTTGCTCCCGATATCGATGCCCCGCGTCGGCTCGTCGAGCAAAAGCACATCCACGTCGTGATGAAGCAATCGAGCCAAAGCCACTTTCTGCTGGTTTCCGCCTGATAAACGGCTGATGGGCTGACACGGATCCGAACACTTGATCCTGAGCTGTTCGAGCCAACGCTCCGCTACCTGCCGCTGTTTTTCGGCCAGCACGAGCCCGTGATGCAACGGAAGACGAGACAGCGTCAGGTTATCCATGACCGATAAATTCGCGGCTAAGCCTTCGTTTTTCCTATCTTCGCTGAGCATCCCCAGGCCGTGGGCTAGACGATGGGCTGGAGAAGCTGGCCCCACGAACGCCCCCAACTTGATCGTTCCCGACCGAATCGGCTCCAATCCAAAAATGCTCCGCAACAATTCACTTCTCCCCGCCCCCACCAACCCCGCAATCCCCAACACCTCCCCATAGTGTAGATGCAGCGACACCTGTTTCGGTAAATTCAATCCAGCCACCCTATCCAGCGTCAGCGCCACCGGCCCCCCACGACGTTCGGAGCGCAAATATCGCTGCTCGACTCGTCGACCAGCCATCGCCCGAACCATGTCGCTCACCGAAACCTCGGCGACTACCCCCTCGCCGACCGTCGCCCCATCCCGAAGAATGGTGAATCGATCGGCAATACGGCGTATTTCTTCAAGAAAATGCGAAATATACAGAATGGTATGCCCTTGATTTCGAAGTCGACGAAGAATTTCAAAAAGGCGTTCCGTGTCTTGCCGGCCCAGGCTGCTGGTGGGTTCGTCGAGGATGAGCAATCGGCAATCGCTGGCCCCGGCTCCGGCGGAAACGACCAAAGCCCTAGCAATTTCAATGAGTTGCTGGGATGCCACGGAAAGGGTACCGACGGATTGATCGAGCCAGGAGCGAGCTTCGGGACCGACCACGAGGTGGAGCGCGTCGCTGGCGCGAGTTTTCATGGTTTTCCGGTCGAGCCATCCCCACCGGGCGTTTTCTTGCCCCAGCATGAGATTGTCGAGAACCGATAGATGCGGGCATAACGCCAGTTCCTGATGGACCATGGCAACGCCTAGATTTCGAGCTTCTTTCGGGGATCGGGGCCGATACGGCGCCCCATCGACTTCGATGAAACCTCGATCTGCCGATAGACTACCGGCAAGAATATTCATGAGCGTGCTTTTTCCGGCCCCGTTTTCGCCAAGAACCGCGTGAATTTCACCGGCTTGGGCACATAAAGTTACCCCATCGAGCGCTCTGGTGGCGCCGAATGACTTGCCAATATCGCGCACGAGCAGGCGGGCCGTCATGGCGACACACTACCCCGTGCCGTGACAAAAGCCCAACAACCATCCGCCAGAGTGGGAAGATCGCGAGGAGAAAAGAGAAAAAGGAGGGTTATGGAACCTCACAGCGAACGGAATAGCCCGTATAATCCCCCGTATAATTGCTAAAGGAACAGTCCTCCAACAACGCCTCGTTACCAGAACAGGTTATGCTCAGGAGGTAACCACAGGTGCTAGATGATCCGCAGCTCCCAGCGCTCGACGAACCGGACAGGGCATTGGGGAATCCGAGTTGCCTGCAAATCACCGTAGCAACGGGAGTGGTGATGGAATTATACGAGACATGCCATCGTCCGTTGAAGAACATTTCGGGCCGACCGGAGGAGGTTCCGTTAAAGCTCCCGTACTTGTTCATGCGGATGGCACCTTGTTCGACGCAAACCCCGTTGTTGCAAATATTTCCGAAGGGGCAGGCATTTCCACAAGCGCCACAATTGGTAGCGCTCTTGGACAGGTCATCGCATTGCCCGGCACAAACCGACTCGTTGGCCGTCTTACAATAGCGCGACGGGCTATCGCTGGCTTGCACCGTCCAATCCGCGGCGGAATCCGTATCGGCCGCATAGATATTCCGGACAATGCTTTGGCCTTCGGGTGGATTGTCCACGGGTACACCGTTCCAATGTTGACCGTATACGGGGGAGGAGCCTGTTCTTACGAGGTCGATTTCGCTGGTGCCTTTGAGCACACGCACGGCAATCCAATCCGTCCAATTGATTGCCGTTCCCATCATGAGTTGCTCGCTGGTGGACGTACCGCTGGATTCGTGGAGCCTCAGGAATTTGCCGGGATCGAGTTTGATGCCGGAAGGAACCACGAAGGCTCCGTTGCCACCATCGGCATTCCAATGCACTTCCCAGGCCGACAAGTCCACGGTCGACGCGGTACCATTGAACAGCTCGAAGTATTCGTAAGATGCATTGCGGAGTTCGGAGATGACGACGGCACCTACGGTTCGGCAAACTCCTCCGCGACACGTTTCATGGGGGCCGCAGCCGTTGCCGCATCCTCCGCAATGCGCCGGATTCTGACTGATATCCACGCAACTGCCAGAGCAGGATGTGAGACCATCGACACAACCGTATCCTGGCGTGGCGGGAGAATTCACCACCCAATCGGAAGCGCCGTCCGTATCGAACTTATCGAGCTTTCGTTTGGCGGACTGGTTGAATCCGTTGTCCGGCGTAGGCACATTGGCGCCAAACCAACTCGCGCCCGAAGGAGGAGCCGCCGTCGAATTCCCAAAACGCACGAAATCCAATGGAATCGCGGCATCATCATACAACGCCACCGCCACATCCGCGCCAAACGCCGCCGATGGCCCCACGAAAAGTGAGTTATTATCCTCTACCCCCGTGCCCAGATAAAGGAAGAGAAACGCGCCCGGTTCAATCGTCATCGTGGGGAAAACATAGCTCAACGTGGTGGGGCCAAGCACGTCGAGACGATACCCCGTCAGCGTGATGGTCTCGGGTGTGGGATTATGAATTTCGACCCCAGCGCGTTGGGAACGACGGTATTCGCTGATCCAAAGCCCCGTATAGCCCTGGGAGCAGCTCCCATCGAGGCATACCTGCGATGAAGAACAGGTGAAGCCGCAAGCCCCACAACTATGCTGTGCATTGGTCACATCAAGGCATTCTCCTCCGCATTGGGAGGCCCGAGGGCAGAAACTACCGGGGGAGCTTTCGGAGACCAAAGACCAGTCCTCCGCGGAATTTGTATCTGATTTCGTGATGTTACGAACTAACGACTGATTGGTCCAGGCGCTGGGATTCGGTGCATTGGAACCGGACCAGGTTGTCCCCGTCGGCGGCGTAACCGAAGAACTGCCTGTTCGTACAAAATCCAAACCATATCCGCCGGCGTTCGTGAGACGCACGGCTAGATGGGAAATCCAGGCTACGGAGGTGCCTAAACGAAGTTGTCCTGGCTCCGAAGCGCCTGTTCCCTCCACCAACGTCACGAACTCGCCCGGCCCAAGGTCATAGGAAGGCAATTCGAAAGAACCCGTCCCAAACCCGTCGGTGCTCCACTGCACCTGGTATCCGCCAAGATTCAAACTCGTCGCCCCGCCGTTGTAAATCTCGAAAAACGAAGGGGCCTGAGCACGCACCTCCGATAGCACGAGGGAGCCGACTCCCATCTGACAATGTCCTGCGAGACAAGCCTCGTGGGGCTTACAAGACGTTGAACAATTGCCGCAATAGTCCGGATCGGTCGCAAAATCGACGCAAACGCCCGAGCATTCATCAAGTGGAGCACAGGTCGATGAACCTCCGCCAGTGCCGCCCGTGCCGCCGGTGCCTCCGCCCGTGCCGCCGGTACCTCCGCCAGTGCCGCCCGTGCCGCC
>MWCO01000073.1 GCA_002070115.1 Deltaproteobacteria bacterium ADurb.Bin207
TACCGCGGGTTTTTGTGGCTCTGGAGGCTCTGGGGGTTTAGCGAGTTTTGCTCTTTTATTTTCCAGACATCGCCATGCCGTCACAGTCCCCGGGGGCACCCCTTTGCGTTTTGCAGCCTCAAGAGGCCCTACCTCTTGTGCCAAACGCAGAATCTCGGCGCGTTGTTGCGCGGTATACGTTGCGGCCATCTTCCCATCCTCCAAGACGGCATCCTGAACACCCCATGTGTCCGGTGATATTGCCGTCGAATTGGATGGTCGGTGTATGACAAGGGCAGCTACGGCGTCTGATGCAAGCACGAGAGCGCAGTGCGCGAAGCACGGAATCCTTGCATGATGCACGGGAGCGAAGGAACCGCACGTTGGAACGCATGCGCTCGACCCCTCGGACCATCGCGGAAGATCGGCATTGTGCGCATAGCTATGCTGCGGAGCAGCACGCGCTAACGGGGCATATGACCCTACATTTTCTGATGAAAGAAAAAGGGGGAAGAGTCCTCATCAATGAACCGCGAGCCTTCGAGGCGGAGCGAACGTGGCTGACATACGCAGCGCAACCGCAACGCTGTCCTTCGATCTCGAGCCCGCCTCCGAATCCGGAACCGGGAGACTAGCAATTGCGTTGGGACTTGGAAACGAAGCTCCTTCGCCAAGTGGGCAGGGCTGTCACCGATTATGCTCATGAGCGGCACAGGGTGTATCGCACACAGGCGCTTCGGCAGCAGTCGCAAGGCGATGGGCAGCAGGCCATCGAAGGATTTATGCGCTATTTTGCCACCGGTTCGATGGATGCTCGGGATCGAACGATGGTGAATTCATGGCTTCGTACACGAGGTGTCGTGGACCTCGACGTATTGGAGCAGGTATTGCGGTCGGTCGATGGCGATGGGGTGCCGAAAGGACAACGCGGCGCGCCATGAATCGAACCGTATCGTTTCATGAGCGAGTGTGGATTTCGAAGCGAAGTTTTCATCATGGAAATGAGCGGTAATCGCGAATTGAAACTGATTTTCCATACGAACAAGAAGATGAAAGGCTCCTATCCCCTGGAGGACAATTTCCGCTAGACTCCGGACAGTGTTTGCTCCCCATACAGCAGAGCGGTTCCGACTAGAAACGCGCGTGGGCGCCGGTGCGATGGGAGAGGTGTACCGAGCCACCGACTTGCAATCCGGTGAACAGGTAGCCGTCAAGTTCTTGCATCGCAAAGCCTCCAGAGAGGAAGCAGCCCGTTTTCACCGAGAAGTCGCGATGCTCGCGGATCTACGTCACCCGGGTATCGTGACGTATATCGACCATGGTACGTGGACCGATGGCCGTCCGTACTTTGCGATGGAGTGGCTTGAAGGTGAGGATCTTGGGCAGCTAACGCGTCGTCAGCCTCTTGGAATGTCGGATGCGGTGGAAGTCGTACGACGGGTAGCGCAGGCGATGGCCGCGGTTCATGCGAGGGGTGTCATCCATCGGGATTTGAAGCTGACGAACATTTTCGTTCCTGGTGGGAACATAAAAAGAGGGGTGAAACTGATTGATTTCGGTGTGGTCAAGCCAGCGGAGCCTGACGATTTTCAGACGCATCCGGGCTCGATCATCGGAACGCCGCATTTCATGGCGCCGGAGCAAGCGCGCAGTGAGCCCGTGGATGCTCGTTCCGACGTGTACTCCCTTGGGGCGGTGCTGTTTCGACTCGTCACGGGCCGACATGTTTTCGAAACGGATCACATCATTGCGTTTCTTGGCAGATTGGTGCTCGAAGATGCACCTCTTGCTTCGTCGGTTCGGTTCGACGTTCCGGAGTTGTTGGACAAGGCGATTGCTCGCACATTGGCACGCAATCCGGATCACCGACCGGAGGATGCCGGAGTCTTGGCGCGATGGCTGGCACGTCTCCCACCGATGACCAATGAGCCACCCAATTCGGATCAGAGTGCATCGGCGATTCGTCGTGTTCCTACGCACACATCGTCTTCGGCGGAATCGGTTTCGCCTGCTCTTCCTCCTGGTGCGCAGGAGCGTCGTGTGGTGGGTGTAGTGCTCGCATCGTTGCCATCGGGAAGCCTTTCGGACGAACTTGCGGGAAAAATTAGGGCGATTCTTGGTCCGGACACGCGTTTGGAATCGTTGCAGGGAGGCCAACTCGTGGCGGGACTTGGATTGGAATCGACGCGAGGCGATGAAGCCGTTCGTGCGGCACGCGCCGCGCTGATGATCGCAACCACCGTTCCCGAGGCTCGTGTCGCGGTCGCTTCCGGACATGCGGTAGCGGGACGTCGCGGGATTGCTGGAGAAGCCCTCGAGCAAGCGGCTATTCAACTCGATCGCGCCCCTCCCGGCGGAATTCGAATCGGAAAAGCAACAAGACCACTGTTGCAAGGGCGGTTCGTCGTGCGAATCGACGACATCGGTGCCGTGTTGTTGCACGAAGACATTGCCGCATCGGATCGTATGCAACTGCTTGGCGTGAAAACGCCAACGCTGGGCAGAGACTCCGAGATCGAATTGTTACTCTCGACGTTTCGTCAGGTGACGCAAGACGCTTCACCGCGCGCTGTCATCGTCACGGGACCTACCGGTGTCGGCAAGAGCCGTTTGCGTTTCGAGACCATCCGACGTCTTGAAAAATCGGTGGATTCTCTCGATGTGTTGATGGCAAGGGGCGATCCCATGCAGACGCGCATGGGGTTGAGCGCGCTGGGAAGAGCGTTGCGTGCGCGAATGGGGATTCGTGATGGCGAGCCTGCGGCTTTGCAGATGGAGCGCGTGACTCGTTACGTTCGGCAACGTGACGCGACCTATCAAGATGCGGAAGCCTTTCTTGGTGAGTTCGTGGGCGTGCTATTCAGCGACGTGGCCAGCGAACCGTTGCGCGCGGCGCGAAGCGCACCGCAACTCATGACCGCACGTATCCTTCAAGTGCTCGAGACTCTCATTCGCCACGATGCCCGGCATGTCCCTCAGGTCATCGTCCTCGAGGATTTGCATCTCATCGACGACACCACACGGGAGATGATTGATTGGCTTCTCGGCAGCCGCGATCTTCGCCTCGTTGTGCTCGGATTTGGCCGCGATCGCTCTGTCGATGCCCTGCGTGACCTTTGGGCCAAACGATCGGTCACCCGCGTCGGCCTGGCTCCCCTGCCCTATTCGGTCTGTGAGCAGATCGCCTCGATGGTATTGCCCCATCTCGATGAAACTCGTCGCGAGACTATTCTCGAACGTGCCGAGGGCAATGCCTTGTTCCTCGAAGAGTTGCTCCGCAACGCCGCGGACGGCCACGACGACTTGCCCGTTTCCGTGCAAGCGTTGATACAAGCGCGTCTCGATCAACTCTCCCCTGAGTTACGTCATGTCGTTCGTGCCGCAACGATTTTTGGACGCCAGTTCTGGACCGATGGAGTATCGAATCTCATTGGACGAGACGTTGAACAAGACTTGCAAGCGCTTGCTCGTGTCGAGTTGATAGCGCAGCACGATACGTCACGAATCGATGGGCAGGTCGAATGGGTATTTCCTCAAAACGTCATCTTTGAAACGGCATATTCTTCGTTGATCGAACGGGACCGCATTGCGTTGCACCGTACGGCTTCCGAGTGGTTGTTGATCGCCGGAGAGGAAGACATTGGAACGATTGCGCGTCACGCGGAAGCTGGGCAAGACATGGCGCGAGCGGCGGTGTTATACAACCGGGCCTCTGGGCAAGCGTACGGCAACGGACAGCTCGAGGCGGCGTTGGACTTTGCCGATGCGGCGATTCGATGCGGAACGGATGCCACGACGCAGGCGCAGGCGTTGTTCCAACGCGCGCAGATTCTGTCGTGGCTCGGTCGCTACGAAGATCAGCTCGAAGCCGCGGAAAAGGCGATTTCTTTCGCGGAGCAAGGGACGGAATCCTGGGGAGAAGCTCATCGTCTTGCCGCTTCCGCCATGCGAGAACTCGGACGTCCATCGGATGCGGAAGCTCGTTTTGCCTGGGCTTTGGACAATCCCTTTTTGGATAGGCTCTCGTTGGCGGCGCAAGCCAAACTTCATGCCGAAAGAACACGTGCGCTCGCCGACATGGGGCGAGCCAAAGAGGGTGCTCGATCCGCGGAGCGCGCCATTCGTCTTGCCCATGCCGCTGGTGAATCCGGAACCCATGCGATGCTTCGAGCCTTGGACGCTCGATTCATGGCTACAGCCTTTTTGGGGGATTTTTCCGCCTCGATCGAAGCGGCCATCTCTGTCGTAGACAATGCCGACAGAGTCGGAGATGCGGTATTGGCCACACGAGCGCGAATCAATCTCGGCTTCGTCTTGACACGCGTCGGAGTCTTTGAACAAGCGCGAGAGCAACTCGAACGCGCCTTGACCGATACGCGATTGCTTCGCATGCGAGCGGGCGAAGGCTTCGCCTTGCACAACTTGGGTATGTGTTTCGCGCGGCTCGACAAGATCGACCGCGGGATTCAATTGGAAAAGGAAGCCCGGGAAATCGGAGAAGAAACTCTACATTTCCGGCTCAAGCTCAACTCGCGAATCTATGAAGCCGTCATGTTGACCTGGCGAGGCGAACCAGGAGACCTTCGCGATGCCTTGATGACCATCGAAGCCTGTCGCGCGGAAGCGAACGATCATCCAGTATCCTACGTCGAGGCAACATCGGTATTGGCGCAGGTGCATCGAGCGCGTCGCGATCTTTCGGCTTGTCTCATCGCTTGTGAAGATGCGTTGGAGAAACTCGCCACGATTGGAGCCATGGAAGAAGGTGAAGAGATGCTTTGGCTCACCTATTCGGAAACGCTCCTCGACCTCGGGCAAGGGGAAAAAGCTCAATCCGCGATCCACCACGCCTACCGCTGCGTGATGGATCGATGCGGACAAATGAGTGACCAACATCACCAGCAAGCCTACCTGTCTCGCCTGTATGAATGCAGAAGGATCGTGGACTTGGCGGAGATGTATCTCGGATACCCTCGACCACAAATCGAGCAGGAATCTCAAGAGCCTGCCGTGCCACGACACTCGGTCCGTCCCAAGTCGATCGTCAGAACCTCCGATCCTCCTCGCTAGTACCATCCCAAAAACACTAATAATTTCGCAGTGTTTCCCTCTTTCCGGCCTGGTGGCAACGGCGCAACGTCCGGTCTTTCGCTTCCACCAACCATTGCGTCAACTAGCCCTTCGTGCTGAAACTACAGCGTGATTTATTTGGTGTTTTGCTCGTTGCCCCAGGCGCAAATCGATGAACCCCTCGTTTTGAGCCACGGGGAAAAATATTTTTCTGCTTCCTTGTCGGTCGTGAGCCAACGCACCCAAAAGTCCGGCAAAAAAGCCACACAAGAACTTCGTATCGCGTACAAAACACGCAAAGGCTTCGAAGCAGCCTATACGTTGATTTCACGCCCCGTGACTCCTGCAGATCGCAAAAAAATTCGTGAAGCCGAAACGAATGGGCAAGTGCCTGGGCTTGGTGGGCTCGCCCATGACTGTCCCTGGGTTTGGCAAGTGGAAGACGGACTGGAGGAGATTCAGCCTGAAACCATTCAATTTTGCGCGCTTTTGGCGACCGTGGCCCTGGGACCGATCGTGCCGCCCCATCTCGACACCGTGTTGAGCGTTCGAACCGCCAGAGACCTCGCTGCCAACCCCCATCACGCCTACCGCTAATGCCTCCCCGAATCTGGAATCCTTCCGCCGTCCAATGCTGATAGCCCTTGCGCTCCGAACCGTCCGTGGGTCAGGGTGAGCCACGACGATTTGCGTCCATTCGCCACGCTTTGGTAGCGCCATGCATCGAGCGCCAGCCACGCGTGCCCATCGTCCTTAGGCCTCTTGAACAAACCGAAAGCAACATCATGCGAAGCCAATTCGGAAGAAACGGCGGCTGGAAACGCCCGGATTCCAGCAATATCGAGCAAGTATCGGAAGCCGTTCGACGCAACAAACGCAAGCTTGGACCAATTATTCTCGGCGTTTTGCTGCTGATCGCCATTCTGACCGGTGTGTATAGCGTCAATCCCGGTGAGCAAGGCGTCGTACGAACTTTTGGCAAAGAGACAGGAAAAACTGGCCCCGGTCTGCACTTCGCTCTTCCCATCGTTCAGAAAGTCGACGTCGTCAATGTCGAACAGATCCGTCGCGTGGAAATCGGATTTCGCGGCAAAGAACGAGTGCCTTCCGAATCATTGATGCTCACCGGCGACGAAAATATCGTCGAAGCACAGGTCATCGTGCAATACCGCGTCATCGATCCCAGCAAGTATCTGTTTCGCTTGCGTGACCCCGAGCAAACCGTGCTTGCCACCGCGGAAGTCGCGCTTCGAAGCGTGATTGGACGAACCACCATCGACGATGCGATGACGACGGGCCGTGAGGAGGTGCAATCCGAAACGCGTTCCCAACTACAAACGTTGATGGATACCTACCAAAGCGGCATCGCCATCACAGAAGTTAAGCTTCAAATGGTGGATGCCCCGGACGAAGTCCGCGAAGCCTTCCATGACGTCGTCCGAGCCCGGGAAGAAAAAGAACAGAAAATCAACAAGGCCAAAGGCTACAACGAAGACCTGATCCCCAGAGCAAGAGGCGAAGCCAGACAGGTCGTCCGAGCGGCTGAAGCGTATAAACAACAGCGGGAACTACGCGCCAATGGCGATGTGGCAAACTTTCTCGCCGTTCTCGAGGAGTACCGAAAGGCAGAAAAAGTCACGAGAGATCGCCTCTATCTCGAAACCATGGAGCGCATCCTGCGAACCATCGACAAAAAAACCTTGGTGGATCGCGACGTCACCAAAAACGCTCTTCCCGTGCTGAATCTCGGACCTGCTGTCGTGGGCGGCCAGGCAGGAGGCAAGTGATATGGAACGCAAATTCTACGTCTTCGCTTTGTTACTCCTCTTCGCTGCCGGCATCGCAAAATCCTCGGCTTTTGTCGTCGACGAAACCGAGCAAGTCATCATCACGCAATTTGGACAATACAAAAGGACCATCAGCGAGCCAGGGATCAACTTCAAACTCCCCTACATCCAGACTGTCGAACGCATGGAGCGACGCATCCTGAGCAGCGACGCACGCAGCGACAAGTATCTTACGTTAGACAAAAAATGGCTCGTCGCCGATCCCATCACGCGCTGGCGAATCGCTGATCCGCTTAAATATTTCATGACGGTTCACGATGAAGCCCGCGCGCGACAGAATCTCGACGATATCGTGTTATCCGAGATGCGTCGCGAAATCGCGAGTCATAACTTCGGTGATATCGTTGGCAACGCTCGCGATCCGTTGATGATTGCGGTAGCGGAACGGGCTTCGAGCCAGGTCAAGGATTTCGGTATCGACGTCATCGACGTTCGAATCAAACGAGCGGACTTGCCCACGGAAGTGCAAGAAAGCGTGTTTGCCCGCATGCGGGCGGAACGTGAACGCATTGCCAAAAAATATCGTTCCGAGGGTGATGAGGAAGCTGCCAAGATCCGAGCGGACACGGACAAGGACAAGACCATCATTTTGGCGAAAGCCTACGAGGAAGCCGAAAAGCTTCGAGGCGAAGGCGATGCCATCAGCACGAAAATTTATGCGGAAGCCTATGGCAAGGACCCGGAATTTTACACTTTTTTGCGTAGCTTGACCGCTTATGAGCAACTGCTCAACGCTCAAACCTCGGTGGTCTTGTCCACCGACTCCCCCCTGTTCAAGTACCTTGATAACCCCTCGAAAAAATAGCGACGCCCGATGACTCTTCCGCCGCGTTGTTGGCTCATCGGGTCATTTCATTTCCTGCCTTGAAACAGCTACGCGCGCGATCACCACTAGGCCGCTGCCAGGCTCTCATTTTGAATGGAAAGACCATTCGGAAGGAACGGTAACGGGTGGAGGGTGTACGGACCGATGACGCTGATCCTCGTATTCCGGCAAAAACGTGTTTTTTCGCATCTCTTGTTCGTGCGTGGGAAGGCAGTCGAAAGGTCGCGGCACGATCGACAACAACGCTTGCTCGTCCACTTCGTCGATCTGTTCCGGCGATAGAAAACGCTGCGCATAAACTCGATAGACCCCGGCTCGAACGAATAGATCGAAAATATCAGGGTCGAGATGGTTGTTTTTCTTCATCTGCCCCATGATGCGCATCGCTTCGGACAGGGGTTTTCCGCGTTTATAGGGACGGTCCCGGGCAGTCAGAGCCTCGAATACATCCGCCACCGCCATCACACGCGCCGGCAGCGACATCGTTCCCGCGTGGATTCCACGGGGATAGCCTTTGGCATCCATCCTTTCATGATGCCCGCCCGCGTACTCCGGCACCCGCTTGAGCATGCGCGGAAATGGCAGCGATTCCAGCATGCTGATGGTCTGCACCATGTGGCCGTTGATCACGATTCGCTCTGATTCCGTAAGCGTGCCTCGGCGCACGGATAAGTTGGAAACTTCATCCGCGGTCAACAAAGGAACCCATTCGCCCCCTTTTCGATACTGAAGCTCGGCAATCTGTTGAATGCGCTGCACATCCGAATCCGCCAGATCCTCCGAACCCATATTCACTCGTTCGAGAAAGGTGAGGATGTCGTCGAGTTCAGCGCTTTTTTCCTTCGCCATCGTCGATGCTTGTTGCCAGGACAACTGTCCCGCCATGACTTTTCGCGCAGCTTCCAATTCCGCATCACGACGAAGGATCTCGATGCGGTCTCGCACCATGTGTATGCGGTCATGGATCGCCTCCAGCTTGGTTGCCTTATCCATGACATGGGGCGGAGTCACCACTTTTCCACAATCATGAAGCCATGCGGCGATTCGAAACTCGTACCGCTCCTCTTCGGTCATGTCGAAGTCAGCGAACGTTTCGGAGCTGTCTTCGCATAAAGCGCCGATGAGCATTTCCGCAATCACGGGCACACGTTCACAATGTCCGCCCGTATAAGGTGATTTCGCGTCGATCGCCGCGGCCAGGACCTTGATGAATCTTTCGAGCAGAATGCGCTGCTCTTCGAGCAAGACGTGGTTATGCAACGCAATGCCCGCTTGCGCCGCCAAGGACTCCGCAAGATGTTGATCTTCCTCAGAAAATTGGACGATCCGCCCCGTTTCCGGATCGCGTGCGTTGATGAGTTGCAACACCCCGATCACCCAATCCTCATGGTTCAACAACGGAATCGTCAAAAACGATTCCGAGTGATACCCATGATGCGCGTCAAAACGTTTCGTCCCGGTAAAATCGAAGGTCTGCGTATCATACGCATCGCCTACGTTGATCGATCGCTTCAGCGACGCCGCATACGAAGCGACATTTCCGTGGTTTGGTAAGCCCGTTTCCGCATCGAACATCGGAATCGACGGCAAGTCGATGGGCTTACCCGTGGTTCCCCCCAAGCGAATGCCAAGCGAATCACTACGCATGATCGCGAAACGCAGGTGATCGTCCGCGGTCCGAAGATAGAGCGTGCCTCCGTCCGCATGGCAGGCTTCCTTGGCTTCCACGAGAATCGTTTCGAGCAAGCGTTCCCGGTTCTTCTCCGTCGATAACGATAAGCCAACGCGATGAAGCAACTCCAATCGTCGTAGCTTTTCTTCGAGAGAAGGGCTTGCCATGATGGCTCCGTCAAAGCGTTCCGCAAAACCTTGCGCTTCGTCCTATGGGAACATGGATCTGATTATCCCGCATGACGACTCGACCTCTCACGATGGTAACGCGAGGCCAACCTTGCACTATCTTGCCTTCGAAAGGTGACCAACCGCAACGGCTTGCGAGCCAATTTTGCTCGATACGCTGCTTCTTGTTCATGTCCACGATGGTCAAGTCGGCATCATAACCAACCGCGATTCGCCCTTTTCCCGAAATACCAAACACCCGCGCTGGCCCCGCACTCGTCAAATCTACGAAACGTTCCAACGTCAATCTCCCCGCATTCACGTGGTCGAGCATGAGCGGAACAAGGGTTTGCACTCCAGGAATCCCCGAAGGGCTAGAAGGATAAGGACGTTTTTTTTCGTCGATCGTGTGGGGAGCGTGATCCGAACCGATCACGTCCACCACCCCCTCACGAACAGCTTTCCATAGTGCATCCCCATGCTTGCCGTCGCGCAGGGGTGGGTTCATTTGGGCGAAAGTCCCGTGCTTTTCATAACATTCAGGAGCACGCAAAGTCAGATGCTGCGGCGTCACCTCCACCGTCGCCAAGTCCCGATGGCGAGATAGCACTTCCAATTCCTCCGCAGTGCTCACATGAAGCACATGAACACACCGACCCGTTTTCGATGCGATCGCGAGAAGACGCTTCGTAGCCGTGAGCGCGGTCTCCCAATCACGCCATTCCGGATGCGCCCGGGGATGACCCATGGATTCGGCTTTTCGTTTTCGCGCTTTCAATCGCGGTTCATGCTCCGCATGCACCACGACACGACGTTGCGTTGCCATCAGCACACGTTCCAACGTGGCATCGTCTTCGACAAGCAATGAACCCGTGGAACTTCCCATGAAAACCTTGACCCCCGCGCACCCGCGCAATTGCTCCAGCTTGAACAGCTCTTCGATATTGTCGACGGTGGCGCCTACGAAAAACGCGTGATCGGTGTAGGCACGCCCATGCGCGCGAGCCAGCTTGTCTTGCAAATCCCCCGCGCTCGTCGTCGGAGGACTCGTGTTCGGCATCTCCAAGACCGTCGTTACCCCCCCAAGCACCGCGGCCTGGGTCCCCGTTTCGATGTCTTCCTTATGAATGAACCCGGGTTCCCGAAAGTGTACGTGCGAATCGATGACTCCCGGAAGTACCGTAAGCCCAGGAAGTCGCAACGTTTTCTCACTCGACTCCTCTGCCAGACTGCCCAACCCGGCTATCCTCTCCCCACGAATGCCAATGTCGATTGCCTCCCGCCCATTGGGGGTCATCACGATGGCGTCTCGAAGAACCAGATCGAATTCGGCTTTCATTCCTTGGCTCCAAGCGCAGTCGGCCTCAGGTCACGTTCTCCATCAAAGGGGTTTTCCATAAAAAAGCAGGGACTCCAAGACGTTCCAAGGTCGTGGATAGATCGTGGGGAAGCGCCGAAGTCACGGACACCATCTCCCCCAAACAGGGATGAGGAAACCTAAGCTCCATGGCATGCAAAGCAAGCCTAACCAGCCCATGCTCTTGTCGAAATAGCCGGTTGATTTCGCCTCGTCCGTAGCGCACGTCCCCCACCAATGGATGTCCACAATGCTTGAAATGCCTGCGAATCTGATGCAGTCGTCCCGTCTGGGGCACCGCTTCCACCACGGAAAACCTCCCGACGGTCGCCAAACGTCGATAGCGCGTTATGGCAGTCACCCTTGGGCCATTTTCGGATTTCGGAATGGGATGATCGATGACTCCGCACATCGGTGGCGTTCCTCGCACCAAGGCCCAGTATCTTTTGAACACTTGCTGTTGTTGAAAAGCAGCTTGCAGTATGGCGGCGTCCTGCGAGCTAAGAGCAAAAAGAAGCACACCGCTGGTGGCCCGGTCCAAACGATGTACCGGATACACGGGTCTATCCAAGAGTCGTCGCGCGATCGTCACGGCATTGACAGGATCCGGCGACCATCCACGATGCACGGCAAGCCCGGAAGGTTTGTCGAAAACAGCCACGGATTCGTCCGAAAATAACAAGGGTAATCGATACACCGCCGCCGATGGATGCGTCGGATGCGAACCAACGACCACGGTTCAACTAACCTCATCGGCCACGGACTGCATGGCTTGCACCGCAAGCGCGCAGAACTCCAATTGCGTCAACCCCAACGCCTCATGATGGGAGATTCGCTCTCTGCTGACATTGGCCGCAAATCGTGGTTCTTTGATGCGCTTCGCCACGGACTTGGGATTGACATCCATGAGCCTTTTCGATGGCAGAATCAGCGCCATGGCAAATACCATCCCCGTAATCGACTCCCCCGCCGTCAGCGCATGATCGAGCATCGACCTGCACGGAATCCCGAGCACATCACCATTATGAGCCAAAATAGCCTCCAACCCCTCGGTCGGAAAATCGAATCGCTCGGACAAGATATGAACCGTCTCTCGACCATGACGATGTTGGTCCTCGCCCACCAACTCCAAGTCGAGATCATGGAGCAATCCGGTGATGCCCCATAAGTCCGGGTCCCCGCCGAAACGTGGCGCCATTTGGCGAAGGATGGCTTCCGTGGCGCGAGAATGACGCAGCACGTAGTCTCCTTTCAAATGCTCGTGCAACAAATCGACAGCTTGATCACGCGATGGCAAAGGCATGAATTCACTTCATCCAAGTTGCGCAAGTAGCTTTTCCGCTTCTCGGGCAGAGCCCCGATCCCTGCGTTGAACGAACGTGGGAGATTGTTCATAGTCCTTGAGCGCCGATTCGAGGACCGTCCGCGCTTTCGGAATATCCTCGGCCAAAGCCAAATAATTGGCAAACGCAAGGCTATGCTCGATGCGGGTGCTCGTCGTGGCAATGTCTTCCAATACTTCCAAGGCCAACTCACGACGACCGTCGAGCCACAACGCTTCCGCATAGTCGAATGCAGCACGGAAATCCCGATAGCGCGCGTCGATGTCCATGAGTTGAGACAGCCTTTCCACCGCATCGGCAAAAGCTCCAAGCTCGATGTGGCAGAGCGCAATACCATGCAATGCTTCCTTGCACTTGCTGTCTCGGTGCAACATGAACTCGTACTCGGTCACGGCTTCACGATATTTTCCGGACTCACGCAACGCATCGCCATAGGCCAGACGATTAGCAATGCTTGGCGACTCCAACGCGAGTTCCCGCAACTGGCCCAAGGATGGGCCCACGGGTTTGGCAGCCACGACAGGCTCTCCTCCGGCGGGACGCAAATCCTTGAGTTTGACGACGAAAAAATAAACCAATCCCCCCAAAGGGGCGAAAAAGATGATGATCAGAAACCAGTAGTATTCGGCACGGCGCTTGGCCGCATCGATGATCATCCAAATGGTGAACGCCGTGATGAGAATATATAAAAGCAACGCAAAACCTTCGGTGGCTGGTTAGTGTCGGGATTTTGTCGCTGCGGTCAAGTCGATCGCTTCATTTCTGGCACCGAGAATACCCATCGCCTCAATCCCATCTCGAAGGAAAGAATTCAGGGCGACAAGTCCCCCTACCATAACGCACGAGCAGGGAAGAACAAGCGGCTGCCCTCGAACTTCGACAGCCACGAGCCCAGGCACCCATTTCCTTCCGATGTCCTCATGAAAACGAGGGCAGAACGCGTGCCACGGAGGCGATTCGTTCCATGAGCCAACGCAAAATGCCTCACGATTCGATACGGGACACGCAGCATTGCTCCTCATCGCTATCCGGATCCGGATAACCCGAAGATGCCTTTTTTCTTAATTCAACGTCGAGTCTTCTTCCATCCCACCCCTTGATTGTTTCGAGCGAAATACGTTTTCCCAGTTTTCTCGATAGGCAGAAGAAGTCACCCGTACCGGACCCGAATGCTCTACCGATTCCACCCTATGTTGCACTTTCACATCCCAGAGCAACGGATGCTCGGATCGCTGGGTCAAAGATACGATCTCCCCGGAGGCCAGCGGCACTCCCTGTTTCATCGCCCGCAATTCCCCCGCTTCTACCGAACCATCGCGCGCTCGAAGCACACGGATCCCCTCCCCATCCCGCGTACGACCGTGCAACAACACCACATCAGAGGCACTCGATTCACCACGTTTCCCACCAGAGTCGTCTTCTTCAGCCATGAACACCTGTTGTACACCAACTTCCAAAGATAACCATGCCGGAAACTAGCCACCGATCCCAAGCCGACGCTACTGTCCATGCATGAGCCCGAAACGACGCGATCTATTTCGCTGGTTGGTCGCCTCCGGAACCGTCCTCGCCATCGGAAATTTCCCCCTATACGCCTGGTCCAAACCCAAACCCAAAACCACCATTCATTGGACCAACGTCGAGTTTCCCGAAGATAAACTGCGAACACAACGCGAACGCATCTTGCGAACCATCCTGCGAAAAGAATCATCGACCGAAGATTGGGGCCCCCATAACCAACGCATCGAAGCTTCCATTCGCATCATTGAGTACCAAATCGTTCACACCCCCGAGGTCGTTCGCGTCACCTGCACCGCCGTGGGAAAACTCGTCGGTGGCCCTTCCGTTCGAACCCACTTTTCCATCGGAGACCATCCCACCAAACAGGCCAAACTCGAACGCAACATGATGACGTTCGTCGCTCGCGGAATCGTGACACGCCTCGCGGCCATTGCCCGCAATCGAGCCGCGGCAAAAGCCAAAAACGACGATGCCTGACGGCGCTACCTCAGGGCTCGACCGCCAACGATAGTTCCGGCAAACACAACAACCTCGTCTGGACCATCCCATCAAACGCCGCCGTCCGTAGCCCAAAAAACGCAGCATCCACGCAAGTTCGCGCCGACGGCGGCCCCCCTACCGCATCCAACACCTGGTACGACAGCCCCCCATCAGGCCAAAACGTAAGCCGTATTTTCAATTCCACTCCCTGAACACACCCACTGGCCTGCCTCGCCGCCAGCATCACAATCTCGCTGGCTAGACGCTCATCGAACGCATTAGCGCCCGATTCCGTCGCTGCCGCCTCGGTCGCCACGGGAACCAAAGCCCGCAAAGGCGTGTCAAGCTGCCGGTCCACCGCATAGGATGTCAGGCTCGCGGGCACCCACAAAAGAGCTATCCCCGCGGCAACCGCAAGCGCCAAACCTATCAATCCCGTCATCCACGGATTGCGGTGGAATTGTCCCGATGCGCGATCGTCCGCCGCGATGGGAGCAAGCGACGACGGTACCGTCGAAGAGGTAGTCGAAGAGGTAACGGCACGACCGGAACCCACAAGGGACTTCATTCGCGGACCCAACGAAAAACGCGGAAGTGGCGTAGGCGATGGGAATAAGGAAGAACTGTGGAGAGAATCGAAGCGTTTTCGGGGAGGTAATAGCAGCATTCGCGACGCGTTCGTCATCGGTGGCAGAAGCGAAATCGATCGCTGCTCTCCGCGCATATTCCCCTCGTCATCGCCATTGCCCAACGCCAATCGTTGCTCGGTATCTTCGGAAAACCGCTGGACCCAATCGTCAGAAGTCGCTGCCATCGCGTTGCCTGGTCGTTTTTCGGCAGCAGCTAAAGCCTCCTCCCCGTTCGGCCAAGCGTTGCCGTGCTCCGACGGTCTGTAGTTGGCTTCGAGGCCATCTTCCCCTTCCCTTGCAGGAGAAAAACGGAGCCCTTCGCGATCCGGTACCGAGTTGTACTGGGTTTTGGGCATTAACGACTCCGATGAGCAAGTCAGGGCGACCGATACAATATCTTACCTAACGACAGGTATGATACTGTCTTACCTACGGTCAAGCTCCCCTCTTTCGGAAAACAGCATTCGGTGAGTCGAAATGCGTTCACGGACGAACGTGAACGACCGTGCGCGGGGTGCCTTCATGCCCCACGACCCCATGCCAATGCTCGGGGACAGGCGGGTCCGTGAATTCAAAAATCCACGCAGAATCTGCTGGCGTGAGGTTCACACAACCATGGCTCTGGGTGCGTCCGAAGTTGTCGTGCCAAAACGCCGCGTGCAACGCATAGCCCTCGTGAAAATATTGGACATAAGGGACATCGGCAAGTTCATAACCGTCCGCCTGACGATTCCCCGTCATGGTCGCCGTGACATGCTTGGACTTGATGGTGAATGAGCCTTGGATGGTGGCAAAGCTTTTGGAAGCATCCGCCAGTTCGCCCAACCCTGTCGATACTTGCGCCACATACACCGCCCGTTTCCCCCGATATGCCACCAAAAGTTGGTTTTTGATGGATATGTCGATCCACTTGCGTTCGTCGACCGCAAAGGATGGAAACGACGTTCGCGGCTCAATCATTTGCACGGCTCCCGCAGCCACATACGAACCATCGCGCACTTGCCAAAGATGACGGTGCGTGTTGCCGGTCAAGTCCAGGATCTGATACTGACTGAAGGATCCGTCTTTGACAGGATTGCCATCGCTGTCGAGCGTGTAGCGAGGAATCGACAGAGCACGAACGATTCCGGCCGGCAAATCCTCCACTTCGCTACCGGTCCGAGAGGAAGGACGAACTATTTTCGTGCGGTCGATCGCAATGAGATCGAGTTCCGTCGTGAGCCCGAAGCGACGACCTTCGAAGTCGTGGACGGACATGATGGCGAAGGCGGCTTGCGGATTGGCCCGGCCTTCATGGACGTTGTATCGAAGCCGCTTGGTGGCACCAAACGGCGTGTGCAAATACTGACCGTCCGCCAAAAAGGGCGGAATGGGATCTGGCTCCCCAAGAACGTCGATGTTGGGCAACCGCTCGGTGGGGCGCGCGGCTACATACGCTTCCATATCCGCTCCCTCGGTGCGGGCCTGATCCTTTTTCGAAGGAAGCGTGAAGTACAAATAGGTTTGGAGGGACGCGGGCCGAACGTAGCGATAAGGCAACGGCTCACCACGTCGAGGCTGTTTCCAAGACGCAACCACGACAGGATCGTTCATGTCGAGGGTGGCCCGATTTCCACGGCAAATATAGCCTTCCGGCAATACCTCGTACCAACCGTCGGGACAACGAACCGTCTTGGCGATCCAACTTTCGGATCGATCGACGATACGACCCGCACGGATATACCCGAGGTAAGGGGTTTCGTCGTCGGGATATTGATGCACCCAGGCCTGCATGGCTTTGGCCGCGATTTTATGAGGGCTACCGGCCGTAACCGTTCGCGCGGGAAGCCAGGCATATTCCGACGACACCTGTGCGGATTCATCTGCGGTTTTGGGTATCGACGGCGCCAAATCCGGTTCGGAGTCAGACGTCGCCGAAGGGACCACGGAACTCACTGGCTCGCTTGTGGTCGTCGCGAAACCAGCGGCATCCGGTTCGTCCGCAGGCGCTGACGTCCGCTTACACGCCGGTGTCAACCCCACCGCAAGCGCCACGAAAGCACCAATCATTCGCAAAATCTCTGTGCTGTGGTGCAATCGTCGCATGGCGCAACGAAACGCTCGTTGTCGAGAACAGGGTCGAAGTCAAGAGCAACAGGCCGATGGCGCGTTTTCGAAAGATGCTCCTGGCGAAATGGGCAACGGTAAGATTTTGCGCCCGCGGGATTAATTTCTCGTTTGCGGCTGCCAAGCCGCAATGTTAGCGAAAAGAAATTTCGCATATCCCCGCAAAACATGCCGCTTCTGCCTACCCATCAAGGAGAGTCGTAGTGAGACAACTCAAGCAACTCATGGAAGAGATCACCCGACGGGTAGACACCAATTTGCGGGAATTCGACATGGATTCGTCGAATTATATTCGCTCTGCCCTGCCGATGTCCCACTTTATGCGATTTTATGCATTTTACGGAATCACTTCCAACCATCCCATCGATTTTCACTTTGGCCGTTCGAGCTTGGCAGGAAGCTATTTTTTGAGTCGATGTCATGTCAATAGTTCCATCCTGCACAAAACCGATGTTCGCGGCGATGAACTCAAACGTCGCGGCCAAGTATTTCATCTGGGTGGGCGCGAGATCCTGATGCACCAAGACGAATGCATTCGTGTTCAGCATTCCTTTTTGGTCAAAACACTCGTCCACTCTTACAATCATGATCCAGAATTTCCGGAATTCTATTCGATCGTCAATACCTTTGCCGCGCCGTATGCCAATATTCATGGCTCTGCCATACGCGGTTGTTTGCTCGGGCCTTTTGCCACCCTTGACCTGACGACGGTTCACGATTGTATGATCGGGCCATTTGCCTACGTGCAAACGGGGCAGATCTCGCATACTGCGGTCGAGCCGGGCAGCGTATGGATTGAACACGGGTCAGATTTCCGTTTTCATTATCAATTCCCGAAGGATGCTCTTCAGGAATATGTCCGATACGATGCCAAGCGCGGGGTTCAGGGACGGTTGGTAGCCTTCATTCGCCAGCGAAAACGGCATTTTCAAGAGATTTTCGACGTGGTTCACTTCAACCGTTCTGACAATACCCATCGGAGCACCGCGCTGAACCGGTACGCCGTGGTACGGGGAGGGACCCGTATCAGCGAAAACGTTCTGGTGGCCCAGCGCGCCTATCTCGAAAACGCCGATCTCGGCAAAGGCGCCAACGCCCAGGAAAATTGCTACATCGTCGATAGTTGCTTGCAGGGATTCAACGTCATGGCCCACGGCGCCAAAATCATCCATGCGCGGCTTGGGGAAAAGGGTTTCGTGGGCTTCAACGCGTTTTTGCGGGGTTCTCCGCAAGCTCCCCTGGACATCGGTCACCATTCGATCGTGATGCCCCACACCATCATCGACACCGAAACCGCGTTACAAATCCCACCGGAACACCTGGTCTGGGGGCTCATACGCAATCCGCAAGAACTCGCGGAAAACAGCATTTCGCTCGAAAAACTCTCCCAACATAACCAGGGATTTCGTCAAGGGAGACTCGTTTTCGATGGAAGCGGCAAGACCTTCGTCGAGCAATTCCAAAAGCGCATCGAGCATATCCTGCTGGACAACGGCGCCTATTTCGATGGTCGGCAAAAACGCGGGCATGCACAACAAGGGCAAAATATTGCGTTCAACATCATACAGCCCTACACCACGGGTCCGCGTCGGGGGCTATTTCCAACCATGAACATCCACGAAGGAACGGGCTAATCGTCATCCCCGCTGTCGCCGCGCCGTCATTTCCAACATGATTTCGTTATGTTGCTCCGCTCCCAATGCCGTGGTCAACGCGGGAAAAATCATGTGTTCTTCCTGCTCTAGGTGCAGCGCAAAGGCTCCCTGAAGCCGCTCGGCCAGGCTGGATAACGCTGGCCGGAGTTGCTTTAGCGTCGATGGTTGCTCCGCCAGTTCACCCATCATTTGCAGCAATTCGGTGAGCATCGGTTCATGCTCATCGTGTTGTATGGCCATGCGTTCGAGCGCCTCATCGAGTTGTTGGTTTTTTCCCACAAGACGAGGAAGCAGACTCTTTTCCTCATCGATCGCATGGATCGGAAGCGACTCGCGAAAGTAGCGGGCAATCGCCAGGGCCGTGGATTGAACCTCTTCGTCGGGCACGCCTTCGGTGTCCGCAAGTTTACCTGCCAAGCCAGAGAAATAGCGAATGCGGTGGTGACAATCGAGCAGATTTCGAACGAGATCCGGACGTGGTGCCTGCTTTTTTCCAATTTGATTCAGCATGATGGGTGACGGGACCATGTTCCCGGATCATCGAATGTCAAGCGTCGTTGCTCCGAAAGAATTCACGTTTCGATGCATGGGCCCTCGGAAACGTTGCATCATGGGACATGGCACAACCCATTGCGCATCGAGATGCTCCCGCGCACAATCAGGTCATGAAGCTGGCGTCGACGCTCTTGCCTTTCGCCCTTTCGTCCGCGCTTTTTGTTGGTGCCTTTGTCGCTTGTGGGAGTGACGATGAGTCATCGGGGGCCTCCTCGAAGGGCCCTCCGGACGCGCAAGTGCAACAGGACGCGCCATCCGATCACGTTGGTGAGGCTGGTTCGGAGGCGGCCGAGGTGGAGCCGGGGTCCCTCGATTCGGATGGAGATGGGGTACCAGACAGCGACGATATTTGTCCTGGTTTCGATGATGCGATCGACACGGATGGCGATGGGATTCCCGATGGTTGCGACCACTGCCCCCACGGCGATGATCGTCTTGATGCCGATGGCGATGGAATCGCGGACGAATGCGATATTTGCCCTGGTCTTGACGATCAAATGAAGTCGGAAGCAAACGGGACGGCGGATTGCCGAAACGTGATAAAGCTATGGTTGCGAGCAGACCGAGGGGTTTTTACGGATGACGGCTCTGGCGCATCGGGCACGCAAGCCAAGGATGGCGAACGCGTACGGCTCTGGGAAGACCAAGGCGAGGCGAAAAATCATGCCCAACAAGCCATCTCGAACCGTCAGCCCGTATTCATGGCATCGGCACTGCCCAACGGCGGTTCCGCCATCAAGTTCGAAGGCGTTCACACCCCCAATGATGGATGGTCCAACGATCTGGAAGGGCCCCTTTCTCTCACGAATCGCGCGGGAAAATCGGTGTTTGTCGTCGCCCGAGCCTCTCACGCCAATCCCACACCCCTTTTCGAATTGAATCGTCTTGCCACCGTGGCTGGCTCGACCTTCCAACTCACGACGCGCATTGGTGTCGATGTTCAAAACGGTTTCGCGTGGTTTTCGGATCAGCCCCTGGGCAGACGATTTCATATCATCGCGGTGCAACACCCCAACCAGGCCAGCACATCCGATATTCGCGCGTGGTACGACGGCATTCCGATCGACGCCTCGAATGTGCAACCTTGCGATATCGACACGGGGTCGGGGGGATATCGTGTGGGAGGAGGTCATGCGTTGGCGGAAGCGGGATTTTCCGGGGATATTGCTGAACTCCTGGTCTATGAGCACGTGCTCACGCCCAAGCAACGCGAGGCCGTGGGCTTCACGCTGGAGCGCAAGCACGGTCTCAAGACGTGGTATGTGGAGCAGAATTCCCCGGTATCGGTGTATTTGTTGGCGGGTCAATCGAATATGGTGGGCCAGGGTTATGGTGGGGAGCTTTCGGAGCCATTGAACGATCCGCAGGGCGACGTCATGTTTTGGTGGGGCAATCATTCGGGCTGGTCCCCGCTGCGAACGGGCAGTGGAAATGGACCGGATCAATTTGGTCCGGAACTCAACTACGGACGCCTCATGGCGGATGCGAAGCCCGGTTCTCGCCTGGTTCTCATCAAGCACGCGGTCAACGGTACGAGCCTGGCGCAGGATTGGAATCCAAGTTCAGGGCCGATCTACGCGGGTTTCATGAAAACGCTTTCGGAGGCGCGTGCCCGCTTGGAAGGCCTGGGTATCGAATATGTCATTCGTGGAATGCTCTGGATGCAAGGCGAGTCCGACGCCATGCAAGAGGCGATGGCGGCCTCGTATTTGAACAACTTCCTCGACTTCGCGACTGCCGTTCGTACGGCAACGGGAGTTGCCAACCTGCCCATTGTGATGGCTCGAATTCGTGCCACAATGCCAGCGCCTTTCCCTTACGCGCTGCAGGTACGAATGGCGCAAGAAACCGCGGCAACGATGGACCCGAACGTACACGTCATCGACACGGATTCGTTGACCTTCCATGGTGATGACGTCCACTATGATACGGCCGGACAGCTCGAGTTGGGCGCGCGTTTTGCGCAGGCCATGCTGACCTATGCCCCACCATAACGTATCTCAGAGTCGAGTTACTATTTACGCTAGGGAACGCTCTGGCAATATCGTTCGGCAAATCTCGACGCTGGGGGTCTGTCCCGTGTACGCTTGGCGACCGTCCTTGGGGAACCCCCTTCGGGACACCATCCAGTGCAGTGGAGTGCGATAACGATGAATAGCGCCCGGTCCAGACTGACGTCCCTTCGCAAAGCCATGCGTGAGCACGGTGTAGATGCCTATCTCATTCCGACGGCGGACGCGCACTTGAACGAGTATGTGCCGACCTGCTGGCAGCGTCGAAACTGGTTGAGTGGCTTTACGGGATCCGCGGGAGACTTATTGGTTCTTCCCAACCAAGCCGCGTTATGGACCGATGGTCGGTATTTTCTCCAAGCGGAGCAAGAACTCGAGGGTAGCGGTATCGAACTCTATCGGTCTGGAGAGCCGGGTGTACCTACGATCGAGGAGCATCTGTGCAGCGTGCTGAAGAAGGGCAAGAAGGTCGGAATCGATCCACGCGTGCTTTCGATGGCCCGAGCGAAGGCCATGCGAGAGAAACTGTCGAAAGCCGGTGTCATCCTCGCATTCGTGGACACCAACCTCGTGGATTCGATTTGGGATGGCGCACCTTGCATGCCTCGCGCTCCGATCGAAATCGTGCCTCTGCAGCGCGCTGGAGAATCGACGGAAAGCAAACTCAACGAATTGCGCTCGGCCATGCGGAAAAAAGGCGCGGATGCCCTTGTGATCACCACGCTCGATGCGGTCGCCTGGACGTTCAATATCCGAGGAAAGGACGTCGACTACAATCCTGTCGTGATTGCGTATGGGTTGATCACGCTCGAAGAAGCGACACTTTATGTGGATCCATCCAAGGTGGGCAAAGCGATGGCGGAAAAGCTTCAGGGCATGACGATTTGTCCTTACGAGCAAATGGGCGCCGCTCTGGAGTCGTTGGCGAAGCGAAAAGCCTGTGTTTGGGTCGACCAAGACAACACCAACCAATGGGTAGCGGAGCAACTGGGGCCGTGCTCCCTCGTGACGGATGCAAGCCCGATCATCGAGCGCAAAGCACGGAAAAATCCCTTAGAAATCGCAGGGATGCGCCGTGCCCATCTTCGCGATGGCGTGGCCATGGTGAAGTTTTTGCGCTGGCTATCCGAACAGGTTCCGAAAGGCAACGTGACGGAATTGTCCGCGGAACGGCAGCTCGAAGTTTTTCGCTCCCAGGGACGACACTACCGTGGTCCGAGTTTCCGCACGATCGCCGGCTTTGGACCTCACGGCGCCATCGTTCATTACGCCGCCACCGAACAAAGCAATGCCAAACTCCGCTCCGGCATCTTTTTGATCGACTCTGGTGGCCAATATCTCGACGGAACGACAGATATCACGCGAACGGTTCAGCTCGGTTCCAAAGCAACGGCGGAACATCGTCGCGTTTTCACGCTCGTACTCAAAGGCCATATCGCCCTGGCTCGTGCGAAGTTTCCGACGGGAGTGCGCGGCATGCGGCTCGATACGCTGGCTCGGCTGCCTTTGTGGATGGATGGTCGAGACTACAACCACGGAACGGGTCATGGGGTTGGCGCTTATTTGAGTGTTCACGAGGGACCGCAGAGCATCAGTCCCGTTCGTTGCCAGGGAGCCGTCCTCGAACCCGGCAATATTTTGTCCAACGAGCCTGGCTATTATGCTGCGGGAAAGTTTGGTGTTCGCATCGAAAATCTCGTGCTCGTCGTGAAGGATCCGAAGCTTTCGACCTCCGAAAAAACCTGGCTCATGTTCGAAACCTTGACCCTTTGCCCCATCGACCGGACGTTGTTGGACATGTCCTTGCTCACGCCTGAAGAGATCGCGTGGCTCAATGAGTATCATCGTCGAGTCGAATCGAAAATCTCGCCTCTTCTCGACGACGATCGGGATCGTCGTTGGTTGGAAAAAGCTTGTGCTCCGATTTCAAAAGACTAACGCCTGAACGCATCTCATCCATCATCGCCACGGGGATCGTTCATGGCATTCTCGCCCCTGGAAACGCCAGCTTTACCACTGATGATCGAATGATCGCATGCTGTTACGGGGGTGAGAAACCGTAGCAGGCCCTGCTTGCGAGTCTCCTGAACCGACGAATCATCCTTGTGCCGTGGGAGTTTCGCGCCATTTGACGCGTCATCGTCTCGACGCTCTTCTTTCTTGACGGCTGGAACTCATCCATGGACGCTTCGCGTCATGCATCGTTATCTGTTCATCTTGCTCGCGACCGCCGTTGGCTTCGGTTGCGCCAGCACGCCTCCTGTGGCGCCATCTTCCCTGAATACCCGATGCCAGCCCACGGATTTGGCATCCTGTGAGGCGGGTCTGAAGCAAACCCTGTTGGCTGCAACGCCGGATACATGGACGCAAGCTTATGTCGAAGCGCGGGCCGTCGCGTTGGGTTCACAAGACCCGTGGGTGACGTTGCATCATACGTTCCGGCAGCGTGGTGCGGGAACCGTTGTCCTGATGGTGCCTGCGCAACAGAAGCAAGCCTTGGAGGTCGCCGTTCGCCATGAATTGAAAGCGTTGGGTAGCGACAACGTAGCGTTATCGGTGATCGAACAACCTCGTTTGCCAAAGCTCCAGCACATATCCGAACAGGAGATGATGTTCGCGTTGGCGCGTGTCGGGAAAGTCGAACAAGTGCTTTGGTTTCAAGATGATGCGCTCGCGCGGGTGTTGGGAACGGACCTGCTTTCGCCCCTAGTATTTCAGCTTCCGGCGATCATGAAAGACCGTTGGCCGACCCAGGCTTCCGCCAATTTGGCGCGCCCCCTGGCCGAGGCTATCGCATGGGAACACCTGACGAACGATGCGCTGCAGATGCTTGGGCATGGTGCCTACGAAAAGGCGGCATCCCTGGTGTTTCGCCTCGACACCATGCTCACTGATGTGCCCACGAATCGAACCTTCGCGTTGCGAGCACGCCGTCTGCTGTCTCATGCCCATGCTTTCGGCGCTTCGCTTCCCAAGCGTAAAAACAGCGAATCCAAAGAGCAAACCTCGACGATAGGGGACGTTGATGTCACCGATCAAGGCGCCTACTCCGCCTGGTTACGGATCTCGTTGGCGGATAAGGATGGCACGGCTGCTTGGCAAAAACACCGAGCTGTCGTTGCTTCCGCGTGTACGGCAGAACGGACAGCGCTGCTCGATTGGTTTTACAGCTATGATTCGACGACGGGACGCAAACAATGCTTTTCGGAAGGGCAGCCCATTCCCGAAGCCGCCTTGTATGGAGATCCGCTGTTTGCGATTCAACTCGCCCAGCGAGCACGGCAGGGCACGATTTCCGCCCTGGCCTGGGCAGATGCTTATGAGGCACTGGTGGAACGAACCGAAACCCAAGGACTCGGTTGGTATGTATTGCCTCAACTTCTATTCGAACGTGGCGAGTTGCCTGGCATGTCGGCCCGAGGCTCCAAAACCTACACTCGAGTCACTCGTCTTGCCGTCGATCACTTCCATGCGCTTGGCCGATTTCAACAATCAACACCCGAGAAATACTCACCCACGGGTCAACTCACTTTTGCGTTACTGTCGGCCGCGCTATCCGATCCTGAAATCGTCAATGCGTTGCACCCTCTCCTTGCCGACAACATCAAATATGAGCTGACGACCGCCACGACTTCTTCCGAACTTCTCGAAACTACCGTGGTGTTGGCTGTCATGGGAGCGATGCTTCCCGATCCTTTCCGTGCTGCCAGCCTTGGATTCCTACAACGAGAATTGGATAACAAACTGCATTCCGGCTTCGATAAATCCGGAGGTTGGGGCGCGGCCGCGTTGTACCTCGCCAATGGTTTTGGAGCCTACGCGCTTGGCAACAAGCCCAACATGGCATTCACTGGCGACGGCATCATTCACGCTCTCGAATCTGAAAGCACCGAAGGGCGTCCTCTCGCGCTCGTCACCGCGAGGGGCGTTCAATACGCCACGTTGGCCGCCACGGGAGAATTGGAACCTGAAAAAATAGGTGGGGCGAAAGTGGGAGAAAAACGCGCCGCGGCAAGGGCACGGCTGGACCAGGCCTTGCGAAGCATGGCGGAAGGTTCCGAACCGATTCCGAACGTTGCCCAGGGACATCTCACTACCTTGATCGACGGTCTTATCGCCACCTCTGCGTTGATGTTCCAGCATTCATCCAAGCGCGACGATCACGCATGTGCGACTCACGAATCGGCGAGATCTCTTGCGAGCGTGCAAAAGAATCTGAAAGTGCTCACGGCATCGAGAAATGCTTTGATGCGCGATCCGGCCCTACGAGCGGGAGCCAGTGCCTGGGCGCGCCGGGCGGCGCTTCTGAGTGTCATCGCATCGGATGTCCTGGATTGGATGGCAACCTCCGCAGGGGCCTCACCCAAATTCCAATGGCCTTCGGAAAACGCGAAAACAGCGATCGCCGCCGCGCTATCGGAGTGGACTCGTCGTGATGTCGCCGTGGGTATTGCTTCGCTTCACGCCATCGCTCGCTCGGTAGCAGCCACCGATGGCAATTGGGAATCGACCCTCGACACGGCCAAAGCAGACCTTGTCAACGTTCTCACGGGCACGACGGGCCTCATGGGAACACAGAGTTCCCTGCTCACAAGAGCTTTCCTCCAGGAAGCCACACGAATATTTTCCGAAACGGACACACGCTCCCTGTCCGAATCATCGTCCAAGTTGGTGGATATCGCGGATGCCCTGTTCAAAACAGGCCAAAAGGATCAGGCAAGCATGGTCTTGCTCTTGTCCGGTGCGCTGAGCCACGACGCTGCAACGACGCAGCGCGCCGCAGGTATCGCTGTCGAGCAAAAAGACGCCTCCGCCTGGTATCTCCTGACGCATGGCGCTGTGCAACGAACGACGGTGGACTCGGCCCTTGACGCTGCTCTATACGAAAGAGGGCTCCGTGCGGTGACGGACGATGCATGCACGATCGTCCAGTTGGATCCGTTGGCGCAGGTGGCCAAAGCCGTTCAAGGTTATGCGCAAGGAGAGGGGATGGCAGCGGTGGACAAGCTCCACCGAGTGCTAGAAGTTATTGAAAATAAAGGGCTTTATGTGCCTCGGGTCCAATACCGCCTCCACGATCCGTTTGCGGGAGACCGCGTGCTTCGGCTTGAAATGTATATGACAACGGGCCAAGGATTCATTGCGGAGAACAGTTTTTCGCTTGGGGTTGACGTTTTCTCTTCCGCATCCGTCGATGGTCTAAGGGTGGAAGTACTACCCGCGGTCGACGAGGATGCTGGTCGATACTATGCGCATATTGCCTCCCTAGCCGCGATTTACGATTGGCTCGAAGCCCGTGACGACGCGGGTTCTCACAACGCCGAACGCATGCTGAATGCCGTCGTGCTTGGCGTTCGGCTCGGCCACCATGGAGTCAAACCCACGGATCCGAAAAAATGGATTTCTGATCTCGATCCGAGTCTGCAGGTAGCCGCGGAGCTCGCATCGCGACGAGGCCATATCCTTCTGGCGGGCAGCTTGTGGAGTATGGCTTTGGAGTCGAAAGACAAACGCCCTGCCGACAAGCCGTTTTCGCCACCCGAAGCCTGGAAAGACGATGAGCTACCCGTGGGGCTTCGCGCGTTGGCTCGCGTAAGAGATCTCAAAAATGCCGTTTATGAGACGCAATCCCTGATCGAGCAAGCCTCCAGTTGCGATGTGAAGCAGAGGCCCATCGCTCCCAAGAATCTGAATTCTTGTGAGAGCTATCGTCGCGCCATCGCCCTGTGGCGTGCGGGAGTCTACGAAAGCCCGCCCACGATGCGGGAAGGTGCCGCGGAAGCCTGCACGCGTGAGGCCATCCTCGTGGGACTGCTGCAGGACATCTCCAAAAATTCGCCGTTTGCCCCTCGTATCCAAGATGCGATCGTCGATTATATCTCCACCGCGACCCAACGGGGACACGACTATGATGCGTTGATGCTCTTGCGCGCCATGCGAGATCGCGGGATCTGTGATCCGAGACTCGTCCAGTTGGCACGAAGGATAGGGAGCAAACGGACCCTCACGCCCCATGCCCGAGTCGATTGGGTTGGTTATTCTCTCACCTGTCCAGGTCGCAATGCAGATGACACGATTTGGCAAGACCTGCGGTTGCTTGCCGAGTCCTCGGAGCAGATTGGGGATGCTCAAATTTCACAACGAATTTACAGCGCCATCGTTCGCTACATGGTCAACCTCCGGGCATGGGACAGACTGGAGGCATTCTCTCGCGATGAGGGGTTCGTACGCGCGATGAACCAAACCGGTCCTGCGGGAGCCGCAACGTCGCTGTTGATCCAACATACGGCCGCGACGCTGGCAGGGCTCAAACCGGATCCATCGAAGTCGTTGGGCACCTATGAAGCCGCATGCGTTCGTTTCGGCACGGCCAATCGCGAGATCATTTGCCGAGAACTCAGTACCTTTCGAAATCGGCTCACTCGCGAGGCTGGTGTCGACCACGGACCGGAAGCTGAACGATTGCTCAAACAACTGACGGGAGTCGAATAAAAATCGGCTGCCTCTTGCCTTCTCCTTCCACCGGAGTTTCGTCCCACCAACGTCGATGGACTTGGCGTTGGTTCAGGCATCGCGCTATACGGCTGCGCATGAATCCACGCGCGCACGCCCACGGGGGCGAAGAATCGATTCGCTCCTATTACGATGAATTTGCAGTCCGGTACGAAGACCAGCGCAGAACTCGTCGCCCCAATGGCTACCACGCCCTGATCGACGATCTCGAAATCGACTTCGCGTTACGCTATGCGACCGGCAAAGATCTATTGGAAGTCGGCTGCGGAACGGGTTTGATTCTCGAACGTTTGGCGCCGCATTGCAAAACAGCCAAGGGAGTCGACCTTTCCCCGGGAATGCTGCAGCCCGCCCAAGCGCGCGGACTCGACGTGCAAGAAGGTTCAGCCACCTCGCTGCCTTTTGAAGACGAAACGTTCGATGTGGTTTGTTCTTTCAAAGTGCTTGCGCACGTATCCGAGATCGAAAAAGCATTTCGAGAGATGCTGCGGGTAACACGCAAAGGGGGCTACGTCCTTGCGGAAATGTACAATCCGCTCAGCCTGCGTGCGCTTGCCAAACGGCTGGGCCCAGCCGGTTTCATTAGCGACAAGACGAAAGAGAGCGCAGTTTTCACGCGCTTCGACTCGCCTTGGAAAACGAAAAAGCTCATTCCCGCAGGCGCCAGGATCGTCGATTCGCGCGGTGTCCGCATCGCGATTCCCGTCGCGACGGCAATGAATATTCCGCTGTTAAATCACGGTCTTAGACGATTGGAGTGGGCGATATGTGACAGCCGTCTATCCATCTTTGGCGGCTTTTGGATCGCGGCTATCCAAAAAGACCACTGACAGAGATACGCCTATTGTGAGAAAAAGGCGAAGGGCACGTTGGCCTGAGAAGTACCTCCCGAAGGCGGAAACTTCCATGCTCTCACCTTGCTAACGATGCAACTTGAAAGCCCTGGGAAACCATCGCCGCCAGAAGCGCTGGCTTGGGTTACCTGACCGCTTGGTCCAATCGAGATCAAGACCGTTACTTTGGCAGACTTCGGAGCGTTCGGAGAGCGTCCGGCGAGCGCGGGCTCCCAACATCCGCGTTTGACCGAAGATCGATGAGCATTGACGACACGCTCGATATCGGATTGGTCGAGTTGTTGCGGAAGGTTTCCTCCCCCTTCGGATCTCGGTCCTCCGACGGAAGGCCCATCGACAAGCGGCGAAGGACCAAGCCCCAAACGAGGGACACCGGTCGTCTCGTCGGTTTTGGATGGTTCTTTTCCGTTTGGAGTTTTGGATTCGGATCCCGCTCGGGGAACGGATCCACCCTTCACTTCGGTAGGAAGCGAGTCTGTGTTCATAGCCACACTCGCGGCAGCAGATGCATCCAGTTCCGAAGGAGCGGTGGGAGGCGCCGTGACCGTAACCACTTGGATCGTCGGCGGTGGTGCAGGCTCCCGGTCATTGGTAAAAAATACGATGGCCCCTGTCGCTCCGAATCCGAAAGCAATGGCAATGAGCACGTAAGCGGCAGGGTGCATACGCACTTGCTTGCGGACTCCCAACGTGAGATCGTCGACGAACGACTTTCGCGCGGCGGCAGGTACGGATGGGGATGCGGACGGTTCCGGGGCAGGTTGGGTGGAAGCGAAAGGGTCAGTGGTGAGAATGGCTACGCCGGAAGGTTGGACACCGGAGGCAATGATGGTGGGAGAATCCAGATCCGGGTCACTTGGTGCAGCGGATTCGGAGACGGTGGGCGGTGCGGAAGAATGCGTTGGAGCCGCCATATGTCCGAAGGCACCGGGAGAAAAAGCGGTACGAGCAGGCACCGACGGCTGTGGAACAGCGGGTAGCAGTGAGGCTCTTGACCCACTTTCTTGACCTTCCCTCACAAGAACGAGAAGTTCGGGAAACGTCCGAAGCGGCAACCACTCTTCAAATCCCGCTCGCCATACGAGGGAGTTCTCATCGATGGCGCCCTGTTGGGCCTTTTGCCTGAGGGTCGAGAGGCGCACCGGCCCAAGGGGCACGCCGTTGATCCCGACATACCATTCCTCACCGGCGCCTGCGGAAAGCACCTCGATGGCGGCGGAGACATCGCTCGTTTGAGGCTCTCGGACTCGCTGTGCGAAAGCATCGGCCAATCCACCCACCGATGGCTCGCTTGGCACTTCTGGGGCAGTGGAAGCGACGGCAGGCTTGGGAGGTTCTGGCTTAGCAGCAACCGGTGGTTGTGGCGTTTTCGAAGACGGTTGGGGTGGCTTGCCCAGCGCGGTCGAAGGTCTTGGAGCAATCCCCAACGGGCGCGCCGGCTTGGCAGGGGGCTTCAGGTTTGGAGCAGCCTTCTTTTGAATCCCGGAAGCGGCGGGTGGCTTGGGCGGTGGGGAGGTGGGC
>MWCO01000074.1 GCA_002070115.1 Deltaproteobacteria bacterium ADurb.Bin207
ACGAGAATACAAGCCGTTAGCTGTTATGTGCCGCGATCTGCAGGAGGCACGACGGCATGTGTTGGTCACGGAGTTAGCTTCGAAGCTGCTGTTGTCGCGGCATCGTCCGATTGTGTTGCTGCCCAAGCGAGCGGAGGCAGGGCTGGCGGAGCAGGTAGCCCCAGGCAGCGCCGACCTGGGCATCATGCTTCCCTACACGCCTTTGCACGTTCTGTTGTTGGAGCAGGGGCCTGCCACGTTGGTGATGACCAGTGGCAATGTATCGGAAGAACCCATCGCGATCGGCAACGAGGAAGCGATCGAGCGATTGGCTACCATCGCGGACTATTTCCTCTTGCATGACCGGGACATCTTGGTTCGCAACGACGACTCTGTGTTGGCTCCCAGCGGAACCCAACCGGTGTTTTTTCGCCGTTCGAGGGGCTATGTGCCACTGCCGGTGATGTTGCGTGAGCCGGGCGAAAGCGTTCTTGGGGTGGGCGCGGAGTTGAAAAACACGGTGTGTTTGACGCGAGGACGCATGGCTTTTATGAGCCAGCACGTGGGGGATTTATCCAATGTTGCGGCCGTGGAAGCGTTTAAAGACACGATCGATCGTTTGCAGCGGATCGTCGATGCGCGCGCCGTGTGTGTGGGTGTTGACATGCATCCGGACTATCCTTCGACGGGATGGGCGGAATCTCTTGATATTCCAAGGGTTTATGTGCAGCACCATCATGCCCACGTAGCGGCCTGTTTGGCGGAGCATGGGGAAAGCGGTAAGGCGATTGGTTTGGCCCTCGATGGTACGGGGCTTGGTACGGATGGGGCGATCTGGGGGGGTGAAGTTTTGTTGGCGGATTTGGAGTCGTTTCAACGGATGGGACATTTGGGATACGTGAGAATGCCGGGGGGAGATCAAGCGGCTCGGCAACCCTGGAGAATGGCGGTCAGCTATTTGATCGAGGCGTTCGGTGCAGAGTGGCAAAGGCATTGTCCGCAGTCGTTATTGGCCATCGATGCGTCGCGAAGGCAGGCGGTGGCCACGCTGGTAGAGCGTGGGTTTCAAGCGCCGTGGACATCGAGTACGGGGCGGCTTTTCGATGCGATGGCGGCCTTGTGTGGGCTGCATCTGGAGGCGAAATTCGAGGCGCAGGCGGCGATGGCCTTGGAGATGACGGCTGGGCAAGCGATGCACGACGATGATGTGTGGCCGGTGTCGTGGGGGAGTGGTGAGGTTTTGTGTCTCCGGTCGTCGAGCTTCATTCGTCACGGTGTAGAGGATCTACGCAAGGGCGTACCGATATCCTCCGTAGCCATGCGTTTTCATCGGTCGTTGGCAGAAGCTTTTGTGAACGTTTGCGTGGTCGTCAGGGAGCGAACGGGATGCGAACTCGTAGCTGCGGGAGGTGGCAGTATGCAAAACCGCTTGCTGTCTTCGCTGTTGGTTCGCGGGCTACGATCGCGGGGATTTCGTGTTCTTGTGCCCGAGCGTTTGCCCCCGGGGGATGGTGGAATTGCGTTGGGACAAGCGGTGGTAGCAAGAACTCGTTGGACGAAGTTGGGAGTCAATTAGGTCAAAGAGCGAAGTCTTTCCATGGGAAGGAGGGACTGCTGGATTTGCGTGTCACGTTTCGATCGTCGTGTCGCATGGCGATAGCTTGCGCACGTTCCAAGATTTCCACGACCTCGAGCCCCTCACGCGTTCCGATGGTCGGGTTCTTTCGCGTACGAATACAATGAATGAATTCGCGTATTTCGGTACGAAGCGGTGGTGTGGGATCAAAGTCCAGCGCTTCGCTTTTTCCGTGATGACGCAACGTGAGTTTCGGACCGCTCGTGACATCGTCGAATACGATCGAGGCGTGTTCTCCCACGATGGTTGTTTTTCGTACTTTGGTGTGGTGTGCGCGGGAGACTACGATATGAGCTTCGAGTCCGCTCGAAAGCCGCAGATGGAGGTTGGCAATATTGGGGAGGAGGCTTCCCATCCGTCCCCATTTCGTGTCGATGTGACGAATGGCAGAAGCGTCGAGGGCTCGCAACAACGAGATATCGTGAGGGGCAAGGGAAAAGAGAAGGGAGCCGTCGACATCGCGGGAGTTCGGGCGGCAGAGTCTTGCGCTATGAAAGGCGAGAGGTGTGCCGATTCGACCTTGTCGAATGGCTTCGAACAAGCTGTGAATCGCGCCGTGGTGATGCATGAGATGACCCACCATGCCGATTCGATCCGTGGCATGAAAGGCGGCCGCAAGCTTGCGTGCATCGGTGGCTTGGGTGGCCATGGGTTTTTCGACGAATACGTCCAATCCTGCCTGTAGGGCGGTGAGAGCGTGTTGGGTATGCCATGGCCCCGGTGTGGCGATGACGACCGCATCGACATGGTGAGGGTCGAGCCAATGCAGCGAAGAGCAAGGGATGGCTTGTGGTGCCAACGCAAGGGCTTGGTCCAGAGCGGAGGCATCGGTATCGACGAGCCATGTCAGAGCCACATCGGGATGGGCTTGTAATTCGCGGATGAGGTTACGTCCCCACACGCCACAGCCGAGGTGCGCTACACGGATGGGAGTCGAATCAAGTGCCACAAAGTACCTCGGTGGGTAGGAACCGGCCGCACAGGGGCTGATCGTTCCGGCAGGGGGCATCGAGCGACGCGGTATTCAAGAGGGTGGTGCTCGCAAAAGGGGCTGGATTCTGGGAAGAATCAACCGGCTGTATGTTTTTCGACGAGTCGTCCGACACCGGGGACAGCGTCTTCGACGTGTTTTTTCGCGGTGGGGCGAAGTTTTTGGTAGGTGCCTTTTACGACTTTATGGCTGGAGCGTTCGGCGCGTTTGTCGGTGATGGACAGCAGGGCTTCGGCGACGCGGGAGCGTTCGGAGTCGAAGAAGGCGGCTACGGGCTTGCCTTTTTCTTTGGCTTCCGTGGCGATGGGCTGGAGTTGTTCGGCGAAAGCGTCGATGAGGCTATCGGTGGCCTCGTGGATGAAGCCGGGTTTGAGTCCTTTGACGACTTTATAGCCTGCTTTGATGGCCATTCCGCCGAGGCCGCCTTTGTTTTGCACTTCGTCATCGATGAGGCGGGCGCAGTCTTCGATCAAGTTTTTTCGTTGTGTCGTGTCCGCGAGGACTTCTTGCATGGTTGGCATACGTGTCTCCTGGTCCCGCCATGGGTCGGATGCAAGATTTGGCAGGGGGTGGCAGACAGCTAGCACAACAGACGCTGAGGGTCGCCCATGTTGTGATAGCGTTGCCAGTCATGGCAATGTTTCCTGGACCCCGAAAGAATGATGCGGATGACGTTTCCTTGGCTCTCGAAGTGGCTCAATCCCAATGGGCTCGTGGCGATGCGGTCGAGGCGCTCAAGTGGTTGAAAAAAGCAGTCGATGCGGCTTTTGACGCGGGGGATGACGCGCGGGGGGTCGAGTTGACGAAGGTCGCGGCGGAACTCAAATCCCAACACGCCCGTCCGGCGCCGCCTCCCCAGGCCTCCCGCAAACCCGTGTCACCCACGAACCACCCCTCCGTTCCGCCTCCCCGTGGGCACGCACGCAGCGATTCTCGAAAAGCCACGGACAAACCCATCCCCCCCCACAAACCGGCTTCCCCTTCTGGAACCATGACACGCCGTAGCAGTGAGTCGTCGGGCAAAAAGTCCGTTTCCTATAAAAAACCATCCCTGGATGAGGAGGAAGCCACCCGGGAGTTTCGGCTCGAAGACGAGGAATTCCAGATGCCAGCCGCGGCGGTTGCGGACGAATGGCCGACCGAGACGCTCGATGGGCTGGAGGAAGAAGCGCTCGAACGAACGGGGGCTCGTCGCGGCAGAGGAAGCGAAGCCCGGAAAAAGCAAAAGAAAGAGGTGGTGGTGCCTTCGACCCGGGCCATTCGTGTCGCGGTAGGTTCGGACAGAGGCAGGGTTTATGTGCGGTTGCTTGACAGCACGGGGTTGCGTGAGGGGGAGCACGACGCGATGTTGGTGGCGCTTACGAGGGATGGGGATATTCGCATGTTATTCAAGTAGGGCGGACGGCTCTTGTCGTGAACGGAGCTTATGCTTTCCCTTGAACGTAACTCATTTTTGAGTTACTTATCGCCGGCTTGACCGACCTGACTCCTCGCCTTACGTTCACGCGCCCGCTATCGACGCGTGCGAGGTGGGGGAACGTATTTTTGGAGGAAACCTCATGGCTACGAAAATTGGTATCAACGGATTTGGCCGTATTGGTCGTTGCGTGTTGCGTGCGATTGTGGAGCGTGGCCTCGACGACATCGAAGTGGCTCTCATCAACGACATTACGGACGACACCACGCTGGCGCATTTGTTGAAGTACGACTCGACGTTCGGCGTGTTCAAGCACGATGTATCGGTGAAGTCTGGTGCTATCGAGGTCGCGGGGCGAACGATCAAGACGTCTGAAGTCCGGGATCCGAAAGAGATTGCCTGGAAAGCCGAGGGAGTCGATGTCGTTCTGGAGTGTACGGGTCTTTTCGTTTCCGCCGACAAGGCCAAGTGGCATTTGGATGCGGGGGCGAAAAAGGTTTTGCTCAGTGCGCCGGGAAAAGGCGAGGGCATTCGCACGATCGTGCTGGGCGTCAACGACAAGGACTATGACCCGAAGACCGATCACATCGTATCGGTAGGAAGCTGCACCACCAATTGTCTCGCTCCCGTCGCGAGGGTGTTGTTGGACAACTTCGGCATCAAGTACGGTTTGATGACAACGACCCACGCCTACACCAACGATCAGAACTTGTTGGATCTACCGCATCGCAAAGGCGATTTGCGTCGTGCGCGCGCGGCCGCCGTCAACATGGTTCCCACCACCACGGGCGCGGCTCGTGCGGTGGCGCTGGTCATTCCCGAACTCAAAGGCAAATTCGATGGACTGGCGATTCGTGTGCCGACCATCGACGTATCGTTGGTGGACCTGGTTTTCCAGAGTGAACGTCCGATGACGAAGGAAAGCATCAACGAGGCGATGAAGAAGGCCGCCCAAACGCCTCAACTCAAAGGAAAGCTCCAGTACAACGACCTGTTGTTGGTTAGCTCGGACATGATCGGCAATCCGCACTCCTCCATATTCGATGCCACGATGACCACCGTCATTAGCGAAAATATGGCGAAGGTATTTAGCTGGTATGACAACGAATGGGGGTTTTCGAACCGCATGGTGGACTTCCTCCAGATCCTTGCTGCATCGAAGTGAGTTGAAGCGGTGCCGTGGCGCCGTGGGTCTTCTGCCCACGGTGCTTTCGGCATTGCGCCCCTTTGTTCCTCCGCGGAGGTGTAGGCATGATGAGTTTGGCTGGAATCAAGACCATCAAGGATCTCGACCTCGAGAATCAGCGGCTATTCCTACGGGTCGACTTCAACGTGCCGCTCGACAAAAAGACGGGAGAGATTACGGACGACGCGCGGATTCGCGCGGCTCTTCCTACCATCGAATATGCGATGGAAGCGGGTGCCCGGGTCATCCTCGCCTCTCACTTGGGGCGTCCAAAAGGAGAACGCGTCCCGTCGATGTCCCTCGAACCGGTAGGCGCACGGCTTGCCGAACTGCTCAATGTCGATGTCCTATTCCCTGAGGATTGCATCGGTGATGCGCCCAAAAAGCTGATCAACGAGATGCGCGGCAAGCAGATCGTTCTGTTGGAAAACGTTCGTTTTCACGCGGAAGAGACACAGAACGACGAGGCTTTCGCGCGGCAGCTCCTCGAGCTTTGTGATGCGTATGTCAACGATGCTTTTGGCTCTTCGCATCGGGCGCACGCATCGGTCCATGCGTTGCCTCGTTTGCTGCAGAATCGTGCTTGCGGTTTTTTGCTGCAAGCTGAGATCGAGAAGCTGGGAAAGATCGTGACCAACCCGGACAAACCGTATTTGGCCGTGTTGGGTGGCGCGAAGGTGAGTGACAAGATCGCGGTGGTCGAGTCGTTGCTCAACCTGGTCGATGCTTTGGTCATCGGCGGCGCCATGGCCAACACGTTTCTCAAAGCGCTTGGCAAGGACACGAAGGCCAGCAAAGTCGAGGAAGACAAGCTCGCCCTTGCCCGCACCATCGTTGAAAAAGCCAAAGACAAAAACGTGGATCTCATCTTGCCCGAGGACGTTGTGGTCGCGGCGGATATCAATGCCACGCAAGGTATTACCGTGGATGCGGGTGCCATTCCCGACGGTCAGATGGCGCTCGACATCGGCCCCAAAACGGTGGCTCGCATCGAGGCGGTATGCCGATCGTCCAAGAGCATTTTCTGGAACGGCCCGATGGGCATGTTCGAAAACCCGGCCTTTGCTTCCGGAACGTTCGCCGTCGCCCGTGCCATGGCCGCTACCAAAGCGTTCACGGTCGTTGGCGGTGGCGATAGCGCTTCGGCTGTTCGCAAAGCGGGCGACGATATCGCCAGCGCGTTTACTCATATCTCGACTGGCGGCGGCGCTTCCCTCGAACTCGTGGAAGGACGAAAACTTCCCGGAATCGAAGTCCTTCGATTCATCGAAGCGTAGCGTCCCCTCCTTTTCCCATTTCGGAGATAGCTGATGAACAAGGCACGACGTCCGCTCATCGCGGGCAATTGGAAGATGAATCACGGCGGAGCCAATGCTTGCAATCTTGCTTCCGCGGTAAAACGAACCACCGCTGAGTTCGATAAGGTCGATGTGGTGGTTTGTCCTCCATTTACCGCGATAGCTTGGGTTGCCGAGGAACTCCGAGGCAGTGCCGTGCAGGTCGGCGCACAGAACGTCCATCCCAAAGACAGCGGCGCTTTCACGGGAGAAGTCAGTGCCAGCATGCTGCTCGACGCCGGGGCTCGATGGGTAATCCTGGGCCATAGCGAGCGTCGTGCGATGTTTGGTGAAACCGATACGCTGGTAGCCGAGAAAACTCGTGTGGCCCTCGATGTGGGGCTTCGACCCATCGTTTGTGTGGGTGAACTGCTCGAAGAGCGGGAGAAGGGACAAACGCTCGATGTCGTCAAACGTCAGCTCAATGCTTTTGCATCGATTTTGGCGGATAAACCAGGCGTGGGAGCGATTGCTTACGAGCCCGTGTGGGCGATTGGCACAGGCAAGACCGCCGGACCTGCGGAAGCGCAAGAAGTGCATGCGATGATCCGTGCGCGCCTGCGCGAGATCTCAGCCGAAGTCGCCGAAAAAACGAGAATTCTGTATGGTGGGAGCATGAAGGCGAGCAACGCGGAAGGGTTACTTGCCTGTGAGGACGTGGATGGTGGCTTGATTGGCGGTGCTTCCCTCAAAGCAGAGGATTTTGCAGGAATTGCCCTGGCGGGACAAAAACTGGCGTAACCCCCACGAATTCACTCTTTTCGGCACGCCGGGTTAGGCATCGGGTTGCGCCTACTTCGCCCGGTTGTGTGTAACCATTCGAAATATAATCCTTTAATGAGGATTCCCCTGGCTGACCCCCGCCCCCTCCCTACATTTTTCGGCGGATGACGCGGTATCTCATCCACCCATCGCCATCCTTGACATATCTTCTTTCCTAAGGGAAATGGAGCGCAGACCATCGGGTTCGGGTCAAAACCGTTTCATGATCCGCGCCTCGAAGCGATCCTTATGGCACAACACCTTCTGGTGTCGTAGAACCCCGCACAGTCATGTTTGAGACGATCCTGAGCATCATCCACGTCTTCGCCTGCTTTTTTTTGATCCTCGTCGTGCTTTTGCAACAAGGCAAGGGTGGCGGTCTTGGTGCGGCTTTTGGCGCATCGACGACTCGCCAGGTATTTGGTGGCCGTGGTGCTGGCAATTTGCTGACGCGATTGACTGCCGTGACGGCGGCGGTGTTCATGACCACCAGTGTCGTGCTGGCGTATATCGCATCGAGCGGTGACCGGAGCTTGCGCGCCACGGAAGCGGAAGTGGAAAAGATGCCCTGAGGAGCTGCCATGCGAATTTCCGTGTTCGGAAGCGGGTACGTGGGCCTGGTGACGGCCGCGGGCCTCGCGGATATGGGGCATCGCATCCTGTGCGTGGACATCGATGAGTCGCGGATAAAACGCCTTCGCGCCGGACAGGTGCCGTTTTTCGAACCGGGGCTCGCGGATCTCGTGGCTCGCAATTTACGCGGAGAACGATTGCGTTTCGCCACCGAACTCGATGAGGAGTTCGCGTCGGCAGACGCTCATTTCGTTGCGGTGGGCACGCCCCCTCTCGCGGATGGTCGCGCCGATGTCTCCGCTGTTTTTGCGGTTGGGCATACCCTCGCGCAGCGGGTGACCCAAGAAGGGATTGTCGCGGTGAAATCGACAGTTCCGGTGGGCACTTGTGATGCTTTGCAACGACTGCTGGATGATTCTTGTCCTCATCGCATGCATGTCGCCTCCAATCCGGAGTTTCTCAAAGAAGGTGCGGCAGTCGATGATTTTTTCCGACCTCACCGTGTGATCATCGGCGTGGATGATCCCAAAACCGGGGAAGCCATGCGCGAGATGTATCGCCCGTTGCAACTGTCCCGCGAACGGGTGATCGTCATGAGCCGTCGCTCCAGCGAGTTGACCAAGTATGCCGCCAACTCGATGCTCGCCACGCGCATCTCGTTCATGAATGAATTGTCCCGGCTCTGTGATGCCATCGGTGCGGATATTCATGCGGTTCGCGCGGGTATCGGTAGCGATGAACGCATAGGCCGCGCCTTTTTGTACGCTGGTCCAGGATATGGTGGATCGTGTTTTCCGAAAGATGTTTCCGCGTTGATCCACTTGGGAAAAGAAGCCGGCGTCACCCTTGGTATCGTCGAGGCGGTGGCCGAAGCCAACGAGGCCCAACGCCTTTACGTATGGGAAAAAATTCGCTCCCTATTTGCGGATGGTTTGCAGGGCAAGACCGTGACGGTGTGGGGATTGGCATTCAAACCCATGACCGATGACGTGCGCGACGCGCCTGCTGGTGTCATCGTGACGAAATTGCTCGAAGCCGGGGCCATCGTCAGGGCGCATGATCCGGAAGCCGCGGACAACTTCGCCGCGGCTTACGCTCCCGCAAACGACGCTATCAGCTATCACGTCAACGAATATGAAGCGCTCGATGGAGCCGATGCCCTTGTGCTCATGACCGAGTGGCGTCACTTCCGCAATCCCGATTTCGGTGAAATCAAGCGGCGAATGAGAGGCAGGGGAATTGTGGACGCGCGGGGGATCTGGACGATGTTTGGGCTTTCGCAAGCCGGATTCGATTATCGAACCATCGGTTCTCCCGCGGCATAGGTTCGATATTTGTTAGCGCTGCGACGGGACCGGTGACTTGCGCCGTTTGAAGTCTCATGACGTTGGAGGATCGTCATGGTTCGACGAATATGCTGGGCGATGACCGCTTGCTTTCTATTTCTTGGGTGCGTTCCGGTTCAGGAGCCGTATCGTCCGTATTGTTCGGGGGGGAAACGTCTGGTGGACGGCCACTGCGTTTGCGCGCTTGGAATGACGTGGAACGGTAAGTTTTGCCAGGGAGAGCCGCAGGCGGGCCATTGCATGAACGGCAGCGTGCCATACGGGCGAGAATGTCAATGTCCTGATGGGACGACCCTGGACGACACGGGTCATTGTATTGCTCTCGAATGTGAGTCGAGAAACGCGATTGTCTCCGGCAATGAATGCGTATGCGCGGAGGGGACGGAATGGAAAGCGGATCAGGGGCGATGCGTGGAGTTCTCTTGTTTGGGAGGATCGGTGGTCTCCGGGGATCAATGCGTTTGTGTGAATGGTCAGGTGTGGATGGACGGCCGTTGTGCAACTCCTGAATACGATACGGAACCGGAGGAACGTCGGACTTCGAGGCGACGGCATCATCGTTCGAACCACGGTCACGCGGATCGTCGGGGGTCTTCGAGTTGCAATGCGTATGGGTGTCATGAAGAGGGAGGGGGATGCAATGCCTATGGGTGTTGGGAAGCGGGCGGAGGGTGCAGCGCCTATGGGTGCTGGAAACACCGGGGGGGCTGCAATGCGTACGGGTGTTGGCGGGCACCGGGAGCTTGCAATGCGTATGGGTGTTCGAATCGGGGAGAATGCAATGCGTATGGCTGTCCCTAGGAATCGATGCTTGGGGAAAATGTGTGTAATATATTGAATTTATTATAAATTAATTACATTTCTTGTTCGTGCATGTCTTGGAGCAGCACTGGGAAGGGGAATTACACTCCTTGCCTTTGGGACGACAACACTTCCCGCTTTCACAACGATTGAAGCAGCATTCCTCGGGTTTCGAACATTTGTCCCCGGTCGTGATGCAGCATGTTTTTTGGGAATCGGAACAATAGCCGGAGCAGCAATCGGCATGCTCTTCGCAGGCCTTGCGTACGCCCCGACAGCATTTTCCGTTACATGCGCCGGAGCAGCATTCCTCGGGTTTCGAACATTTGTCCCCGGTCGTGATGCAGCATTTTTTTGGGGAGCCGGAACAATAGCCGGAGCAGCATTGGGTCTCGTCGGCACATTCCCTGCCGACAGACCGACAACATCGCTTATTTTCACCGCAAGCTTGGGAGCAGCAATCCGTGGCAGTTTCGCAAGGATCGCCAAGTCCAATGCAGCAAACGTGGACACAGGCGTTGCTGCAGCAGTCCAAGTTCGATTCGCAGGATTGGCCCAGGGGTGAACAGCATTCGCCCCATTCGCACTCCTGAGTGCATGTCTTGATCTTGTTGTTGGAACAGCCGCTGGAGTCTTCGGAACCAGGTTCACAACCGTTGTCGACGCAGTCTCCCGGAGGATCCCACGAACAGTTCGCGTTGCAGACGCTGGTCTGCGTGCCTTGGTTGCAATGGCCACAATAGTCGATTTTCTGCTCGCCTGGCATGCAAGGGCCCACGCAACTCGCACCGGCGGAACCGGCATGCCCCGCGGCAGCCGCCTGTCCGGCGCTACCGGCGTTACCGGCGTTACCGGCGCTGCCACCGTTTGGCTCGGTTCCGCCCATTCCCCCCAACCCCGAGGCGCCAGTGCCTGCGGTTCCGCCTGTCCCACTGGTTGCGCCACCGCTGCCACCGACGGAAGCATCCGGCTGGTCTGTCGGCTCATGGTAGTTGGATACACCTCTTCCCTCGGTGTCCAACGAGCATGCGATCATGAAGCCAAGCACAACGCAGCATGCAGTGCGGCTTAACGAAAATCGGTCGCACATTGGTTGATCCTAGCAGGAAAATAAAGGGCTGCCTTATGTCCCATGGCCGCCGAACCAGCGTTCCAATCGATTTCGAGCTGCTGAAACGGTCCGACTGACGAAAGCGCCTTGCAGGGGCATGTCTGTTCCATACACTCGTTCTTCCGTTCCAATGATCCACAGCGTGCCAGGATCGCCGCGCCAGTCGTACTGCACCTGCACGATCGGAACATACCGCACGATGAGCCGTTGGCGAACGATGCGGGAAGGATGCGTGGCTTGCTGGTTAGCAATGGCATCCCGTACGTTCTGTTCGAATTCGGGATCCGAAGGTCCTTGCCCCCGATATGCTTGCGTTGCCGCGTCAAAAATCGCGGTATCCACCCTCGGTAGATCCAGGCGCAGCAATTCGTCGCGGGTAGCTTTCGCCATGACTTCCGCCGGTACGGGTGCGGCCTTATCCACAAAAACTTGTGAATCGAGGCGACGACATACGTCCACGATTTGCAATTCGATCAATCGTCCTTGCCCTTCGCACGCATCACAAACGACAAGCCCCGTGGCACGGCATGAAAGGCATGGACGGCGGTAGCCGAGAGTTCCTTCACCCCCGCAGTGTGGACAGCGCATCTTCGATTCTCCGAGGCATACCGGGCAGGTGATGGTTCCTTCGGTTCCACGGATATCGATCTGCGTGGAGGCATCGGATAGATCCGGAGCCAACTCCAGCGTCATCGACCAGGGATCGGCGATGTCTTCGATCGTGGCCGTTGCTTCCCCATCATCCGATGCAATGGCTCGTCGGACGCGCCGCAGATGGCGTTCTTCGAAGAGCGTGTCCCACTGCGCGCTCCAGGCTCGCGCAAGCGTTGCGGATATGGGTTCGATTTGTTGGAGAACCGTTCCGCCGAATCGCATTTGCTGGGAAGCGTGGCGATCGAGAGCGGAACGGATGCGTGCGTGGGTGGAGGGATCAATCGGCATGACGACGTACCCATGGTATCAACAACTGGCGATGGGACGCGAGGTTCAGCGATCTTTACAGGTTTGCCCGTGGTGTCATGATGATCGAATGAAGATACGAAGGGGCAGTATTTGTGCTGTTTTGCTACTGATCGCCTGCGCGGGAGGAGAAACTCCTGCCTTGCGGCAGCCGGTGCCGTTGTCGTCTCCCGCGGCGCCCGTGAAACCCTCGGAACCCCCCCCTGTTTCGGTGTCGACGGCGTCTTTTGATTCCACCGACGCCGCCCCAGAGCCAGTCGATCCTTTTGCGAATACGGCGTTTCCGCCTCCGAATTTCGACCCTCCCCACGAGCGTTCGGCCCGCGAAGGCGATGGGCGTTGGGTGCGAATGGGTGATGAGCGAAAAAACGAATCCGCAGCGAAAGAACCTGCTGTGCTCTACCGGACGACCGTGCATCCCCATCCCGTGAGTAAGTTCATCAGTGTCACCATCGCTGCGATGGACTTGAAGCATACGTCTTTGCATCTGGTGGCAGGAACGGACGATCCCGGTGCGGACAAGGCTCCTCGCACTCGCGGTTTGGTTCCCTTGGAACACCAATCTGATCTGGTGCTCGTTCACAACGGTGGATTCAAACCGCAGCATGGAAACTGGGGGATGATGGCAGAAGGCGAGTGGGTGGTGCCAACCCGCGATGAGGGCTGCACCGTCTTGATCACGAACGACGATCGGGTTGTGATGGGAACTTGGTCGTCACTATCCGCTCATGCTCCACAAGCCAGGTCGATTCGTCAAACTCCGCCGTGCTTGGTAGAAGCCAACGCCATTCACCCGAAATTGTTGGCTGGTGATGCGCGTGCCTGGGGAGGTACGGCCAAAGACATCAAAACGCGTCGCCGCACGGCCATCGGGATCGATGCTTCAGGACGTGTGTTGTTGTTTGGGATGGGTGAGGAAGCAGATCCGAAGTTGCTTGGCGAGGCGATGAAGGTTGCGGGTGCCCAACACGCCGCACAACTGGATATCAACTATAATTGGACGCGGTTTTTGTTGTTTGGAACTCCCGATGGCGTGCTTCAGGTAACCTCGACGCTCATTCCGAAGATGGTGCATCGGAAGCGTGGGTATGTCGCGTTGAGTGAAGATCGGGATTTTTTCTACCTCAAGCGACGATGAAAGGGGCCATGGGCGCTATCCCCCGATGGGAATGACGTTCAAGGCGCGAGCGAGCAGCATCATCCTTGCCGCGATGGATAGGTCGATTTCCGTTCCTTCTTCGAGCGGTTCGAGGGCTTCGGCTTCTTTCATTCCAAGCTGAGAGTCGAAAAGCACCTGCACCCCTTGGCCGCGATATCGGAGTTGATCCCCTTCGATCTGCAATCGATGTTGGGAACCATCGAGTTTTGCCAGCACTTCAACGCCGTTCGTGCTGGGGCGAATGCGGTACGCATCGTAAGGAGCGTTGTCGAATCCATCATCGCGAAGGTGAACTCGCGGTTTATCTCGGAAAGGATCACCGGATGTGGGGCAGAAGGTGGTGCAGTTACCGCACTCATTGCAAAAGTCGGCAATATTGATGATTTGATAGGGTTGGGTGACGTGGAACGCTTGTGTGCCTCCTACGATGAGTTCTCCCCCATCGACACACAAGCTGGGCAATTCGGCGTGTAGCGGTTCGATCACGTACATTTGGTTGGCGCGATTGGGGCAAACCGTGACGCACAAGCTGCACATGGTGTCGCAAGCGAGGCAGCGATCCGCTTCGAGGATGGCTTGGCTCACGGGCAAGCCCGTCATGACTTCCTTGAATCCATTGCGTTGTTCGATGGCGAGTTCCGGTTCGGCGATCGCGGAAACGCGCGTGGAACGTCGTTCGAGCAGGTCTTTTTGACTGAGCCGATCAGGTGCGATCGGTGGCTCATCCCAAACGAGATTTTCTCGTTGAGCAATCGTATGCGCGATGCGACGACCATCGGCGATGGCCTGAATGACGGTGGATGGTCCGCGCACGAGATCGCCGCCGGCAAAGATATTTTCAAGGCTCGTTTCGCCGGTTTCGGCGTCGACGATCAGGGTTCCATCCTTCCACATTTTCGGTTGTACGTCGGAAAGGAAGTTGAGGATGGGTTCTTGGCTAATGGCCACCAAGATGGTGTCGCAGGTCAACAAAGCTTCCGAGCCTTCGACGGGAATGGGTCTTGGCCGTCCGGAGCGGTCGGCTTCTCCAAGCTTCATTTCGGTGCATATGAGCCCAGTGACGCAGCCATTGCGCTGCACGACTTTGACGGGAGCGCGAAGTACCGAAAGGCTCACTCCTTCGTCGAGAGCAGCTTGAATTTCTTGTGGATCAGCAGGCATCTGTTCGATCGTCCGACGATAGAGCACGGTGACTCGACCGGAAAGGCCCACCAAACGGACCGCCGTTCGTGCGGCGTCCATGGCGGAATTGCCACCGCCAATGATGACGACATGCGGGCCGATGGCGGGTGCTTTCCCATGACGTACGGCCTCGAGAAATTCGAGTGCATCGAATACGCCGTTCGCTTCTTCGCCCACAATGCCGAGGGTACGCCCTTTTTGGGCTCCCGCCGCAAGCACGAGATGTTCGAATCCTTGCTTGCGAAGGTCGTGCAGCGTGACGTCTCGCCCAACACTCGTGCCAAATTGGATCCATACCCCTGCTTGCCGAATGCGATCGAGATCGAGAGCGATGGGGTCGTCGGGCAAGCGGTAGCTTGGGATGACTGCGGATGCCATTCCCCCGGCTTCGGGTTTGCTTTCGAAGACGGTGACCGAGCAGCCTGCGCGAGCGAGATAGTAGGCGGCGGATAGGCCGGCGGGGCCGGCACCCACCACGGCCACGCGTATTCCTCGCTTGGTTCTCGCCTCTTCTTGTGAATTCGGATTGCCCTGTTCGACTGCATGACGCTTGATGGCGCGAATGGCAAGGGGCGCCTCGTAATGGTTGCGTACGCATCGCTCGATGCAAGGATGATCGCAGACACGTCCGGTGACGGCCGGCATGGCGTTGGTGTGTAAAATGACATCCATGGCTTCGGAGGGGCGCTTTAGGGCCACCAACCGCATGTAGTCGGGAATATTTTGGTGGGTAGGGCATGCTTCTTGGCAAGGCGCGGCAATGCAGTCGAACTCGCCCAAAGGCCTCGAACCTTTGGTTTCGAGCGGCTTGATCCGGCGACGCATACTCTTGTCCCCAAGCACCTGTTCGGCGTGTCGCGCCAGGTTTTCTCTGGCCGCGGCAGAGGGATCGGCACCATGCAACCCCGCGCGGGCCAATACGAATTCATCGATACTCGATGCCGATACCGCATCCATGGCTTCCGCCAGCGAGTCCAGGTACTGCGCCAAACGCGCGTATCCACCCGGTTTCAAAAGATCGGTACACGTGGTCACGGGGCCGAGACCATCGGCCACCAACGATGGAAAATGGAACGCATCGGCACCCCCACAGAACGAGATCGGAACCTTGCCATCGAGCGCTTCGGTAACGCGGTGGGCGAGTGTCAGCGTCAGCGGATGCAACGCCCGTCCCGACATATACATGCTCTTTTCACTAGAGGGAAAGACGGGTCGGCGATTGGATACCTCCAGGGTATTGGACAATTTGATGCCGAAACGGCGTCCGCATTTTTGGGCTGCCGCGGAAAGGTTGCGAACCATTTGCATCGCATCGTCGAACTTCGGATCGTGATCGAAAGCCGAATCCTCCACGACGATGTCGAACCCCATTCGTTCGTTGAGGATTCCCCGAAGCAGGTCCGGGCCCAACAAGGTGGGATTGAGTTTCACCCACGTATCCAACCCGAGATCCTCGAGCATGAAACGCGCGATTCTTTCGATTTCCGCGGGAGGACAACCGTGCATGGTCGATAGCGTGACGAGATTCGACAGATGTGGATCGATGGGAATGTCCCGCACCGATGGCACCACCGTCGCCACCGCATCGACCACGGTTTTGATGTCCTCGCTCGCATCGCGCATACGACGTAAAAAACGCTGCACTTTTTCAGAGCGTATGCCGTCGAGATCGTAGCCAACGCTCATGTTGAAGAACATGTCGTGGGGGTGGCCGAGTTCGTGGGCAAGGGCGTGAATCAACACCCAAGCGCCAAGATACTCTTGGAAGGATTGCTCGAGGGTCAGCTCCTGAGACCACTCACAGTTGTAGGTCACGTCGGCGGAATCGATGCAGGGGCGCGCCACTTTGATTTCATCGAGAATTTGTACCGTTTTCAGCTCGATGAATCGTGCTCCGAAGAGCCAGGAAGCGACGATATTTTGTGCGAGTTGGGTATGAGGTCCCGCAGCGACGCCAAGAGGAGCGCCGAGCCGCTGGTCTGAGCAAGTCATCGTCATCCGAGGTTGGGGAACTCGGACCGAAGACTTCGGCATCCCCATGATTTCATCGCTTTTCAAGCCTCCGAAAATCCAGCGGGTTAGCTGATCGATCGGTGCGGGTTCGAACTTCTTTTCCATTCACTCTCTCCAACGCTGTGGCTCCCAGGGAGCATAAGCGATCAAAATCGAACGATAGCCTCGGCTTTGGCACCCTCGAAAGGCGCAAATTGCCGACATACTCCGGAGATACAACGCAAAGCGCCACGCTGTTGTCCCACGAATACACGCAAGCTCTTGTCCGAGTCGACACGCCACTTGACCGAACCGTTGTAGTAAGAATCCGGTACCCCTTCTTGCGAGGTATATTCATACCCGAAAGCCACGGATAAATGTGGGTTCCATTGCAAGGCCGTATACGTTTCTCCTTCCCACCACGGAATCGGTGTTTCCGCCACGTTGTGACGGCGACGCGCCACTCCTTGCACTTGTAGATAAAGCACGCGTGACAATTGCTTGAGCAAGTCGTAGCGAAGATAACCTTCGCGATAATACACCGAGGTGGGTTCCGAGACCGGATCGGGCTCGGCAAGCTGGTCCCCTCTAGCGCCTATCCATGCGAAAATATGCGACTTTTTGTTTTCGAGGGTGGCTTCTAGCCCCACGGCGGAATCCCATACGTCGTTGCGGTTGTCATCGCGGATTTCACAGGCCGCGGTGCCCGTTTCTCCCCACGTTGCATATCGACCCAACCAACCATACACAAGCAAATCATCGGTGACACGCGCATCGAGACGTCCACGGCCTCCCGTCACACACGTGTTGAAAAAGTTGCCTTCCGTGTCCACGTATACCGGCAAGGTGGTTGGTGGCGCGCTGTATTGAATGAGCGCAAACTCATTGACGGCACCATCGGCGTCGATGTTGGCTTCGAGGGGGAAAAATTTTCGATAGTGTTTGCCCTCGAGCGTCAGCGCAAATGGACCACCGTTGGCGGAAGCCGAAGCGTATACCGCGTGACCGTCCATATCGTCTGCGGTTGTGCGACCGAATCCACCGGAAGGAGCGCGAAAATTTTTGTTTCGTTGCTGCTGGAGGGCCGCTTCGACATATACCGAACCGTGCTCGAAAATGTCTGGCACCGTGAGAGATACGCTTGCGTTGCGAATTTGATCCGCGCCACGCGCGTGCTGGTTGCCGTACGGTGTGCAGTCTTTCGAGTCCGCGGCGCTGGAGCAGCGGTCGGGACGATCGAGCGCGACAGCATGAAAACCCACCGTAGCTTGCGTAGGTCCACCTTCCACGCTTGCACCAACGAGTCGATCCGGCACGAAGGTGGGCTGTGGATCGGCAATATAAGCCGTTTGCCGCGGTGTGGGCATTCCCGCAAAATACCAATGGCTCGGGGCCTCCAGCACGCGCCCGCTCGCCTCGTCGACGCGCAAAGGATTGAGATATCCTCCCACCCCGGAGATGCGAAGCTTGGTTCCTTTGGGCATGGGAACGCGATAAGAAATTTTTCCGCCACGAATCGTCGTATCGACTGCCAGTTCGTCGATTTTGCGCACGCTCAACACCAGACCGCGCCCATATTGCGCATACACGTCCCCTACGGTCGCTTCTACTTCAGGCGTGATATACGAAAGGACAAGCTTGGAGGGGTACACCACGTTGCGATAACGATTCGACAACTCACGGCCATACACGAGCGTGCGCTCATACAAGTCCGGAGCATCGGGGTTGCCTGGAGAAGGTGACCACGCCGCAACGTCTTCTTCCGCCAAATCATTGGGATCTGGCGTGGCGAAAAACATGGAGTTGTCCATGCGGACACCAAACACGAAGTGATGCCATTGCGCCTGCACGTTGAATCGATTCATCCACGTGCCCCAATCGTCATCCAGCCCGGTTTGGTTGCGGTTGTCGACGTTGTAGTTGACGACAGCGGTTTCGGTGACGTCGATGGTCAGGGGGTGTCCTCCCACGTCTCCAGCTTCGAGCGCAGAAGCGGTGTGAGGAATCATGGTCGCGACCAATGCCATCCAGCACATCCCCCCCCACACTCTCGGGGCTCGTGGCGAACGGTACACCCTTGCACGCACCCCGTCGCGGTTCGAGGCAGAAGCAGCACGCCATCGCATGGCGCTCGTTGTAGTACAGGGCTCGGCAAGTTGGTACAGGGGCGTATACGATCGTTGGCAAAGCGTTCACGCTTCCGTTCAACGTAGCGCGATGATTCGGATCTCCGCGGAAGATCCTCGGTGTCTCACGGCGCGATCGCTCGACATTGGCTCCGATGAGGACAAAAAATCGCGTTTCGGTGAGAAGAACCTTTCCTTCGACCTCACTCGAATCCATCGACCAATTTGGTGGCTTCTTCGATATCCACGTCGAGAATTTGGGCCAACGCCAACAATATTTCCCGCTCCGAAGGATGAATGACGCCATCACTAGCGGTCATGTCTGCCGCGAGCATGACGGCAAGCCAGCGTAAATTGGGTGTCGGCAGTCGCTCGCGAATGGAGGATAAACACGCCTGCCTACCTTCGGTTTCTAGCTTTTTTCGTAGACTATCTACGATGATTTCCGGGCGTGGAGGCTCGGATCGGCCATCGGTCAAGCGCAAGAAACTGGTGGTGAAGTGCTCACGCTCCGCGTCGCTGAACGTGCCATCGGCGAACGCTGCCAAGTACACGACTTCGATGAGCGCCTCGAGAGCGCAATCGTCAAGGTCACGGGTAATCGCTTCGCCCAGGTCCTGCATACAAAAGGATTGTATTGGTGATTACCCACACGAGCAAATGAGTCGTGCATGAGCTTTCAGTTGCATGTCACGGGTTTCATCTCGTACGTGATCGAGCCACCACCCACGCCATCGACGGTCACGATGTACGTTTCTCCCGCGGCGAGTTGCCAGCCGGAAGGACGAAAAGCCACGGTTGGATAAGAGCCGTAACCCCCAGTCAAAGGCATCTTTTCCATGGCGAGAGACTCGGCGTCGGATTGTCGAACGACCGACATTTCAGCGGAAGACACGCCCGACTTGTGATGGAACGTCCAAACCCAGGTGGCAATCGCGGTCGGAACGAATCCGGGTGGCGGAAACGCTATCCAATCGGGGGAAGGACCGGACCCGCTCGAACCGAAGACAGCTAGGCATTGCGCATTGCCATAGGGGCCGCCGCCACCGTAATAACCGATGCCAACAGGACCGAGGGGTGGATTGAAAATCCATCGACGATGCCCAAACGTGGTGAAGTTTCCGTTGTCTTGAATGAATTGATCGATGGCCTGGGCCGGATGACCCGAGCCCCAGGCTATATTCGATTGTCCCGCCCCGCTGGCTCCCTGCTGCGTATAGCACTTGGCACTCGGATCGGGCGAATGGGGATTGTTTCCGCCTCCCGGAGGATTCCACGCTGCCACCACCGCACACCACATATCCATCTCGTTGAGTGTCGTGCTGTCCGAGACAGGACCGAGCCCCACCAACCAGCGAAAAAGATTGATACGAACGAGAGTGTCATCAATGCCTGCACGCGTCAGTGTTCCCGGATCACATTGCGAAGGACCCGCGCTCCAGGGACTCGGATCGGTCAGGGAATGCCCTTGATTCCATTGGTCGCATACCTCTTGCTCGGTGTGCTGCGCAGGATCACCCGGCAAAGAAGGCTCACACCCCCCGCCCGTGGAAACGAATCCCGGATTGCATACACACGACAGGGTCGCGGGCTCACAATGCTCGTCGACGCCGCAGGTAATCGTGGCGCAAGGGTCCGAATTTCCACCACTTCCTCCCGTGGCACCCGCAGCCCCGCCCGACGCGCTAGCGCCTGCAACCCCTCCCGTTCCGCTTTCGATACTCGCGTCAACAAGCTCCCCCCCCCTCGACTCGAAAGAAACAGCATCAAAGTCGAGCAACGACGAACACCCCACCAACGATGACAATAATACGTAGGGGAATATGGCCGCACGCATCAGAAGGTCCCAACGATTCCCGCCCCAGTCGGCCCCACATAGGGTTGCCATCGAGCGGTTTCCGCTTCTTTTTCAGCTTCTTTTGGGCCCGTGAGCAACAACACGGCTCCAAGGCCAAGACCCACTCCCCCGACGATGAATCCGGCTGTCGAGATGTGTGCCTGCATTTTTCCCCGGTCATAGGCATCCCGTTGGTTTTCGCTACAGACATCATCGATGCATGCCGCTTCTAGGTCATTGCGCGTGTTTTTTGCCATCAACCCAAAAGCGGTTCCTGCCACGAGTCCCACGCCGCCTACCGCGAGACTGACGTAACCCCAGGTTTTTTGTGAAGACCCCTCGGTCGATAGCGTCGCCTCCTCTTCCTTTTGGGTAACAGTGTCGACAGGTTCCGGCTCGAGTTCGACGGTGATGGTTTCATCGGCCCCATCGCGCAGGTTCATGTTCTTTTCGAAAGGAAAAAAACCTGCGGATTCCGCCAGGATTCGAATGGTGCCCGGATTGACCTCGAGACGAGAACCAAAATCCGAAGACGAAAGCGGCACATCGCCTAGATAGACTTTTCCTTGGAAATCAGGGGGTACTCGCAGTGTGATATGCGCGATGCTGTCCTCGATTTTTTTGAGGAGTTCACGAGAATTCTTTCGGTCCCACCAACCGGCTCGCGGGTTGTCCGCGGCGGCTTGTGCGTGTTCTCGCGCTTCGATGAGCAAACGCAAGTTCACCAACGCCTTCGCCAGATAGTATCGAGCCTTGGGAGTGTCGTTCAAGGCTATCGCCGCTTCGAACGCCTCCCTCGCCTCCTGCCAGGCCTCCGCCTTGTCATGTTTCAACCCTTCGTTGACGAGCTTCTGCGCCTCCGCCTTATCCTTCCAACTCGCTTGTGCCCACGCCGGTGACGCCAAGCCGAGAATTGCCACGAACCCAAGGAACAACCACATCAAACGTCGACTGCGCATCCAATAAGAATTCCAGATGCCCCCACGGTCCGTCAACCCGAGCGTGCAATTCTACCCCCGCCCCGTGTTCATCAAATTCGTCGCAACACTGGCATGCGAGTCGTTTCGATTGTAAGAACGGCCCCATGCATCCCATCCTGTTTCGCATTCCGGTGCCGAACTGGAACGTGCCAGGGGTCGGACCCCTGCACGAAACGTTTACGCAAGGAAATATCCCTATCTATTCCTACGGCGTCATGCTTGGCCTGTCCCTGGTGGTGGGGTGGTACCTCACCTTGTGGCTGGCCGAGAAAGACGGACTTCCCAAAGAGACCATGGCGAACTGCTATGTCGTCACCGCGTTGGCCGCCATCGTCGGTTCCCGTGTGCTGTACGTCGTGACGAATCTCGAGGAATTCAACGGCCTTGGGGATTTTTTCGCGTTTCGTCGGGGGGGATTGGTCGCTTATGGCGGGTTTCTCGGCGGTTATCTCGGCTCCTGGGGCTACTTGAAACTCAAGAAAATTCCTCTCATGCCGTGGGCGGATATCGCGGTCCCTTCCTTGGCATCCGGGTTGGCCATTACGCGAATCGGTTGTTTTTTGTTTGGGTGCGATTTTGGAAAGCCCTTGGGTGATGGTGCTCCCGAATTCTTGAAGAAAATCGGTACGTTCCCTCATTGGGCTCCCGGTATGGTCGATCGGGGAGATGGCGCTCCCGCCTGGATCCAACATGTCAACAGCGGGTTGATCGACCATGAAGCCACGCATTCGTTGCCCGTGCATCCCACGCAATTATACGAATCGTTGGTGGGGCTCGCTCTTCTGGGCTTGTTGATGGTGCAACGAAAACATCAACGCTTTCGCGGGCAAGTATTCATGCTGTTCGCGTTCGCGTACGGTTTCGCCCGGTTCCTGTTGGAGATCGTGCGTGATGATGCGGAACGCGGCCTGTACGGACCGGAACTCGGCGCGCATATCCTGATTCCCGGCTCGTTGGCTCTGTTCGCGGTCGGCTACTCCATCGGTTTCGCCAACGGAATTCCGAACGTAACCATGCGACGATTGACCCAAGCGCTTTCGTTCGTCCCTGCCCTGGTCGCTTTTCTCATGATGCGTCCGGCTTCCTTCATGTCCGCGAGCATCGTTCAATTATCGACATCGCAGTGGGTCGGTGTGTTGACAGGCGTGGCCGTTTCGGTGGCCTATATGATTTTCTGGAAGGCTGCGGAGGCCCACCCGGCTGAAGCCATGATGATCAACCTCAAAGCTTTCCACGCGGCGGAAGCGGCGAAGGCCAATGAATCCAACGCCGAGGAACCGGAACGAGACGAAGACGAAGACGGAGAAGAGACGGAGAAGCCGCGCACGAAAGGCAAAAAGAAGGGCAAGAAAAGCTCGAAAGAGCCCATCGACGCGACGTTCGATGATGAGCCGGAAGCCTCGAGTGAGAAAAACAAATCCGTCGACACCAAGACGGAGGATGAGCCGGAAGCCCCGAGGAAAAAGGGGCAAGTCGTCGACGCGACGTTCGATGATGAGCCGGAAGCCTCGAGTGAGAAAGACAAATCCGTCGACACCAAGACGGAGGATGAGCCGGAAGCCCCGAGGAAAAAGGGGCAAGTCGTCGACGCGACGTTCGATGATGAGCCGGAAGCCTCGAGTGAGAAAGACAAAGCCGTCGACGCCAAGACGGAGGATGAGCCGGAAGCCCCGAAGTCCGACGACGACGAATAGCGATCTGCGCTTGCGGCGGTTAGGTCCGCCGTCTTGTTTTCATTAAAAGAATCGATGAGATAGAGCCGTGGCCGTGTAGGAACGATTTCGTGTTCCCACGAATTCCGAGGCGTCGGTCCTGGGCCCGTCTCGATGGGAAGCGGAATGGATCATGCTAATCGTTTACGTATAGTCAATTGGCTGTATACGCGATCGACTTCAAGGATATATATGGTAAGAACAGTAAGAATTGATTGAAGCGGATGTGGCTTCGCTATCGATTCATTGTATACGAATACGTATATGTCATGATTGGGTGGCGTCGACCGCATCGTCATCGTGGTGGGAATCGGTGGACGGGTCGGCATCGCCATCTTCGGTAACGTCGCTGTCCGCGTCAGCGTCCGCGTCAGTGTCCGCGTCAGCGTCCGCGTCAGTGTCCGCGTCAGCGTCCGCGTCAGCGTCCGCGTCAGTGTCCGCATCGGTGCCGGCTCCACACGAGCAGTTGGGGTCTGAAGCATCGCAACAGTCGATTCCCTCGTGGGGATCCGAGCCGTCACAACCGGCGTCTCCTGGGGTTTTGCAGTCGCTGATGCCCGCGTCGGCCACTCCTCCGAATTGACCTCCCGTGCCAGCCTCATTTCGGTCTGCGGTGTCTTGGCTGCCTGGCGGTTCGGGTTGGGGATTGATGGTGCAAGCAGCGACCCATGCGCTTGAACACAGAAGGACCGTGACACACCAACGCCGCAAACTCGCCATGGTGATAAGGCATAGCAGGAACTGGTCCATCTGGCTCGGGCGGCCAGATCGTCAGTCGATTGCGCTATCCAGGGGACTGTCGTTTGCAGTGTCTACCTGTGCGTCATCGGCATCGTCCTCGGCATCGGCGTCGTCCTCGGCGTCCGAGTCGGTGTCGGCATCCGCGTCGTCCCACGCGTCTGGATCGAGCGTTGGGGCATCTTCATCGCTGTCCGGTCCGGCATCGGACAACGTTTGGCCGCCGGATCCCGCGCCACCGCCGGTCCCTCCTATGGACGCGCCGCCACTGCCTCCGAAGTGCGGCGCGGCATCGATATCAGTCTCGCCGCTGCCTCCGCCGCCGCCCTCCGGAGTTGCGGTGGCGTTGCTGCCTGGCGGTTCCGGTTGCGGGTTGATGGCGCATGTGTAGATGCTGCCACTTAGCATAAAGACAAAGAGGTAGGGCCAGAACCGAGCGCGCATAAGATAGGTTAAAGCATGACTTGCGCCATGATGACACACGAGAAATACGCCAATTTCGGTTTGGCCCGAGTGACACGCTGCGGCACATAGTGACACATGCCCGATCCAGTTGTCGGTCGTGAGCGGTCTGCTCCCTTCATGCTATGAAAGGCGTCCAAACAGGACTTCGTAACTCATGACAACCACCATTGCCCATCGGCTCGATCAGGTACGTCAGCGAATCGAGCAGGCTGCACGACGGGGGGGGCGTCGTGCGCAAGACGTGCTACTTATCGCGGTTTCGAAGACTCAACCCGAGTCGGCCATTCGCGCGGCTTATGACGCGGGGCAGCGAGATTTTGGGGAGAATTACGTTCAAGAACTGGTGCAAAAAGCGCACGCCTTGCGGGATCTTCCGGATCTGCGGTGGCACCTCATCGGCCACCTGCAACGAAACAAAGTCAAGACAGTCTTGGATGTGGTGCAGGTCGTTCACACGGTCGATCGACTCGCGTTGGTGACCGAGTTGGGAAAACGGTTATCGGCTCCCCTCGACGTTTTGGTGGAAATCAACGTAGGTCAAGAATCAAGCAAAACAGGCGCGAGTCCCGACCAGACTCCGCTGTTGGTGGAGGCGGTGCGTGCCCAAGCCGGGCTGCGCTTGCAAGGCTTGATGACCGTCCCGCCTTTCGATTTGGATCTGCCGACGGTAGGTGAGTACTTCGATAGATTACGCGGTCTGGCGCAAGCCTTTGGGTTGAAGGAACTGTCGATGGGCATGTCCCATGACTTCGAGGAAGCGATCGTTCGTGGTGCGACGATGATCCGTGTGGGAACAGCGATCTTTGGGGATCGTGGTTGACAGCGGTTTCGAAGGTTTTCAGAAAAAACGCCGTCGACCAAAAAACTACTTGCATGCTTCCAACTAGCTTGCTACTACGCGCCTCCCCGAACCCCGAGTCCCCTCGGCGGGGCAGTTGACAAGCCAGCCGTAACGGCGCGCGAAGCGGATCGCCAAACAAAAGCCGGTCGAAGACCAGCTTCAGATCCGTTTCCCCGTGCGTACGACGGTCGGCAGAGGAAGTCCGATGATTAGTAAGGCGAATGCGATGTACGCGCGGATTGCGCCGCGCAAGGCCCGAGTGGTCGCCAATTTGGTCCGGGGAAAGGACGTCGGCGCCGCGTTGATGACGCTCGAGTTTTTGCGTAAATCGGCTGCGCCCCTCATCAGAAAGGTCATTGAAAGCGCCCTTGCCAACGCTCGCACGGGAAAAAGCGACGCGAACGTTGACGACCTTTACGTGAGCAAAATCACGGTGGACAAGGGACCGAATCGCCAGATGCGCCGTTGGCGGCCTCGTGCGATGGGCCGAGCGACTCGCATCGTCAAAGGTGTGAGTCACATCATGGTTGAACTCGACGAGCGCTAGGATACGAGGGTATTCATGGGACAGAAGACGCACCCATACGGCTTCCGACTTGGCGTCATCAAGACGTGGACCTCGAAATGGTACGAGGACAAGTCCTACACGAAATGGCTTCACGAAGACATTCGCATCAAGCGAGCGGTTAAGTCGTACTTATATAACGCGAACATCGCTGGCGTGGAGATCGAGCGAGCCGCCAACAAAGCCAAGGTCATCGTGTACACCGCGAGGCCCGGAATGGTGATTGGCAAGGGCGGCGAGAAAATTGAAACGCTCAAAGTCGGGAACTTGAAAACCGCGAAAAAGGACGAACCCAAATTCGCCGGCGTGCAAGCCTTCACCGACAATGAGGTCTTCATCGACGTCCAAGAAGTGCGCAAGGCGGAAACCAACGCCCAGCTCGTCGCTGAGAACATTGCCACCCAGCTCGAGCGACGAGTCGCGTTTCGTCGAGCCATGAAAAAATCCGTTGCCACCGCCATGAAATTCGGAGCCAAAGGCATCCGCGTTCGGTGCGCCGGACGTCTGGGTGGCAGCGAAATGAGCCGGGTCGAGACGTATCGTGAGGGACGCGTTCCCTTGCATACGCTACGCGCCGACATCGAGTTTGGTACGGCGGAAGCCCGAACGACGTACGGCATCATCGGTGTGAAGGTTTGGATCTTCAAGGGCGAGGTTTTGGCGCGAAAACCGCGGCGGATCCCCGCGTAGTTGGAGCAGGAAGATGCTTTCTCCCAAGCGAACGAAGTACCGAAAACAGCAAAAGGGACGCCGTCGCGGCTTAGCCTATCGCGGCAGCGACATCTCCTTTGGTGACTTCGGGCTGCAAGTGCTCGAACCGGGCCGATTGACCGCGCGCCAAATCGAGGCCGCACGTATGGCGATCACACGGCATGTCAAACGTGAAGGCACTCTGTGGATCCGCGTGTTCCCAGACCGTCCCGTCACCAAAAAACCCTTGGAAGTCCGGATGGGCGGCGGAAAAGGCGCCCCGGATTCCTGGGCCGCCGAAGTCAAGCCCGGTCGCGTCATGTACGAAATCTCCGGCGTTACGGAAGAAAAGGCCCGCGAGGCGTTCCGTCTTGCGGCCCATAAACTGCCCTTGGCCTGCAAGTTCATCGCCCGAGGAGAACTGTCATGAAAGCGAAAGACTTGCGTGACCGGGGAACGGACGATCTGCGGGAGCTTGACAAAAGGCTCACCCACGATCTGTTCCAATATCGCTTCAAAAACCACACTGGCGGTCTTGATGACACCAGTCTGGTTCGGAAAACGCGACGAGACATCGCTCGTGTGCGCACGGAACTCGCGGCGCGGGAGCGTGCAGCGAAAGACGAGGCGAGGTAAGCCATGTCCGACGATACCAAAGACACCGCGCAAGCCGAGCAGAACGAAGCCGCGCCCGTCCAAGCGGCCACGGGCTTCAAGCGAAAGCTCGCTGGGCGCGTGAAAAGCGCCAAAATGGCGAAAACGGTCGTGGTGCAGGTCGTGCGCTACTTCCGAGACCCCGTGTATAAAAAATACGTTCGAACGCGGACGAGCTACAAAGCCCACGATGAAGAAAACCAGTGTCGCGTAGGCGACCGAGTCGAAATCATCGAAAGCCGCCCGCTGTCACGGGAGAAGCGGTGGAAGGTCGTGCGCGTTCTCGAGCGTGCCGAGATCGATTGAGGTGAGCCATGATCCAGATGCGCACGGTTCTTGATGTTGCCGATAACTCGGGTGCGAAACGAGTGCAGTGCATCAAGGTACTTGGTGGGTCCCGCCGAAAGTACGCTGGGATTGGAGACGTCATCGTTGTGTCCATCAAGGAAGCGATGCCGAACATGAAGGTCAAGAAGGGCGATATCGCGAAAGCCGTGATCGTTCGGACCGCGCAGAGCATCGCGCGCCCCGATGGGAGCTTCATCAAGTTCGATGGCAATAGCGCGGTCCTTGTAAACCAGCAGATGGAGCCGATCGGAACGCGGATTTTCGGGCCGGTGGCTCGCGAGCTTCGCTCCAAAAAGTTCATGAAGATCGTGTCGCTTGCCCCGGAGGTGTTGTGATGCAGCGCATTCGACGTGGCGACATGGTGCAGGTCATCGCCGGCAAATACAAGGGTGCGAAAGGTCGAATCCTCGCCGTGCTGCGCGATAAGGATATGGTGCTGGTCGAGAACGTGAACGTCAAAAAGCGTCACGTCAAACCGAATGCACGTATGCCCCAGGGTGGAATCATCGAACGCGAGGCGCCGATCCACGCTTGTAAGGTGATGCCCTTGGACCCTGAGACGGGTCTACCCACACGGGTTCGTATCCAGACGAATGAAGAAGGTAAGAAAGAGCGTGTCGCTGTGAAAAGCGGCGCGGTCATCGTGGCGAATTCCTGAGGCTTGTCATGGCGAAGAGCGAAGAGAAAGAGAGCAAAGCCAAAGCCGCGGATAAGGGTGGCAAAGGCAAGCCTGAGGCCAAGGGTAAGCAGGAGGCCAAGGGCAAGCAGGAAGCGAAAAGCAAGGACAAAAAGGCCAAGGGCGACGCTGCCCCCGTGCCTTCGCGCCCTGTGGTTCCCCCTCGCCTGCGAGATAAGTACCGCGAGCAAGTGGTCCCTGCGATGACCAAAAAGTTCGCCTATGCCAACCCGATGCAAGTTCCACGAATCGAAAAGGTCGTGGTCAACATGGGGCTCGGGCAAGCCGTCGGAAATCCCAAAGTGATTGAAGCGGCTGTGGACGAGTTGAGTGATATCACCGGCCAAAAACCGGTCGTCGCTCGGGCGAAAAAGGCCATTTCGAATTACAAACTCCGCACAGGAATGCCGATCGGCGTGTTTGTGACGCTGCGACGCGAGCACATGTGGGAGTTTCTGGATCGATTGATTACCGTGGCGTTGCCGCGGGTCCGCGACTTCAAAGGCGTAAGCGCCAAGGGGTTCGACGGACGGGGCAACTTCACGCTGGGACTGCGCGAGCAGATCATTTTCCCAGAGATCAATTATGACAAGGTCGACAGCACCCGCGGGATGAATGTGTCGATCGTGACCTCGGCGAAGACTGATGAAGAAGGGCGTGCGCTGCTCGCTGAGCTAGGCATGCCGTTCCGTTCCTGAAGGGATGAACGATGGCGCGAGCTTGCTCTTTTGCCAAGTTGAACCGGAAGCCGAAGTTCGCAGTCAGGCATCGAAACCGATGCAAGATGTGCGGCCGTGCACGCGGCTACTACCGCGACTTCGAGCTATGCCGAATCTGCATGCGTAACCTGGCGTTGCGTGGAGAACTTCCCGGTGTAGTCAAGGCAAGTTGGTGATGCCATGATGACTGATCCTATCGCCGATATGCTGAGTCGGATTCGAAACGCAGCCCTCGCGCGTCACGACCGAGTCTCGATGCCCATAAGCAAAGTCAAGCGCGCTGTCGCTGACTTGCTCAAGCAAGAAGGCTACGTCCGCGACGTGACGATCTCCGAATCCGATGGAAAAAAATCCCCAACCCTAACCGTCGTGCTCAAATACGGCCAAGATCGAACCTGCGCGATCGACGGCCTCAAGCGCGTCTCCACCCCCGGACGCCGTGTGTACGTGCGCCACGATAGCATTCCGCTCGTTCAGAACGGATTGGGCGTGGGCATCCTATCCACGTCACGGGGTGTCATGACCGATCGAGACGCGCGTCGTCAAGGCATTGGCGGTGAGCTGCTATGCGAGGTGTGGTAATGACGCAAGTAGCCGAAAAAGAGGTCCGCACCTCGCGGATCGGAAAGCTGCCGGTGACGATTCCGAAGGGGGTTACAGTGTCCGTCGCAAACGGATCGGTGACCGTCAAAGGAACGAAAGGCACCTTGACCTGGAGCCTAAGAACGTTCTTTCAAATCATCATCGAAT
>MWCO01000075.1 GCA_002070115.1 Deltaproteobacteria bacterium ADurb.Bin207
AAGGACGAGGGTCAATCCCCCCCCCCGCTCCAACGCCATCCTCGCCGCCACATCCACCGAATCCCGTATCGATGCGGGATTGGCGTTATAGGCATCGTCGATCACGATCGCGCCGCAACGCAACGGCACGACACGCAATCGCCCCGACTCGGAACGCAACGCTTGCAACCCATGAACGGCCCGCTGCCAATCCATGGCGTCACCCCATACCCCCCATGCCGCAGCCAAAGCCGCTGCCGTCGCATAGGAGCCAGCATCTCCAAGTAGTGGAATATCAACGTTAAATTCAATATTCGGGGACCCATCGCCCACGGCATACACCACGGTCTGCCCTTGCCATCCCCGGCTCTTTACCCCGACGATCCGCACCGCAGCTCGCTCGGACTTGCCAAACGTCAACACTCGCCGCGCTCGCGTTCGTCCCACCCGAGCCATCACCAAAGGGTCGTCCGCATTGACCACAGCCACGCCCGTAGAGTCCAGGGCAGCCAACAATGCCGCCTTCTCGTTCGCAACATCGTCGATGGTTCCCAAACCCAAGGTATGAGCACAAGCAACCAGGGTGACGACGGCCACGTCCGGCTGCACCAGGCTCGCCCCATAAGCGATCTCGCCAGGATGGTTGGTGCCTACTTCCACGACAGCCTGTCCATGGGATGAGTCAAGGCCAAGAAGCACCATCGGGATGCCCACCGCGTTATTCATGTTGCCGGCGGAGGCATGGACCGATGCGTTGCCCACGGCATCGAGCACGGCAGTGGTTGCGCGGCATGTGGTGGTCTTGCCGGCGGAACCCGTGACGGCCACGATTTTTTTGTCCTCACCATTGGCCCTCGCCTGTCGAGCCCAACGTTGCCGGTGAGCACATCCCAGCTTTCCCAAGGCCTCGAGCGTGTCTTTCACCCGAATGACCGCATAACCGCCAGGGACCTCGACCGGCCTGGACACCACAACCGCGCGCGCCCCCGCCCGCATCGCCGCTTCCACATGCTCATGACCGTCAAAACGCTCACCCACCAGCGCCACGAAGACATTGCCCGGCACCAGGGTTCGCGTATCGGTGCTCACCCCCTCGACTGTCGTGCAGCCCGAACCATCCCACTCGCCCTGCACGAACGCGACGAGCTGCTGCAGCTCGAACGCTGCCCGATTGGGAGGAATCATCGTTGCCATGGGTCGTCCTTTCCCCCCAAACGCCTTCGTTCGAGCGCCTCGCGCGCTTGCTGCCGATCATCGAAGTGATGAATCTGCTCGCCGATGATCTGGTATTGCTCGTGGCCTTTTCCCGCGATCAACACGACATCGTGGGGATGAGCAAGCCGCACGACTTTGTCGATCGCCAGGGCCCGATCGAGTTCGACGATCACCTCGGCGTTGGCATGAGTCATCCCCTGCAGGATCGCGTCTACAATGGATTGCGGGTTTTCCGTGCGCGGATTGTCATTGGTCACGACCGCTACATCCGCGAGCCTACCCACGACGTCGCCCATCAAGGGCCGCTTGGACCGATCCCGATCACCCCCGCACCCGAATGCGCAAAGCACCCTTCCTTGGGTCAACGGACGAATGGTGCGCAACGCGCGTTCCAGCGCGTCGGGCGTGTGGGCGTAATCCACCAACACCGTGATATCGTCCAGGTCGTCATCGCATCGCTCGAGACGCCCTGGTACCGGGGGGCTGGTGCGCAGCGCTTGTGCGGCTCGTTCGATCGACAGGTCCAAGGCCGACAGAATTCCAAAAGTTAATAATAAATTCGACAGGTTATGCTTGCCTGGGTAAGGTGCGTCCAGCGGGAAAAGCCCTTGGGGCGTTCGCACGCGGCACCGAAGTCCTCGCGCATGGAAATGCACGGCGCCTTCGGGTCGCACATCGGCATGCCCCTTTGCATCGGTGGATACGCGGATAGTGTTCGGATTGCGCCGCGCAACACGTTGAGCCAGCTCGGCGCCGTGGTCATCGTCGATCATCACGACGGCGGCGCGGGGGTCGAGGTCAAAGAACAACCGGTCTTTGGCTGCTGCATACGCCTGCAACGTACCGTGATAGTCGAGGTGGTCCTGGGTCAGGTTGGTGAAGGCGGCGACTCGAAAATGCACACCATCGGCCCGTCGCTGATCGAGCGCGTGGGAAGAGACCTCCATCACCAGGTGGGAGGCTCCGTAATTTTTCATGGCGAAAGCCACCCTTGCCACTTCATCGGCTTCGGGAGTGGTGTGGGAAGCGGGAAAATGCAGGTTTTCAAAGGCGGCCCCGAGGGTACCGAGCACCCCGCTACGGCCTCCCGCCCCATCAATGGCCGCCCGCACCAAGTAGCTTGTCGTGGTTTTCCCGTTGGTTCCCGTGATACCCACCACATCGAGGCGGGAGGTTGGGTCCGCGTAGATCACGTTGGCCGCTTGGCCGAGCACGGTGCGCACATTGTCGACGAGCAGCACGGGAACCGCTGGTTCCGTAGGGGGCATGGTTGCGGTCATCACAGCGACGGCGCCTTGCTCGACGGCTTGGGTGATGAACTGGGAGCCATCGGAACGCTCACCTTGCCTGGCGACGAAGAGGTCACCAGGTTCTATTTTTCGCGAATCGTGGTGCAAGCCGGTGATCCGGGGATCTTCTTTTCCATGAAGGGTACCTCCAAGTCGCTGGGCGATTTGGGAAAGAAGGGCACCGTCGGCGCGAAGGGGTGAAGTCATGTCGGTGGCTCTAGGTACAACTGGACGACAGTGCCGGGAGGGACGACGGCACCGGCGGCGGGATGCTGACGCACCACCTTTCCAGAGCCGACCATTTGGGGAATGAAGCCTTGTTTCATCAGGGTTTGCAGGGCGGAGGTGGCGGGCAAGCCGGTGACATCCACGACGGTTTTGGCGCCTTGGTCGGAGCCCGAGGTCGAGACCACGGGATTCAGGGCGGGAATCGGCGGTTTGGGCAGCATGATGGCGTAGTTTTCTTCCGCAAGGTCCACGACATCTTCCATTTGTGCGACCGGGGGACCTTGCTCCTCGACAACGCCCAATACGCGAAGAGAAGCTTGACAGACTCGTCGGAACACGGGGGCGGCCACGGCGCCACCGGCATGGGAGATCATGGGTTCATCCAACACGACGGCGACGACGATGCGGGGGTTATCGGCGGGGACGAATCCAACGAACGAAGCGGTATATAAGTCGGCGGAATATTTACCGGTGGCGGGGTCGGTTTTTTGTGCCGTAGCGGTTTTTCCGGCGGTTCGGAAGCCTGGAACGGCGGCTTCGGTGCCTGTTCCCTCCCCTTCCGTCACTGCCACCATCATCTCGGATACCACCCTCGCTACATTGGCGGATACGGCATTTCGAAGCACTTCCGTGGGTGTTTCTTCCACGACGGCCCCAGAGCCATCCGTGATCCGTTTGACCAGAATAGGGCGCAGCAATCGGCCTCGGTTCGCAATGGCCGCCGTGGCCATCGCCATTTGCAAGGTGGTCACGCTGATGCCTTGTCCGAAGGAAGCAGCCGCGGTTTCTACCTGAACCCAAGGGCGATCCCGCGGGCGCAACACACCGGGAGTTTCTCCCGGCAGAGGCACACCTGTCTGTTTTCCGAAACCAAATCGCTGAAGTGCTTCGTATAGATTTCGGTCTCCAAGCCCGAGACCAAGCTTGGATGCGCCGATATTCGACGACAACGCCAGCACTTGGGTGGGTGTCAACCATGCGGAAGGATGCGTGTCGCGAACGAGCACGTTGTCGATCGCCATCGCGCCCTCTTCGCAATACATCGGCTGCGTAGGTGTGATGACCTTATGCGCCAACGCCGCCGCCATCGTGAACACTTTCATCGTCGAACCGGGCTCGAACTGGTCAGTGATCGCTCGATTTCGACGAGACTCCAGGGAGCTTTGGGCGATATCGTTGGGATTGCACGAGGGGTAACTCGCCATGGCGAGGATTTCGCCGGTTTGGGGATTGACGACCACCACGGAGCCGGATTTGGCTTCGAACGTATGCGCCGCGGCCTCGAGTTCACGCTCTGCCGCGAATTGGATCCCCTTGTCGATCGTCAGATGCACATTGTATCCCGCAAGGGTTTTTTCGTTTTTGATGCCTTCCGAGAAGATCAATCGGCCAGCGCGGTCACGCAATCCGCGCACTTCCTCGACATGACCGCGAAGTTGCTCGTTGAGCGTCAATTCGATGCCATCTTTGCCTTCTCCATCGGGAGCCACGAAGCCGAGCATCGGACCTGCAAGCTCTCGATTCGGGAAGTATCGGTGTCCTTCCCCTTCCACCATCAGACCCACGAGACGAGGGCCCCCATCTTCCCCGCGCTCGAGCTTTCGAATCGCTTCGACCTCGGCCACCGTCACCCGTCGCTTCAAAGAAGCAAAACGACGTCGTCGCGCGAGTTTGTCCCGCACCTGGTCAGGATCGAGCGATAGAGCTTTCGCCAAACGCTGGGAAGCATTGTCGAGGAATTGGGGGAATTGTTGGTCGCTGACGTTGCGAAACATCTCGAAGGCATCGACCGAAACGCTCGGAACCTCGACACTGTCGGCCAGGGTTGCCCCATTGCGGTCAAAGATGGTACCGCGCCGCGGCGAGATATGAAGGCGTCGTTGACGCTGTTTTTCAGCTAGTTCTCGCCATTCCTGCCCGCGCTCGACCTGGATGCCATACGCTGCGCTGACCACCACGCCAAGACCGATGCCCATCAATCCACAGAGCACGGCCATTCGGAGACGAATTCCACTGGCGCGACGAGGGCTGAGGTTTTTCATGGTTACCGCTGGGCATGTACGGTGGTTGTCGTTTTGGATTCGTCGGGAACCACCACGGCCCGCATGGTGTTGATCCGGGTGGGTGGCTGCATACCGAGCAAGGTTTTGGCGATCATCGAAACACGTTCGTGGTTCCGATAGCTTTCGGCTTCGAGTTGCAGGGCATGCACGGTTTCTTTGAGTTGTGCCTGCTCATTCCGGACACGCCCGATTTCATAACCGAGTTTGAACGTTCGGCTTCGTAAGCCGAGGTGCAATACGAAGGCCGCAACGCTAGCGAACACAGCCAACGTCCAGAGGATGAGAAAGGGGCGCGAACGGTTCACGGGTTTTCCTCATGTTCAGAGACGCGTCGGGCCGCACGCAATTTGGCGCTTCGAGCGCGCGGATTATGGTTTTCTTCCTCCTCGGAAGCCGTGATCGGTCCTTTCGTAAGCGCCTTCCAAACCGAAGGGTTCTGAAACGCTCGTTTGACCATCCGGTCCTCGAGAGAATGGAACGAAATCACCGCAAGCACCCCCGTATCCGTCAGAACCGTCGGCGCTCGCTCCAACAACGCCGCGAGCTGGTCCAACTCTCCATTGACCGCGATTCGCAGCGCCTGAAAGGTTCGTGTCGCGGGGTCCACACCCCCCACACGCCCCGGTCCTACCGCGCGAACGACCGCACGACGCAAGTCCCGGGTGGTATTCAATCGCTCGTCTTGCAAAGCAAGCTTGACACACCGGGCTACGCGTCGGGATCGACGCTCCTCACCGAAGCGATAGATCAGGTCGGCGAGATTTTCTTGGCTCAGACGACGAATCAAGTCCAACGCGGTTTCTTCCAACGAAGGGTCCATGCGCATGTCCAGAGGGCCATCGAGACGAAAGCTCATGCCGCGGTTGGCATCGGCGAGTTGGGCGCTCGACAGACCCAAGTCCGCTACGATTCCATCCACTTTGCGGATCCCGGCGTTGGACAGTAGCGTGGGTAGATCGGCGAAAGCGCCCGCGATCCCTTGGAATCTGGTTCCGAAGCAGCTCAATCGCTTGCATGCCGCCGCCATGGCCGCCGGATCTCGATCCACTCCCACCACCATGACACCTGGCGACGCCTCGAGGATCGCTTCTGCATGTCCGCCACCCCCCAGTGTGGCATCCACATAGACTCCCCCGGCGCGCAATCCGAGAAGGGATACCGTTTCATCCCGCAGCACGGTGGTGTGGGCGTATCCTAAATCCTCATGTTCCATAGGAGAATCCTCGACGTCAGCCCACATCACAACCTCCATTCGGACATTGCCTTCTTCAGGTCGTCCCAGTTCTCCGGCGTCATCTTTGTGGCGTCGACCCATCGTTCGCTTGCCCAAAGTTCGGCCTTGTTTCCTACGCCGGCCCACACGACCTCCCGCTGGAGCGCTGCATGTTCCCGAAGATGAACAGGAACGAGTACGCGCCCTTGTTTGTCCAAGTCGCACTCGACCGCGGCAGATACATACAGACGTCGCAGCCGAACGACATTGGGATCGAATTGAGGCATCTCGGCGACCCGCGCTTCGAAGGCTTCCCACGCCTCAAAAGGAAATACGTGGATGCAAGGGTCGAAAAGCGCGGGCGTGAGAACCAATCGAGGTTCTCCAGAACCCATCGTGTCCCGAAAGCGAGAAGGCAGACTCGTGCGCCCTTTGGCGTCGATCGAATGCGTAAACTGCCCTCGGAACATGATTGCCATCACTTATGGGCTAAATGGGGCGTATGATCCACTTCTTGACACTTCTCCCCACCAAGCCCCGCAAAAGTACGGAACTGACCCCATTCTGTCAACAGTGACCCTCGCTTCCACGCATGGAAGGTGGGACTATGTGGCAGGCTCATCGCTGAACAATCGCACCGTAAATCAACCCCCGCGCTACCATGAATCGTCGCCCCCTACCCCCTCGATCCGACACAATCCCGTCGCGTCTCGAACAGTTGGCCCATGCTCTCGAGACACCCCTCGACCCTACCATCCGCCTCCAACTCGTTCAGTGGATCGAAACCATCCTACATTGGAATCAAAAAATTGACTTGACCGCCGCGAGAACCATCGACGAATTGCTCGATTTGTGCGTCGCCGACGCCATCGTTCTGTCACGAAGCATCGAGGCCAATCGACGGGTGGTCGATGTGGGAAGCGGCGCGGGCGCACCCGGTTTACCCCTTGCTTTGCTTCGTCCCGACTTGACCGTAACCCTGGTCGAGCCTCTCGCAAAACGGGTTGCCTTTTTACGAACCGTCGCCGGTTCCTTGCCGACAACCGTATCCATCCAACGCACGCACGGCGAAAACCTCCCTCATCACGGCTGGGACGTGGCCATCTCCCGCGCGACGCTCGAACCATCCGCATGGCTTGCCATGGGCTTGCATCTTGTGGATTCGAAGGGAAAAGTAGCGGTATTGCTCGCTCGTCAGGAGATATCGCCACCCATCGACGCCGTGAGTGAGGAGGATATTTCTTATCGTTGGCCTCTCACACAAGCGCAACGACGCGTGCGATGGTTCAAGCGAGGGAGATGAGCAACGGCCTCATCCCGCGCGGGGCTGTACGTTTTCACGGACCCAATTGACGATGTCTTGGAGCGACGTTCCTGGCGTAAACAGGCCTTTGACACCTTTGCTTCGAAGCGTGGCGATGTCCTCATCGGGGATGATGCCGCCTCCAAATACGACGATATCGTCGACTCCTTTTTCGGCAATGGCTTCCATGACCGCGGGAAACAGTGTGTTATGCGCTCCCGACATGATGGAAAGGCCCACCGCATCGACGTCTTCTTGCACCGCCGCCGAGGCAATCATCGCGGGTGTCTGGTGCAATCCGGTGTACACCACTTCGAATCCCGCATCGCGAAGCGCTCGTGCAACGACTTTCGCCCCTCGATCGTGTCCATCGAGCCCTGGCTTCGCGATCAAGATGCGCAACTTCTTGTCCGTCATGCTCTCGTATCTCCCTATCGTCACAGCACGGCCATCGTCATTCACTCATCTCGATGGTCCGATCCTATTCCGAAATCCGTGTTCATCGTATGATGCTCCGACGGCCACGCGGTTGCCAGCCTAGCACGCATCTTCCCAACTGCGAGCCATGCTTTCACCTCATCGCGTTCGCACCAGCATACGGTCGTCACGGTCGCTATCGACCCGCCACACCACGGAATTTCACTTCTTTTGCTCCATCCTCGAACCGTCTCCTCTTTTTTTTCACTTTCCTCCAGGCCAGACAGCCAACGCAATTGCCCATGGTTCATGCCTTCTTGCTCGAATTTGCCACGGGGCAACCACGAATTTGCTATATGCCACCGCATGCAAGCCTCGGCTATCACCTTTGCTTTCGGCAGGAGTCTCCTTCCTTTCGGGATTGCTTTGCTGCTAGGCGGTTGCGAACCTACGCCACAGCCTCCGCCTCCCCCGCGACCATCGGCTTCCATCGCTCAGCAACCCACCGCTGCCCCCGCGCCGCCCGAACCCACGGTATCAGGTGCCCCTATCGCCCTTCGCGATGTCGAGGCGGCGACCAACCCCGGCAGACTCCCACCTTATGACGGCCCCACGGGAATTCTCGAAGGTTCCGTGCGCATCGCCGGCGATCCTGCCCCCGAAGTGCCTCTGACACTTCCTGCCTCTTGCACGGGTGCCGAGCGCACCTACGGACGACTCTTCCGCGAAGGAGAAAACCGCGCGGCCGCCGACGTGCTCATCGCAGTCACCGGTTACCGCGCCTATATCCCCGTCCGTGGACAAGCTGTCACCGCAACGATCAAGGATTGCGCGTTTTCCGCACGCACGTTTTCCATGACCTTCGGTCAGCATATGGAGGTAGAAAACCTCGACGAAACCAATAGTTACATCCCTGTGCTGCAGGGAAGCCGGTTCACGGCTTTCTCGGTGGCTGTCCCCAAAGGTCGCGAAGGCAAGCCCATCAAATCCGATCCCGTGCGACTCTACCCTCACCGCGTGGGTCAATATGAACTCGCCGATAACATGAACCGTCCTTGGATGTCCGCCGACGTGTTCGTCCTCAAGTATCCCACGCATACGGTCACGGGAATCGATGGTCGTTTTCGTCTGGAAGGCATTCCCGTGGGGGATGTGCAGGTCGACGCGCTTCTTCCGTCCGCGGACCTTTCCGAATCCAAAAAAATTACGATTTCAGCAGGAAAAACAACAGAGTTGGACTTAGTGCTGAGGTTTGACCAAAAAACAAACCGCGGCAAAACCCGTCCTCACCCCATCCAATCCGCCGCCGCTTCGTCCACACCCACCGCTGCCGACGTCAAGTGATCGTGCGCCGATCCATCGACCCCCGATCGGTTGCGCGATCCCGTTTATCCGATGAAATAGGGCGAATCGATCGAAGCCTTCCGCCGCGTATCGCGCTTACCTATCCCTCGCCTTATCGGGTTGCGATGAGTTCGCTCGGCTTTCAAACCGTCTATCGACGGATCCAACAAAGCGGTCAGGAGACGGTAGCGCGGGTGTTTGCGCCGGATGATCCGCCGGCGTGGGGGCAAGGAAGCGCCGACCTTTCTTATGAAACGGCAGCGCCATTGCATGCCTTTGCGCTGGTGGCGTTTTCCATCGCCTACGAACTCGAACTAGCTTCGATGTTGGGGATGTTGTCCCGGGCGGGCATCCCACTTCTTGGGGCTGAAAGAGACGGCGACTCCCCCCTCATCGTCGCGGGTGGCCCCTTGACTTTCTCCAATCCGCTCCCTCTCGCCCCTTTTGTCGATGCGGTTCTGATCGGAGAAGCAGAAGACGAACTCATGGACCTTGTCGACCGGGCGTTGGCTGCTGGTTCGAAAGCTCATCGACTCGAACAATTGGCAACCATGGGCTCGGTATGGGTGCCTTCGTTGCACGGTGATCGATTGCCACAAGCCGCGATCTGTCACACCGAGCAGTTGCCCGCGTGGGCTCCCATTCGAACGCCCCATGCGGAATTGCGGGATATGTTTCTCGTGGAGGCGGTTCGGGGCTGTTCGCGACGATGCCACTACTGTGTGATGCGAGGGCAAAAAGGTCGTGGAATGCGCATCATACCGAAAGAGCGCATCATGGACCGTATCCCATCGGAGGCTCGGAAAGTAGGGCTCGTTGGCGCGTCCGTGAGCGACCATCCTCATATCGTATCGGTCGTGGAGACACTGGCGGACCGCGGTTGTCACGTGGGCTTGTCGAGCCTGCGACCGGAGCGGCTGCGCGAGCCTTTGGTTCGAGCATTGCGTGCCGCGGGAGCCAAGACCATCACCACGGCCATGGATGGTTCGAGCCAGCGTCTTCGCGACCTCATCGAGCGGAACACCACGGCGGAGCACCTGCTGTTGGCGGCCCAAACCTGCAGGCAAGCGCGAATCGAACGGCTCAAGCTATACCTGATGGTGGGGCTGCCCGGCGAGACCACACGGGACATGGAAGAATGCGCCGCGCTCGTGCGGGAACTGAGCCGTCTGTTGCCCATTTCCCTCGGCATATCAACGTTTTGTGCGAAAGTCGGTACCCCATTACAGACAGCGCCCTTCGCGGGAATCGATGTGGCCCAGCGCCATATCAAAACGTTACGGCGCGCGTTGGCGGGGAAGGCGGAAGTACGAGCCACCAGCATTCGATGGGCGTGGGTAGAGCATGTCCTGGCCGGGGGAAGCGCGTCCGAAGGGCTCGCCGTCTTCGAGGCAGAACGCCGGGGAGGCACGTTTTCGGATTATCGAAAAGCCTTTGAAAAACTTGGACATACGCCGTTTTCGGCCCATCCGGGGGACGATTGAACTTCTTATCCCACGACTTCATTTTGCCCGCGGATTCGACGCCTCTCACCCGTTTGGCAAGCGCCCTGCCGGACCTTTGGGCCGTCTTACACCGAAAGCCTTTGCCCCTCGTGGTGCTGCGAACACTCGAGGCTTCCCGACACTCCGAGGCTCGACAACTCGCTCGCGGTGTACGCAGCCATCTGGCCGCCGATACGGCGTTTCATGGTCATCCGTCCTTCGGCCAGCGGGTGGCATGGCTTGCTCCGCAGCTCGAACCGTTGTGGAAAGGGTTGCGCCACGGTCATCTCGCCGCCCACGTGCTGGTCGAAATGATCCTCGATGCGTGGCTCATCGAGCGCCAACCCATGCGTGTCGACGACTACTACGCTTGCTTTTCGCCATCGAGGATCCGGCTGGCGGCCCGGTGGAGCGCCAGCGATAAGCTCATGGAAAATGAGGTAATTTCCGTGATCGAGAGATTTTCGAACTCCCAATTTCTCCGGGATTACGCAACCCCCGAAGGCTTGCTCGATCGTTTCGTGAGATTGATGATGCACACGCCTTTCGCTTCGGGGACTCACCCGGATTTCGACGGATTGGTACGGGTCACCCGCGATGCCATTTCCGCGCTGGAGGCGGGTTCCGAAGCGTTGCTGGAACACGCGCGAAAGGCGTCAGATGAGGCGTTGGAGCGAGCGGCGCAGAAGCACGCCCGCGAGTAGCCAAAGCCGTTCGGTTACCATCGTTGTATGGGCCAACCACGTGTCTTGGCCATCCTCGATAATTTGGGATCCGGGTTGACGGCGACCGGTTGTCCGACAGCCATCAACAACGGCAGGTCGGTGGCGCTGTCCGAATAAAACGTGGTGTCCTGGAGGTGGATTCCATATTGATCCAAGAGGTATTTGGCTTTTTTCAGTTTTCCGTCACCGTAGGCGAGCGGTTCGATGGCCTTACCGGTAAGTCTGCCATCGCGGACCTCGAGTTCGGTGGCGATGATGTGTTCGATACCGAGTTCTCGCGCCACGGGAAGGGCAGAGGGCAAGGTGGCACCGGTGGCGATGGCGACCAGATCGCCATTTCGTTGGTGCATGCGAACGGCCGAGCGTGCCTCATCACTGAGATAGCGCAGCATATCTCGACGCATCCAATCGTCGCATCGGGCGAAAAGCACGGTTTCAGGCATGCCTCGCGTGCTTTCCAACGCACGTTTTGCGACCCGTGGGGCATCGAGGATATCGAGCGTATAAAGCAGGACCCACCAGGCGGCGCGACCGAGATCGAGCAGGCTTGCCTCGCCGATTTCCCGTTGATATCGAACGTAGGAGGTGGCGGTTTGCACGCGCAACAAGGTTCGATCCATATCGAACAAGGCGGCCCGACGAGATGGTGCGCTGCTGGTCATGGGAACAACCCGTAGCCTCGTCCCAAGGTGGAGGAAAACAAGTTGGAAAAGGCGTGTAACAGCACGGCGGCTCCAATTCCCCCTGTTCGGCTTCGCAACCAGCAAAACAGCAACGAGGGGAAAAACACCGCGAGTCGTTGGGGATTCGGTTCCGTGAGGAAGTGACCCAGGGCGAAAATCGCGCTCGTGACCGGAGCGGACCATCCAAGAGGGGCGCCGAACCATCGGAATGGCTTGCGTGATTCATCGGGCTTGGGCGCCCATGCGCGATCGAGCGCACTCTGCAAGTAGCCTCGATAAAAAGCCTCTTCCGGCAACGCGATCACCATGAGTTGCCCGAGTATTTCGTCGGTATACGAGGAGGGAGGCACGAACGAAAACGGTTTTGCGGGCTGCCACCAAAGCACAAAACCTATCCAAAATAGGGGAAAAACGACCAAAGCGATACCGACGGCCCATGCCAGAGCGCGGAGAAAATCACGGAACAACTTATCCGCAACGATCGCGCCCGGCTCGAGCACGCCACCCAAAGACAGGCCGTGCTCTCGGATAAGCGAGCTATTGCCACGAAGCACCAGCCCATAGACGGCGGCAAGGAACGCAAACCCAACCCCGGTGGCGGCGTGTTCTTCAGGGAGAACGTACGACGCCATCGTCACGACGGCGGTCGTGACGAGGGTAGCGGCAAAAACGCGGGTGGTGGGTCCCATGGAATGATGACGTTTCGTTTTCAATCGACGCAGCGGGCGAGATCGATTCGACTCGTGCGGGGGTTTGGATATTCCGAATCGGTTCCCAACGCCAGGAAGAAGCCTTTGGTTGCCCTATCCATCGTTCGAAAATCCATAACGACGACGAAAAGACCCGATAGGGACCCGATCGAGTTGTGAGGGGTGCGCATCGGCCCTACCATCATCGCATGTCGGCAGTGTCGAGACACGGCAGCAGGGCCATCATGATGGCTGGATTTGCGTCCACGCTCGGCCTCGGTTGCGGGGATGGATTCGAACCCATCGACAAGCCCGTGCCCCCCGACATGAGCGCGGTGGTGGCGCGTTTCGAAAGGCCCACTGGGGTTTTCAGTCGTTCGTATGCGGAAGCAGTTCTCGAACACTACCTGTCGGAGGCCGCACGGATCATGCAAGTCAATGTCCAGGCGCTGCTCATCGGTGTCCTTCGGGTCACGATCGACGAAACGAGCGACAAGACGTCACCCAAACACAAGGCGACAGCATCGGCGTCTGTCCCAACGTTCGAAACGTTTTTCAAACCCCAAGCCTTCGAGAGCAATGGCAGCGTATTTTTCGAACGAATTTGTCCTGGCTGGGCGGAAAAGCCCGTGGTCGATCGGGACAATGGCACGTTGACGGGCACCCTGAATTTTTCCGAGTCGGGACTCGATCCTGTCGTTTGGAGCCGCATTCGTGGTTGTCGATTCCGGCTGGAAGGAGTCAAAATTCTTCTCGGTGACGATGCCCACGATCATGTGCGGCTATGGCTCGGGCACGGCGTGACGTTCGCTTCGTTCGGCCAGCATCCCATCCTATTCGATGTCGATTTATCGGCCGAGGTGGCGGGTTTGCAAGCTCCTTTCGAGCTTAGTTTTCGCTTCGATCCCGAAAAGGGAACGCTGGCGATCGTGATCGACATCCCCTCGGATCCGCCCCTCGGATCGGTCATCGTATCGTCCAACGCTTCGGCGGAACTAACGGTAGAGGCAGGCAATGGTACTTTTCAATGCAACCTGAGTTCACGCGAATGCACGTCGGACAGCGCCGACGGCTTCACGTTCTAATCGTATCGTTTTGGCTCATCGGCGTCTTGGCTTCCCCGGTGGGTGCGGAACCAAGACACGATGCCAATTTTCGAGTCACCGAAGACACGGCGGATACGTTGCCCAAACAAGCGGTGCGAGTCGGGTTGTTCAAGTGGCAATATGGCGTATTCGATTCGCTGATGGTGGGCACGTATACGGTCCCCTGGGTCGTGGCGCTCGCCAATTTCCAACTGAAATATCGCTACTTCGACGATCCTCATTGGTCCGCGGCGATCGAGATGGGAGTCGGACGCCTCGATGTCACGCGTCTTCGTCCGTTCGAAACGCATCCGGGCGATGCCATCATTGTGGTGAGCAGTGTGGAGCCCAGCCTCTCGTATCGGCCTCATGACCGCGTGGTGCTCAGCGCGGCCATCCCGATGAGCAAGATTTCGGTGGATGGTACTGTCAACACGAAAGCCTTCGAAGGGGTGCTCGAGGGGGCGGTCGACAATCTTCAACTGACGGCGACGATGGGATGGAAAGTATCGTCGGAGCTTTCGTTGTGGATCCATGGCCGATACCTCGCGCTGCAGCATATCTACGGTGACACGGAGGCCACGTATCATCCCGATCCGTATACGCGAATCGTCATCCACGCGGATGCCAGGACCACCTGGCTCAGCCTTGGGGACACGTGGTCCGTTCTGCCTCAGGCAGCACTATCTTTCGGCAGTTTTCATGTGCGCGCGGGCATCGGCTACGGCAATTGGAACATCTCGCCCGTCAATTTCGTGCTTCCTCAAAAAGGGCTCATTCCCCAGCTCGACGCATTTTTCTTGTGGTAAGGCGGAGGTTTCGAAGGCGAGTGGTTCGCATGGGATCGGGGGATGAGCGCGGTGTGGGCAAAGATGGAAGGGGGGGAATGCGTGGGGTGGGAGCTTCCAATGGGGGGACGTTTCGAGGGGGAGGGGCCGCGGAGCGAGGCGGTATTATTTTCTGTTTATATATAATATACATATATCCTTGATTTTATACTAGACAGAGGGATATTGGTCGGATGTTTTGGGTTGAAAGCGCGGGGAGGCGATAAAAAGAATATTCGTGTAATTTCATATAGTTACAACAGATTCGGAGGTCGATTTGGCCTTATGATTCCGTGTGGGCTGCACGAGTCGATACCAATTTGTCGAAGGCTGTATTACTCGAAGGGGCCAAGCTCCCACGCCAAGGTGTGGGGGAGAGACAATGAACCCCAACCCTAATCGGACGCAGACGCGGCGCGATCGGTCGTGATTGCCCCTTGACGAAAGGGGTGTTGAACGGCTCTGGTATGTCCCGCGTGCTGCGTCAAAGCAGCGGCCTACTCGTTGGAGGGACCATGGCGGATGCGACTGCGGACTTCAAGAAGGGCTCCCTGGGAATCAAGTTTGTATTGCTGGCTGTCGGCATTGCCGCGTTGGCCATTGTACTTGTGTACGTTGGCATCAAGCGCGAGGGAGAGAAGTTGACCATCGAACAGGTGGTCAACGAGCAGAAGCGTATTTTCAAACTTCAGCGAAACGATCAGATAGCCGAGTGGCGCAAGTGGGCTTCGAGCACCCACGAATTCGAATTGCAGCAGCAAGCGTTATTGCAGCTTGCGTGGCTCAACGACAAGGATGGCGTTCCCATTGCCATTCAAGCGTTGCAGCAACCCGATCATCGCATTCGGGGTGTTGCGGCGCAGGTAGTGGCGCATTTCGGTTCGCCCACGGCCGATGCGGCAAAGCCGGCGGTCAACAAGGCGTTGCTCGAGTCTGATGCATCCGATGAGCCTCAGCTTGCCTGGGCGCTTGTCGAACTCAATGACAAGACGGCGTTGGACCGCGTCTTGAAAGTCTACCGAGCGGGTCATTTATCCAAGGTGCAGCGTGTGGGAGGCGGCTCGGCGTTCAACCCGGAAAAACTTGCCACGATGGCGTCGCCCGAGCAGTGGGCTTCGTATGTCAAAGATGAGAGTCCGAGTGTTCGTCAGCTCGTGGCAACCATCTTGTCTTCGAATGCCGATCCGAGGTTTACCGATCCGCTGATCACGCTCGTTCAGGATTCGGATGTGGATGTGGCCCGGGAGGCCGCGCCTGGATTGGGGCGCATAGGCGATGAGAAGGCGCGCAAGCCGCTGCTCGATGCGTTGGGCAAAGCGGACAAGGACAGTCGAAAGAAGTTTCTCGAAGCCCTTCGCGATGGCATTGGCGGCGACGGGCTGGTGATGGCTCTTGCCGCGGTGGACAAGTCGAAGCCGGAAACGATGTGGCATCAAACGCGAGTCATTTTCAACTTGCTCAAGGAGTTGGCGGATCCCAGGGCCGCGGACGCGTTGGTGACGTACATCGAATCGGGTCCTCAGCGACATTGGAAAACCGAAGCGGCGATGCGTCTGGCGGAGGTGGGGGACCCTCGTGCGGTGCCGTACTTGGCTGAACGCATGCGTCTCAACACCGTCAAGCTCTACGGTGATTCCGAGTTGGTCGAGGAAAAAGCGCTCGCGCGTGGCGATGAAGAACGCATCGTGGGCGCGCGTATGCTTGCGGACCTCGCCAAGCTTCACCCGGACAAGGTCGATACTTTCCGTGAGCAAGCCGAGGAGGCCGTGATGTTCTGGATCTCGGACATGCCGCAGCCTCACGCCAACGCCCTTCGTTTTCTCGCTCAGGTCAAATCGGAAAAAACGCGCACCAAGCTCAGGGATTGGTCTTTCCCGAAAGCATCGCTGCCGCGGGAAGGACAGCAGCCTCCCATGCCTGATGAATGGGTCGTGGCACAAAGCGCGTTGCGTTACCTGGGCGTCATGAAAGACGATGCTTCTTGGGGCAAATTCGAAAACCAACTCAAGCGACGTCGCGCGGATGCCAACGATATCGATGCGACCATGCAATCGCTGATGGGCGGTGGGCTGGCCATTCTGGGCATGTCTTTGCGAGCGTTGGGAGTCGGTGTTTCCGATGGTTTTGCCGAATGGGGCGATACCCGGGCGTACAAGCCGTTGACGGAGTACATCGAAGATCAAAAAGAAAACGAACAAGCGCGCATGCAAGCGTGCTTTGCCTTGGGCTGGGTGACGCCCGCCACCAAGATCAAGGAAATACCTGAAAAGATTACGAAATTTGCCACTTCGGGCGACGAAAAAGACCAGTTCATCGCGGGTTGTTATTCGGAGACCCTGGCTCGGTATTCATTACCGGAAGCCAATGGCGAGCTGATCAAGTTGCTCAAGTCCGAGATGGCTCCGATGTTGCGTCTGAACATTGCGCAGGCGATTGGCTTCACCGGTGTGCGCCCCGAAGATGAGCAACCGTTATTCGAATTGATGTCGAATCCGGAGGTGCGCAACAACGCTGCTCTTGCGTTGGTCGTGGGTGGTTCGGAAGACGTGGCGTCGCGGGCGGTAGCCGCTTACGCGGATTTCCCGGAAGAAGCTCTCGATGAATTGCGTTCGGACTACTTCCGTGTCTTTGGATATTGGTCCGACAGGGATTTCGAGGAGGGTCGGTTGTACCGATTCGTTCGCAACGCGGAGGCCATTCGACGGGTTCGCGTACGCAAGGCTCCGCAAGAGTGGGCCATGTTCTTGCTCGGTCGTCAATTCGACAACTTGCAGTTCGACAACGGGCCGCACTCGATGACGCGTGTGGTGTTGCGGTTTAAACTGCGCAACGCGGCGATGACGGGAGATCCCAGCGTGCGTGCAGGCGCTTTGTCCACCCTTCGATTCATGCGCGAGCAAGGCGTTCTCATGGAACTCAAGCAAAAGGGCGGCGATGTCGGAAAAGAAGCTGGCGAAGCTCTCTTTCTGTTGATGAACCCCAAAGTCGTCATCGATGTCGAAGCTCCCGACATCAAAACGGGCGGCTCCAAGATCCTTCCATCCAATCAATGACCTCGAAAAGAGATCACGCTAGCATCCTTCGCGTGCATCTCCCTTTTCCGAGCATCTTTTCCCACGGCCTTCGTGATGTGATGGCATGGGCAAGTCTTTGGCTCACCATGTCTTGCAGCTCGCCCGCCAAGCCTCCTTCTGCTTCCCCCATCGAGTTGCGACGGTTCTCGGGACCACCCGATACTGCCCTGGACGTGGCTTGTTCCCCCACGGGATTGGAATTGTGTTTCGATGCGATCGACAACAATTGCAATGGGGCCATCGACGAAGGATGTGGTGTGCAAACGGGCATCATTCAATTTTCCATCGCCTGGTCCGATCCCACGGCCGACATCGACCTCATCGTGATGGACCCGTCGGGCGAAACCGCACGGGTCCACAAAACCACGCGTCTAGGGCTTGTCAAAGATCGGGATTGTCCGGGAATGAAAAACGAATGCCAGGGGCAAAACACCGAAAATGTCGTGCTCACCCATCATGAAGTCCCCAGGGGAGTTTTTCGTGTGATGATTCGGTGCAATGCTTTGGGACAGACGAGCCCACCGTATCGCGTTCAGGTGGGGGCGAGGGTTGGACAGCGCAGTTATGCGACGGTGTTGGAGTTGGAGGCGATGGGGGCAGAGAAGATGATGACGTTCGAGTTATAGGCAAACGCATTCGTGACAACGACCGGTTCCCATCTCGAGTCGTTGGATTCGTTTGACGCACCGCGTCCTCTTTTCTACAAGTTTTTCCTACACAACCGTGCTGTGCTCGAATCCCCGTTGCGGTGGGAGAGGATGCCATGAGTCCGATTGCGATGACCGTGATTCTGGTCGCAACGCTGTCTGCCCTTGCATACAGCTTGCATCGTCGATGGCAATTGCTGTCGGTCGCGAAAGCTCCGAAGGATCGTACCGATCGGATTCCGGAGCGGGTGTGGGTCACGATCAAATATGCGTTTGGTCAATATAAAATGCCGTATTACCCGCTTGCGGGCGTTGCGCATATTCTCATCTTTTTTGGTTTTTTGGTCTTGCTTCTTCGCTCGTTGATCCTTTGGGGCCGGGCGTACGATCCGTCATTCAACTTCTGGATACTTGGGCCCGAGCCGGTGGGGGGGCTGCCGTTGGGGCATCTGTATGACATGGCGAAAGACCTCGCGGCGATCGTGGTGCTCGTGGGCTCGGCGGTCTTCGTGTACTTGCGGGTCGTGGTGAAGGACAAGCGCATGTCCTTGCATTGGGAGGGGCTTTTGATTTTGGGCATCATCATGACGATGATGGTCACGGATATTCTGTACGACGGAGCGATGCTTGCGTTGCGTCACCTCATGCCTTCGCTGGGGTGCGGGATGGCGAACGAGGCGATGGCAGCGACGTGCGCATCGGTATCGACGGTGATTGCGCCGGTGGCGTCTGTGGATATTCCCATTGGTTTTCAATGGTTTGCACCGGCCGGCTCGGTGGCCGCCATGGCGTTGAAGGGGTTGTCGGCCGAGACGCTCGTGGTGCTTGCGCACATCGGATTTTGGACTCATTCCACGTTGGTTCTGGTGTTCGCCAACATCCTTCCTTACGCGAAGCACTTCCACATCATCACGGTCATGCCGAACGTATTTACGGCGAACCTAGGCCCTTATGGTCGTCTCGAGCCGATGGCCAAGGACTCGGAAGCGTTGATGGAGCTGGTGGGTAACGCGGCGGAACTCGACGATCCGAACGAGGTGAAGGTGGGCCTTGTGCGGCCGGAGCATTTCTCCTGGAAAGACGTTTTGGACTTTTATACCTGCACCGAATGCGGTCGTTGCAGTGACAACTGCCCGGCTTACAACACCGGAAAAGCCTTGAGTCCCAAGCAATTCACCATTGACCTTCGAACGCTTTTTTACCGCAACGACACCATGCTCATCGATGGTGTGGGTCCCGATGAGCAACATGAGCATCAAGACGGTGAGCATGGCAGCGAGCACGATGAGCACGGCGAACAAGAGCATGACGAGCATCATGACAAGCCCATGCCGGACAATCCCATTCCCAATCCGCCGATTCGCAGGCAGGTGGTCAATCTCGTTCCTGACATCATCAAGCCGGAAGTGTTTTGGGGATGCACGACCTGCCGAGCTTGCGAGGAATTCTGTCCGGTAATGATTAGTTACGTGGACAAGATGGTGGAGTTTCGTCGCAACCAGGTGCTCGTGGCGGGGGAATTCCCTGGTGAGTTGGCCGGGCCTTTCGAAGCGATGGAGACGAATGGCAATCCTTGGAACCTATCTCGCATGGATCGTGCAGCCTGGTCCGAGGGGCTCGATGTACCGACGATGGCGGACAAGCCAAGCACGGAGGTATTGTATTGGGTGGGGTGCGCGGCCAGTTATGACGATCGATCGAAGAAGGTAGCGCGTGCGATGGTGCGATTGCTCAAGGCGGCCAACGTGGATTTCGCCATTCTCGGAGAAGAGGAATCATGCACCGGAGACTCGGCGCGAAGAGCGGGAAACGAGTATCTATTCGCCACGTTGGCAGAGCAGAACGTGGCCGTTCTCAATGGCTATCAAGAGCAAGGGGGGATCAAAACCATCGTCACGGCCTGTCCTCATTGTTTCAACACGCTGGCCCACGAGTATGGGGATTTCGGCGGACACTATCAGGTCGTCCACCATGCGGACTTTTTGCTGCGTCTCCTGCGAGAAGGCAAATTGTCACCCAAGCGTGCCGTCAAGGGGAAAGTGGTCTTCCACGATTCCTGTTATCTTGGTCGTTACAACGACATTTACGAGTCTCCGCGCGATGCGCTGCGTGATATCCCGGGTCTCGAATTGGTGGAGCCTGAGCGTTATACCCGCAACATGGGCGTATGCTGTGGTGCGGGGGGAGCGCAAATGTGGATGGAAGAGCAGAACAAGGACCGCATGAACGTTCGGCGCACGCTTCAACTCATCGAAACCAACGCCCAAACGATTGCCACCGCCTGTCCGTTTTGCATGACCATGATCACCGACGGTCTCAAGGATCAGGAAAAAGAAGAGCAAATTAGACAGCTTGATATTGCGGAAATTCTGGCGGAAAGCTGTCTGGGCAACGCCGACAAGGAAAGCTTGCCCGCTGTGGAAACTAGCGTCGATAGCCCTTCGTCCGTTGCCGTTGCCCCGTGACCTGCCCCCTGTTTTGCTCCTCCCCCGTCTTCCCTGGCTTGACGCCGAAGAATCATCTCGTTTAGTTTCTATACAGGTTTATCCGCACGGCCTGGGGCAATACGCCACGGCTTGGTGCGACTATCGAATCACTGACCTGTGTTTGTAGCGTGAATGACTTCGACGAAAAAACAAGAGTAACCGTTGTTGTCTCCAATCCCGTCGAGCCTGGGGAGAAACGCATCAACGATTGCCTCGTGGTGATTTACACCAAAGAGACAACGCTACTTGGCAAGCGTTTCGTTCTCGAACAAAACCCCACAACCGTCGGACGTGGAGCGGATAACCATATCGTCTTGGATGGGGACTCGGTTTCGCGAAAACACTGCAACTTCCTCCGACGCGGTGAGGCATGGTTCGTGGTCGACGAGCGTTCGACCAACGGGACCTATGTCAATGACGATCATATTTCGGGAGAGTGTCGGCTTGCGAATGGGGACCGCATCAAAGTCGGACCTACCATTTTCAAGTTCCTTTCCGGCACGGATGTCGAGAGCAAGTATCACGAGGAAATCTATCGTTTGACCATCATCGATGGCCTGACGCAAGCGCACAACAAAAGGTATCTCTTCGAGTCGTTGGAACGGGAGATCATACGCGCGCGACGGCATTCGCGACCCGTAAGTGTCGTCATGTTCGACATTGATCACTTCAAGCGGATCAACGATGACCATGGTCATCTTGCGGGCGATGTGGTGCTCAAGGAGTTGGCCCAACGGGTGCAGGGGCGGATACGTCGCGACGAGTTGCTTGCGCGATATGGCGGCGAGGAATTCGTGGTGATGTTACCGGAAACGGAGTTGCAGGGAGCCCAGTCTCTTGCGGAGACGTTGCGTCTCAAGGTGATGGAGGCGCCCTTCATCTTTCAAGCGGAACCTATCCGGGTCACCATTAGCCTCGGGTGTGCAATGCTTACCAACGAGGACCGTACCGCCACGGACTTGTTGAAGCGTGCCGACGAGCGTTTGTACGATGCGAAGCGTGGTGGTCGCAATCGTGTTTGCTTCTGATGTCTTTTGGCCTTGATGGACAAAACGCGCACAGCACTGCCTGACGGTACTCGGTTGTCTTGGCTAGGATCGTCGTTGGCGATGAAATGTCGATAACGCTGACGGCATAAGGCGGATCTGATATTTTCCAGCTAATAACATGAATGGCTAGGTCGCCAGTATTCGCGTTTGTACTGAGTTCTACGAAAGCGATCCTATCGATTCGATGGTGAGTCATCAGCGCGCTTTCCAATTGATTCCATACTACCAATGCCAAATATGAATCAGCTTCGAGCCATCGCCATTCCCTATTGAGCGCGATATGCTTTCGCAATTCTTGAAATCTCGTCATGCGAATTCGTTATTTTTCGATAACAAGGTATCGTCATGCCGTGAAGCGCTCAATCGGGATGCATGGGTGAGGGGTGTGGCATTCCGACCGGCATCAGCAATAGGGGTGCGATAGTATTGGAAAAACCCAGGATCCGAACCACTTGGGGATCGTCGAAAGCGCCAACGACAGCGGTAGCGAGATCGAGGTCTTGGGCTTGCAAAAAAAGGTTTTCGGCGGCATGCCCTGCTTCGATATGCACGTATCGGCTAGCGCGGGGTCCGTATTTGACGGCTGTCCTGGCGTACACCGCGGCGATGACGATCATAGCGGGGGCGGAGGCGAGCCACATCTGTTCCCATGCGGCCGAAGCTACCTGTTGGCGTCGATCACCGTCCTGAACTCGTCTCAAGGCGTGTTGCTGAGGCTCGTACTGATAAACACCGACGGCGAGTCCTTCGACGCGCCCCACCAGCACGAATAATTCGAGGGGGTAGAGGGCGCCAGCGGAGGGGGCGGTACGCCTGCGACCCTCGTGGGTCATGCCTTGTGCCGCCCAAAGCAGTTGTCCGAGATGCGCCAGGGTAAGCGGCGTGGAGGAGAAAGAACGCACCGAATGTCGCTGCGCCAGTAGAATTGCAAGCTGTTGTTTTCCTTTGCTTTTTTGTGCCGGCAGTCGCGTGATATCCCGCGATGGAGCCGTCGCCTTACCCAAGACGCTGTCGTTGCTCGAACCGGCTCGTTGATGCTGGAAAATATTTCCAATCGTACCGCCGTTCCATCCCATCGAGTGGCCGACATGGTTATCAGCTTGTCCAATGAGCAGGACCGCAAGATAAATCGTAATTTTAAAAAATCTGAGCATTTAATATGAACCCAAAGCCTTGTCATCGATTGCGCATTCACGATATGACATTTCATGATTCGTGTCGCCAACACCGAATCGTCATCATACGATATTTATCCGATCGTATATTATAAAATCGCAACATCTCCCGCTATTTCAACAACTCATTGATTTTTGTCATTTTCTAATCATCACACTTCGTGGGTGGCGGATAGGGGTTCGGGGATGGCTCCATCGCGGATATTTTCTTTGGATGGTGGTTAGCCTGGCATCTTGCGTTTTTTGTCCCGAGCTAGCATCGGTACGCGGAGGAGCACGGCAAAGTCGGGAAATTACAGCTATTTATTGGACGACTCCTTTGCCTTCTTGACGAATCTCGCCACGTTCATTAGGGCACCGGGCATGGCGGGCCTCCAAAGACGGCGTGCAGACAAACCTGCCAAATCCTCGAAATCGACAGCGGGTCGAAGTGTGTCTTCCGACAAGCGTCGAACACAATTGCAACCGATGGTTCATCGGAGCGGTGACGAGACGCGGGCACGTTCGAAGTCGCCCGAGGCAGCGAAGCGAAAAGGCGAGAAGGGAAAGGTCAAGAGTGAGTCGATGGGAATGCCACGGCCCACGATGAACCTTTCTCATCCCGAACGTGTGGCGGATCTTGCTTTTCTGGCCTGTTTCCGTGGACGTAAATTCGGTCGAGCCCGATTTGCCCGGCTCATCCAAGAACGAATCGGCTCTTCGGAGGCCACCGAGCGCTTCGTGGCGAACGTTCCGGTCGAACTCATTGCCCTGTTTTTCGCGCGCGAGGTCCGACCTGTTTCCGATGAACGTGCGCCCGTCAATGAGTGTTTCGAGTTGCCGGATGGCGGTCTACTCGAGTTCGTCGGCGACAACATGGAAGCGGCCGAGACGATCGCGCGACTGTTGCTCATCCACGATGAACCTCGCCTCGATCATGTCGTCGAACTTCTCATCGAGCACGACCGAAGTTGGTTGCATACCCTTGCGTTGGAAGCGCGCGATGCACGATTGATGGAACTCGGATTTCCCGATCTCGACGACGTGGATCGATTGTATGCCCCGTGGCATGCCCAGCTTCTCATCCGCAAGTTGCAGGCGTGGACGGAAAACAGCGCGGTACAACACATGCGTTTGCCTCGTTCCAAAATCACCGCTGAGGCTTTGCTCGCTTACACACACGATCTCGTCGAGCCCGATCGAAAAATCGCTCTCGAACGTCTGCACTTCCTGGCGCTATGTCAGGCCGTGCATGACACGCGACGTTCGATTCGAAAGATGACGCAGGACAACCTCAATGAATCTGCGGCCACGGCGTTACGTATCCTTGCGCAAGGTATTCGTGAGGCAGGTGGAGATTTGGCTCTTCTGTCCAGTCCTCAGATGGCGACGGTATACCGGCTGGGTCTCGCCACGCTCCGATGAAACCACCGCCTCGTCTTTACTTTACGACCCGCAAATAAGACGGCAGTTTTCGTTTCGATTTCTTCTTGGGATCGTCTTGTGATGGTTCGGGCCGATCTTCCAAAGGCTCGAGCACACCAGCGGCATTGCCATCGGTATCGGGCATGGTGGTATCGGGCGCGGGTGGCCGCGACGGTTTGGAGGCATGAAGGGCAACCACTCGTTTGTCCGAGGTTCGGGGTTCGCTTTTTTCGCTATCGTCCACGGCCTTCAGCTTGGGTGCAGGGGATTTCGATGGAGACACATATCGATCCGCCACTTCCTTGGGAACCTGCTCGAACCAAACGTAACCTCGCTGATCGCTGCCCACCAAGGCAAACACACTCGGCCAAGGCAACTGACACCAATACGGTTTGCCTCCAAACGACAACGTACACGTCACCCCTTCCGCATCCACGTTCAAGTCAGGAATGGGCACTCGCATGTTCAATCCGATCTCGAGAATGAGCATCGGATTTTTTCGAAAACGCGGGGGAACCACCACCTTTTCTTGTCGTGGATCCAAATGAATGAACACCGATGGCGCTTCCGCCAACAGATAGTTCATGAGCTGCTGCTTATCCGGAGGTTTGGGTTGCACGGTGACTTACTCCGTCAATGAGAACCACGACATACTATCCCTGCCCGTCGATTGCACGGGATGCTGCCTGCATAACGCCCGAAGCCCGCATGAATTTCGATCCTTCAGGGGCTCTGTTCGGACTCGGATTCCGGTTCCGGTGTCGGGCGAATGGCATGGCTGATGATCTGTTCGACACGTTCTGAAACGAGACGCACGATCAAGTCCACCACGCGTTTTTCATCAAATCCTCGAGCCATCATCGACCCGCGATCGCGATTCCGAGCGGGATAATCGTCGCGACGATGATCCCGGTCATGACAATGACAGCAACAAGAGCCTCTACCATCTTCCCCGCGTCTGTCCGGCCAGCGTCCCATGTCCCGTCCTCTTCGATAGTCGTCTTCGTCGAGGCGCCGTTCAATCGCTTCGAGACGGTTCAGGATCTCTTCGAATCGGTCGTCCATCGTGGACCTCCTTGGAGAAGGAGACTCTATCACACGGGCGGCTTGAACGTATCGTCGCGTGTCTGTTCCCCACGAGACGGTTTCACGCTATTCGTTTTTCGAATCGATGGCCGACGCGGAAACAATCAAGCTGGAGTATCAGCAGGGAACGATCGCGGTATGGAATGCGTCGCTGGAGGACGACGATCTCCCATCCGGTGGAAAGTATGACCCACGGGATGGTTGTCTACGGTTCGAAGGCTACGCCTACCCTCAACTATTTCGGTGGCTCGTGCGCAGCGGGCGTCCCTACGAAGACAAGGCGCGAGGTTACCAGCCTCTATCGTTACCGCGACGAGTCCATCACGAACCATTTCCTTATCAGCGGGAAGCTCTTGATGCCTGGGTAAAGCATCGACGGGCGGGCGTGGTCATTTTGCCTACGGGCGCAGGAAAAACCATTCTCGCCCTGCTTGCCATCGAACTTGTTCAACGCAGCACGCTCGTCGTGGTTCCCACCCTCGATCTCGTCAGTCAGTGGTACGACGTGCTGACTCGCGCATTTGGAACCGACGTGGGTGTCGTGGGGGGAGGCGATCACGATCTTCGAGAGCTGACGGTAACCACCTATGATTCCGCGCAGTTACAAGCGGAACGCTTCGGTGCGCGCTTCGGCCTTGTCGTCTACGATGAATGCCATCATCTACCTGGAGAATCCTATATCTACATCGCTCGGACGTCGATTGCCCCTTTCCGATTAGGCCTGACGGCGACTCTCGAACGAGCGGATGGGCGACATGCGCTGCTCGACGACTACCTCGGCCCCGTCGTCTACCGCATAGAAATCCCTGAATTATCAGGTAGTTACCTGGCTGATTATGAAACCATCACCTTACAGGTGGAGTTAGACGCGGCGGAGCGAGACGAATACGAGCGGGCACGAAAAGTCTATACGTCGTTTGTGCGCTCGCGAAATATCTCCTTCAGCGCTTCCGATGGATGGCGTCAGTTCTTGATCGAATCGTCGCGCTGCGCGGAAGGAAGACAAGCATTTCAAGCCTATCGTCGTCAAAAAGAGCTTGCGCAAGGAGCCGTGGGCAAGCTTCGTGTGCTCGAGGGGTTGCTACACCAACATCGGCAGGAACGGATGTTGATTTTCACGCAGGACAACGCGACAGCCTACGCGATTTCCCGTCGTTTTTTGGTTCCGATCATCACCCATCGGACCAAACCCAAAGAGCGCGCCGCGATCTTGGATGGTTTGCGGCAGGGCGAGTATTGCGCCGTGGTGACGTCCAAAGTGCTCAACGAAGGGGTGGATGTTCCGGAAGCCAATGTCGCGGTCGTATTGTCGGGAAGTGGGTCCGTACGGGAACACGTGCAGCGGCTAGGTCGCATTTTGCGTCGTGCCGAGGGGAAACAAGCGGTGTTGTACGAGGTGGTTTCCTCGAGCACGGCAGAGCAATGGGTGAGCCAGCGTCGACGAGATCACGGGGCGTATCGGGGCGGGTGATGGCGCTGGCGGCGGCAGCGTGTTGCGATCACGGACCCTTTGAAAAACGGATAAGAACTGGATACGATGGCCGCTACGATCTCGATTGCGTCGATGGAAACGGTACCCCAGAGAAATGTAATTTCAGGAATCCAAGGAGCGCATGCGGTATCTTGGAGGAAGGTCAAGGAGACCGTGAAATGAAAGAAGTCAGAACCACTGTAAAGGCGCTTCTTATCGTTTTTGTCGGGTTGGGTTGTGGTGGTATCGCGGAAACGTCCGGTTCCGACGGAGAAGGGGGGCAAGCGGGCAAAGGCGGCACGGGTGGGAAAGCAGGCAGCGGAGGCGCTCCTTCTGGTGGCTCGGGTGGGATTGGCGGCAGTGGCGCCACGGGAGGCAGCGGCGGGATGCCAACCGGTGGCACGGGTGGGATTGGCGGCAATGGCGCCATGGGAGGCAGCGGTGGGATGCCGACCGGTGGCTCAGGGGGAAGCCTCTCCCAATGCGAATCTGAAGGAGGCGTCTGCATTGCCGTTGCCGTAACCCCCAACGCATGCGTGCAATGCCCGTCCACCACCGGACAACTGCTCGTTCCGGCTCCTTATCCGGATACCACGAGGGGATGCACGACCGAAGGCGTGGGGGCCTCGCCATGGTGTTGCGTTACCGTACCACCCGTTGGTGACTGTGTGAGCAGCGGAGGCGCTTGCTATCCCATTACGGAGACGGCATGGGAACCGTGTCCTTTGGGCTGGGACCCCATCTACACGCCTTGTCCTAATGGTGACATCTGCTGCGCGCCAGGGCCAGGCTGCGAGCCATGAGGACCATCGAGGCGAACGGCGGAACCTAGCCTAGGACGTAGTTCACGTTTCGAGGTCTGCGAGCACGACGAGGAATCGCACGTTGGCGTTCATGCGACATTGGCTTCCGCTCGAACGCCCCTGCGAAAGAGCCAAAGCGCTGGATAGCACTGCTGGTGCCTTCATTCTTATAAGCTATTGATATTACATAGATTTTTATCACTCCATTTCGGGGCAAGTCGGGGCCCTGGGGGCTCATCCTCGCTGTTCCCGCTCCAAAACGAAGCGAATATCTACCTTTCCCTGGCAGTCCTCACGCTGCTTATGACCGAGAAGCCAGCCCTTGTAGCCGTTCGAAACGAACTATGCCACCATGCTTCGATGATGGGTCAGAAAGGCGCAGTCATCCTCTCGCGGAGAATGTCATGAGAAGGGATGTGGACGTACAATTGCGGAACCTCGCGCAAGTCAACGAGATAACGAGACGAGAAGCCAAGCGCGGCAATGCTGTCATCTTCGCGTGGATAGCGGCAAGCTTGTTGAACCTTGCTTGCTCGAGTGACCGAACAGGAGACGGGGCCAACGCCGCGGGGGGCAACGCAGACGCGGGTGTTTCAGGGGCGGGGGGGGCGGG
>MWCO01000076.1 GCA_002070115.1 Deltaproteobacteria bacterium ADurb.Bin207
CGGCGGGAGCAGAGGGGCCTTATTGGTGGCATGTTCTTGCGCTGACCATCCCTTATGTCGCGGCCCTTCGTGGATGGGCGCAACAGGTCCAACCCACCACGCCCACGATGAAACAGGCGTGACGACAGCCGTGCGCAACAGGGGACGGGCAATACGCCAGCCTGCGACGACTTATCTGTAACATATTGTTTTAATTAATTTTTTCCCTGTTCCTCCGCATGCACGGGGAATTGTCGTGGGGCGATGAAAAGCACGAGCAGCACGAATACGCTCAGGGCGGTCATCCCCCAGAAGAGGTGGTCGGTTGCGATTCCGATGGAGTCACGCAGCCAGGCTCGCACGGATTCGGGGGTGTTGGCATCGTGCAGCACGTCGATCACGGAATTGACGTTGCTCGGCATGGGTTCATCGAGGGAGTGGGAAGCGGTTTGAAGGCGATTGGCGATGGCGGCATTGAATACGGCGCCGAACAGAGCCGCGCCCAGGCTTTGCCCCAAGTTGCGAGAAAACATGATGGCGCCGGTGACGACACCGCGTTGGTTCCAACCGATCACCGATTGGCTTCCGACCAGAAGAGGGGTGGAAATCAGGCCAAAGCCAGCGCCGAGGATGACCTGGTCGAGGGCGACGGCCCAGATGGGCTGAGGTTTGGGCAGGAGCAGAAAAGCCACGGAGCCAAGGATCATGAGCCCGGCACCGATCACGGCCGAATCACGGAAGCCGATGCGCATATACAGGCGTCCGGAAAGGGCCGAAGCGGTGGGCCAACCGATGCTCATGCAGCCAAGGACGAACCCCGCGCCGATGGCTCCCATGGCATGCACGGATTGCAGGAAGGTAGGTAAGTACGAGTTGGGGGCCATCATGACCAGTCCCATCCCTGCTCCGGCAAGGTTGGAGCCGGCGAGGGCCGGTATGCGCCATAACCATCCTGGCATCACGGGAGCGGAAGCTCGGCTTTCGACCCATACGGTTGCGATCACGAGCAATGCCGCGAGGGCGAAGATGGAAAGGCTTTGCCACGAAACCCACGCCCAACTTTGTCCGCCTTCTAGCAATCCGAACATGATGGTGCTTGCGGCCGCGAGCACGAGGATCGCGCCGGCATAGTCGATGCGAGGGTGCCCCTTTTCAAATTTCTCATGTAAAAACAAATGGATAAGTGCGATCGCCAGGATCCCCACAGGCAGGTTGATCAAGAAAATCCATCGCCAGGATACGTATTCCGCCAACGCACCGCCGAGCAAAGGTCCGGTGATGGCGGCGATGCCCCAGACGCTCGACAGCCATCCTTGCACCGCGGCCCGTTCGCGTACGGAATAAAGGTCGCCGGCCAACGTCGAGATGGTGGCCATGGCGCCGCCGGCACCGAGACCTTGTATGGCGCGGAACACGATCAGCGACGTCATATTCCAGGCAAGCGACGAGGTTGCGGAACCGATGAGGAAGACCACGGTGCTTCCGATCAGGACGGGCTTACGCCCAAACAGATCCGAGAGTTTGCCATAGATGGGAATCGTTACCGTTTGCGCCAGCAGGTAGATGGAAAACACCCAGCTAAACAGGCCGAAGCCACCGAGGTCCGACACGATCTGGGGAATCGCGGTCGACACGATGGTCGTATCCATCGCGGCGAGCATCATCGTCGCCATCAGCGCGGCGAGCACCAGCCCGCGCCGTCGTTTCTTACCGTGGTCTTGCATCTGTTTTGGGAAGCTGGGACGGCATCACGATGATGTCATCGCACGCATTGCCGCATCGAGTCAGGAATGCCAGCGGCGCGGAACATGCGACTATCATGGCTCTGTCGCAAGAGGCAATCTCGGGGAATGCATCGGGCAAAGCCCCTCGAGGACCCACGAACGGCGTTGAACCGCTGGCATCTGGGCGGTGTTCCTGACGAAGCGGGCGTGCTACAACCGCGCCGTGACTTCGCTGTCTTCGTCTGGAGGCGTTGCCTCACCCACGGCAACCACGAGTTGGTTGGCGGATGTGTCCATCATCATCCGGTATCACATCATGCTCATCGCGATGGTGGCGATGGTCGTTTTTGGGTGGTTGATGACGGGCAAGTACCATGTCGAACTGATGGTCTGGGTGGCTCTGGATTGGTTTCTCATCAACCTGCTCAATCGTGTCACGGACATCGATGAAGATCTGCGCAACGAAATCCCGGGGACCGAACGGGTGGCGCGTCGCAAGCGAGTGCTCACGTTCGGATGCTTTGCGCTGATGGCTGCATCGTTCGTGGCATCGCATTGGTTTTGGCCGGGATTGACGGTGTGGCGAGCGATCGTTCAGCTCATTGGGCTTGGGTACAACTACAGGATTGTGCCCACACTGAGCGGTCTGTCCCGTTTCAAGGAGATTTACTTTTTCAAGAACTTCGGGTCATCGGTGCTCTTTGTGCTGACGTGTTTCGTATATCCCTTGGCATCGGATCCCTCGGCGCGGGTGATGGGGTGGGCTGGGGTGGCCGCACTGATCCTTTTTTTTGTCCCATTCGAGCTAACCTACGAAATTTTATACGATTTTCGTGATATCAAGGGCGATCAGGCGCAAGGGGTTCCCACCTATCCGGTGGTTCATGGGCAAGAGCGAGCGCGTCAGATCATCGATGGTTTGCTCGTGGTTTCGGCGCTTGTCTTGGGGGTGGCGTTGGCGGCTGGCGTGCTTGGCGTGCGCGAGGGATTGATGATGGCTGCCCCGCTGATTCAGTTTTTTTTCTATCGTCCACGGGTTCGACGAGGAGTGACTACGCCGGACTGTGTTTGGCTCACGCATTTGGGCACGGCCCAGCTCGTGATGTTTGTGGTTGGCACGGCGGTGTGGGGGAAGCTGGGGTTGCCAGCCAACATCTTCTTGCACTAGGGAAAGCGTCTGTCCCGCGCGAGCATCGAGCGAAAACGGGTGGTCCGGGGTCTCGAAGCGTGCGGGAAACATGGTCGAGCGTCAACGTCATGCCTTCGTTCGCAACTCATCCTTACGCCTCATTCATCCAGGAAATCGAGAAGCCGGCCCGTTATGTGGGAGGGGAATGGGGGCAAGTGCGCAAGCCGTGGGATCGGACTCGCGTGCGAATATGCCTTGCATTTCCCGATATTTTCGACATTGGGATGAGTCATCTGGGCACGCGGATCTTGTATGCGGAGCTGAATGAGGCGCCGGACATGCTTTGCGAGCGTGCGTTTTGTCCATGGACGGACATGGAGCGGGCATTGCGTGAGCGCGGTCTGCCCTTGCTATCGCTGGAAAATGCGAAGCCTTTATCGGCTTTTCACGTGGTGGGCATCTCGTTGCAGCACGAGCTTGTCTACACCAATGTCCTTACGCTTCTCGATCTGGGAGGGATTGCGCTTCGATCATCGGAGCGAGCGGACAGCGATCCGCTGGTGCTCGGAGGAGGTTCGGTGGCGTCGCATCCCGAACCGGTAGCTGATTTTTTCGATGCCTTCGTGATTGGAGATGGGGAAAAAAAAGCGGCGGAGGTGGCGCGACGATGGGTGGAGGATCTCGAAAGGGGGGTAGGGCGTGAAGAGCGTCTTCGCCATCTTGCGAGCCTTGGGGGTGTTTATGTTCCTTCGCTCTACGAGCATCGCTTCGATGCGCGTTGTGGGCGCGAGGTGGTCGATCGACCGCGGTATTCCGAAGCGCCTTTGCCTGTCGTTCGCGCCACGGTTCCCGAGCTTGGGATGTTTCCCACGAGGTTTCCTACCGGCGGGCCGGAAGCGGTTTTCGATCGTCTATCGATCGAGATCGCTCGCGGATGCAGCCAGGGCTGTCGATTCTGCCAGGGGGGAATGATCTTTCGGCCGGAAAGGGAGCGCGATCCCGCGACCATCGTGGAATGCGTGCTGCAATCGCTGGCGCATAGCGGCCAAGACGAGATCTCACTCACATCGCTTTCGCCCGCGGACTACACGGCGATGGCCCCTCTGGTGGCCCAACTCTCCCACCATCCGTCCCTTTCCCATGTGGCGCTCAATGTATCGTCGTTACGAGCTTATGGTCTCGATGACCCGACATTGGACGAGATACGTCGGGTTCGTGTGAGCAACTTGACGTTCGCGCCGGAGGCCGGGACCCAGCGCTTGCGAGAGGTGATCAACAAGAACGTGACGGAAGAGCAATTGCTCGAGACGGTGCGGCGGGTCGTGCGACGAGGTTGGGAACGGATCAAGTTGTACTTCATGATTGGTCTTCCCACCGAGACACAAGAGGATGTGGAAGCGATCGTGCAGTTGACGTCGCGTGTTCGAGCGGAGGCGAGGGCCGCACGCGAAAGCAAGGGAAGATCGGTTCAGGTGACGGCATCGGCTTCCACGTTCGTTCCCAAGCCACACACACCGTTTCAATGGGCGTCGATGGTGGATCTGGATACGGTGAAGGAGAAGCATCGACGCATCGTGGTGTGGGCGCGCGAGCATAAGGTGGATATCAAGATGCATGAGCCGCATGGCAGCGTGCTGGAGGGGTTGTTGTCGCGAGGGGACAGGCGTTTGGGCCCTGTGATCGAAGACGCCTGGCGCGCGGGCTCCCGATTCGATGGGTGGGAAGGCAATGTGAAATGGGGGATCTGGCTGGCGGCGATGGAGCGCCACGACCTGCAACTCATTGATTATATAAAAGAAATTCCAAACGAAGCCACAACGCCGTGGAGTCATATCCATGTGGGGGTAAGCGAGGAGTTTTTGCGTCAGGAGTGGGAAAAGGCCCAGCGATTCAAGCACACGTTGCCGTGTTTGCGTCCCGCGGATCCCGCGTCGAAGTCGGACAAGCTCGTGTGTTATCATTGCGGGTTGGATTGCGATCTGGAGCAAGCGGCGCGGATTCGTTCGCAGCGCATGTCTGCCCCCGTTGCCGATCGAGCCCCGGCGGCGATGGTCGCGTCTTGCGATACGGTGCAATACCGATTTTGTTATGAAAAGATCGGGCGAGCGTCGTTGTTGGGTCATCTCGACATGGTCCGAGAGATGCCCAGGATCATGCGAAGGGCTGGTTTTGCAGTCGTATACACGCAAGGGTTTCATCCCAAGGCGATGATGGGTTTCGGTCCGGCTCTTCGTCTTGGTGTTCCGAGTTTCGAAGAATATGTGGATGTGAAGATGCAGGAGCTTGCGAATCCCGAAGAAGGATTGGCGAAGTTGAATGCGATCTGTCCGGAGGGGATTCGCTTCGTTCGGATGGTTCGATTACCGGACAAGGCGCCATCGTTGGTTCAAGCCATTGGGGAAGCTCGGATGCTATTGGGGATAGATCCAAGCGCGGTCGAGGCGCGCGGTGGAGTGTCGTGGTTGAAAGAGCGCCTGGGAGAATTGATGTCTTCGGAATCATTGCCGTGGATTCGAAACCACAAAGGAAAGGAGCGGACCCTCGATTTGCGTCCATGGATCTTGGAGCTTCGAATGGGAACGGAAGACGATGCGGTGAGGATGAGCGAAGCGGGGATACCGGGGTCCTGGGTCATGGTCCGTTTGCATCATGCGCTCACGGCACAGGGCAGTGTGCGAATCGACGAGGTCGTGGCGTTGATGGGTGAGCGAGAGGCGCTGCCCTATCGCGCGGTGCGAGTGGCGTTGACGAAAACGGGCGGGAGAAGTGTGATGCCGTCCGCGGAAGCTCTCGGGGTCGAGGTTTTGTAGCGATGGTCGAAGCAGGGATCGTCAGGACAAGCGGTTGCGCGTTTGGTCGACGAGATCGCAGAGGGCATCGATAAGGGGCTCGGCGGTGTTGAGACAGGGCACTCGTTCGAGCCAGAGGCCCTGTTGTCGTGCGATTTGTTTGGCTTCGATATCGAGGTCATACAGGGTTTCGACGTGTTCGGTGGGAAAGCCGATGGGCACGAGGATGACGCCTTCGGCACCGGTGGCTTTGGCGCGTTCGAAAACGGTGGGCAAGTCGGGGCCGAGCCATGGTTCCTCGGTCATTCCCTGGCTTTGGAAAGCGAGAATGGATGGCAGGGCGTTGGTGGCGAGGCGATTCAAGAAGTCCTCGACGGCGGTATGGATGAGGTGAGGATAGGGGTCGCCGGCCTGGACGATGCGCAGGGGCAAGCTATGGGCGGTGGGGACGAGGACGGCTCGCGCGGTTTTTCGAATCCCGAGTTGGTCGAGGACGGTGACGGTGGCATCGGCCCAACCCTGGATGTAGCGGGGATGGTTGCCCCAGCAGGGAGCGGGGTGAAGCGTTGGGATGGGCAAGCCCTGGGATTGCAGGCGAAGGGCGGTGGCTTGGAGGGCTTCGGTATATACGTGCGCGCTGAAAGGGGCGGCGGATAGAACGATCAAGGACGTGGGTGATTGTGCGGAAGAGACTTCACGCAGGACTTGTTCGAAAGATGGGTGCCACATGCGCGTGGCGATGAGGCAGGGGAGGCCAGTTTTTTTCTCGATGGCGTGGGCCTGAGCCCGGGTGATTTCGGGCAGGGGAGAGGAGCCACCGATGGCTTCGTAGCGGGCGCGGACAGCCTGCACGATGGGCTGTGGTGGCGTTGCGCGACGAATATTGGCTAAAAACTCGGGGATATCGTCGAGGTGAGCGGGCGAGCCATGGGAGAGCAGGAGGATACCGAGGTCTGGCATGGTTTAGCGCTGGGAGGATTGGTGAACGAAGTCGACGAGGGCCTGGACTTCGGTTTCGGGTGTTTCTGGGAGGATGCCGTGACCGAGGTTGAAGATATGACCATTGCGGTTTGCGGCGGCCTGAAGGATGGCGGAAGCGCGTTGTTGGATGATGTGTCGTGGGGCGAACAAGGTAGTGGGGTCGAGGTTGCCTTGGACGCTTCGGTTCCAGCCAATACGTCGCCAGCCTTGATCGAGGGGGATACGCCAGTCGAGGCCGAGGACGGTTCCACCGGTTTTGGCCATGGCTTCGAGGAGGGTTGAAGTACCTGTACCGAAATGTATTACTGGCACATCTAACATCTCGATATTATGTAATATTTTATGAACATGAGAAGCTACACTATCGGTATAGTCATCGGGAGAGAGCTGGCCGATCCAGGAATCGAAGAGTTGGACGGCCTGAGCGCCGGCGTCGATCTGGGCGCGAAGATGACGTCGAACCACTTCGGATAATTTTTCCATCAGCGCGTGCCAGATATGCGGTTCGGCCAGCATGAGGCGTCGGGTGCGCACGAAGGTATTGGTTCTTCCGCCTTCCACCAGGTAGCTGGCGAGGGTGAAGGGCCCTCCTGCAAAACCGATGAGCGGGACGTTCAGTTCCCGGCGCAGGATACGAATGGATTCGAGAACGTAATCCAGGCTTTCTTGGGGGTCGATGATGCGAAGGCGGTCCACGTCGTTTTGGCAGCGAATGGGTTCGAGCACGGGTCCATCGTTTTTGGAGAAGTGAACGGGTACGCCCATGGGTTCGAGGGGCAGGAGGATATCGGAGAAGACGATGGCGGCATCGACGCCCAGGCGCAGGGGTTGGAGGGTGACCTGCACGGCAAGTTCCGGGGTTTTGCACAGCTCCAGCATGGAGTATTTCGCGCGCAATTCGCGATATTCGGCCATATATCGTCCGGCTTGGCGCATGAACCACACCGGAGTGCAGTCAACGGACTCACCGCGGCAAGCGCGTAAAAAGCGGTCATTCATGGGGCGCGATGGTATCATGGGCGGGATGAAAAGGCGGGAGGAAGGAAGCCATCAGCGGATGCTTTCGAGCCTGGCGATGCGGATGGAGCATAGAGCTTGACCCTGGTGGGAAGCGATGGCTACAAATCGAGTTTGAAGGTAGTGTGTCGGCCTTGGTGTGTTGGTGAAGGTTGACGCAAGCCGCACGAAACGTGTGGATGGTATGAAAAGCCGGCGATGGAATTCGAGATAGGAGTCGTTTGTGGGCGATGCGATCGCTTCAGCCTGATGGGCACGGGGCGGTGTGTGTGCGGCCATGATCTCACTCTATTCAAGACCTCCACCTCCCCTTCCCAGCCTGCGGGAAGTTCAAAATCGGGGTCGATGGCGGTTCGTCGCCCTACCCCACGAGAAGAAGTGGTACGTTCTCGACCGGCAGAGGTATTGTCCCGCCCGGCCCAAGCCAGCCGTTTTGCGCATCTTTCTCAGGAGGAGCTCATGGAGCAAGCCCGCAACTACGTATGCCTGTCCTGCTCGGCGCCTGTCCCGTTGGGACATAAGTTCTGTGGCCGTTGTGGAACGGGGGTACCCCCCGAGATCCTCGATGCACGCACGCTGTTTTTCAGCGACATGCAGAATCCCACGAAAGCCAAGCTCGTGCTCATCCGCGGAGAGGGGGCCGAAGGGCTTTCCTATCACTTGCGAGCCGAAGAGCACTTGGCCGGGCGCAGTGGCAATCTTCAATTCCCAGATGATCCCTTCATCTCCGAACGTCACGCCAATTTCTTTTATCGCAACGACAAGCTCGTGGTTCGCGACGAAGCCTCGGTCAACGGGGTCTATATTCGTGTGCGAGGAAGCGTGGAAGTATCCATGGGAGACACGTTTCTCGCGGGCGAACAGATGTTTCGCATCGAGGCGAACAACGTGAGCAACGATCCGCCTGCCGATGATGGAACGTATTTTTACGCCTCACCGAAACATCCGGGGCCCTTCCGTATCGTGCAAGTCTTTCAAGGAGGCATTTCAGGCATGGTGGTTTGCGCGCGAGCCTCCTCGTTGCAAATCGGCCGTGAAGGCGGAGACCTCAACTTCCCTGGCGACCCCTATATGTCCGGAACCCATTGCCGTCTCGAAGACAACCACGGCAAACTCACCTTGACGGATCTCAACAGTCGCAACGGCACGTATGTTCGCATCGTTGGCGAACGTGAATTGGAGCATGGGGATTATTTGTTCCTCGGCCGCAAGTTGTTGCGCGTCGAAATGAACACCAACTGATCGCCAATCGTTGCTGAACCTATAGCGTCATCACCGCATTTTTCGTTCCTTGGCCATCCGAAATTCGGCCTGCAACACGGCTACGAATATTCCGATGCCGCCTGCCGCAAAGACAAATAGAAATGGTCCCGCCAATCCCACGGCCGTGCCCACGAGCGTGAGCAACACGAAACTATCTCGTTTGAACAGCGGTGAGATGGCATCGACGATCCCTTTTCGTTTTGCTTCTTTTGCATCCGCGCCCGGAGCTTTTCCTATGCCGAGGGGGTACTTCAGAAGGTCCCCGGAACCGATGCGAATCAAGTAGCGATACTCAATGGTGCTGGTGATCACACCGCATCCGACGACCACGGCGCCCGCTGCAAGATACCACCACGACCCCGAGACCGAATGAAGCCCCCACGCAAGTCCAGCGAAGAAACCATAGTTGGTGAGATCATCGCCTATCGTATCCAACCATTCTCCAAGATGGGAACCGCGGTAGGTGACTCTCGACAACTCCCCATCGCACCCATCGAGCACGCTTTGCGCTTGAAATAGCAGCGCGCCAAGCAGCATCGCGCCGTAAGTCCCTCGCGAAGCCAGATAAGCTCCGCACAACCCCACGCCAAGAATGGCTAGCGAAAGCTGATTGGGGCGAATCGGAATCGCCGTGAGCCACCGGGTAATGAACAGGGAAATATATCGATTCAGATAGGTCGAGGTCCATCCATCCTGGACTTTGCGTAAGGATCGCAAAAGGGCACGTTCGGCACGCAGCTTTGAGTTACGATCGGAAACGACGATGGGCTCGAAGCCAAAGGGTGGATGGAAGGCATGGGGTTGTTCGAAAAGATTTCTGATTCCTGTCGCGCCGCTCGAGGCCAGGTCTTTGAGCAAATCGCGATGAATCACGAGATTCCATGGCATATCGACCCGTAGTGCGACGTTGGAATTTTCATCCGCCATGCGAACGGGAATGCGAAGTCTGGGGTCCTCGAGCAAAGGAAGAAGAAAAGCGACCTTGGGCGACAGTTCCACCGCGCAAGCTCCGCCTGCTTGTGCCGCCAGCGCTATCCGCAGGGCAAGCGTCAGGCCACATACCTTTCGTTCAGGAGGAAATGTCGATTCATCACCCAACCACGGGAGCAGCCGAACGAGCCATGCCATCGCCGCCGATGTACAACAATGGGCATGGGAAATCTTGCGTTGTTCACACCCATCGTGAGCGTCATCGGCTTCGGCTTGCTTTCTGTCGCTTGCGGAGGCGAAGGAGAATCGCGATTCGGTGCCTCGGTCGATTCACAATTCGTCGTCCCTGATTCCCTGGAGGCCTTGGTGGCTGAAAACTGGCTCGATCACCCATGGCCGAGTGATTTTCGTCGCTCCACGGACGGCTCCGTTCGCATCGCTGGCTTTGACAATCCTCGTTCGGTAGTGCTGATCGACACCTATCTTACGGCGTTGGATAAAGCCATCGATGGGTTTTCTCCCGTTGCCGCGGGGGCTTTGCGATTCACCGGTCCCATCGATCCATCCACGTTACCTTCGGATCCAAAGGCAGCGATGGCCCCGAACGCCTCGGTTCAGCTCGTGGATGTGGACGATCGCTCCACCGAGTGCGGAAAGCGTCAATGGCTGTCGTTGTATTGGCGACAGGAGGCGGGAGTATGGTGGAGGCCCAACACGTTGGCGTTCATGCCCACCATGGGTTTTCCGCTTCGTCCGAAGACTCGTTATGCCTTGGTGGTGACCGATCGGGTGACGGCTCAGGATGGTTCACGTCTTGGAGTGGCCGAGGATTTGCTTGAGGTTCTGGGATTGCGGGAAGCGACGGATCGAACGCGAGGGCTTCGGGATGCGTGGGCGCCATCGATAGAGGTATTGGAAAAGGAAGGGATTTTGCGCGATCACATCGTACATCTCACGGTGTTTACGACTTCGGATCCGACGATGGAGCTGCAAGCCATTGCGGATCATGCGCGCAGTCGGGAGCCGGCCCCTGAAGTGGACGATGCATGGGAGTTGAAGGAGCAAACCCCGGACTTCGATGTATACGAGGGGAGCTATGGGCCGGTTCCGGATTATCAACGAGGTGAACCGCCCTTTGAAGTCGTCGGGGGAGGATTCGAGATCAACGCCGAAGGAGTTCCTGTCGTACAACGCGAGTATCATGCTCGATTTTCTCTGTTGGTTCCCAACGCGCAGGCCTGCCCGATGCCGGCCGAGGGCTATCCGGTGGTGATGTACGCGCATGGGACGGGAGGAGATTATCGATCCGTGGTGGGCGTGACGGGCACATCGCTGGCGCTACGGTGTTTGGCGGCGATGGGAGTCGATCAGATCATGCACGGCCAGCGGCTTCCGAAAGGGAAAGGGGTGCCTGAATTATTGTTTTTCAATGTGCAAAACCCTGATGCGATGCGAAGCAATATTCGGCAATCGGCCATCGATGAAGTGGTCAGGGCTCGCTTGATCCGCGAACGTGGTATGGTGATACCCGCTTCTCAATCGGCCACGGCAAAGGCCATACGAATCGCGCGGTCGCCCGTGGTGTTTTTCGGTCATTCTCAGGGTGGGTTGAACGGTCCGTTGTTCATGGCAGTCGATGATACCGCGCGCGGTGGTGTGCTTAGCGGTTCGGGATCCATGATAACGCTCACGTTGATGTACAAAACCAAGCCGGATCCGAATGTCTCGGCCTTGGCCAAGATGTTTTTGCTTGGGTTGTCACGCGATGAGTTTTCGGAGGTCAATGCTTTTCATCCGGGGCTATCGTTCGTGCAAATGATGGGCGATCCCGTGGATCCCATCCACTACGTGCCCATGATGGTGCAGCGTCCCCACCAGGGATTCGAACCGAAGAGCATTCTTCAAACAGAAGGGGTCAATCCGGATTTTTCTGGAGACAACTACACGCCCCCGTATGCGATCGAAGTGCAGGCCATTGCCACGGGACTTCCGTGGATGGCTCCGGCGATTCATCGCGTGGCCGAGGCGTCGTATTCCGGAATGCAGCCCGTGACGATCCCCGAGCACGGTTTGTCGGGCAATCTTGGTGGAGGCAAAGCAAGCGGGGTATTGGCACAATGGAGGGCGTCGGAGGTGAGCGACGGTCATTTCGTGGTGACCCAGAACCAGGCAGCGCGCGATCAAGCCTCGCAATTTTGTCGAAATCTCGTGGATTTTTCGCAAGGGCGTATTCCAGCGCCGTGATCACATGACGCAGACACCGGATTTCGCAACGCACTGACGGTGTTTGATGCATTTTTCGGATTGACGGCAGTCCTCGTCGGAGTTGGCGATGCAGTCTTCCCCTTCGAGAGAGCACATGCCGCGTTCTTTGCACCAAACGGATCGTCTGCAGTCGTGGTCCGTTCCGGCCACACAACGCTCCGCGGACAGGTGGCATCGTCCTTTGCGTTCACAGTCCTCGGACTTTCGGCACTCGTCGACCGAGCCAGCGATACAGGCTCCACTTGCGGTGGTGCAGAGCCCGGATTCTTTGCAACCCTCCGAAAATGCACAAGAAAAAAAGAGCCGGTAGATACCGAGGGCGATCACGGCAATCATCAACAGGCTGGCCCCGAGGATAAGGCCGAGGCGATTACGAGACATTGGCATCATCCTACCAGCTTTCACGGAGGGGGTGGTGGACCTCGGGTTGGGGACTCAAGGGACGGTATAGGTAGCAGCCAAGGGGTGGTGGTCGCTCGCCGCGGTGGCGTCGTGCAGAATGACAGCGGAGTCGGGGTCGAGACGAGCACCCGCATTTGGGCTGGCAAGGATGTGGTCGATGAGTTGCTTGTCTTTTCCGTAGACGTACGAATACCGCTCCGCGCTGGGAATGGAAGACATGGCGTGTTCAAAGACGAGGCTTTGGGGAGTTGGGCCATTGCGTACGGCAGCGTAGGTATCGGTACCGGGTGTATCGTTGAAGTCGCCCATGACGAAGACATAGGTATTTGGGTCCGCAGCGAGGATATTGTCGGCGATAGCTCGTGCTTGTTGCGCTTCCGCGACCCGTCGGTCAGGGTCGTCGTCGTTGATTCGGGCTTTGAAGTGAACCCCCACGATGCCCACCTTATGACCTCGATACGTCAGGTGGATTTCGACAGCGTCCCGTGCGAATTGGTAGACGTAGGCGGGGTTGTCGATCCGTGTGAACTTATCGCTTTTATGAGAGATATAGTCATCGACGGGAACCCGGCTCAACAAGCCGATGTTGATGCCACGGGGGTCATTGCCGGGCAATAGATGCCGCGTCTGGTATCCCATATCCGCGAGGTCTTTGTGCTGAACGAGGGTATCGAGGATGCCGATGTTTTCTACTTCTTGCAGAAGCACGATATCCCCATCGAGTACGCGTAACGTTTTGGCGATGGCAGCGATTTTGTTTTTGTACTGCGTGGTGGTGAGTTTGTCCTCGTAAGGGCAATAGCCGACACAATTGCCAAGGACGTCGTCGAACAGGTTCCAGCAATTCCATGACACCAGGCGCATGGGCCCTGGTGATTGAGGGATGGGTTCTTGCGCGACGTCCTGGGTTGCGCCACCCGAGCCGGGCATCCCTGCTGAGCCAGCGGCACCTCCGGAAGAGCCGTTGGATTCGTTTGGGGAATCGGACGCGCATCCAGCGAGGATGAAAGCGAGAGGAAGAATGATTAAGAAGCGTCGCACGTAGGAATCTTGGACTCGGGAGCTTGGAGAAGCAAGGGAAACGAGGGATACGATGCGATCGTGATCGTGGGGAAACGCGGTGAAGTGTAGGGATTCGAACGAAGGGGCTCGTGTCGTTCGGAGTCTGCCTGAGCAGAATCAGGCATCAATCGTCGAAGTCGTCGGATATGGCACTTTCACCATTCGAAGCACGAAGCAACGAGGCGCGAAGGAGCAAGATCTGGGCAAGCATATCGCATGCGCTTTCGAAAGTATCGCCGAGGCCTTGCGTTGCTGCTCGAGATACTTTTCCTTTGCGCACGATGGCGACGGCGGCATCGACCCGCTCTCCTTCCCCGTCCAACACGCGCACATGCGCCACATCGACGAGTTCACCAGGGTCTACGGGCGCTTCTTCGGCAAGGATAAGCCACGCGTCCTTCACCGCCGCGATCGCCTTTTCTCGTTTTTCCTGCTCGTCGGATGTCACGGTGCGTGCCCACCTTGTCCAGCTTGATGCAGAGGGAGACTCATAGCAAGGTTCTTCGATGGAATCGACCCTTTGAGGCTATGCCAGTGCTTGTAGAAATCGTTTTACCAATACTTTCATCAGATGACGACGGTATCGACCGGTCGAACGAACATCATCGATGGGACGGATTTCGCTGTCAACAGCTTCTTCCACGTCGTTCATATTCAAGGAATGAACGTTTTTTCCCAAGACCAAGGAGCGAACCGAGGCGAGAGGGAGCACAACTTCCGCCACGGAAGCGGCACCGAAGCCGACACGGGTGATGACCCCTTCTTCGGTTTCCGCCACGGCGGCGAGGGCGGCTTTGGAGATCGATTGCGCCTTTCGCGTGCCGACTTTTCGCCAGGTTTGCGCGGCTCCAGGTTTGGGAAGTTCGAAAGAAACGCGCACCACCAGCTCGTCGGGACGTCGGACGGTCGTCCGATATCCGGAATAAAACGAAGTGACAGGAACCGAGCGCTCGTGGGAGGGGCCCTGCAGGGTCACGGTTGCATCCAGAGCAAATAGCGCGGTTACGCCATCGGCCGCGGGTGAACCCGTCACCAGGTTACCTCCCAGGGTGCCTCGGCTTTGGATTTGTCGCGCCCCCACTTCGGAAGCCATCTGCGCCAACATCGGACAATGCTCGCGAACCATCGGATCGCGCCGTATCGCTGCGTAGGGCTGGGCAGCGCCGATGGTCATCACGTGGCCATCTACCCGAATTCCACGTAATTCCGGCAGGTTAGAGATATCCAGGGCCACCGCGTCGAGGGGATTTTGATCGACCGGCGCAATATGCCGTTCGACCATCCAATCCGTACACCCGCAAAGAGCCCATACTTTTTTTCCCTCGTCGTGGATTCGTGCCAACTGCTCGCAAGCGTGCCGCAGGTCCCGCGGACGAATCCAATCGATCTCGCCAAGTTGCGCAAGACTCATCACGTGCCTCCTTGCCGTCCCGACGCCTTGGCCACGGCCTCGACGATGCCCGTATACCCTGTGCATCGACAGATGTTGCCCGCGAGGGCTTCGCGGATTTCAGCATCCGATGGCGTTGGATTGTGCTGCAACAGCCAATGCGACGATACGATCATGCCGGGGGTGCAAATGCCGCATTGCGCGCCTCCCCGTTCGATGAACGCGTCAGCGAGCGATGATAGATTGGTTTCATTCACCAATCCTTCGATGGTCACCACGTGACGACCTTCACATTGGCCGAAGGGCACCAAGCAAGCATTGACGGGTTCTCCGTCCAGAAGAACCGTACACGTTCCGCATTCTCCTTCTCCGCACCCCTCCTTGGTGCCGGTAAGCCGGAGTTTTTCTCGCAAAACGTCGATCAAACGAGCGAGGGGCGAAGCTTGTACGTTTTGCTTACTCCCGTTGACGGTCAGTTCGATCGTTATCATCATCGCCTCTCCCGTTGCGACTCATTCCAGGCGTCAAATAGTCTTTCGGGGGTCATGGGAATGCGGTTGAACGCGATGCCAGTGGCATGTTCGATGGCGGCGGCAAGCGCGGGAGCGCCACCGTCCATCGGCAACTCACCGATTCCTTTGGCTCCCCCTGGACCAAACGTATAGGGTTCTTCCACCAGATCCGTCATGAATGGCGGAGCATCCAGGGCGGTGGGCACGATATAGGTCGTCATTCTTGGGTTGAGAATATGCCCGTCTTTCCACTGCACTTCCTCACACAAGGCCCAACCAATCGATTGCAACGCGCCTCCGTCGAGTTGGCCTCTGCACAAGACAGGATGGATCGCGCGTCCCACATCGACGGCAGACCAGAAGCCCACAACATCGATCTCGAACGTATCGAGGTCCACCTCTACTTCCGCGATATCACAAGCCCATGCGTACGCGGGATAAGCCGTGCCTGTATAGGTTGCATCGTCGAACTTGACCCCGGCAGGATGCGCATATCGTCGATGCACCACCACGGTTCCTTCCCGTTCGAGCAAACGGTTCGAAGCTTCGGCGAAAGACCCACCGTGTTGCTGTTGCTCGTTACGAACCCGTTCGCCAAGTTCTTTGGCGGCGCTTTCCACAATGGATCCAACGATCATGACCGTGCGGCTGGCAACCGTGGGTCCCGAGTCGGGCACATGAGCTGTCGATGGGGTCGCCACGGAAACATTTTCGAATGGAACGCCCGCCGCTTGCGCTGCAATCTGCCGAAATACGGTTTCCGTTCCTTGTCCCATATCCGTGGAACTCGAACGCACGCGCACATGGCCGTCTTTCAACAAATCGAGTTCGACCGCACCTTTGAGACGATCTTCACCAGAGCCAGTAAACCCCGCGCCATGAAGGAAGACGCTTGCTCCTACGCCGCGCACTTTGGTGGCGCCAGCAGGGGAATTCGCCTTCCCCAACGTGCTTTTTTTCCGCAGGTAATCGCTTTTTTCGAGGGCTCGTTGCACGCACTCCTGCACGCCAACACTTCCGTTCAACACCTGTCCTGTCGGCATCGTAGCGCCAATGCCGAGCAAGTTCTTTTGTCGAAACGCCATCGGTTCCATCCCGATCGCTTCCGCCATTCGATCCATGTGCCGTTCGACTGCAAAGATCGTCTGCGGCGCCCCAAATCCACGAAATGCCCCATTGGGAGGCGTGTTGGTGATGACCGCCTTGGATTGCACAAGCGCCGTGGGCCATCGATAAGCGCCACAAGCATGAAGCACACCGCGCGACAACACCACCGGCGTCATCGTCACGTACGCTCCCGCATCCATCAAGATATCGACCGCAATGCCGCGAAGCGTACCATCGCGATCACATCCAGCTTCCACGGTCACACGCGCCGGATGCCGTTTCGTCGTGGCTTGCACGTCTTCTTGCCGTTCGTAAATCATTCGAACAGGACGCCCGGCTTTTTTCGACAAAAGCGCGACATGCACCGCAACCACCGACGGATATTCTTCTTTGCCGCCAAAAGCGCCGCCGGTCACCGATTGGGTCACGTCAATGCGAGACCGCTCGAGTCGCAGCGCATGCGCAAGCGCTTTCTCAACATAATAAGGGCATTGCATCGACCCGACGACGTGCAAGCCAGCGTCGTCCCAATACGCCACACAGCCCTGTGGTTCGATATACATCTGCTCCTGGTGACCCACTTCGTACATTCCACGAACCACGACTTCAGCTCGTTCGATCTCGGCTTTCGCATCTCCAAGCACGACGCGATAGCTACACATCACGTTGTCTTTTCCGAGCACGAGAGGATTGCACGCCAACGAATCGTCCACATTGAGCAGCGCAGGAAGTTGTTCGATTCGAACATGGACCCGTTGGACAGCCCGCTGGAGTTTAGTCTTATCCTCACAAGCCAGCAGAACGATGGGTTCATAGACATGGCGAACTTGATCATCCGCTAGCGCGGGTTGATCACATTCAATCTCCGCGATTTCGTTACAGGGAACATCTTTTGCGGTGATGATGGTCACGTCGGACCAATCGAAATTCGGATCGAAATCGATACCCAAGATGCGTCCCCGTGGGACATGACTGCGAACGACAGAGGCGTCGATCGCGTTGGGAAACGCAATATCCGCGATGTATCGGGCCGTACCGGCTACTTTCGCAGGGCCATCGGAACGCGCGGGAGTGTCTCCGATCCAGCCTTGGCTCCTAACGTTGGACTGCATGGTAGCAATCTAGCAGCGCCACCCACGAATGGAGCCGAATTTCCTCAATCGAATCCACCGTTTTTGTCGATAGTGACAGAATCGGAAAGGATTGCCTCGAACCGAGGCTCCCGCCCCGTCCACGCGCGATACGCCTCTGGGGTATTCAAATCCGCGATAACCCTTGGATCAAGCATCGGAACATCCACGACCACAAGCGCTCTCAACACGTCGCGCAAGGGCGTGGGACCTTGTTCGAGATAGACGTTCATGATGATCTGCGTTCGCACCAGCACGGGATGCCCGCCTTTTCCCTCGAATCGTGGTCGAACGGCTTGCGCCCGGGGACTTCGGGAATCGAGCAATCGTTGCAGCGTTGGTTGTTCGACGGGAACAGCATCCACTGGCGTGATCAACGTCCATGGCGAATGGGCCAATGCGCCTGCTCTTGCCGCGGCCATGATGGATCCCGCGGGTCCCCAGCAGCCTGGCGCGCTCGATGGAATCATCCGCACATGGGGAAGCGAGGGACGAATCGTCCGAAGGACGGAAGCACGGGCTACGACGACCGCTTGTCCGCCAAGTTGTTGAGCGAGATGAGCATGAGCCGCGACGATTCGATCGCCATGGGTCCACGGTAGCAGGGCTTTGGGGCCGCCCATTCGAGTTCCCCGGCCAGAGGCGAGGATCAAGAGCGTGAAGTCGGTCTGGTTCATCGCGGTTGTTTGGTGGGGCATCCTGCCACGACCTGCACCTGGGTGACCTCGCCGCGCTCGAGTTTGGCACAGGCATCCCCGTGTAATCGCAGTGTTTTGTCTCCTATCCACGACCAACCATTCACGGGATCGTAATCCACGGCTTGTTGATCGAGATAAACGTTAACGTAACCAGGGTCCGGAGGCACTTCATCCAAGATGAATTCACAAGTGACCAACGCCTGCCTGCCGATGGTCCTGAGGGTATCGCCCAAAGAGGAAACGTCATCGACGCGGTAATAGCGCGGCGTGGTGGGGCGCGCGCTACCACCGAGGGTTGCGAGTTGTTCCAACAACGACTCGTAGAATTCGCTGCCCGGAATGCCAACGACGAAGGTTCTGATACCCAGGTCACGAAGCGCCATGACAGCGGAAGCGGTGCTGGTTCCATCCAGACATGCGCGAACCCCAGGCCCCCCCAGCAGCTTCGGATCGCAGCAATTATGTTCCGGTGTGCATGCTTCGCCGTACAATTCGGCGCCTTCGATGTTCCATATACAATCCTCCGGCCCACAACTGTACTTGACCGAACAATTGGGACCACCGTCGGTAGCCAGCACCACGGATGTGCGACCGGACAGCGGAGTGAGAATGGGAATCAAGGATTGAAGCGTCGCGGCCGTGGGGGTACCTCCCGACGGATCCACGTTGATGGCAGAGGCAAAGGCCGCGGTGACAGGACCATAATTGCCTTCGTAAGAGCCTGGTACGTCGCCGCGGCGTGTCGAAAGCACCTGACGACCCGTGCTGCATTCATTGGTCGCGGGCGAACCGGGAAACACAGCGGCACCGATATTCACCGTGCTTCCCAGCTCCCGGACCATATCGATGCATGCTTTTCGAACCGCCGCGTACTTGTTGATGGTGGATGAGGGTGATGCGCGATCGAGCATGCTCCCCGATCGATCGAGCACGAAGTACAAGTTCGGTGGTTCGGAGGTAACCTGAAAGAATTGATTACCGCACAATCCGGCGGCATCCGCGGAAGGTGGGCCATCTTGAAACCCGGCATCGAGTATGCCACCTCCCTCGGGTTCAGGAGCAGCCTCCGGAAAAGAGGCGTGCATGCCCGCGGGACGATCATGATCACCGCATCCGGTCAACAGGACCGACAAAACGACCGGACAAGACCATGAGACAACGTGCATGAAAAGATGATGGATCGTAGCTTCTTCTACGCAAGCGGCAAACAACGTTCATCGGAGGGCGGCAAAGAATGACCGAAGGCAGCAATCATAGCCTTGCGCGCTCGCTGGGGATTCGAATCGTCAAATGCTTATTTTCGAGCTGGATATCCACAAGGACCGCTTACCGTTGCCGTCGACGCCATCGTTGCATGGCATCGCGAACGTTGTGGGGTACGACTCCATCGATCCGTTCGATGGAGTCTCCGATTCGAATACTGGCTCACTCGGCTTCGCTCCCGTTTGCTATCCCTGTCAGGAGACTGAGCATTGGATTCGTCTGAATTTTAATGAATACTTTCAAAATGTTAGGAAACGACCATCCCTGTTCGTGGGTATGACCCGGTATGGACGACGTGCAAGCTCGGATTGGGCGATTTCACAGTTCGAAGCTGCGGAATTGGGAGAGCCGGGCAACCATAAGAGGCTTCGGAAGATCGCTGTCACCGAGTGAACACAGTTCTCCGCCTGTGACGAGGAAGGCGTGGTTTATTCCGTGGACGACGAGGGTTTGAGCGATGAAGTCAGCGACGCGGATCATGGTGGGATACGCATGGGGGATAAGCGGGTAGAACGGCGAGTTTGGGGCAAAGCGGAGACGGGGGAGATCAGTCGGTTTTGGGTGGCGGATGTTCGTTTAATCGGAACGACGGGAGCGTGAGAATGGATCGAAGCACCAATTGAAGGTGTTTTCGACCGTCGGCTTGGGCGGATAGGGTGAGGAAGAGTCCGAGGGGCATGGCGAGGAGGGAACTCCAGGCAGCGCCGGTAATGCCGATAAGCGGAATCAACCAATAGTTGAGGAATACATTAATCAACGCACCTGAAAAAAACGCCCAGGCAATCAAGGGTATGCGTTTTTCGTTGATGGCCCATTGGCTGAAAACCCTAAGAAGTGCAGCAGCCAGAAGCGTCCATATATGTATTCTTAGCACCGGTACGGCAGGCATGTAAACGCTTCCAAACAAGACCACGATAAAAGGTTTACCTAAGAGCATGGTTATTCCCGCAGCAACGGCCATGGTCCAGAATACGAGAAAGTAGAGCCGGTGCAATTGTTTCACGTAAGCTGCATTCGAGATTTGCTTGGCCGAGATGATGGCGGGGAAGAAGCTGACGGCCAGGAGGCTCGCGCCAAGGACTAAATTCTCGGAGATTCGCGTTACTATTGAATAGTACCCGACGGCCGTTGAACCCCAAAAATATTCCAACATCAATTGATCAGTGCGAGCGTAAACGATTGTGAGTACACTCGTGATCGTCAATGGTAGTGCCGATCGGAAAAGAGCCCAGGTTTCTTTCCAACTCCAATTCCATAGAGATGGTGACGCAACGCGATACCAGTAAAAAGCGGACGAACCTAAAAAATAGAAAAGAAGATTCGTTGCTTCTGCTGCCGCAAAGACTTCTAAAGGCCATTGCTGATAAGCGGCGAACCCGCGAACCACAGTATTAATAAGGCATGTAATCAGACCTGGAAGAGCGACATACTTTGACTGAACCGTAGCCTGAAAGTAGGCTTCTGTTCCTTGAAGCAACACACCAATATAGCCAATTCCTAAAATGATACATAACGTGATGATCTGTACGGTGGTATGAATCCACCATAGCGTCACAGCCAGTGCAATTCCCGTGATAGAGATAAGAATCAGTCGCAGCAGAAAAAGGTTACCGAGCCAGCGATCACGTCGATGCGGCTCCGCGACCAACTGACGGATGACAATCTTGTCGGCCTCCACCAAGGGAATGATGGCAAAGAGACCCGTTAAAGCCATTGCAAAATTCAGAATACCGAAGTTATGAGGACCGAGCTTTCGTGCCACGTAGACTCCTACCGTCACAGCGGACACGATCCAGGCAGCACGGTTGGCAAGCATCCAACCAGCGTTCGAAAAGTACTGACGAACCAACGGGCTTTCAGCCCAAGCTTTCGCCAGCAACCGAGCACGGTGGAACTTCGTGAACAGCAATGGGTCTCTTGATTGGATAACTTCTTCTAACCGAGCTTTTGTGGGTTTTCAATTCTCGCTTTGGATTTCCGTTTTGCTTCCGCGAGCATGCGATTCTCGAGAAGCCATCTCGGTGAAAGGAGGGAAGCCATGACGGAAACCCAGTTGAGCATTGGGCCCTGTTTCAACAGGTTAAAACTTGGCGGAACCGCCCTCAGCAAAGCTAGTCGACTTTCTCCCCGCAATGCGTTGTGTACGAATTGATTGCCCACAGTGCGAGCAAGGAAGTGCCTTGCATCTTGTGACAATGTTGGAAAGCGGACTTTGCCAGCGGATTGGGAATGGCAAGTTTTCAGTATATCATTGACCCATTGCTTCTGGTCATTAGTCCAAGTCATGATTGGGGTACCGCCGGCCATCCCATCCCCCCCCTTTCGATAGCAGCTATAATGAGAAAGGATCTTTTCGATACATCCCACATCACCTTCAGAAGCCAATTTTGTCCAAAAGTACATATCTCCGCAGATCGTATTTTCTGGCAGGGGACCGAGCCGTTGCAAGTCGGCCGTCCGAGACACGCAAGCACACCAACGGATGTCCCGTTTTCCAGCAAGGAATGCAGCAAGCAAAGATGGTCCGGATTCGATGAGCGGACCGGTAAGTGCTGGGACTTTGACCGGTCCGTAGTGCATCCAACACCCCGTCCACACGAATGTGATCTGAGGATGATTATCAAAAAGCTCGACGACGTTTGCGATCATTTCCGGTTCAATCCAATCGTCATCGGAAAGTGCGAGAAATAACTCCCCTTGAGCTTGGTCCACCAAAAAAGCCCCATGTTCGTTTGCGGAAATCGTATTCTTAAGATGAATAATTCGAACTCGGTCTGAACCTTCATATCGTTCTAATAATTTCTGTGTGTTATCTGTCGAACCATTGTTTGATACGATGATCTCGAGGCTTGGGTAGGTTTGTGCTATCGCGCTATCGATTGCCTGTTGGAGGAGGTCGGCCCGATTCAGTGTTGCAATTGCAATCGTGACACGTGGTGCGGTATGCTGGGAATTCATGAGGGGGGTCCTTTCAGAAAAAAGATATCGGTAAAAAACGAATACAAATAACGAGACGGGCTCAGATTAAAAGGAGGTGTTCACAAAAGTAATCTTGATGGGCTTGACTCTGTCGCTATGACATTCATTCTATAGTTTTATCGTTTTGAATCACCTGACAGCGGCTTTATTGCAGCAAGTCCAATTAATTGGCTATATGTCAACCTGTAGTCTTTGAACTGCAATTATTGGACACTGTAAATTTGACTCCCAATACCAATCCCTGTTCCAGCAGCAACATCTTCAACTTTTTCCAATGACGAACGATATCTGTTGTGGTCATTTTATTAAATTTGACACCCTGTTTGAGTTGAGGAGAAATGAAGCAAAAGTCATTTTGCTTTAACACAGGTCTGGTAAAAGGAGTATTTTCGCGATAAATTTTAGCTGGAGCGAACGAATAGATTCCATTGACTGGATTGTCTGGAGTAGCGCCTTCATACACCGCTAGCGACGAAGTACATTTCTCGTTTTTGCCGCAGAAAGAACCGTGATTCATTTGACAAAATAGCTCTGAATTGTTGTTTTTGAAATAAAAATTCACGTCTGCGAAGTTCTTTCCAACCACAAATACGGTGTCCACAACAAACTGATTCTGACGATTACTACCAAAAAGAATTATACAACCTCTAGGAAGCTGTTGGAGAGGAGGATAGGAGGATAGGAGGATTGTTTACAGATCCAATAACGAAAAGGGCCATTAAATACAAAAGGATCGGTATTTAATCCCGATTCTTTTTCTTTAGGCAGACAGGGCGTCAGCATCCATTTGGGACAACCTGCTTCACTCCTCTTAATCTTATGCATAACGGCGGGGCCTTCCCATTCTCCCCAGAATTGTAGTACATCCATTTTTCTCGAAAATTTGTCTATAAATTCTCCCTCACATTTGAGAAAGCTTCTATAATGGGATGCCGAATTAATACTTGACCAGTCTTTTTTGTTATTATCAAAACATTTTGCTGGATATTCCCTTCCGGGGTGAAGGAACTGAACAACCAGAGGCAGATCTGAACCAGATTCGTGTTTGGTCATAGCAACTCCAAAAGTTTCAGAAGTCAACCACCTGAACGAGGAAGCCCCATCCAACAACAGCAGCGTTACAAAACTTGGTGAATCTTACAAGCTCTTTTTTGGAGTCGTATGGCTTCCCCTGTGTGTCAACCTGAATCTGAGCATCGTAAACCACGGCCTATGGCCGTGTGACCCGAAGAGCTATCCGTTATGCACAAAAGAGTAAGTTCTCCAACTGGAAGGCCCCTGCCAGGGCGAACAGAAGGAAAACTTACATGCACGAATGGCAAATTGTCGCACGTACTATGGGAATGCAAGTACCACATCGTCATCATCCCCAAGTACCAAAAGAAGGTGATCTTGGGGAGATTGAAGCGTGAGTTGTGTGTGCAGAGAGGAGTCGAACTGATCGAAGAGCACGTACAAGTTGACCATGTGTTTGAGTATGCCACTAGAGTTCAGCGTGGCGGATACGGTGGGCTTCCTGAAAGGAAAGAGTGCTGAGGGTATCCACCGTGAGCTTCTGCAGGAACGACGAACGACGGGTCTGCATTTCTGGGCAACCGGATACTCCGTCGGCACGTACGGTTTGGATGAGGAACGAATCCGAAAGTACATCCGAGAACAAGAACAGCTCGATGTTGGTCAAGGCAATCTCGACCTGAAGTAGAACCCTACACTGGCCCCGGCGGGGCCTTCCACTTGCCTAAGCCCCCGACGGGGCATTCGTTTACGAAAACGGCCCCCTCGGAGGGCCTTCCTGAAGCCATGTCCTACCGGCGTGGTTTCTCACTTTTTGATCCAATTCCACCAACTGCAAGTGCATGGTGGAAACCTATCCAGAGAACGATTCCTGGGAAAAGGCGTGGCCGTGGCCTGGGTAACAGTTGAAGCTCGTGTGATTTCAAGCTGTTGGCATGTACTTCGCTTCGCGCGAAATGGGCTTGAGTAGTTTCCTGAACGATTACATATAGTTGCATGCCAACAGCGTTCCGGCAAAATCGATAGGCCAACCGCATTGCCGAGTAGCCTCCGGGATTGGATTGGGGCCAAGCTGATCGATCTCCCGACCTAGACGACGGATAACAACGTTTTCAACAGGGCCGTTTGCGCGCCATCCGATCCGCATAACCCACATCTAACGACCGAATGTTTCACACAAGATTAGCAACATTAGAACGGTGATGACAAAAGAACGTCATCATGTCTATACTAATACATTATGTAACTGCACGATTTCACGAAAGAACTCCGTAACACCGAGCGAAGCTGGGCACACGGTGGTTGCCGGTTTGTAGAGCAGTTTTCGCACACGGCGCAAGCGATACGTGTTGGTCTCTACGTTCTCATCCACTCGAACGAATCGGAACACGCGATCTACGACAGGAATGGTGATGGACGCGTTATCGTGGATAGTAATGCGATTGGCGTGAAGTATGGGAAGTTCGAACCGGGTTTCCTTTTGCGAAGATTCGTAGACTACAAGCACTTCCACCGTCGACTCCCGTGTGGTTTCGAAGATGATCACATTTTTCCGTCCGTTCTCCGCTACGCGCTCGTCCTTGACCTTTCGGATGTCGTTCTTGGCGCAGCGAATCCTGCAGCGATCTTCGAATCGTATTGGAACCCGATGCTGGAGGCAGCCTTACGGGCGAAGGATTGGGTGGTTCCGCAACAGTCTTCGCGATCGGAGTCGCGCCAAATCGTGCGCGGTGTTGCTTGGCAGGAGGTGCGTGACGAACTTGCTGCCGTAGCGCCCCAACTTATGACGCGTATCCTCGAGGCAGCCGAGGTTCTTGCTCGGAAGTAAGCGAGCGACTGTCCCTCCTGGGTTTTCAACATGTCCTCAGCGGTGGCTTCGTCAGCAAAACCGAAGTGATTGGTTTTTCAGCAGGCGAACTGCAGACCGGCACTAGATCCGAATAAGACGGGAAACCGGTATGTTCTGATCGAGCGGTACAACGGGACAGTCGCGGTGACGAAGGAACTTCAAGAGGGCTCGGGCGCGCATCTGCGCCCCGAGGAAAAGATCGTGAACGACCCTTTGGGTTATAGCGTCGGCCCAAAATCTGGACGGTTCAAGTGGGCATTGTCCCACGCCGAGATAGTGGAGCAATGGGAGGACGAATTGGTATTCGCGCGTCAGGTTAAAAAACTCCTACTGGGCCTCACGGTTGGCGATGCGACTCTCGCTGATAGCGACTACGACCAGTGAAACGGGGGTAGCTCGCGGGTCACCATCATTATCCTGTGTTTTTAATAGGGTGCGGTAGACTATCGGGGAGTGCTGAATCCCGCGTGGACGGAGATTCAAATTTCACTTTCAACTTTTCTAATATCTGAAATCTAAACGGATCAATATTATCCGGTACAACCTGTAAGTAATAACAATTCCCACAAGCTTTGTTCTCGTGTCGTCGACATTCTAAATGCATTTTCTGAAATTCATACAACGCTTTTCCCTCCCATATCTCCTTGAGAGATTCGTTATTACAATCTCCAACCACAGTATGATGGGACCAATCATTGCCACATAAGGAGACAGTACCATTGAAGTTGATAGCCATGATATAAAACGGATACGCGCAAACGTCTTTAGGAATCAGGGGTAGTCCGTCATAGGTGTCGGGATTCGTTCCAAGAGTGAAGTCTTTTATGTCCGAATATGACCATCCCATCAACTTTTCAATTCCGATGTAATCACTGATGTCTTCAAAATCACGATAAAATTTCGCTATTTCTTCTTCACTCAAGTTCGTGTCGGCAATTTTAATGTATAGCTTGCATTGAGCTCTCCTAGAGAAAAAGTCGGCAATATTATCCTTGAATTTTTCATAATCTATCTTTACATTTGCAATTTTTAAGTATCCTTCTACATTTACAGATTCCACTGATATGCACATGAGATCCAGGCCTGCCTCGATAATCTTGGTGTTCAATTCAGGATTCAATAAGGCACCATTGGTTTTCGTCCAAATTCTTTCTACGACATCTGCCTCCTTCAAGTCCTTGATCATATCAGGAAATCGTTTATAAACCAGAGGCTCTCCGTCTTTGTAGACGTTGGCAAGCTTGATTTTACTGTCGAATTGCTTCAAGTCCTCGATTATTTTTCTAAATAATTCGTAATCTATGCTTCCCGAAGGCCGATTTACTATTTTCAGAAGCTCCCTGTCTCCCGTTGGGCAGAAGACGCATTGAAAGTTACATAGATTCGTCGGTTCTATATAGACGGCAAAAGGGGTCGCTATGGGAATGATGTCCTCTAGCTTTTGCCTGTTTTGAGCCCTCAATTCTTTCGCTTCAATGATTTTACTCATTTTACCTACCCATCCATCCACCATCGACTAGTAAAATATGACCATGGACATGATTGCTTGCCTCACTTGCCAGAAAAATGAGAGGGCCTACAATGTCTTCTGGTTTCCCGAATCTTCCAGCAGGTATTCTTCCTTTGAGTTCACTTGATTTGACTGGATCTTTCAATACTTGGGAAGCCATATCAGTTTCAAATAGTCCCGGAGCAATTGCATTCACATTAATATTTTTCCCCGCCAACTCATTCGCAAGAGATTTCGTCAGACCCACTAGACCATGTTTGGCTGTTACATATCCGGCTATATACCGCGCTCCTTGAAAACTGCTGATGGACGCTATCTGTATTATCTTCCCTCCACCCTGCTTCATCATTACTCTTGCTGCTTGTTGTGATAAGTCAAATATCGCCGTCAACATCAAATTCAAATCATGATCCCATTGCTCATGGCTATAATTGAAAATATCACTTTGATGCTGAATGCCTGCATTGTTGACCAGAATATCCAATTTCCCATAATGTTTGACAACCCTGTCGATGAGTCCTTTACGATTTTCTCTCACCGACAAGTCCGCATTCAAGTAGAACAATTCAATGTCGGTTTTGTTTATTTCATGCGCGAGTTCACTACAGTCTTCCGATTTTGCTATAACGGCTATGTTAACTCCCGCTTTGGCAAGTCCTATTGCCATTGCTTTGCCAAGTCCGCGCCTCCCACCTGTTATAAGAGCAACTTTATTCTTTAAATCGAATAGACCATTCATATGCTTGCTTCCGTTCTTCGGATCGTTGTGTCGTCACCAATATACGCGAGGCTCTCGTCGAATTCTGCTAAGAAATTCTCCGGTTGGGTCCGTCGATACTTCCAACCATATCATTCCCTACGTACAATACCCTACCCAATCCCCCCCACAACAACAAAACACCCATTGAACCGCCGCGCCCCAGCAAGTACCCTACACGCTGAAAGATCCCCTCATATTTCACTGGTTTTACTGGACTTGACGAAAATCGTTCTCTCCGCTCCTCTTGGAAAGCTGGAATCCATTCGAGGCCTCGCGTGTTACATCCACCATGGCGACGAGAAAGAATTGCAATCAGTCCAA
>MWCO01000077.1 GCA_002070115.1 Deltaproteobacteria bacterium ADurb.Bin207
TGATATGGCGGCGTTGGGTTTGTCTTCGACATCATTGGCCCGTGCTCAATTGCGGGAACTTGGGCGTGCCGCATCGCGGCATCGGGCGGGAGTTCGTGTTTCCGTGCCCGGTGGGGGGGTCGCCATGGTGGATATGGGCACTGGACGCATCGTAGTACAGACACCAGAAGAGATGAAAGGCACTCGAAAACCTCGACAGCGCCCAAAGGACGCTTAAGCTCCGAAGTCGACGCCAGACCGAAGAGATGGCAAACTTCAAACCGAACGAATGGAACGCTTCTTTGGCCCCATCCCCATGGGACTGAACGAAGCCTTTATTGCCCTGACGAAGACGTCGGGAGGCTGATGTTGTGAAGCAGTCGCATAAAACGCTTTTGTTGTGGATCTTGCTGATCCTGATGTTTCTCGCCATTTGGCAATTCGTGAGCCCGGATACACCCCGAGCCGCCCAGGTGCCCTTCAGTGAGTTTGTGGCACTTGTCAAAGCCGCACCGGAGGATACCCATGTCGAATCGGTGACCATCAAGGATCGGGAGTACACCTTCACCGTGTATGACCCGGCTTCGAAGCAACGAAGCAAGAAAGTCACGCTAGGTCCCGCACCGACCGACGACGTATTGAAGCTTCTCGAAGAGCGGAAGGTGAAACTTGCGTTCGAGAAGGATGAAGGCAGTCCGTTTTGGTCGAGCGCGCTGATCACGGTCCTTCCCATGATCTTTTTGTTGGTGATGTTTTACTTGTTCATGCGTCAACTACAGGCGGGCGGGGGCAAAGCCATGAGTTTTGGCAAGTCCAAAGCCCGCATGCTCAGTGAAACCCAGAACAAGGTGACATTTGCCGACGTGGCCGGCATCAACGAAGCGAAAGATGAGCTTGAAGAGATCATCGCGTTTCTCAGGGATCCCAAGAAGTTTCAACGGCTCGGGGGGCGCATTCCCAAAGGGGTGTTGATGATGGGGCCGCCGGGAACCGGAAAGACATTGCTTGCTCGCGCGATCGCGGGCGAAGCGGGAGTGCCCTTCTTCTCGATTTCGGGATCGGATTTCGTGGAGATGTTCGTGGGTGTCGGCGCTAGCCGTGTTCGTGACCTGTTCGAACAAGGTAAAAAGCATGCGCCATGCATCATCTTCATCGACGAAATCGACGCCGTGGGCAGGCATCGCGGCGCTGGTCTTGGCGGTGGCCACGATGAACGGGAACAAACCCTCAACCAACTGCTGGTCGAAATGGATGGCTTCGAATCCAATGAAGGAGTCATCATCATCGCCGCCACCAACCGTCCAGACGTTCTCGATCCCGCCATCCTGCGACCCGGAAGATTCGACCGTCGCATCACCGTCCCAAGACCAGACGTCGTGGGTCGAGAAGGGATATTGCGCGTTCACACGAAAAAAGTGCCTCTTGCCGAAGACGTGGAACTCGAGACCATCGCGCGAGGCACACCGGGATTCGTCGGTGCGGACTTGGAAAACCTAGTCAATGAAGCCGCGCTACTTGCCGCTCGACAAGACAAAGAAGCCGTCAGCATGGCCGATATCGAGATGGCGAAAGACAAAGTGCTGATGGGCACCGAACGTCGCTCGATGGTGATGAGCGAGCAAGAACGAAGGATCGCGGCTTGGCATGAAGCGGGCCATACCTTGGTGGGCATGTTTATCGAAGGCAACGACGAGATCCACAAGGTATCGATCATTCCGCGGGGAGCAGCGCTTGGAGTCACTCAATTTCTTCCCACCGAGGACCGGCACATGATGAGTCGGCAGCAAGCGTTGGCACGCATTGCGATGGCGCTGGGCGGACGAAGCGCCGAGGAAATCGTGTTTGGAGAAATTACCACCGGAGCTTCCAATGACATTCAGCGCGCCACGCAAATCGCTCGTATGATGGTTTGCGAGGTGGGCATGAGCGAGAAACTCGGCCCCGTTAGTTATGGCGAACGCGAGGATTCCATTTTCTTGGGGCGTGAATTCGCGCAGCATCGCCCCGATTATTCCGAGAAAACCGCGATCGACATCGATGAAGAGATCAAACGCATCATCAACGAACAGCATACGCGCGCCAAGAACGTGCTCACCCAATACCGCGATGCGCTCGACCGTCTAGCACAGGCTCTTCTCGAGCGAGAAACACTGGATCAGGATGAAATCCGAGCGGTTATCGATGGGCGCACATTACCGCAACGCGAGCGCGTCGTCATTCCCACCTGGGCGGAGCGCGCGGAGCAATCCAAGGATAAAAAACGGGGGACCAGCATCTTTGGTCCCCCCAAGCCTGCCACTTCCAATTGACAGGACGTGCGTTTTTCTTCTGCGATTCACTCGATTTTGCTGGGAACCCTGCTCGGTCCTCTCACACCTTTTCCCATCGCGATCGAACCGCCTACGCCCGTCCTCATCCGAAGTGCGTCCAGAAAAATATTTGCTCCCATCGCATCCGATGCGACCGAGCCAGCGCAGGTCATCCCTACCTCGGCAACCCTCGTGCGCTTGCATGATCAGCAAATCATTGTCTTATCCGATACAGAGCCCAGTCCCGAACGCTTCGCAAACTTGCTTCGCGACCGTGTCACGGGAGACAGCGTCATCATGGCGCCGGAGCTACTCGAATTGCTGCGCAAAGTGACCGCGGATACCCACGAAGCTCGCGTCGAATTCATTTCCGGTTATCGAAGCTGGAAACTCAATGAAATGCTTCGAAAAAAGGGCCGAAATGTCGCTTCTCACAGCCAGCACAGCCTGGGCAAAGCCATGGACTTTCGACTCGAAGGGCTGTCCTCCAAACAGCTCGCGGAAAAAATCGAAAAAATTGGATGGCGTGGCGGTCTGGCTCATTACCCTTCCGATACGGATCGATTCGTTCATGCCGATGTCGGCCCTCATCGTCGCTGGCGAGGACGATGATGTGCGACTCGCATAACCGTACCTGCTCCGGCGTTATCCTCAACATGCATGCTCACGTAACGATTCTCTTGCTCGCGCTTTCCCTATTCGGATGTCGCGAAAGCCCGGTCACCAATCCCGTCTTTTCCACCACGCCTTCGCTCGACCCGCCGGCTGCTTCGGCGCCTGTGTCAAGCGTTCAACCGGAGGACTCTTCGCCACCGGTTCCTCCGCCAGCCCCATTCATGTCCGACAGCGAGTTCGGGGCTTTGATCGGAGCGCTTTCAGAACCAACCGGCGACTTCCCCAGTGACAATTACGTTTCGAACGAAACGTCTTACTTGCACGTCGCACAGGACCTCCATGACGACAAGCTGCGAGGTACCGCCTACGTGGGTGTGGGTCCCGAACAAAACTACACTTACATCGCCCTGATGCAGCCAGCGATGGCATATATCGTCGACATCCGACGCCAAAACATGCTGCAGCATTTGCTGTTTCGAGCGTTGATGGAAGACGCCGATTGCCGGTCGGTATTTTTAGCGCGTCTGACCTGCCGCCCACACCTTTTCATGGATCCGACGCAAAGCAAAACGGCAAGCTTCGACACCATCGCGGATGCGCTCGCGAAAACCGAACCTCCTTCATCGTCGATGCAGCAAGCGCTGATACAAGAATCTCTCGATCGCACGCATCGTCTCATGGAACGGCTGGGTATGACGCTGCACGCAAGTGACAGCGCAAGCCTCCGAAAGATACTTGTGGCGTTTTCGAAAGAAGGGCTCGGCCTTGCTTATTCGATGAAGGGAAGTGGAAGGAAGTATCCATCGATCCGTGAGCTTTTGGCGATGACGAGCGATGACGGCGGCAGCGGTAGTTATCTATCGGATGAGGCTAGTTATTTACGCGTTCGTGACATGGTTCGCGACAATCGCGTGGTGCCGATCGTGGGCGACTTTTCCGGAGCACGCGCGTTGCGGGGCGTGGCCGCGGATATGCGCCAACGAGGCCTGACGTTGGGGGTGCTTTACACATCGAATGTGGAGCAATATTTGTTCGAGGCGGGCAGTTTCGGCCAATTCGTGAGCAACGTGGAGTCTTTTCCGTTGGATTCGTCGAGTCGGTTTCTTCGCGTTTGGTTCGATCAAGGTCGTGCGCATCCTCAGCAACGCAAGGGGCATCGCACCACGAGCCTGCTCATGCCGGTGCAGCCATTTCTCGAGCGCCATCATAAGCGCCCCTTTCCCACCTATTGGCATGTCACGACGACCGTCATGGGCGATGGCGCATCGCCTTGAGCATCTGCCGGATTGAAAAACGATTCGGCGTCATGACATCATCGTCGGTCGCGCGAAAGAGGTGGAAAAGGCATCGAAAAGCGCGAAATACCGCGCGAGCCCAGGAGGGGGTCTACTTGAAAAATCGGACTTCACGCCAGCCTACCCACGAGGGACTCTCAGTGGTCATCACCCTCACCCACCGGGTCGATGCCGTTCCGCTCCACGATAGAAGCTGGTTGCCGTCGGTAACCCCGGCGAGTGTGCCTATGGGGAACCAGGAAGCACCATCGAATGAACCTTCGAGCACGTGAACCGTATTTCCACTCGGGTCTTGAATCGTAAGCAATTCGATGCGTTGCAGAGGATTCGTGTTGCCGAGATCGAAAGCAATCCACTGCGGGGCGTATCCACCCGCATTCCACGACGAATTGTCGTTGCGATCGGTGGCGGCAAAAGGCAGGGACGTGGAATAGGAAGACGAAGCGATCTCGTCGGTGGGAAACACGCGTGACTGTTCGGGATGCAGCAAAGACGCCGCCATCTGGGCCATGCGCTCCTTGATCCACGGCAGATCCTTGGCACCCGTATCGGTGAGGCCATCGCCGTTCAGATCCATCGAAGGCCAATAGAACGGAACGACGGCGATGGTGCGATCGTCGGAAAGGATTTGCGCATGCCAGCGATTCAAGCGTGTGACGATCGTATGCTGCGCGGAGAGGTCCGTGCCGGAGGTTCCCCACAGAAATGCCTCGGGCACGCTTATCATGCGCTGCTGATCCGTCAGCCATGTGCCGAGGGTATCCACATACCAACTCATGCTTTGTCCCCAACAATCGTCCCAAGGACCGTAGCAATCGAAGCCCACCCAATCGAACATGCCGACGTACGAGCTGCCGAGATTTTTTTTCAGAGTGTCGATCGCAAGGATCGTTCCTACGGCTTTGCTGGGAAAGCGTTCACGGATAGCGGTCACGATGTCGACCAGCCAACCTTTCATGGTGTCATTGGATACGCCGTTGAGGTGGGCGTTCCAGTACGGCTCATCAATAGGGTAAAAAGCGGCTACCGTATCGGTGTGACCGTCCTCCACGACTGAGGCGATGGCATCCCAGCGTTCTTTCCAATCGGTTCGCAGCGACAGGCCAGCGGTCCAATCGAAGAGGTGGTCGTGGACGAGAACCACTGCTTTCTGATTCGCTGTTTTGGCGACTGTCAATTTGGGACCGAGGGTGGATAGTCCCGCCCTAATGAACGTGAGATTGGCTCCCGCTTGCGCGGTATCTACACTATAATCACCGCTGCCATGGCCGTCGAAGGCACTGGCGAAGTATCCGAGGTATTCAACGGGACCCGGAGGGCTTGGGGGGGCATCCGGCTCTTGTTCGACATCGTTACCGCCTTCGGTATCGGGCATTTCAGTATCGATGGCAGGCGTATCGGTCAATGCGGAATCGGGCAGCCCGGCATCGTTCGTCGCGGCATCCTTCCCCTCGGAATCTGCTTGTCCAGAATCGTTTGCGGCGGCATCGGTCGCGCTACGATGGCTGTTATCCGAGGGGTTAGAACCGCAGGCGAGCAGGGCCCACAGCCCACCGCAACACATGATTTCGCGACGCCGGAAGGAGAGCATGAGGGGCAGTTGAAACGATTGGCTTTCGCGAGTCAAGACGACCGGTAGTGCGATGGGACGAACGCAAGGTCGAAGCAGCACGACAGCATGACTCGGCCACGAAAGGTCGAGGCTCGAGGGCAATTCGTGAGAAAAGACGGTGTTCAGCGCGTGGATGAGGCGAATCGAGGATACGGTCCCTCCTGCCCGAAACACGCGAAACAATATGTATTCTATATCAATGGGACATGCAAGCCTTCAAAGATGGGACTGCCGACTGCGCAAAGGAAACGCCATCCTTCTTGGAAAGGGCAACGCCTGTCTGCGAGAGGGGATGGCGATAAGCATTTAAAATTAATCCTTCATCGACTTCACGATGCAAGAACAGGTTGCTGAGAGCGGAATTTATTTTTTATCGTATGAGATTCCTCCAAGCCTGTCATGGGCGTGGCTGGCGGGCGCTGGCACTTTTTTGCCGCATTCCCGCAAGGGTCGAGTCGTGGGCAAGTCCGGAGGTAATCTGCGATTGACAGTTCATGGTCCGTCTTGCCGTCAGTCCCCAGCGGTGAGCGGACACGACATTCAGTGATATCTATTTGATTTAACGGATACATTTCATGCTACCGCCGAATGAGTTCCGAGCGCGGGAAGAGCGCCAGTTTTCGAAAATGGATGCCGGGCTGCATGGAAAGATTTACACTATTGGCATGCGTGTGAATCGAGGGAGATGGCATGGGGGGCTTGCGCTTGTTGCCTTGGCCGTGGCGGCTTGTGGCGACGATGGCTCTTCCGTGGACAGTGCAGTCCAGGGCGAGGGCGGACAGGACCAGTTCACGGAAGCCGGCTCAGGCGGCGGTGCGGGTTCGGGAGAATGGGCAGGCGAAGGCGGTTCTGGGGCAGGTGCAAGTGGGTCCAACGCCGGACAGGGCGGCGTGGGTGGAGGGCAAGGAGGGCAATCCGGTACTGCAGGGGATGGCGGCAATGCCCAAGGGTCTTGCACGACCCGCATTACGTACGGTTCTTTCTGGATCCATGACGAGAATCATCCCGAGGATTTTGATGTGACTTCAGGCATCGTGACCTGGGATGGAGCATGCGTTTCCGACGGGGCCAATTCGTACGCCACGCTATCCAACGGATGGAAAGCCCGTTTCCAGGGAAAAGGAACCTGTGTCATCGCCCTGGATTATTCCGAATGCGAGGGTGTTGCCACCACTTGTCAAACCCGCGTGACCTACGGTCCCGCCTGGAAATCAGATCCGAATCACCCTGCTAGCTACGATGATGTGAAAGGAACGCTGGCTTGGAATGGAGTATGTCACGTCGAGGGCTCTTCGTCGTACGCAAGACTATCCAACGGCTGGACTCCCTACTTCAAAGGGAAAAATACTTGTGATCTGGCTTTTCGTTACACGCAATGTGGAGGGCTATACACCAATCCCGTACTGGATGTGAGTTGTCCGGATCCCGGGGTGGTATTCGATGGCACCCAATACGTCATGGCATGCACGGGAGGAAGCAAAAATGCCTTTCCGCTTCGAAGTTCCCCAGACCTGGTGCATTGGAAATCCAAAGGGCATATTTTCCCGGCCGCCTCCAAACCCAAGTGGGCTGTCACCAACTTTTGGGCGCCAGAGATTCACCCGGTCGCCAACGGGTATGTCGCTTATTTTACGGCACAGCATACCAATGGCGCCCGGAGCATCGGTGCCGCGACTGCCCCTTCTGCCCTCGGACCCTTCGAAGACATCGGCAAACCTCTGCTGAACCACGCCTCCAAGATCATCATTGATGCAAACCAATATCAGGACCCGAACGGAAAGCTGTACTTGGTCTGGAAAGAAGTCGTCGGAAACGGAACACCCCAACGACGAGTAACGATTTACGGTCGAGAACTGAAAGCCAACGGCGTCGAATTCGTCGGCACCCGGAAAGAACTGATCACCATGGACAAAGACTGGGAAAAACCTCATGTCGAAGGGCCCTGGCTGATCGACCATGGTAATTGGTATTATCTATTTTATAGTGCCAACGAATTCAGCACGAAAAACTATTGTGTGGGGGTGGCGCGAGCGAAATCTCCCCTTGGTCCGTACAAAAAAGCGGATCAACCGATTCTCCGCAGCGCGGGCAAGTGGGCTGGACCAGGGCACGGAAGTGTAGTGACCACTCCCAAAGGAGAAACCTGGCATATTTACCATTCATGGTATGCGGGCAACGTGGGCAGTGATCCAGGTCGCATCGTTCTTCTCGACCGAGTCTTCTGGCGCGATGGCTGGCCCACGATGTTCGCTGCCCCCTCCGCCGTGTCGTTGCCTCCACCATGATGCCCCTCCGCCTTACACGTCTTTCCCCCGTGCAACGTACTGGCTCTCAGGTACAACTGCCCCTTGCCCATCCGTCCTTTGGCTCCACAACGTCACTCATCACGTAGGTACGTGGACGGACTGGCAAGCACTCCGCGATGGTGTGAGCGTCTCGCGGTTGATTCCAGCCACGACAAGCGTTGGCCGATCCCTCCTCGAGATGCGACCTTGGTCGATGAGCAGGAACGCCTGCCTGCAAGGCGCTGCGCATTCTCCCATGACGACGCACGACAATACCGTTCGTGGTGTGCTCTTCGAACCGATGCTGTCTTGTCAAATCAGCGGTGCGCGCCAGATAGGGCAGTGGACACCCAGCTCTTTGTTTTCCAGGTGAGGTGCTTGATGAAAACGTTATGCTTCCCTTCGAATGTGTTTCTGGGTCTTTTCGCCCTTGGCTGCCTCGTGGTGGGTTGCAGTGATGAAAACAGCAACGAAAACGGTGGCGACCATGCCGAGGAGAAAGCCTGCGACCCTGTCGTCCAGGCGCAAACCACTGTCCATGATGGCACCTCGATAGAAGGCGCAGAGCACTGGACCATCGGTACCCACATCGTGCCAAGGACGATCGCCATCCGATCAGGGGCAACACTAACCATCGACGGCTGCGCCATCGTGCGCATGGGACCTGACGCGGGTTTTGAAATCGCGCCCGACAGCGATGGAAGCATCACCACGCTGGGTACGGCTACCAAGCCTGTCATGGTGATGCGTGATGAGGCCGAAAAACCGTGGGGTCGAGTGCTCGACCGCGGCTCAGGGCAACTATCTTTCAGCCACACCACCCTCGTCGGTGGCGGCGGTGCTCCCGGACCCATCGATACGGTAGATTACGGCGGAGCCACGCTCGTCGTCTGGGGCGATAGCGCCCAATTACCGGAATTGCTCACAGCGGATGGACTCAGCATCATCGATTCGTCAGGCATCGGAATCATGCTGCGCTATGCGCGTTTGACGCCCTCGTCTCGCAATCTAATCGTCAAAGGGTCGAGCGCATACCCCGTGTATGCCAGCATCCGTGTGGCGGGAAGCCTTCCCGTCGACAGTACGCTACAGAGCAACGGAGTCGATGCCGTATTGCTTCAGACCATGGGCCCAGCGATCTACGACGCCGATGCTCCCATCAGCGAGGATGTGGTGCTCAACGACCTTGGTTTGCCCTATCGCGTCGGCCATAGCCTTGGTTCGATCTTGGTGGGAGATGGCAGCGCCGATGGTCCCAGCGCCTCGTTGACGCTGGAGGCGGGCGTCCGATTGGAGTTCAACCGGCAGGGTAGCACGCCAAACCAGTTGGCGGTAAGGGGCCGGCAAGCAGGAAATGGAAGCTACGAGCCGCAAGGCGCCCTGATCGTTAAAGGCCTCCCTTCTAGCCCAGTCGTTTTTACCTCCGCCGAATCCGTTCCGGCGCCCGGCGATTGGATGGGAATCTTCTTCAAGGACGTGGTCGATCCGCGGACGCATATCGAATACGCGGAGATTCGTTATGCCGGCGGCGATAGCGGGGTGGTCGGCGCATGCCCCGCGCTACCTGGTTCCTCGCAGGGTGATGCCGATTGCTCGGTCATCTTCTGGTTGCAGGCGCCACCACCGGCAGGATGCATCAGCCATTCCCTCATCGCTGACGGCCTGGGTTGTGGCCTGTACCGGGGTTGGCATGAAGAGGATATGGATTTGCGCGACTCCAATACCTTCGAACGGCTCACCGGCTGTCAACAATCCGGAGTCCGCCAGGGCGGCACCTGCACGGCGTGTGAGTAACCCCACGCCGCCGCGCATGGTTTTCACACCTTCATGGGAGGTTTTTTCCCACCAGGAGAACGGTCACAACGAGTATCAAGAGCGATGATTCGATACGTTGAGCAGCGGATGGTTCGACAGCGTTGGAGTCACGGAGCCTTGGCGATTCGTTTCTGCCGCAACATATTCTCCGGACGCAACAGATCTTCGAGTTCTTCTTTCGAAATGACGCCTTCCTCGAGGGCCACGGCTGTCACGCTTTTCCCTGTTTTCAACGCTTTATGAGCAATGAGGGAGGCTCGATCATAGCCAAGGACGGGAACGAGCGCGGTCACCAATCCGATACTCATTTCCACGTGCCGACGGCATATATCCTCGTTCGCGGTGATGCCGATGATGCATCGACGAGCGAGGGTGCGGCATGCCTGGGTAAGCATCTCGATGGTTCGATAAAGGGAAAACAGGATGATGGGCTCCATGACATTGAGTTCGAGTTGCCCTGCTTCGGCAGCCATCGAGATGGTGACGTCGTGACCAATGACCTGGAAACAGATCTGGTTGACCACTTCGGGAATGACCGGATTGACCTTTCCCGGCATGATGGATGATCCCGGTTGCATGGGAGGGAGATTGATTTCGTTGAGTCCCGCACGAGGTCCGGACGACAGCAACCTCAAATCATTGCAAGACTTGGATAGCTTGACGGCGAATCGCTTGAGGACCCCGCTGAGCTGTACGAACACTCCCGTATCTTGTGTGGCTTCCACCAAGTTGTAGGCCGTGACGAAAGACAGATGCCCCAACTCGTTGAGGTGTTGTCGGACGATATCCGCGTATCCTTCGGGAGCGTTGATGCCCGTACCGATGGCCGTTGCGCCAAGGTTCATCTCTCGCAGCAGCTTCTTGGCCTCGTGCATGCGAGCGATATCCTCGCCGATGGTGACGGCATGGGTGCCGAACTCTTGCCCCAACGTCATGGGGACAGCGTCTTGAAGCTGTGTTCTGCCCATCTTGATGATGTCCGCGAACTCCACTTCTTTCGATTCGAACGCGGTCTTCAACTCGGCCATCGCCACCGTCAACTCGTCGATCTTCGTGTACAACGCCAAGCGAATCGCTGTCGGATACGCATCGTTGGTGGATTGGGAAAGGTTGACGTGATCGTTGGGATGGCAGTGCGCATAGTCGCCTTTTTCATAGCCAAGGTACTCGAGCGCGAGATTCGCAATCACCTCGTTGGCGTTCATATTCGTCGAGGTCCCCGCGCCTCCTTGGATGACATCGACGACGAATTGATCGTGGTACTTATCACCGATCAGATCATCGCAGGCGCGACAGATGGCCTGTCCGATGTCCTTGGGGAGAATCCCCAGATCCATATTGGCCCGAGCAGCAGCTTTCTTGACGAGCGCCAGGGCGCGAATCAGGTGAGGCAACGTGCCGATGGTCACACCCGTGATGGGAAAGTTCTCCACGGCACGTTGGGTTTGAATTCCATAATACGCATGGGAAGGAATCTCTCGTGACCCTAGGCTATCGTGTTCGATTCGCGTTGCCCCATGCTCGGAAGACTCTTGCATCATATCTGCTCTCCGAAAAAAAAACGCCGATGTGGCATTCGGACCAGGAAAGCCGACACTGCCCAACGCCCCGCATTCGGTCAAGGGTGGGTCGACTCCCATCGAGAGGCATGACAGAGTGCAGTCACGGATGGATCGCGAGAAGGCTCATGCAACACTATTCAAGGTCGCTTTTGGCGCAGCGATCATCGGATGCACCGCGTCCACTCCTCCGCCAGCCATGCCATCCTCATCCGCCGACAAAACGACAACTACTGAAAAAACATCAGGAATTTCTGATGGTGCGCCTTGGATTGGCGGACAGACCACCACCGAAATCGCCGCCCCTTCTTTCGCCATCCTCGATTTCCTTTGCCGCCCAGAAGCCATCTGGCACATCCTGCCTCGCGTCGATTCCGTGGAATCCCTAGGCCAGGACGGCAACGACACGCTGATGCGCATTTCGCATAAGCTCGGAATCTTTCGAGGAGGTTATGTGGTGCGGATCCGTCCCTCGATCGAAAATGATGGGCGCGCTTCGATCACCGTTCGGGTAGACGAACGTTATGACCGCGATGTCGACAAAGCTTCGGCCTTGTTTGTGTTGGAGCCGAATGGAACGAATTCCACACGCCTGCATTACCACGTCCAGGCCATGCTCTACCCAGGCCTGATTCGATGGCTGTTTTCGGGGAAAATCCAATGGGCCTTGATGATCGTTCCTGATCGAATCCGCGCGCATATCGAGCGACAATATTCCCCTCACCCGCCCTGACCACAGCCGAAACGTCAGGTTGTCCCCTTCATTCCGCGTCACTTGACTCGACACGAAACACGAATGGATAGACGATCGAGATCACACCGCTTTTCCAGTCCGGGAAAAACAGACCTCGAATCACGTTCATGACACAAGCCTTCATGACCTCATCGGATAAGGTGGTATTCTCCTCCTGCACGGATGCCACGGTGCCGTCCGCGGCGATTACAAACCGTATCACCAGCTTGCCCTCCAAGGTAGGATTGCTCTTCAGTTGCCCTTCGTAGCACGCCCGCATCTCATTTTTTTTGCCTCGAATCACACGCTGAATCGCTTGTTTGTCGGGCGTAAACGCGATGGTCGAACCGTCCATCCCCACCCCCCGCGATGGGGAATCACCCCACATCGTCCCTTTCGGAGGTGCTGCTCCGTCGCTTCGTTCCTCGTCATCCTCGGAAATGTGATTCGCCTCCTCGTCGGGCCGGGACTTATCCCCCGCCCCGACAACCACGCTGGCGGCAGCGTCGGGTTCTTTGGCCGAATGCGCCCCACATCCCAAGCTTGTCCCCAAAAAGACAATCGATACGATACCCGCAAGAATCGTCTGATTCATGTACGAGCCGTAGCACGCCCACCGCTTCGCGGGCACGGTGAATGGTGACGCTCGAAACTGCAAGCCCATCGTGGCAAGCAGGCTAACAGGGAATCGTGGGAAGCTTTCGCGGAGTCGTGGTCGGCGTTGCAGCCGCGGGTTTTTCTGTTTTTCGCTGAAACGAGATCCCTCGCTGTCGAAGGCCCTCGATCAGATTGTCCAGCGTTTTGGGATGACGCGCGACCGCTTCGGGGAAGTGAATTCCCGGTTCGAGAGGAAGCTGGCGGCGAAGCAGCAAACGAGTCGCAAGCGCGCACGGAAAACCGGTCGTTCGTGCCATCGAGGTCGTCTGCGTTTGCAGATCGAACCGATCGTGCAAGTCATAGGCGAAATAAGCCGACTTTCCTTCGTGTTCGCCTTCCACCTCGATGCGCATCACGGTCACATCGCCTTCTCCCACTGGCATCATCCAGGCCGTCTCGAATAGTTTCAAGGTAAGGTCCAGGGGACGCACATCGACCTGTCCTACGCGCACGGATTGTTTCGCGAAATAGCCCGTGTCGCGAAGCATCCGCATCATCTCCCCATGACCCGGGTAGCGAAGCGTTTTCTCTTTCATATTCGGTACTTGCAGTGTCCACATCAGCGACCGCAACCCATCGCTATTGAAGGCTTCCAAGGTGCCCACGCCTTCGAAGTCCAGAGTCTCGATCTCGGACAACGCCGGACGGGTCACCACCTGGCCGTTTTCGATCAGACGAGCGGGTCGTGTATATTCCTCGATGACATCCGCGGGCGAAAACACGGCGGCATATTGGAAAGGCCAACGACGCACTTGTGGCAAACCGCCGACATAGATCCTCAGATCCCGGGGTTTTTGCATATCGAGAGCGAGGCGCGTGGCGAGGATATTGCTCATCCCAGGGGCAACCCCCATATCGACCAACCCAACCACGCCCTTGTCTCGCGCCGCGGCATCGAGAGGACGCGGGTCCTGCGGCATGAAAGAAATATCCACAAACGGCTTCGATGCCTCGATGACCTGTTCCAGGACTTGGTAACCAAGCCAGCCGGGGACTGCTCCTACCACAGCGTCAGCGTCGCGCACCGCATTGCGCACTTGCTCCGCATCACGAAGATCCGCGTGAAGCGTGGACAACCGCGCCCCATCTTCCCGAGCGATCCGCTGAAGCCGCTGGTGATCGGCATCGACGACCGTAACGTGAATATCATCGTCACGCGCGAGATCTCGAGCCATGACGGAGCCAACGAGTCCTCCACCGAGGACGGTAATTCGGTGCATGAAAACCTCCAAAGGCCGATACGGTACTGGTAACGGATCGACACGAGCAAGGGGGAGATGGGAACAACCGTGCAGATTCGTGTCCCTTGGCGAATAAAGCTCTCGGAAAGCCCCTTGGCTCGAAAAGGGAGGCGAGATTGCCTTGACTCCCGCATCGTCGCTGCGTACTCGGGCAAAGCGGACTCACAGATCCCCAGCGTAGCTTCGATCATGGGTTGCCATGGCGCGCAGCTATCCAGCATTGCTCCAAGGAGTGTTCGATGACGTACGATTTCCTCAAAGACCTCGGGATTGAAGATGTGAACTCTGGAGTCGCCTACGGGCCATTCCTGGACAAGCCAAGCGGCGGAGAACTCGTCAGTGAGTCACCAATCGATGGCAAGCCCATCGCCACGGTGTTGAAAGCATCCTCCAAAGACTACGAGACGGTGATGAACAAGGCGGTCGCGGCGTTCAAGTCGTGGCGCATGGTACCTGGCCCCAAGCGTGCGGAAGTCGTTCGAGCCATTGGCGACGAACTTCGAAAGTACAAAGAACCGCTTGGAAAACTCGTCACCCTCGAGATGGGAAAAATTCTTCCCGAAGGGCTCGGCGAAGTGCAGGAAATGATCGATATGGCGGACTTCGCCGTTGGCCAAGGACGCATGCTTTACGGGCTGACGATGCAAAGTGAGCGCGTCAAACACCGCATGATGGAGCAATGGCATCCTCTCGGCGCGGTTGGCGTGATCAGTGCCTTCAACTTCCCGGTCGCGGTGTATTCATGGAATGCCCTGCTTGCCGCGGTCTGCGGCGACGTCACCGTATGGAAGCCTTCTTCCAATACGCCGTTGACAGCGGTGGCGACGCATCGAATTTTCAATCGCGTGGCAGAGCGTTTCGGCTTTGGCGAAGGGATTTTCAACCTTGTCATCGGAAGCGGTCGCGAAGTGGGGGAAATGATGCTCAAGGACCCGCGGGTTCCGCTGGTCAGTGCTACCGGCAGCACCGATGTGGGACGCAAGGTAGCGGTTCGGGTGGGCGAGCGGCTCGGGCGGACGATTCTCGAACTCGGTGGCAACAACGCGGTGATCGTTCTTGACGATGCTGATTTGGATCTCGTGGTCCCTGCCGTTCTGTTTGGCGCCGTGGGCACCGCCGGACAACGATGCACCTCGACACGCCGCGTACTTCTTCAACAAGGCATCAGCGCGGAGTTCACCCGACGATTGCTCAAGGCTTACGAGCAGGTGCGAATCGGCAATCCCTTGCATGAGGGAACTTTGATGGGCCCGCTCGTGAGCAAGGGAGCCGTTTCGGACATGCAAGCCGGGCTCGCCAAGATCCGCGAACAAGGCGGAGAGGTCATCTACGGCGGCGAGGTTCTTTCCGGCTCCGGCTTCGAAAGCGGCTGCTACGTCAAACCGTGTATCGTGAAGGCCAAGCGCGATATGCCCATCGTCCAAGACGAAATCTTCGCGCCCATCCTGTATCTCATCGAGGTCAAGGACGTGGACGAAGCCATCGACGTGCATAACGACGTTCCGCAAGGCTTGTCTAGTTCGATGTTCACTCTCAATCTCCGACATGCCGAACGATTCCTTTCCCCCGAAGGATCGGATTGCGGCATCGCCAACATCAACATCGGCACATCGGGCGCCGAGATCGGTGGCGCTTTCGGCGGCGAAAAGGATACCGGCGGTGGACGCGAATCCGGAAGCGATTCCTGGAAACAATATATGCGACGCCAGACCAACACCGTGAATTACTCCATCGAATTGCCGCTCGCCCAAGGCATCAAGTTCGGCGACTGATCCCTGCTCGCGCCTGCTTCCAGACCCTAGTTCTTCACGATCATCCTTTCGCGCCATGAACGGTTCTGCCTCTGAATCGCGCCAGGTTTCCGCTTGAAGCCATCGCGCTGGTCACGGATGACGAAAAGCCGCACACTCTTCCCTCTCGGCACCCGTATCCGAATAGAATGAAACCAAAGGAGGCTGCCCCATGGCATTGGACAGCGACGAAACGAATAAGGAATCGAACGACGCTACCGTGGCGTTACTTCGGGAAATACGCGATATTCAAAAGGAATCCCTGGATTGGCAGCGACGTTTCCTATGGATACTGATCCCAATTTTCGCGGTGTTGGTCGTGCAAGCCACGCTGCTGCTCTTCCGATGAGCGGCATTATCCCTTTGGGTTTTCGCGCAAGAGGATGACGTTGGTGTTCGAGCGCGACTCTCCCACACTCGTCACACGAATCGCGGGCTCATCGACCACCGGACATACTTTTTCGCATGCGCCACATCCAATGCACAACATCGGATCGACACGAGGACGCTGAAGTTTCACCGTGGTCATGGCCGGCGGGCTGCCATCATCGCCATGCTTGCTCTCGCGTTTTACGTCTTCGACATCCTCGAGCCAAATCGCTTTCGGCGAGGTAGGGCAGAACTCCTCGCATACGATACAAGGCGTCTGCATGGCCCACGGAAGGCAGCGTCCGAAGTCATAAAACGCCGTTCCGATTTTGATGGGGGGTTGTCCCTGTCCGCGCCTTTCTTGCTCGGTAAAACGTCGAATGGCGCCGGTGGGACATACCTGTCCGCACAACACGCAGGACTCCTCGCAATATCCGATGCGTGGAATGAGCACGGGAGTCCACAAGCCTTCGAGACCAGCCTCGCCCAGGGCGGGATGTAACGCGTTGTTGGGACAGACTTTCATGCATTCGCCACAACGGATGCATCGATCGAGAAATTCCTTTTCCGCGATGGATCCCGGCGGGCGAATCCGTTTGGCATCGAAAGGGATGCTCAACAACCCCGTGGCACGAAGCGTGGGAATCGCAACGAGACCCGCGGCCGTGGATGCCAACGCCGTACGTCGCACGGTATCCGGTTTCGAAATCGTGCTCTCACGCCCTGGCAAAAAGCGAAACTCAATCACATCTTCGGGACATGCGCTCTCGCAATTCAAACACATGTGGCATTCGTCCTGACGCCACTTCACTCCCCCTTGCGGAGAGTCTGCGCCCTGGCAATGCAGCAGGCATAAATTGCAATCGGTGCATTGATCGTGACGCTTGATCATGCCGAACAGCGCGTAGCGAGATAGAAATCCCAACAAGGCGCCGAGCGGACAGAGCACGCGGCACCAGAACCGGGGTATGAATCGGTTCATGAACAGAACAGCGATGAACAGAACCCCGATGATCCATCCGCCGTGATAGAAAAACTGCGAAGGTTGCCACACCACGTTCGCCAGGGCATCGCTCACCCCATCGGCCATGGTGGATAGAGCGCGAACACCAGACTGCTCCAGGCGCTCGTGCGTTTGCCGAGCGATGTACTGTCCCGCCGGCATGAACGAAAGTCCGATCGATCGAACCAGGAGCGAAAACGGATCGAAGATGCCGCCGATCGCGCTTCCGGCCACCGCCGCGGCCATCGATGCCAGCAGCAGATACACCTTCACGCGCTGACGAACCGGAGACGTACGATTGGCTGCAATGCGTTTGCCCCCTTTGCCTCTGCGCGAGGGGAGCAACCACCCAAGGATGTGATTGATCGTGCCCATGGGGCAAATCCATCCACAAAACACGCGGCCAAATACGAGCGTGAGCGCTATCACGACAAGCGACCACAGCAATCCTCGGTACACGGTAAAGGTCGAAAGAAACGTCAAGAGCGCGGCGAATGGATCGAATAAAAAGAACGCTTCGACAGGACCGCGCAACCGTACGGTCGCCTGGGGGTCCGCGGAAAAACTTCCGCGAAAGGTCGTTTCGAACAACAGCACCAAGAAAATCGTGAGAAACAACCCCTGACTGATTCGCCGCGCCCAGCGCAACATAAGGATGACTTTTCGAGCCGGCTTCGGAGGGGAAGAGGGACGTCGTCGTTTGGGCGCCTGCGTCTTTTTGTCCGCCGAAACAGCAGCGCTCTCCGAGAGTTCAGAAGCCTGTCGCAAGTGTACCCGCCCCTTATCGTCGATCGCGATCGGTCGCACATGGGAAGGCTCTTGCTTCTGATCATGGGAAGAGGACCCCATCATGGCGCTCCCTTACACTTCTCGGATCTGAACTTGCTTGAGGTTCATCGTACCGATACCCCTTTGCTGCCCCAGCCGAAGATAGCCGACCCGCTCAGGATTTTCTCCAATTAATTCACACGCATACGTATCTCCCGCAATCTCGTCCAGCGTTGCGATGACCGTGTTCATCTCTCGTGTATCGTCGATGTTGCCGCCTTGCGGCCCATTGCGAACGAGAACACGAACCGCATCGATGATGGTCAACGTCGGGCGGATAAAAGCAGCCAGATCAGCAATGGAAGTGTTGATGTCTTGATGGAGTCGATTGCGTCGGCCTCCGATGAGTCCGTACCAATTTTTCATGCACCCGGTGAAGCGGGCCAGGCTGTGGTGCTTGGCAATCGGTACGTTGATGACCTTGTCCGCATCGATGATCGGCCGAAGCACGGGCCATTCACCCAGCACGGTGCCACCGACGGCCACCGTTCGAAACTGATGTTCGGCGGGGAGCAAGACCTCCGCGCCTGCTTCGTAAGCCGCCTTCCAAATCCCGGACCGTTGAAAGGAACGCTGCACTTCATTGCAGGAGTAATCCGTGACAATCACGTGTTTGGCACCTGCTTCATAACAAGCACGTACCACGGAGGCGACCACCTCGGGATTGGTGTTTGCGGCGTGCATGGGAGAACGGTCCCAGCCCACGTTCGGCTTGATGGTGACCACGTCTCCTTTGGCCACAAACCGACTCATCCCGCCCAACGCATCGATGGCCGCGCGGGTCAACGAATTCGGATCGGTGCCTCGTTTCGCCACGGCCATGGTGGGTAAATCGGTCCGCGGCGGCACACGAAAATCTTTGATCGCATGCCGCTGGCTCGAGGCTTCCCGCGCTTGGCCGTGTCGGTCCCATCGCAACGTGGCCAAGGCTCCGGCGCCCACAGCCACGGCAGCCGTCGCCCCGATGCGCTTCAACGCCTCTCTTCGCGATGGACTTTCCTTCATGGCTTTGTCGTTACGGTTCTTTGTGCGCTCGCGCAAGCCCGGAATGCCTCTTGCGATCGTGGATACGCACCATACACGTCGAGTCCACCAACCGCATGAAACGCTCATCGACTTCCTATCGCATCGCCGTCGCAGCGACGATGTTCGCTCACTCCGCCCACGCCCAAACCGTGCTCTTTGCTTCCACGGGAACACAAGCCGATTGGCAAGCCGCCATCGATATCGTCGAATCACCGGCCGTGATCGTGATCCCCTCTGGCAAATGGCAAATCGTGGAGAGCATCGACCTCACGAAGGACGCAAACACCATCATTGGCGCGGGGATGTATAGAACCAGATTGAGTAGGGATGCTCGCCTGCCAACGCCGACGCCGCCACGCTCACCCAATACCAAGAGCCTTTCTTCCGCTCGAAGGCAAAAAGTTCGGTTCGTCTTTCTTCGTTTGGGGTCACGAGTTGGCAGTCCACCAGCCTCGAAGACCGGAAGGTCGGCATTTCTTTTTCGAACGTATCGGACTTTCGTGTGGACCCTTGCCCCTTCCGTTTCACGGGAAGTGGTGGCGTCAAAGTTGGGGGAAAGTTCCGGGGCGTAATCAACGATTATACATTTCGGGATAGATACGAAGCCAGCATCGGTAATTGTGGCTATGGGGTTTCCGTAGGTGGAACCGTTCCCATGGGAGAAGCCCATGGCAAGGAGCGCGTTACGTATTCCGGCACTACGCCGTGAAACACAACACTGTGTCCCACGCCATCGATACCCACGGCGCGGAATACCCTCCCCGTCGCAAACCCGTCTGCCATCCGTGCTATGATCCGGATCCGGATAATCCGGGAACCGAAGGGGCCATCGTTCGCGACAATGTCATTGACAACCCCGACTGCAGCGGCTCGGCCATTACCCTGCGCGGCGGCAAGGGACTCGTCCAGCACCACACGATCCGCGGTTATTCCAAGGCCATTCAACTCTCGAAACAGACGCCACAGGTAATAGAGCCCATTCCTATCTGGGACGACGACATCATCGATCCCATGCAATGGATCACCGGCGCAGGAAAGCGAATCCCCGCGATAGCTTCGCTGCGCTTGGGGCTCCGCGGCTTCAGGCATGGCTTCAGGCAAGCCCGCAAGCGTACACGACACGTCCGTGGTCTTGGTCATCGACGGCCCTTGTGGCTCGCTCCGACGTTGTTGCCGGCAGCCCTTGTCATCGTTGGACCTGGGCACGACATGCTCACGCCATCGCAGCGCGCTTGACAACACGCCTACGTACCAGACCAACGGGTGACGCGGTGGGGGCACCAGAGACGCTAGATGAGCAAGAAATGGTACTCTTTCCATCAGCAGAGGAGTCCTGCTGCCTCTTGGGTACTTCATCTCGTACGCGCCGCACCCATCGCTTATGAGGCTGAGGCGCGACAAGCCGATAGGATGACGAAGCACGTATCGGCATATATTTCCCAGACTATCGCCGTTGTTGTCCGCGCAAAAGGCCTTGCCTCGTCTCGCGAATCTCGCGTGAATCGAACTCATCGCACCAAAGCACGTCTCTCATCCAAAGGAGGCTCCCCACTTCCAACGAGTTTTTTGAAGATTTCGCCTTGTGGTATCAGCCCCGAGTCGATTCAACGTATCAGCGAGAGTGGGTGTGGTTGAATCTGTTGTTCTTCCGATAGACTGTGAGCAGTTGGCAAAGGTTTTCCGCGAATAGGGGATCCATGATCCAAAGCCCCTTTCCAGATGAGGGTTTGGTCAGGATATCGCTGATGGTGGGATTGTCGAAGAGGCTGTCTGCAAAGCACAGCAAATCAGAGCCATCCCCTCATTTTCGCCGGAGCATTTCCCTTGTTATCGACTGCCGAAAAGTCATACCCATCACCACTCGGCCAGAACCGCTGGGGCAGAAAGAGGTTGATGGGGATTGGAAGCGTTGGTCAATGCGCGCGGCGTCGCCGCAAGTAGGGAGATTAGGAAGAAAAGCGCCGAAAAACTCCATGCACTGCAGGATAACTGCACAGGATTAGGTGCTGAAACGACGGACGCCGATCGGAAATTCCAACGCCTCTCGCAAAACAAATCGAACGTCAACGAGCTCAACCGCCCGTGCGATCATGTAAAGAGCACAAAACCAGCAGTCATCCGTGGTGGCAAAGGGATCTCGAGCCAAACCCATGCGTCGCCGCCTTTACTCGCGGCGAACGCCCCCACTGCCCTGCCCGCCCCGCCCAGCAGCAACGCCTCGAACAAGACCGGATCGAAGCCCAATTGTGGGGCAAAATCGCGTGCGTGAGCGAGCCTTGGGCTCGCGAGAGGCGCAAGAACTGGTGCCCTTTCCATCCGCAGAGGGGTACTGCTGCCCCCTTGGGTATTTCATCCGTTCGCGACCCGCCATGGCTTGTGAGGCCGAGGTCGGGTGAGCCGATGGGATGCTGAAACACGTGTCGTACATACGGTTTCCGGCATCGAGCTATTGAAAAAAGCGTATCCTGACTATTCGCGCTTGCCGAAGGAACTCGCGGTACTGAAAGCGCCCAAACAAGCACTGTATCCGAAAGGGAGCCTCAATCCGGGGGGGATCTTCGACAACGGGTAGGACGGCGAACTGCTACAGAGCAAGCTCGCCATGTTGTCTCGTGACTGCCGTGGTGATGATGGATCTGACGTTTCCTGCGGCGACACCGCTGTCTACTGTCCCGCGTCGGCCGTGTCTTCGAACAGCGGACCGGTGATGGACGTGAGGAGCGCCTCTCGATAGGTCACCCCCCAGGGGAAACCGCTGAGGATGAAGCCGGGGCCGGCGTCGCTGTCCACGATGAGGACCACCGTCGTCTTTTTGTCTGGATAGTACAATGCGTAGGAGTGGTACCCGGGCAGGTCACCGCCGTGTCCCACTGCCGGCCCGCCTCCGTTGGTGATGCTCTCGTCCCAGATTAGGAGACCGGGGCCGGCCTCGAGAGTCTCGCCCGCCTCGACGGTCGCGAACAGCTCCTTGTTCGCCGCCGCCGAGTGGAGCGCGCCAGAGCTGCGGCGCTCCACGAAGTTCGCAAGGTCCTCGGCCGTGGCGAGGTACGAGCCCGCACACCAACTCGCCGAAGGATCCCAGAAGGTCAGCCCGTTCCCTCCGAGAAACGTCCTTCCAAAGGCAACGTCGCCCGATGGCGTTTCCTTACCGAAGAAAAACGTATTCTCCGCGCCTATCGGCTCGAGAATGCGCTGTCGAATCTGCTGCTCCACGGGCTTACCACCAACCTTCTCCGCAATGACGCCCAGGATGACGTAATTCGTATTCGAGTAGCTCCACCCTTCTCCAGGGGGAAATGACACCGGCTTTGAGAACCCTCGATTGATGAGATCTTGCGGCGTGTATTTCTTACCGCTCATCGCCTCCATGCCAAATCCGAAGTAGTCGGCGAGGTAGTCGGCGATCCCGCTCGTGTGGTTCAGCGTCTGACGAACCGTAATGGCGTTGCCGCCAGGCACCTTGTCGATCCATTTCGAGATCGAATCGTCGAGCGACAGCAAACCGTCGTCGGCGAGCATCAAAATGAGCGATGCGACGTACATCTTCGTGTTGCTGGCGATAAGGTGCGGCGTTGTGACTGGATATTTTGACGGACCGCGCGTGAAATACCGCGAGCCACACGCGGGATCTTTTACGAAGGCGACCGCATCGACGTTTTTCGGCGCGTCCTTTTCGAAACGTGCTTGGATCTCCGCCGTCTGCTCCGGGTCGCAGAAGCCGACCGGCTCTTCATCAGCATCCGTCGTGCCGTCGGCGTCGCCAGCGTCGTTGGCCGTGCCAGCGTCGTTGGTCGTGCTGCCAGTGTCGTTGGCCGTACCAGCGTCGTTGGTCGCGCTGCCAGCGTCGTTGGCCGTACCAACGTCGGTGGTCGTGCTGCCAGTATCATCGGGCACAGAGGGTTGGTACGGCGTGTCGGACTCATCACCGCTCCCACCGCCGCAACCACCCAGGGCGAGAGCCAGCAACAGAATCCCACTTGCTCTATATTGTGTCAGATGATGCATCATTTCACGAACCTCCTGGCCTCTCGTGGATATACGTGCAGGCTTACGGTTATTTACGGAACTCGTCGTCGGAACAACGGGCGCCACGCCTCGCGCCTTCATGCGTCTAGCCATCCTGCAATCTCCTTATTCTTGCTGAACGCTAATATTCTGACTCGATTGGCAACGCGTCTTGGATTCCCGGTGGCCACCGACAGACCAGCCGTTTCAGCGTCCGGCGCCATTTGTTTTCTGGCCGGCACCAATGTGGTGACAATCAAATCACAGAGCACGAATCATGCCGAAGTCGGACAGCGGTTTTTCCTTCTGCGCGGAAAGGACTGCTGTCAGGGACGCCAATACTGTCTACGCTGGTCTGAGCGTTAACGAACCGCACCGGAACAAAGTATCCCCTTGTCTCATCAGCCCTGTAACCGCAGCCCCAAGCTCCTTCGCCCCCCGAGAACAATCATGACCACCGCGGATCTATCCGATCCGCTCAAAACCAACAGGAACACCCGATGCCACGACCGTCTCCATGACCGTTGTTCTCGCCATTCTAACGCAAATAATTGAAATTATTGTTATAATCCTGGACAAGGGAGCGGGGTTATGGGAACGCCACATTCATCAATACCACCATGTACGGCAGCCAGGTCGACATCGTGAAGTATTGTGAGTGGCAGCTTCCTCGGAGGGTCAAGGGCCGTATGTAGCTGTTGGCTGGGCGTGCAGGGCAGTGGGTTATGTGCTGCGGGTGAAGGCGGCGACGCATGGGTGCGTCTACCGATCGCGTTCACACGATGAATCCGCCCTGGTTCCGTCTTGACTGCCTTTACGCCGCCCCCGCGACGTGTCCCGGAACTTGTCTTGACTCGCGAAAGCTGATCGATTTCCCTATCTGCCCCGAGTCTTCACACTCACAACCGCTCGACAGCGGCTCCAACACGAAAGAAAACGTCATGAAGCGCTTTGAATGCACGGCCAAAACGGCCCTTGTCTGTCTGCTCTTCGCTCTGCCCATGGGATGTGGCTCCTCGTCGAGCCATGACGAGGAAAAAAACGGAGAGACTGACGGTGGAGGTGGAGGCGGAGGTGGTGGCGAAGCAGGCGGTGGAGGTGGTGGCGAAACAGGCGGCCAAGCAGGCGACGGAGGCACGGGCGGAGGTGGTGAAAATACGGGAGGAAGTGGAGGCACGGGATGAAGTGGAGGCACGGGAGGAAGTGGAGGCACGGGAGGAAGTGGAGGCACGGGAGGAAGTGGAGGCACGAATACCAGCACGCCTTTGAGTTCACATTTTTCGTCGACGCCTCTGAACTGGAGAGTCCCTGCGCAATCCGAGGTTCTCGAGTCCCAGGGCGCCTCGATCCATGCCATTGCCGATAGCGACTACTCGCTCTTCGATATCGATGGGGATGGTCGGCCCGACCTCGTTTTCACGAGTGTCAGGCTGGGAAGTGGTCATATCACGGAAACGACGCCTGGGGCTGGGACCGCAAACCCTCATTGGAATGTGCATCTCAACACGGGAAGCGGTTTTTCGACGAAGCCTATTCCCTGGCCCGTGCGCTCGGAAAGCTACCATCCACCATCGTTCTCCAAGGGGCAAGCCCATTGGGCCACCTTTGACATCGATGGGGACGGGAAGGTCGATTTCGTCGAAACGAGCGATCCTGACGCGTTGGATTCGCCTTGGGGAGCCTCGGGTCCCACGCCTCATTGGAAGGTGTATTTGGGCACGGGTACGGGGTTTTCGTCGACGCCTCTGAACTGGAGAGTCCCTGCGCAATCCGAGGTTCTCGAGTCCCAGGGCGCCTCGATCCATGCCATTGCCGATAGCGACTACTCGCTCTTCGATATCGATGGGGATGGTCGGCCCGACCTCGTTTTCACGAGTGTCAGGCTGGGAAGTGGTCATATCACGGAAACGACGCCTGGGGCTGGGACCGCAAACCCTCATTGGAATGTGCATCTCAACACGGGAAGCGGTTTTTCGACGAAGCCTATTCCCTGGCCCGTGCGCTCGGAAAGCTACCATCCACCATCGTTCTCCAAGGGGCAAGCCCATTGGGCCACCTTTGACATCGATGGGGACGGGAAGGTCGATTTCGTCGAAACGAGCGATCCTGACGCGTTGGATTCGCCTTGGGGAGCCTCGGGTCCCACGCCTCATTGGAAGGTGTATTTGGGCACGCCCTAGCCCGCTCCCCGCCCTTGCCCTGCCCTTGCCCTGCCCCCAAACGAGCCGACATTATACCTGCCTTGGCCTAAGTTTTGGTTGTGTCGATGGTTCAATTCCCAATCCTACCCACGGAATCTTTCGAATCAGGCAACACGTCGACTCAAAACACATGGAATCATCTGTTTTCGTGGAAAATCACCCCCTGCCCCCCATAGGCGCTTCAATAAGAAAATTTGCGTTATGGAAATATTTGGGCGACCTTGCGTGTTTCGGGCCGCATGAAGGTAGACCGCAAGACTATCTTGGAGAAAATGCCCCCGAACTTGGACCAACTGGCTAAGGACACCGGTGCGTTGCGGCGGCGTCGTGAGGTCAAATCCGCCGAGCAGGTGCCGTGGATGGTCTTGATCTACTCGGGACTTGTCAGTTCGCTTCGCGAGACTTCCGCTTTGGCTGCGAGCTTGGGAGATTTCGACATCAATGACACGTCAGTACGCTACCGGCTTGGCAACGCAGTGGAATTCCTCACTGCCATTGTGAACCACGTGCTGTTCGGCTCAGCGAAGATACTCGCTGACAAGGGCATTCGCAGAAGAATCTGCTTGCAAGACGCCACGGTCGTCACTTGCGCAAACAACAATAGCTCGTACTTCAGACTGCACACCGAGTACGTGCCCGGCCAAGGTCTTGCATACGGCCAGATCACCGACCAACATGGCGCGGAGAGCCTGAAGTACAGACATGATCAGCCGGGTGACATCGTCATTGCAGACCAAGGCTTGGCGCGGGCGCGATTTTCACCACGTGTCTTCGACAGGCGCTTATCGCTTGATCCGCGCGTATCTGCCGAACATCAGGCTATTGGATACGCAAGACAAGCGAGTTGAAGCGGTCAAGGTATTGAACATGGTCGACGCGGGCATCGATTCGATTCCGGTTTGGATACCCTTCGAACGCAACACACCGTTAGCGGCACGATTGGTGGTGAAGAAACTGCCGCCTGAGCAAGCAGCGAAAGCACGCGCACGAGCAAAGAAACGTCTGAGTAAGTCTCAAAAGAAAGGCAGTGATCTTGCGATTCGTCTGGCCGGATACGTTGTCCTGTTGACTACTGTTCCTGAATCTGACTTATCCAACGAACAGTTACTAAAAACGTATCAATTACGTTGGCAGATCGAATTGTTTTTCAAGCGATGCAAGTCCCTGCCGGGACTGGATGAAGTGCGCGCCGGAGGTCGAGTCGCACACTCGTGGCTTCTGGGTAAGATGTTGATAGCGGCGCTAATCGACCGTAAGCTCGTGCAGTTGTTAGAAGAAACGAACGGGGGAACGCCCTGAGCCATCCCCTCCTATTATCCCGAGTATTTCCCTAGTAAGACGATGTTCCTGAAGAACCTCGGCATAAGCCGTAACCAACCGCTCGAGTCGTTCCTCTTTCATGTTCGGTATCGC
>MWCO01000078.1 GCA_002070115.1 Deltaproteobacteria bacterium ADurb.Bin207
GCCGTCTTCAACCTTCGCATGCTGGCCCTGGTCGGACGGTGGGACGAATTCTGGAACCAACCTGCCCTTGCTGACTGCCTCGTAACTGCATTCCAAGCCTCTTCCCATCGAGGTGCTGTCTGACCGGGTAATGGATCATACCCGCATACAGGTTCTGGAGGGAGAGTCCCACTGGGCGGGTGGAAACGTGGGCGAACCCGATACCATGGGAGTACAAGAGCCCTCGATGATGTGCATGTCCTCGATGCGTTTGAAGGTTATGCGTTCAAAAGCCGCTAATCCGTAGTTTTTGCACTTGCCATCTGCGATCATCTTGATCGGAAATTCATCGCCAGTGCAGGTGGTTGTCTTGTAAAGCCCCAGATACAAACCGCAATACATCGTAGCGCTCGGTTCGCAACTACATGTGGGACACTTATTCTGTCCAGCGACCGTGATAGAGGAACCGCCTTCGATGCCCTTCGTAAGCCAGTGGCCGGTGCAGTCAGGAACCGCGGGATTGGTGAATTGCACGGGACCATTCCACGGTGCAGGAGGTTTGGGCAGGCACCGATAACCGAATGAAGCGCACTGGGGATCCTGGCAATCGACCAACCCATCCCCGTTGTCGTCCTTGTTGTTGTCACATATCTCGTTTGATGAACCACCGGTTGCGCCCGTGCCTCCCGTGGGTCCCGAACCCCCGGTGGCAGCCGCACCACCTGTTCCTCCTGTTGACGCTCCTCCTAAACCTCCTCCATCAGTTCCCCCTGCGGCACCAATTCCGGCATCGCCACCATGACCGCCAGGGTTGCCGCCTCCACTTCTCCCTCGACCACCACCCGAAGACGCGGGTGCTTCAGAAAAGGCAGCATCGAAGTCAATAGTGCAACCCATCGGCGAGACAAGAGCACCCACAGCAACAACAACCCACAAGCGCATGAATGACAGTCCCCAATCGACAAAGACAACAGCCTTCTATTATCGCACAGTTTTCGTGAGCCCAGAACGATATTGTGACGCGCCGCATCCGTAGGAGCAATCCTTGGGGGGTGTTCCATTCGCTTTCCTCACGCAAGGCGCACAAAGGCTGCCGATGCTGAATCATTCCCTCATTTTTCCCCGAGCATTTCCTTCACGCTCACGGTCACGGCGCACGGCACACAAAGAACGCTCACGGTAACGGTCACTCGCATAGCGTTCAAGCAACCGTATTTATTGATGTTTTTGTAAGGCCGATCAAAATGGAAGCAAGGACCAGGTCAAACTCAAAGTCCAAGGAATCCCCTGCTCGTATCCCTTTCCAATTCAAGAAAAATGAGGGAATCTATCAGCAATGCTGAGGGGACCAGCGCCATTTCTCGCGCATCTGGCGACTCCGATCCCCCTCCGCGTCACCCGTTTGGCCGGTACGTGGGCGTGCTGGCAAGCGCGTCGCGATGACGTGAACGTGTGGTGCCAAAAACCAAGGGCTCCAAACACCGGCCACAACGTCCGAGCGAACCACAAGCGCCGTCGTTGACCAAAACCACGGAAGTGACGTCTTCGCTAACGGCTTTGGCTGAAATCGCGAAACCCGAAACGCCGCGAAGCCATCGCGGACCCGTGGTGGCTACCGGTTCGTACGTGAACTGGATGACCTTTTTTCGCCGAGTGTTCCCCGGGGATTCTACGTCATGTCCCGCGCCGCGGCGGGAGACCTCGTGTCGTCACCCCGGTCCTACGATGGTTGGAATCTTAAAAAGCTTAGTGAGAACGCCGGGTTATGCTTCCCATAGGGACAGGGGATCGGGTTGAACGTCGCTATGCCACTTTTTCACGTAGATCAGGGTTCCATCCACGAAGACCCCACCAAACCTATAACTGGGATGGTAGAGCACCACGATGGATCGGTTGGGCTCCCCGAACGTGGTGGTGCGTGGTTTGCCATCCGTGATGAAGCGGTAGTAGCAGTTAAGACAAATAACGTCTTTGCCGTCCATAAACTTGCCGGCTTCTTTATCGAGATACTTGACGCATTTGACGAAGGTTGCGGGAATGAGTTCTCCTTCACGAAGCAGTCGACGACGTTTGCTGCGCCGGTATTTGACCCATAGGACGTAGGGCATCCATCCGACGAAATAGACGAAAACGAAAAGGAGGGCGAGGCCAAGCAGCCACGTTGGGGGCAGGGGGCCTGGGCCGGGACGGACAGCGTTGAGAATCGGCACCAGGGCTGAACCAACGAGGATGGGAGGAACGAGGGACACTGGGAAATAGACTGTACCCCACACGACGATTGAGCTGATGGGCACGAACCTTCGGACAAAAGGCTCACATAGAGCTTTGCTCCGAGGTTTGTCCTCGCCTTGAAACCGTTCCAAATCGGTCATTTTCGAACAGGATAGGTCGTCTTCCATGTTTTCGTCCACTTTCGAGACCGAAGGGCCCGCCTGAAGGTAGCTCCCGAAAACGACGGTGCCACCAGATGCCGTTCCGGGGGGCATGTGGTGCTTACACGCGCATATATCGTCATTACGTTGGAAAAATGGCCGATGCCTCGCCCCCGGACAACAACGGCCAGCTACGTATCGTGATCGAGATCGACTAGGACTGGCCCGGTTCCGGGCGTGACGGCAACCGACCAGGGGCGGTGGAACCTCTCGCCGCCATGGCTGGACACATCGTTATCTGCGGCGACGGTCAGGGGAGTGTGCTCAATCCCCACGTGCGCAGCAGCTCGAATACCGGGCGCAAGGACTCAGTGCGTCCCTTTCCGAGCCGCATCTTGCGCCCATCGGGCACTTCGGCGACAAGCCAGTAATGGTACCCGAATTCGAGCCTGAGCCCGCGGTGGAACGGATCCCACTGGGTGGAAAACCGCACCTGCGTCATCGGCCACGACTCCAGCTCTCGGCTGCCCCGGTACCGTCGGAGGTAACCTTCGTCGGCGTCGACGACGAAGCGCCCCATGATGCGCCGGCGGCGTGCGATCACCCAGACGTTTATGCCAGCCCATGCCAGCCCGAGAAGGGGTTCCAGGAACGGAAGTGGTGAGCCGCTTTTGAACGCAGCCACTGTGATCGCGATCGACCCCACGATGAACACCACGGTCGGAAACATCAGGAAAACGCTGAACGGCCAGGCTGCGTAATAGCAATCCAAACGCTTGGGTCCGGTCATTCGCATCGAACCGAAATCGCTGCTCTGGACGACAACGCTTCCCATGCGCGTCATCTTACCGTCCGCGGCACCCGTCTACCAAGCGAATGACGAGTTCGAGGCAGGTGATCGAGCGCTATGCTACAGGTGTCCCCCAGGGCCGGTGTCCACACCAACCTATCGATGGCAACAGGGTCGGTGTACGGGCCCAATCCTCCCGACAAATACGTTCAGCGTCGGAACATGCTTTCCCTTCGTACCCATACTCCCTCGTAGAGGACACCGTAGACTCATCCACTCTCGAACCCACCGCTGCACGCCATATTCGACGAATGGGTTGCGGCCATGCACGGATGGCTGCTCCATCGCATATCGACAAGCCGTGAAGGCACTCGGCTGCCGTATTGCCCCTACCCATTTTCAATGCACGTAACGCCGTTGCCAAACCCCACGATGGCTCGGTGGGCCGAAACACGAAATCGCTCAACAAAGCGATTGTGCCCTAAGAAAGCGGACTGTCCAACGAGACTCTGCCTTTTTGTTTATGCTGTAACTATTTGAAAATATTCAAGGAATAAGAGATTCGACCGCCACGTCCACCTCGATGGATGAGCCCGCGCGCACAAAACTCAAATGACGAGCATCACCCACGCTTCCACGAAGACGCATTCGTATATCGTCGAGGGAGAGAGTATCGACGACCGTGCCATCGATGGCATGAAGCACGTCGCCAACGTCAATCCCTTTGTCGAAGGCATCGGATGGTTGGAACACCATATCGATGAGCACTTCATTGTCCGCGCGAGCGATTTCCACACCTACACGGTTCCATTCCGTGGATGCCAACGGGTCCTGTCCGGGTTGAGCAAAAACCTCATAGACCTGGTCGGCGCCGCGAATCCCCCAATAAAACGATCGATACACCGGGTAACCAAGAAAGCCGTCGACCTCGAGACCTATGGCAGAGAACAACGAGGCAAGATGGTGTTCATCCGGAACGACGATCGCCCATGAGTTTTTTACCTGGGAGCTTCCGACTCCGAGCGATGGGATGCGCACGATCGTGGCTTCATCCGAACCATAGCTCGTATGCCATACATAGCCTTTGCATCCGTCGTCGAGCCAATCGGAGGGGACATGAGATTGGGTGAGTATGGTGACGCCGGAGCCGGTATCCGCGATGAGTCGTGCTTGTTTGCCTTCGATATCCACGGAAAGCACGGGCAGACCTTGCACCAATTCGTAGGGCAGCGTGATGCGATCGGCTTCGGTCCAGCCGTTCGGTGCGTTCGCGGGAGCGTTTGCCGCCACGATGGCGCGCTTTCGACGATAATCCACCCCGAAATAAAGCTGTTGCAACAGATCTTGTCCGATCAGGCCATCGATGGCTGAACCGATGTGTTTTTCCGCTTCGGAAAGATCCCCCGCGAGGACTTCATAGTCCTCGAAATGAATGTCATCGCCGAAATCGATGGTGGCAAGACCCACTCCATTGGCCACGTTTCGCAGCAGATCTTTGGAAAACGTCGAGCGAACGGCGCCCGTATCCACCACCAGATACGCAGGGTTTCCTTCCACAACCGCGGGAAAAAGCACTTGGCCGTCGAGCGGGATCAACACCTCTCGTTCGGTAGGCGCAGCGGGTTTGGCATCCGGTTGTGAAGAATCCGAGACGGAAGATTCCGTCCCCGCATCCGAGGGCTGAACCCCCTGATCAAGCGGAGCGTCGGCGGCTTCCACGGCAGCATCCGCGATTTCTCCTTCTTTTTCTTGCTCGATCACCCCGGCTCCACAGCCGACAAACCAAGTCAGGCACACGAAGGCTACAGCCGGACAATAAGAAGGCATGGCACGCTCCGTTCGAGATTCGCTCGAGATCAAGGGCAGCAAGGCGTGTTGAGTTGGGCAGCCATATCACAAAGATCGGGGACTTCTTCTGGTGCCACCATGTTCATGGTGCCCACGACATGGAACGAACCACCTTCCACTTGTGTGGTGTTGCTGGCACTTTGGAACGTGAGTTTTCCACCGATGCCCATGCTCATCAAACACAGTTGGTTGGTGGAAATATGCTTGAACAAGGCTGCGACGGCCTGGTTCTCCTCCAGTCCAACGTTCCACGTCGAACCCGTGGTGACCGCGGTATCGGGTCGGAAGTCGATGCGAACGGAATACGTGGGCTGGGTCACACTCGCCATGCTGATTTGCACGAGCGAGAGCAGATCGTTGGGCTGCAGATGAGCCGGCATATGGGCTCCGTAATACATTTTTTCGGGAAACGCGGTGATGTCCTGGCCGTCGATGATGCCCGTGATGCCATATTGTTGAATCAAATGGCCGAAATGCGACGTCATATAAGGCATGCTCGTGACCTGGCTGGCGTCCAATACGAACGGCACCTGACAGTCTACGGTTAGCGTTCCCAGCGATGTGTATTCGACCGGTTCGACGTCGACCTGTCCGTCGACGGGATGGGTGTCTTCGGATACGTCCGTGACGGTGGTGGTGTCTTCGTTTTGCTGGTCGGCAAGTCCGGAGTCGATGGGTTCGGATTCGTCGCCGGAATCTGGTGTTTCTGTGCTGGACGAGCCCGCGGAGCCGGAAGAACCGGACGAGCCAGCTTCTGCGTGGGATGAATCGCCGGGTTCATCGCTACCGCAACCGATCCCGAAGCTGAGGGCAAGTGCGAAAAAGGTTCGGCAAAGAAGTTTCATGCACGAGTGATGACCCATCGAGATGGTTTTGGCCATGCATAAAAGGAAAAGTGCATGGCGAAGAGCGTGACCGCCGGTGTCGTTCGGGGCTTGCACGGCAGGAAGGTGTGATTGACAGCTTTTTGGCAGGGCGCGTACACTTGGGGGATGCGATGGCCTTTGCTGGGAATTGCCTGGATTGCTGCCGTTTCCGGTTGTGGAGGAGGATCTGGGTCTTCGGAGGCTGTCCAAGTCGCCGTGAGTTCAACGAATTCTTGCGCCACGTTTCGTGATGGGACGGTGCGATGCTGGGGCAGCGCACTTGCGCAGCGTGGTGGAGGTGTAACGCCGAGCTATCTGCCAGGAAAATATAGACTGGAGTTGCGCCTGTCCGAGGAGGAACTCCGAACCCCCAACAAGGTGGTCAATCTAAAAGACGTGGTGGAAACCGTCGTTTCTTCACAACATTCCTGCAGCCGGTTGAAAAATGGGCAAGTGCGGTGTTGGGGAAAGGTGCCTCGACGACGGGACGTCGTCCCTTATCCCATTGCGGAACCAGAGGTATCGGACGCGGCGCAGATCGCTCTGATGGACGAAAGCACCTGCATCCGTCACACCAACGGTACGGTGTCCTGCGTCGGTCAAGTTGAGTTTGCGGGACTGAGTGGTGTAACGGATCTGCAAGCCAGGGGGGATTTGGCCTGCGCCATTGTCTCGCCGGGGACCGTGCAATGCTGGGGAAACAGCAGCAAAGGAGAGCGAGGTGATGGGGTCTCCGCACAGCAGATCTCGTTGCCAACGCCTACGGTAATCAAGCGCAAGCCAGGGGGACAGTGGTTTTTGGGACGTACCATTTCCTGCCACTTGTCTTCTTCAGGCCAAGCTCAATGCTGGAACTCGACAACGTCGGAGATGGTATTTGCAACCTCTGCGCAAGACGTGCTGCAGTCCTTTGCGATGAGCGACAGCGGATCCTGCGGGGTATTATCGAACCACACGTTGAGGTGTTGGAATTACGCGTGGCAGCCCACGGACAAAAAAGGAATGCTGGATTCTCCCCAACAAATCGTCGTGAGCGGTGATCATCAATGTGCCCGATTGGCTTCCGGACAAGTCCAATGCTGGGGAGATTCCTGGCGTGGCACTTCCGAGGATGCTTTACGACAAGATGGCCCTTGGCTCGTCGAGGGTCTTGGAAAAGCTGTGGATATTGGCTCGAATCATGACCTCACCTGCGCCGTTGTCGAAGACGGTAGCGTGCGATGCTGGCAAGCTTCCCGCCAACTCAAAACGATGGAGGGAGTCACCGATGCCGTGCAAGTGAGCATGGGAGTGAAACACACGTGCGTTCGTCAAGCCAGAGGTACGGTCGTATGTTGGGGATTCGGAGACCGTGGGCAGCTCGGACGTGAGGGGGAATCAGAGACATGGGCATCACAACCGCAAAAACCAGAGCAAGTCGTGGGAGTGACAGGAGCTGAGCAGATTGTGGTGGGCGACGACACAACGTGTGTTCGTCTCACCAATGGTGCCGTGCAGTGTTGGGGGGACAATCGACGCGGTCAGCTTGGGCAAGGGTATTTCAGCGAAGAAGGGACGAAAAGCAAAAGCGCGACGCCCCAATTCGTTTCCTTGCCTCGCCCCGCTGTAGATCTGTACGGATACGCCAGAACGTTTTGCGCCAAGCTCACGGATGGCAACACGGCCTGTTGGGGAATCAACGTGGGCTTGGTGGAGGCGAAAAAGATTCCTCCTACCCAACCCACGGCTGTCGTCGGAATCACCGATGCGCTGCAGGTGGCCGTCGCTCCCTCTCACGCCTGCGCTCGAACCAAAGCGGAAAAGGTCTATTGTTGGGGCAGCAACGAGAAGGGACAGATGGGGGACGGGACGTGGGGCGAGGGAAATATCCGTGCCGAGCCTGTCGAGATAGCGTTGTTGAGAGGAGCCAGTGAGATCTGGGTCTCTTTGGGGGCAACGTGTGGACGAAGGCAAGACAGGCGGGTGATATGTGTGGGAATGAGCCAGCAAACGCCGTGGGAGCTTCCGGGGTTGGTGACCCAAGCGGCACAAATCGCTCTTTCGTACGGACAATCGCCATTATTTAGCCCCCCCCCCTATCCCGGCTGCGCCGTGATGAACAACGGTTCTTTGGCATGCTGGGACTTCGGTGTTACCCAGCCCACGCAAGTACGTTGGTGAGTCTCAGGCACGGCTCACGGTCACGGCCACGGCCCACGAAACCGGTCACGGTCACGGTCACGGCCCACGAGAAAAAAGATGCCGACGCGCCGGTGGCATTCCTGTTTACCGCACCCTCAGGAAAAAATAAGGGAATCTGTCAGGGATATCCCCTGCACGAACCCGGCCCTAGATATGGAAATAATTAGTAATTTCAATAGCATACAATAATCAGAAACCTGGTTTCAAGGGTCAACCCCCTCCTCACAGGAATGATGTCGTTGGCATCTGACAGATCCCCTCATTTTTGCCGAATTCGAAAGGGTTACGAGCTGGGGTTTTGTGCGCCGTGCGCCGTTTTCGTGGGCCGTGGTCGTGAAGCCAGGGCAACAACCGGAACCGTAGGGGCGGGTTTCAAACCCGCCCGCCCATGCGCGATTGGCGAGATGTTGAAATCCCCCGGGCAAAACGAGGGGATGGCGTAGCGTTGGCGTCAGTCCTTGTCCGATGCGTGAAAAGATGTCGACGGGTAGAAGGAACGATCCCAAATCACCAGCGGGCAAGAGGCAACCAAACCTCAAGGCTGCTTGCGCGTCACCATCAGCCGCTGCTGCAATGCCCGGTCGATTTGTTCGCAAAACGCGGCAAACGCGGCATATTCGTTGGGCGCAATACGAAGCTTGTCCAGGCTGATATTCGTATCGACCTCCACCACGTTGCCCGTATGCCTGACCTCGAGGCGAAGTGCGCCGAAAGGTGTCGTCAACGCCATGGGTTTGGGCAACTCTTGGACTTTCACTTCCGCCGGTAATTCGATGGTCCACGTTTCGGAAACCGTGGACCGATACGGAAGCACCACATCGAGCTTGCGTTGAGACAACGAAGCGAAACGAGGCACGTAACGATCCGAAGGAGTGACCGGAATGGATAGCTCATCGCCCTGTTTTCGTCCGAAGCTCTGGGTTTTTCCCGAGACTCGCAGACGCACCGGTTGCTCGATATTTTCGAGATCCGCTGCCTCGACTCCCGCGTTGCCCGGATCCAATACGAAACCAGGCAAGCCCTGCGCCGTATCCGCTCCAATGCGGTCGCGCAGAGACGTTTCACCGTGATACCGCAAACGCCATTGCGCGGCGATCGCGCCGGATACCTCGTGCCGAATCGTGATATGGGCGGTGCCATCCGCTCGCAACGTGGCGCGAATATGTTTTTTTCGGATGGTCTGCTGGGCGGAAGGATCGGGAAGAGTGACGAGCCGGGATTGCTCCGGATCGACTACGAGAGCCATGCTGCCCCGATCCATGCCGGGAAGCTCCGTCGACCCCGAAAACTCCGCCGTCCCATCGAGATACAGGTCGAGCGATGGCACGTACGCAATGGCATGGTCGAAAGGCGCGAGGCTCGCGGGTTGCGACGGAAAATTGCCGCGAAGTCCGGTGCGTACGATTACCAAATGAGCTGGAATTCCAACGACTTGCAGCATGCTCACGATGAGCGTGGCCTTGTCCTTACAATCTCCCCAACCACGCGCCAGCGTTTGAGAAGCACGTCGTGGTTTATAACCGTAAATCCCGAACTCCAGCGCCACGTATCGCGTTCGCTTGACCACCCAACCATAAATGGCTCGTACCTTCTGTTCGTTGGTCTCGAGCCCCCGCGTCAACTCGAGCGCCTTTCGTCGCACCTCATCATCCGGATGAATCTGCTCTTTCGCCAGCCCCCAGTACCAGGCACCCACGTCTTTCCAGGAAGCGTAGGTGGATACATGCACATGACCAAGGATTTCGGACCATGGCGGCATGTTCGGTTCGGATAAAATCGGGCGAACGGAAGGAACGAAAAAGCGCGTGATTCGGACGTCACCTTGCTCCTTTTCTTCGCGCTGCAAACCTTCCAAAGGCGTGACGTCGAAGATCAATTTGCGTGACGTGGGGGCAATGACCACGTATTCGGCGTTGCGCATGGGTTCGGAAGACTGCAAAGGCTGCACTTCACCGAAGTAGTCCGCAAACACGTTCTCCTGCGATACCTCTTCGATGCGGTAACGCAATTCGATCACATCGCCTACCTCGAGACGGGGAAGGTGAACGTAAAAGATGCGGGCGGACGTATACATCGCAATGGCCGGGTTGTCCGCTGGCCCCTCGCTCGTCTCGATGGTTTCGTCGATTCGCCCATCCGCCCGGTACACACGCGCCGTGCCGAGCTGAACGATTTGCCGGTCGGCTTGATAGGCGAAAGCGTAGTCCCGTGCCGCGGTGGCCGCTTCTTCCGTAAGGGGCTGAAACACTACCTGCCGAAAGGCGCTCGACAATCCACTGGGATACACCGTGGTGACTTGCAAATCCCGCAAGGTTCGCTGGTTGAATCCTCCCGAAGCCTCCGTGCGTAGAGGCAAAAAACGTTCGGAAGACCAGGCGTAGGCCTCGTCGGCTCGCACCTGCTTGGGCTCCAAATGCTCGACCAGATCCCGCACAGCTTTGAGCTGCGGACGCAACGCCAGCACGTGTCGAAGAATGCGCAATTGCTGCTCGCTCTGGCCCAGACGACCATATAATTCCGCAAGTTCTCGAAGGGTGTCCGTATCCTCGGGTGCCAGCTCCAACGCTCGTTGGTATGCCTGTATGGCTTTGTCCGACATGTTCATGTTCGTGTAGGCACGCGCTACGTCGTTCAGACGATGAACCGAGCCGGGTTCCGTAGCCAAAAGCCGATTGATCCAATGCTGTGCCAGCTCATGGTTTCGCTGTGCCAACGCAAGGTCCAGACGAGTCGCCTGCTGCGTGACATCGTCGAAACGGTACGCCATATAACGAGCTGATACCTGCTGAGCTTCGGAGAGCCGGTCGAGGTCGGCGAGTTGCAAAGCGTATACGCGCAGCAGTCCCACCGCGTGAGGATGGCGTTCGATCGCTCGTTCGAGCATTCCAAGAGCCGTGCGACGCAAACCCGCTTCGTTGTACAGATCGACCCGACCAAGAAGAGCTTCGACACAATCAGGATTTTTTGCGAGAGCGCGATCGTAGAACGGAACGGCATCGCGCCAATGCGGGCCACCGCGCGCAAGTCGCGCCTGGGCCAGCAACAATTCCAAAGAAGGATCGTTGCCCGCCGTCGCCACCGCCTTGTCGATCCAGGTTCGTTGCTGGTTACGGTCTTCCACAAGCGAGGAGGCAAGCAATAGGCGCTCGATCGTTGGCGCTTTCTCTGCCGCGCGGATCGCAAAATCGCGGGCTTGATGCATCGATGGATCGTCTCCCCCCGTGATCATGAGATAACGAGCATGGGCTTCGAGCGCTTCGGGCGTGGCTTTGCCCCGCGTCATGGCCTCGAAACGATCAATGGCACCGCGTACCTGGCCGGGATCCCGCTCGCGACGCGCCGGTGCATTGGCCGCACGAATCGACCCCTCCGCTCCTTGCGCACGAATCGTGATACGGGCTTGGTTCGGCGACGGCGCATGAATCGCATTTTTTGCCGCGTCGTCCGCATGGACTGCATCAGCAGACACAACGAGCGATGCATCGGGTGCGCCCTGGCGATCCCCCAAACGAACCGTCAGCATCGGTGATAAGGCGTCGCCACATACCTTCACCGTCAGTCGGTTCCATCCGGCTTTTACATCTACCGTGGTGGCGAAACGCTCCGCATCCATCGTGCGATAAGCTCCGTCGGATAAAACCTCTTGCCCGTTCCAAAAAAGCCGGAATGCTCCCGTGGCACCCAGCCAAACCGTCGCTACCCGCGCCTTGTCATCGCGAGCGCGAACGAATGTCGTGGCAAAGCCGCAAATGCGTTCCTGAGGACGAAATAACTCACCGAAGTCGAGCCAACCATCTGGAAAGGCGTGGGGGATGGCGCGCCAGCGTACTTGGCGCTCCTTACCCTCGTACACGAGTTGGGGATCGACCGGATCGTTCAACCGACTCTCGGGCTCGAAGACCCGATCATGACCAGAACGGCCTTCGTTGTCGAAAGGACCTGCCACCATCCACTGGTCAATGAATCGCAAGGCGGACACTTGCGCGCGGGCCGAAGGTAGATCGCCCCGGCGCCTTCTCGCATAAGCAGAAAGCAGCGATGCATAGACGCGCGCGGAAGGGTCCAGGCTCGGATGTCGTTGCATCGAGCGTAGCGCCTGTTCGACTTGATCCGGGTCCGTGTCCTCCCATAAGGACCAAAGTACACGAAGCTTCGTGTAACGGTCCGGGCCACGAGCGGCCACAATGTCGCGGGTGGCCTCGACCACACGGGAGTCAATGGGCTCGTTGGTCTGCGCGTGGGAAGGTTGTACGAAGCCGCCAAGGAGTGCGACAGCGAGCAGAAGGGATAGCCATTGGGCGAATCGAGGCAAGGTCACGGCCAGAGGGTTTCTCGCCAGGCTTGTGCGGTCAAGCCTTCTCTTCGTGTCGGATGCAAACGGTACGAAATGGGGAGGTTCCGGCGGGGCAGACAGAGCCCCCGAATCGAACATGAACCGAAAAGGAGCCTTCGATGGCAGCGATACCGCCGTGTATCGTGTATCACTGCTTCAACCCGTGGGAAGAATCGGCTACCAGCCGTGGTATCATGCATCACCAACCCAGAGGTGGTGCCCATGAAAAACAAAAGCTTATGGATGGTTTCCGCAGCGCTCGTCGTAGGCGCCGTGGTCGTAGGGTGCATCGTCGAACAGCGTCCAGCACAACAACCTCCGCCTGGACAGCCCCCGCCCGGACAACCGGCCGCGGCACCACCGCAAGCCGCACCCCCAGGCCCGGCTGCACAACCGGCGCAACCCCAACCCCAACCCGCTCCACCCCCAGGCGGCGCGCAACCGCAACCAGGTCTCCAGGTCTTCCCCCCGGTTTTCAACCCCCTCCCGGATGGCAGCCCCCCGCCGGATGGCAACCCCCCCCAGGCATCCCATGGCCTGTGCAAGATGCCGGTGCCGCTCCCCAATAATCAATCCTCGACCAATCCATCGACCACCGCGGCGAGAATGAAATCATTCTCCGATAACCCGCCAATCGCATGTGTCCAGAGCGTCACGTCAACCTGATTGTAATGCACGCAAAAGTCAGGATGATGCCCCTGCTCCTCGGCCGCCGACGCTACCCGATTCAAAAACGCCATCGCTCCCAAAAAATCCTTGAACACATAGCGCTTGGCAATCCGATCCCCATCAACCCGCCACCCCTGCACCATCGTCATATAAAAATTCACCTGCTCCGGATTCAGTTTGTCCACTCCCCCTTCACAGGGAATGCACTTCTTTTTCGCTAACTCGATCGTCATAGTGTACCTCCACGATAGTCGATGCCGAAGACACGGCAGCGGTGGCGCCGCGTCGCACAATCCCTGTCGAATCGACATGGCTCCCCGCTCAGGGCACCCTAGAGCCATTGGATGGGATATAAAAATATAATGTAAATTCAACTAGTTATATTCATTTCGCCAAGACCCGCGGTGCCATCTCCGTCGGGCTTGGCCCCGGCCTGGCAATACAAGCAACCCCGACGCTCCGCCTCGACGATTGCCTGATCCGAACTCCAGAAGATATTGTCTTGTCCGACGTCGTCGAGAAAACCTCCCCGCTCCAACGTTTTTCGAGCGTTTTCATGGATGCCCGAGATCATGAGCGTTCCGCCTTGTTTTCGAAGGCGATGCAATAAGTCCCGCATCGCTTCGAGTCCGGAAACGTCGATATTGGATACGCCCCGCATGGAAAGAATGAGAGCGTGCATTTCATTCAGTTCCTTGAAGGCTTCATTGAATTTGTCCGTAGCGGCGAAAAAAAGCGGTCCCGTGATGAAGGCCACACGGACATGGGCGCAGTCACCGACCGCTTGTATTCCCCGCTGCCTAAGTTTTTCCGGAATGATCTCCTGAATGTGGATGTCGAGACTGGATAACTGATTGAGGAAAACAGCCGCCGACACGAGCGTTCCAATCAGGATCGCCTGCGTCAAGTCGAGCGCGACCGTGGCCAGAAGCGTCAAAGCATACGTGGCCATGCCTGTCTTGAAACGTTTTCCGAAAAGGAAACGAATCGCATACCACTCATTCATTCGAACGGCGGTGACCATCAACACTCCCGCGAGAGCCGCAAGCGGGATGCGCGCCATCACCGGAGCCAACAGAAACATCGACAACAGCAAGCCCACGGCATGAACGAGGCTCACCATTCGCGTATGCCCCCCCGACTTGATCCCCACACTGGTTCGAGCAATGGCAGCCGTGGCCGGAACACCCCCGAAAAAAGGAATGAGGATATTGCCCACGCCTTGACCAATCAGCTCTTGGTTGGCTTGCAAACGAATCCCTGTCATGTTCGATGCCACCGCTCCACACAACAACGACTCGATCGCCCCGAGCGCCGCAATGGTCAATGCCGGCGCCACGAAATCCGTCCAGTCATGAGACGCCAGGCTCACGAAGGACAACCGTTCACTGAGCCATAAGGTTTGCGGGATTTGTCCAATGCTAGCAACGGACCAGCCCGCCGCCCAATTGATGAAGGTAGCCAAAATCAAGCCGAGGAGCGAAGAAGGGAAGCGCGTGCTGACCTTCTTCGGTGTCACGAGCATCGTGAGAACAACGACCCCTCCAAGCAACACCGTGCGCCCATCAGGAATGTATCCGCCCTTGAAGTAACCGATCAGCTTCCACGCCGCCGAATCCGAAGCCGCCGTTTGCACTCCCAAAAATGGATCGATCTGCCCAATGAAAATGATGAGCGCAATGCCGGAGGTGAACCCCGCGATCACCGGAGATGGGATGAACGCGATGAACCTTCCAAGACGCAACACACCAATCAAAAACAGCAACACCCCGGAAAGCAGACCCGAGATAAAAACACCTTCCAAACCATAACGTTGCGCAAGCACGATGAGCACCGCACTCATGGCTCCCGTCGGCCCCGATATCTGATACGGCGCGCCCGACAACAGCCCAATCACCACGCCAGCCAGGATTGCCGTGATCAATCCAGCAGCAGCCGTCGCTCCAGAAGCCACACCGAATGCCAACGCCAACGGAAGAGCTACCGCCGCTACCGTCAGCCCCGCCAATAAATCTTGCTGAAACTTGGAAGCGTCGTATCCACGGAACTCTTCTCGATAAAGCCGAATCAGTCCGTAATCGGGCATGGTGGCCCTGTCCTATTCGCCTTTCTGCCAATAGGCCAGGGGTCAGAACGCTCCGATACCCTGGCGGAGCTTTCCCTCACTCAGGCGACCCAACCGGCTCACTGCAACATCGAAATCCCGTGCTGTAATCGTGATAGGAAAACCCGTGGGCCGTCGTGATGTATTGACACCCAATCGCGATTTTCCCCGAATACGCTCCCCCATGAAACGTACCCGCCGGATCGCTCGTCCATTCGTGAACATTGCCCACCATGTCAAATAACCCGTCTTCCGTCACACATCGAGAACGCGCCCCCGTCATCGCCACCGTGGCGCTTTGCGCATTGATGGCTGGGTTGTTCATCGGCTCCACATACCAAACTTCCGGCCCCGCATCCGCGCCGTACAACTGCATCACAGGATGCAACGAACGCTCTTCATTGCATCGACCCGCCACATGCATCGTCCCATATGGATAGATCATCTTGCGACGTCCCGCGCAGGCTCGCCACCATTCCCACGCCGTACACAGCCGCTTGCCTGCCATTTCACACGCCCTCTGTGCTTCAGCTCCCGATACATAGGCTTGCGGCATCACACCCGGCACGGAACGAGCCCGCACGAGATGATCACCTACACGCATGGTGGCAGGGAAAGGACGTTCCCCCGATGGTGTGATCTCCACGAGTGACCCTTCCCATCGATCGACACAATAACTGTCAGCCACCAAGGCCATGTCCGCGGGACATGGTTTCGACGGATCATGGCCTTGCCGCCAGTCTCGAAACACCACCAACGGCTCGCTGGCCTCGGGTTGCTTGGACGCAAAAACAGGCCGATCATCATCCATGTCCATGACCATGAGTGTGGGAGCAGCCGTGCATCCCATGGTCATGAGACTTGCGAACCCAAGGATTGCACAACGCATGATTACGCGGGTTGTTTGGGCTTCGGCCGAATCGGAAGCGGTTCATCGCTCACAGCCCTGTCATGCGCTTCGGACATCGCCGCGGCGGTTGCCTGCACCAGCGGAATGACCTTCGGGTAGTTCATGCGCGTCGGTCCAATCACACCGATGGTTCCCAAGGCGCTATCCCCTTCCCGAAATGGTGCCGTAATCAGGCTCAAAGACCCACCCCCAAGCTCTGCTTCCTTGCCCACCCATACCTGCACCGTCCTGCCCACGATCGTTCGATCCAATAGCATGAGAAGACGCTCCCGGTCGTCGAGGGTCTGAAGCAAATCCCGCAACAACTGCACATCGCCAAAGTCCGGTTGCGCAATCAATCGAGACTTACCCTCGATCATGACCACCGGATCCAACTCCGTGTCCGTCGCCAATAACCCAAGCTCATAGGCCCACTTCGTCAAATGATCGAGTACGATACGCTCTTGACTCAACGTCGATGCGAGCTTCTCCCGAAGCTGGCGCAATGTCTTTCCCGCCACTTCTTCCGCCAACAAGTTATGCATCCGCTCGAGTTCGATATCCAATGGCACCTGCTGCACATCCACCATGCGCGACTCCACCGTGCCATCGAAAAATAGAAGCACCGCAAGCAATACCTGATCCGAACAAGTCGGCGCAACGAAGTGAATCTCTCGAAGCCGACGACGATCGAGAGCTGGCGCTACGATGACCGAAGCGGTTCCCGCCAATCGCGACAATACGCGGCTGCTCTCGCGCAACAACGCCATCCCAGGGGAAAGCTCGTCCAGCGAGTGAATCTCCGCTTGCTCATCTCCCGAAAGCGAGGAAACCGTCATGAGCGAATCCACGAACAATCGAAACGCTTTTTCCGTGGGAAGCCTCCCCGCAGAGGTGTGCGGCTGGTACAAAAAACCGTTCTCCTCCAAGTCCGCCATCACATTGCGAATGGTCGCCGGAGAAATGTCAAGCCCGTACTTCTTGCTGAGCGTTCGACTCCCCACAGGCTCACCGGACTCGATGAACTCGGTTACGATAGCGTGAAGAATGCGACGAGATCGCTCATTCAGCTCAGCCATGACGGGAGTCATCTTGGGCCCTCGTCCGCTGGCCGTCAATTCACTGAGGCGATTTGCCGAATGCTCTACCGTGATTTCGGGCTTCGCGCCGCGAACGAACAAGCCATGATTCCGCTTTGCTGCAACACGTAAGCTACATTGCCCACGACCTGCATCCGATGACGACGGTCCGGCACTGGCAATTCCACGATGGGACACTCGGCCCTCGGATCGATGAGCAATAATTTATCGGTGTCCCGCGCAACCCGAAGAAGCATCACCAGCCCCCCCTCGTTCGAAAATAGCTTAACAACCGATGAATGGACGTCGAAGCTGCCAAGGATCGAACGGGTTCCACCCGTTCGCGCTATTCGTACCAACTCCACCTTTCGCGAATCTTGGCTCGAAGCCAGGATGATGTCGTTGCCCCATAGCGCGATCGCTTTCGGTTGTCGGGGCAGTGTCGAATTCACCGGCCCAACGACTTGTTCTTCGACCCCGTCGGGCCTGCGCCGAATGACCTCATCACGTTCGAGCGCGTAGTACACCCCATCGCTCGCATGCCAAACCGTGTCGAAAAAAACATCGGCCTTGCGAGATAACGACGTTATCCCACCAGGGGGAGCGCCAACCGCCACCGAAACCTGCATCGGGTGAGAATGGGTCTTGCCCGTAGCCCACATCGCTTCCGCTCCCTGCACCCGTAAAGGACCAAATACACAAGCAGGTTCGCTCACCGGCACAGCGCGAGATGCCGCTTTTCCCAACCACATCACCTGGGACTTACAAACCGAACCCCTCACGTCATCAACCCCCAACCAAAAACCAGTTTGGCTTACCACCAAAGCATCGGGATCGTTGACCATCGGTACCCGATGGACCAGTTCCGGCTCCCCCGATTCTTGGTCGAGCGCCAGACTGTGAATCGTCATCTCCGATGTCATGACGTCATGCTGAAGCCAAAAAATTCGTCCCTCGGCAATATCAAACCCGCTGATCAATCGACGCGACGGCACCACCAGCTTGGGCTCCGCAATCGCACAGCGATCGAGTTCGGGCTCGCTCGGCATCGTCGCCGACGCCGCGGATGATGCCCCGTCAGGTGACTCGCTGCTTACCGAAGATACGGCAGGCGAAACGGACCCCGAAGAAGAAACAGGCGACCCGATAGGCTCTGCCGGAGACGTAGAAGCCCCAGCGCATCCCACCATCAGTACACACGCGCCGTATCCCATCCACCGCTGCCATGATGCATTCATGACTTGATGATATTGTCACGAAGCGCACAACGGTAGCGCCCGCTTGGCGTTCGTCGGTCGATTGTGATGAACCCCCCTCCCAGAGCCTTCAACTACGTCAACTTTTTCCCGTACTCCCGTACGTCGAACCCGACGCTCAGCAACGTGATTTCGATCTGCCGTGCATGACCGATCGGACAGGAAGAACCATGTCCATCGCTCTAGCCGTGATCGAATTCCATCACCTTGACTTCGATCCCATCGATGCCACTGAGCTTGTCGCGCATCACACGATATCGATTCTCATCCCCATGCATCTCCAGCAATAGCACCCCACCCGTGGAACCCTTGTCCCCGTCCATCTCATGCAATCCAAGTCTCGTCTTGATGAAACCACCATACTCCGTCAAAACCTGCTGGACGCGAAGAGCGTTTTCCCCACGGTTCTGAATGTGAATCCCATAAATGATATGCCTGTTCATGCCTCTGCTCCTTGCCTCGGGAATACCCGCGGCCCTTGCTTGATAACCACCGAAGAGAATAAAAAGAAATGTGAATTAATTCCACGAGTTGCACGGAATGAGGAAGGGTGATTTCCCCCTTCCGAAACGCCGATTCCCCCCTGCCTAAGACACGACTACGCAATACCACCGCCCGCTGGATGCTAAGCCCTTAGCCAGGGTTTCGGCTTGTAGAACCCACGGACGAACACGAGGGGAACCATCATCCCGCATGGCAGGCGCGCCCATATCGCCGAACCCTGCCATCCAATCCCGTTGCTCAACGACAAGGGTCGGACTCCAATACCCATACGCGCGCACGCAAAGAATCAAGCGTCCATGAAGCCGCTGATGGCTTGTCCCCCACCGAAATCACTTCTCCCGACAAGACGTCGACATAAGACCCGGCCGCGATCTCCTCCGACGAAAGAGACAGCGTCTGGGTCGACGAGGCTGTCGATATCGCGACCACCACTGGAAAACCATCTTTGATATCGCGCACATACACGTACGTTGTCTTGTCGGCTCGCAAGGTTCGGAGAGAACCGCGATGCAGCGCGCGTGAGCATCGACGCAACCTTCCAAGCCTTCGCGAATGCTCCAGCACCGCTTGTTGATGTGGATTGAGACTGTCCATGCGCGGCATCACACGACGACAATCCGGGTCTCCCCCTCCCGCGAGCCCAACCTCGTCGCCATAATACATCACCGGCAGCCCAGGCAGCGTCATCATCGCTGTCATCGCCATTCGATGTCTTGCGTAGGGTTGAGGTTCGTCAGGTTGAAGGGGCGGATTTTTCCAAGGATCTCGAGCCGCATCCCCCTGCGCTTCCGACAAAAAACGCGTGGTGTCATGGTTGCCGATGATGCGCGCCATCGTGACTCCCGACCCTTCATACGAGAGGTCGGAAGCCTCCAGGATGCGTTGCACGTCCGCAAAACTCCCTTTGCCGTGCGCAATGGTTTCTCGCAGCGACCACATCAAAGGAAAATCGAAAGCGCTGTCGAGCCCCGCCGGACCGAGATGATAACGAATCTGATTGATGCCTCCTTGTCCTCCCCCCGTATAAATCTCACCAAGAATGAAGGGCTCCGTATTCGATACCACCGAGCCTCGCAAAGCATGCGCAATCCGGCGCGTGGCCGATCGCGGCATCATCGGTACCGCATCGATACGCACCCCATCCAGGTCGAACGTGCGTAGCCACCACAATGACTCCAACGCGCCATGACGCATGACCTCGGGGTTCTTCCACTGGTAGTCCGGCAGATAAGACGTAAACCAACAGGTTTCGATATGCGTGCTCCAGGGACACGGCTCATCGCCGCAAATACACTTGTCCGGGCCATCGTGAAACCACCCATCGCCCTGATGCTCCACGTAGATCCTGTTGGTCTCGTAGACGTGGTTGGGTACGATGTCGAGAAGCACGCGCAGACCATGCTCGTGCGCGGTTTCCACCAGTTCGTATAACGCTTTTTCCCCCCCGATACGCGGATCCACCACCTGGGACTCCACCGGCCAATAGCCGTGATAACCCTCGTAAAAATGATTGTCCCACGGACTTTGACGAGCCTCGATCGGGTTGAGATAGACCGGCGAAAGCCACAGCGCCGTCACGCCAAGCGATTCGAGATACCCATTTTCGATCGACGCTCGCACGCCATCCAGGGTTCCCCCCGCGCGACTGCCCGCGGTCACCGGTGAGGTCAGATACTCCCCCCCGTCGCCCAAATAACGGTCGACCATGATCTGGTACAACAAGCCATCCTGCCAAGATTGCATTTGAGGCTGAATCCAGAAAGATACGGTCGCGGGCTCCGCTTCGCGCCCATCCTTATCCTTGGCTCGCACGGTCCATGTGTATTTGCCACGCGCCAACCCTTGCGCCTCGAGAACGAATTGACCCGTATTCGGATTCGCCCGACCGATTCGATAGGATGAGTCACCAACCCCCTGCGCGCGAAGACTGCTTGGATCGAACGGCGAATGAGACGACGACGTGAGAAAGACCCCGGTAATTCGCGAGCGACCATCATCTCGCCCCTCTGCTGTCACCACTTGAATTTTCGGTACCGAACAGTCCTCCGCCAACAACAAAGAGACTTCCTGCTGCTCGCGGTACGTCGTCAATGGGTTGAAGTCGTCGAGCCGAGCAATTCCATCCTCCTCGATCCAATAACCATATTCACCAGGGGGAAGAACGAAGTATGCCAGATACCAGCCATCCTCTCGCTTGTGCATCGGCACGGAAATCCCCTCCCAATCGTTCCAACTTCCCACCAGACCAAGCGTGGCACCCGGACGAGAAGCGCGCGCCCATACAGCGTGTGCGCAATCACGAGACATGGGCTCGGAAGGAGGCGAATCGCTGGTACACGATGCAGCGATCGAAGCAAGCAGAGCGACCGACGAAATCCAGCGAATCGATAGTCCCGCAGGCATTACCCGATGAAATGTAGTTGGATACGGCGCTGGTGTCGAATGGCTCCGCATCCTTCGAAATACCAAAAAATAAGCAGGCTACGAGCCCAATAGGGGCTTCGCCCCTCGAGCCAACTCGTTTTCACGTTCGTCGATCGACCCGGAACCCTCCCTAGCCAACCTCATCGTCCAACGCTCCCGAGCCATCACGCAACGTTGAAATAGCAACGTGGTTGGCACGATTGCTACAGCTAATTCCCAATTTCTCTCCCCCCCATCGCCAATACCGCGCACCAGGGCCCGCGGAATGGAACCGTCGTCATGCAACACCGTGTATTTACACGAGTTTATATCCAAATCCGTATACCGTGAGGATGTGTTCGGGTTTCTCGGGGGAGTCCTCGATTTTTCGACGCAGCTTGACGATGAAGTTGTCGACGGTGCGGTTCGAAGGTGTGGCTTCCAAACCCCAGACGCGCGTGAGAATGTCGTCGCGGGCGACCGGCGTGGCCCTGCGTTCGTGGAGCAGGCGCAACAACTCGATTTCGTAATAACTCAAACGATGCACGGTGCCCGCCCGTTCGACGGTTTGCGCGGTCACATCGACTTTGGCGTTGCCAATTTCGATGAATTCAGGGGTGGCGTCGGGAAGCCTGGAGGCGCGACGAACGATGGCGCGGATTCTTGCGGTGAGTTCCGCGATGCTGAAAGGTTTGGTGACGTAGTCGTCGGCTCCGGCGTCGAGTCCCCGAACTTTATCCGCTTCTTGGCTGCGCGCAGTGAGCATGATGATGGGCATGAACGGATCGCGTCTGCGGATTTCTTCGCATACCTGGTAGCCGTTGATGTCCGGAAGCATCAGGTCGAGTAAGACGACATCGGGCTTTCGAAGGTTGGCAAGACTCACTCCCTCGCGTCCAGTGGGCGCAACGACGACATCATAGCCTTCGAATTCGAGGACGTCTTGCAAGCCCATGACAAGGGTGGGCTCATCTTCGACGACGAGGACGGTCTTCTTGGTCACGGTGGGTTGTGGATACCGCGCTCGAGACAAGGCGACAAGCCTTAGTCAGAATCTTGTGGCGGAAGAGGGAAAACTTTCAGCGGAAGGATTCAATCGCCCTGGCTGCTGTCGTCGGAAGTGCCGACGAAACCTAGAGGGCTGCGGCCAGGCATTGCAAGTAGGTGAAGGAGCCAGGCAGCGGAACTTGGTCGCCTACGAAACGGATGAGGCGTTTGTTCGCCGGTGGGCAAGAAGCCACGATATCACGGTTGTGGGTCTCGTCCTGCTCCGGGTCGATATAACACCAGCCCTCGATACCAACCACCACCTCGTTTCGTGTGCAAGCTTCGAGTTCCGGTCCTGGTTTGGCCTGGTTGATGGTGCAGACGCAGTTCAAACCGTTCTCCTTGAAGATGGGGTCACTCTTGAGAGCCTCGATCTGGTCTTTGCTCGCTTCAGAGCGAACTCCGGTGCAAGGAGGACAGATGGCTTTTTTGTCTGCCCCCACATCGCCTTTGGTAGCTTCGAGCACGATGCAAGGCACGGTACCGACTTCATCCCCTTCGGTTTCGATGTCGAGTTTTTGATCCCAGCAGGTGCCTTGCAGAGCCGCCTTCAAACGATCGACGATCGCGCCAATCGCAGGGCGATAACCGAAGTCCGCTTCGTTGACATTTTGCATGTTGGCAGGGCAAACCGAAGCGACAATGGCTTGAGAACGCATGCCTTTGAGCACCGCGAGCTGACGACGACCCGGATAGGCTTTGGCGCGGTATTGCATCTGCCCGTAAGCGCTTCCATTCCAGCAAAGCGGGTTTTCAGGCGAGTCGTTGCAGTCGCATCCGAACTTGTTTTGGGGGAGATTGCAATCGATGGGCCCAAACTGTCCGAGGTCGAAAACGCAGGCGTATTGCAAGTCGTCCATCTTCGAGATGTTCCACTCGGAACCGTTGACGGTATGAGCCACGGGGTTTGCGCTTCCGGGTTGAACCAAGTCCTCTCCGGTGATCGGATGCGTGCCCGTTCTAGGCACCAAAGATTCCTTCATCAAAGGATCCAACGGGTCGACGTTCGGATTGATGGATCCGTTTTCGTCAACCTCCCCAAGAATCATGTTCCACAAGGTTTTTCCTTGGGGCAAGCCATTGGGTACGGGCATCTGGTTGGCTTCGAAGTTGGACGGTGTCCAGGAAAGCTGCTCGACAGGACGATATCCCTTTTTTAAGTTATCTGGATCGTTTGCGAGGTCCTGCCACGGAACCCCGACGATACCAGCCAAAAAGATGAGGGAACGGTCACGCAGGGATGCTTTGCAGGTCTTTCGGTCTTCGCTCAGATTGTTTTCCGTGCAAAACACCGGGTTAAGTTCTCTGTCTTTTTCGTCTTTGTTTTTGTCGCCGAGCCTCGACTCCGTCAACGCATCGACATACCGACTGATTGGATGAAGGAAATCGATGCCGAAGCGACGTTTCTGCTCCCAGCAGCGAAGGTTGAGCGTGTCGTCTTTTTCGGGATTGGCCCAGCCCGCCGCACATTCCGGATGGTCCGCGGCATTGACTTCCCAACAAGACTTGCAATTCGGACTCCATGGGTCCGACGAACAAGCTTCCGTGCCTCGGGCCAGATGGAAAGCCGCACTGCCGTCGAGCGTCTGCAACGCCAAATAATACTGCCCACCATCGATGACCGAACAGTCGTTTTCATCCGTGAGCATGATGATCGCGAGCAATGAATCCTGGCGAAGGAAATCTTTGCGTTGTTGAATCACCGTTTGGTCGACACCCTCGGGGCCGCGACAGCGGTTGGCAGTATCTCCCCCCGGGCAGTTGACAGGCACCATCTTCTCATAAGGAGCGGAGTCCACCAGGAATCGTCGCCACGCCTCGAGGCTGGCTTCGTAACCACAACCAATCTGGTCCGCACCTCGAACCATGTACGTAAAGTTCTTTTTCAGATTGGCAACGTTCTTCTCACCCGGTGGATTGCTCTTTTCCCCAGTCGGATCCCAATTCAAAAAACCACGCCCCTCATAGGTGTCGACGGTAACGGCATTGCCGCCATCGTCTTTTCCACGCGTGATCAGATGGGCCATATCCTCCATGGTGGGGTTCCATTGCTGCGAAGGTACGTTGCTGCAGGAATCCGCACCGTGACCGCCGAGAGAAGAAGTAATGACGCCAATATGGATATCGAGGATGGGGTCGAATTCACGCTCGGTTCCGCTCGGACAACTCTCCCCTGGCGCAACCGCCGCTTTGAATTCTCGCGATTCCCGGTCGACACAAACGGGATTGGTAAGCCGTTCGACAAGGTCCGGGACCGCGGCCGCAAGAATTTTTTGCTTGTCCGCCATCGATGCGGAGTTGTCGATCATGAACAATAGGTCGATCTTGTCGACCTTCTGGTTCTGGTAAAGCTGCGTCGACAAACTCTTGGTCACGGGCTGCTGTGGCGCCACCGGCCTGTCAAGGCACGCTGGGGCAGCTACCCCGAGTACGGTCAAGGCCAATAGACCCACCGCACCCTGCTTCCAGATGCGTCCGCTTTTCTTGCCGCTGGCTCCACTGTTCATCCGCAACTTCTCCTTCCATCGTCAATCCCGCTCTAGCATGAACCATGCACGGGCGACCTTCGATACCAAATGGGCTGGCACCTTACGTGGCTGACCACATCCATGTCAATCCAAGCTGTTAGGGTAGCCTACCGATAATCCAAGCGCCATCCCTGAGGCACAGCACGATCCAAGCCAAGTTGCCCCTTGGCCCGTTGATGCCCTTTTCCCCAATGATCCCACCCAATTGCCCCCCTCCTTACCCTTCCTTCATTCTGCCTACTGAATAGGCAATTTTTCTTGCAACTGCCAACTGAGTTGCTTGTTGGCCCCACAACCCATTGCGATGGGCAACCACTTCGCTTGGCTCCCAGCCCCATATGCCCTACGCTTCTCGCACGGAGCCAGTCGTGCATCGTTCCCTCACTACCCTCGCCTTGCTCGCATTCACCGCCTGCGCCCAAGACGCCCCCAACCAAGATCAGCCCGCAGACTCCTCCCCCTCCTTGCCCACCCGCCCTAACGAACCCCTCGGCCCCGCAGGCTCCGACCATGCCCTCGATATCTTGACCTGGAACCTCGAACGCTTCCCAAAACGAGGCTCCGAAACCCAACAACACCTCACTACCGTCCTGTCCGCCATCCAACCCGATATCGTCGCCGTCCAGGAAATCGTCGACGCCTCCGCCCTTTTCGAGGTGGCCGACGCCATGCCCGGTTGGAAAGCCGACGTCGCCTCCTTCTTCGACCCCTCCGGCCCCTATAACCCACCCGTCGGTATGCTCTGGAATTCAACCACCATCCACGTCCGACAGCGCTATCTGCTCTTCGATAACGAAGACCATCTCGCCTTCCCACGCGCTCCCCTGGTATTGGAATTCACCTGGAAAAACATAGACTTCGTGGTGATCAACGTCCACCTCAAAGCCCTGGGAGACAACGTCATCCAGCATGATGACCCAAACGATGAAGAAGTCCGACGTCTCCGCGCTTGCGAACGTCTCGAACATCATATCCGCCTCCACCTCCCCCACGCCCGCGTCATCGTGGTCGGAGATTTCAACGACAGAATCGAAGAACCCCCGCAAACCAATGTCTTTTCCCCGTTCCTGGAACGACCCGCCGAATACCTTTTCGCCGATATGTCCATCGCTACCGACCCGGACGCCGTCGTCTCCTATCCCCGTTACACCAGCCATATCGACCATGTCCTCATCACCAACGAGCTATTCGCTGCCACCTGGCACCCTGACTCCTTCACCCGAACCATTCCCGTGGACCGAGTATTCATGACGAGCTGGGGGCATTATGCCTCCGTCCTGTCGGACCATCGACCCGTGCTTTACCACCTGGACGGCTCCTCCGATTGACGGAGGTCGTATCGATAAGAAGCGCTTGCCCCCTGCACGGGCATCCTTGACCGGTGGGCGGCCCCGCGTTAAGCCCAATAGATGCCGGATGATACCCTTTGTGTCGTTTCCCGGGCTTGGGTGGGCCCCACGGCCTGCGTCCTCGGACTGCTGCTTTCGAGTACATTCAGTTGCGTAGGGGGCGAAGGGCGGCCCGATAGAGGTAGCGGAGGCCACCTTTCCGGCACCGGGGGCTCGGCCGCCCAGGCTGGAAGCGCAGGATCAGGTGCCGAAGCTGGCAACGGTACGGGCGCCGATGCTGGCTCCGGCGGCAACAGCGGCTCCGGGGGCTCCGGTACCAGCGGCTCGGGCGGATGGAGCGGCTCCGGTGGTTCGGGCACCAGCGGCTCGGGCGGCACCAGCGGCTCAGGAGGCTCCGGCACCAGTGGCACCGGCGGATGGGCAGGCTCCGGTGGTTCGAGCGGATCGGGCGGTGATGCAGGCTCCGGCGGAACAGGCACCGGCGGCTATAGCGGCTCCGGT